>NZ_CAKKLY010000042.1 GCF_918698095.1 Arthrobacter sp. Bi83
GGTTGGCCACAGCCTGGATGGCTTCGGCGGCAGCCTCGGGGTCGAGGTAGGTTCCGCCCGTCTTGATGGGCTGGAAGTCCTCGTCCAGGTCGTAGACGAGGGGGATGCCGGTGGGGATGTTCAGGCCGGCGATCGCTTCGTCGCTGATGCCGTCAAGATGCTTGACCAGCGCACGCAGGGAGTTTCCGTGGGCGGTGACCAAGACGGTCTTTCCGGTCTTGAGGTCTTCCTTGATGTCCGATTCCCAGTACGGCATGAGACGGATCAGAACGTCCTTCAGGCACTCCGTGCGCGGAATGGTGTCACCGAGGTCGGCGTAGCGGGGGTCGCCCACCTGGGAGAATTCAGAGCTATCGTCCAGGACCGGCGGCGGGGTGTCGTAAGAGCGGCGCCAAAGCATGAACTGCTCTTCGCCGAATTCGGCGAGAGTCTGGGCCTTGTCCTTGCCCTGCAGGGCACCGTAGTGACGCTCGTTGAGTCGCCAGTCGCGCTTGACAGGAATCCAGCCGCGGTCGGCCTTGTCCAGGGCGATGTTGGCGGTGTTGATGGCCCGCTTCAGGAGCGACGTGTACAGGATGTCCGGGAGCACGTCGTGCTCAACCAGGAGCTCTCCCCCGCGGAGTGCCTCCTGACGTCCCTGGTCGTTGAGGTCAACATCCACCCAGCCGGTGAACAGGTTCTTGGCGTTCCAGTCGCTGTGGCCGTGGCGCAGCAGAATCAGCTTGTAAGTCATGATTTTCATCCTAGCCGAGCAGAGGCCGCCGACGCCGAGCGTTACATTCCGTGCTGCGCCGTTGGATAGTCTGGGGCGGTGGTGCAGAAAGCAGAGCGGGTGGCGACAAACCCTGGCAACCGCGGACACCGCGGCCGGCCGGTGGGCAACGTAACGCGGGGCACCACCAATCCCAACCGGATGCGCAGGCTGGACCGCTGGCTGGCCGGGCCGCAGGCCTGGCGGCTCCGGTCAGCGGACGACCCACTGGTGGTCGACCTGGGGTACGGCGCGTCCCCCGCCACCGCCGTCGAGCTTTTCGAAAGGCTCGCCGCCGTCCGGCCCGATGTACGGGTTTGCGGCATCGAAATCGAGCCTGAGCGGGTGCGGGCGGCCAAATCGCTCGAGCGTCCCGGCCTCAGCTTCGTCGTGGGCGGGTTCGAACTCCCGGTGCCGGGAAAGCCTGTCCTGGTGCGGGCGTTCAACGTGCTCCGGCAATACGAGGAGGCCGACGTTCCAGGTATCTGGCGTCTGGTGCAGGACAGGCTCGCGCCGGACGGGCTGTTCATTGACGGAACGTGCGACGAGATCGGCCGCCGCGTCACCTGGGTTGCGCTGGATTCCGAACGCCCGCTTACGCTGAGCATGTCCGTGCGCTTCGGCAGTTTCGACCTGCCCTCGGAGGTAGCCGAACGCCTGCCCAAGGCGCTCATCCACCGGAACGTTCCGGGTGAGCGCATCCACGGGCTGCTGCAGGCCATGGACAAAGCGTGGCTGGAGTCGGCGCCCCTTGCGTCGTTCGGGAACCGGCAGCGGTGGACGGCCATGTGCAAGGCACTGCTCGACGGCGGGTGGTCGGTCAAGGACGGACCGTCACGCTGGCGGCTGGGGGAACTTACCGTCAGCTGGGAAGTAGTGGCGCCGCTGGGATCAGCGGACTGATCCGGATTTCGACGGGCGCCCCACCAGCGAGCGGACTCCGGTTACCAGGGGCCGTACGGGCCCATGTTGCGGCTGCCGCCCCGGCCGGCGTCCTTCACCGCCGGGCGGACGTCCGCCAGGTAGACGGATGCAGCCACCACCGCGGCCAGGCCGAAGAGGCCGAGCGGCCCGATGAGTCCGCCTCCTCCGCCGGCCAGCACCGACAGCGCGCCGACGGCCACGCCGCCGCCGGTCAATGCCAGCCAGAAGGCCTTGGTCCTTTTGCCCACAGCCTCAAAAGCGTTGGCCTTGTGGCGGACACAGTCGAAGAAGGCCCACACCTCAAGCACCAGCGCCACCAGTCCCAGGATGTAGTAGACCGTGCTCTCAACGACATTGATCAGTACTGTTCCGTCCACCCGACCAGCCTAACTGTCCAAAGCGTCCAATGCCTGCTGCAAATCGGACCAAAGGTCCTCGACGTTTTCGATGCCGACGCTCAACCTGACCAGATTCTCCGGAACGCTGACCGGCTCGGCCGCGTGCCGCCGTCGTCGTTCAATCAGTGATTCCACGCCGCCGAGCGAGGTGGCCGGCAGCCAGAGCTGGAGCGAGCGGACCAGCTTGTCTGCGGCATCGGCGCCGTTGAGGTCTCCGGCGGGCGCAACCTGGACGCAGAGGACGGAGCCGAAGCCGGACATCTGGGACTTGGCCCGGTCATGTCCCGGATCCGACGCCAGGCCGGGGTACCGGACGCTTTCGATCTGCGGGTGGGTGCTGAGCCTTTCGGCGAGCACCGCGGCCGAAGCCTGCGAGCGCTCGATCCGCAACGCAAGCGTCCGCAGCCCGCGCAGCGCCAACCATGCCTCGAAGGGGCCCGCTATTCCGCCGTGGATGATGCGGTGATGGAGCAGGGTTTCCCGCAGTTCCGCGTTCGAGGTGACGAGGGCGCCCAGCACCACGTCGGAATGTCCCGCCAGGTATTTGGTCACCGAGTGAAGGACGACGTCGGACCCCAGGCTGAGTGGCTGCTGCACCAGCGGCGTGGAGAAGGTGTTGTCCGTGACAACGATTGCTCCGGCGTCGTGCGCCGCCTGGGTCAGTGCCCGGATGTCCGCGATGCCGAGCATGGGGTTCGTCGGGCTCTCGAGCCAGAGCATGTCCGCGGGCTTTCCTCCCGCCGGGGCGAGCAGCTCGATGACAGCATCCGTATCCGCGATGTCAACCGTGCGGAGCTCGATGAAGCCCTTTTCTGCCAGCTCGGCCGCCATGAGCAGTGAGCCCGAATAGCTGTGGGACGGCATGACCAGCACACCGCCCGCGGGAATGAGGGACAGCGCGGAGCTGACGGCAGCCAGTCCCGAAGCATAGAGGAGGCCCGGCAGCGTGGCGCCTTCAAGCTGTCCCAGGGCTTCTTCGAACGGATCCCAGGTGGGGTTGGCGTAGCGGCCGTAGCCGCGGTCGCCGTCATCCAGCGCACCGGTGCCGAAATATGTGGAGGACAGCACGATGGGCGGGTTGACAGGCTCGTCGTGTTCGCGGGCAGGACGGCCGGCGGCCACGACTACGGTCTCGGCCGAAAGGGACGCGGCGTGCTGTTGGGAAAGGCTCATGAACAAAGCGTACGTTGGGCACCTGCCGGGCGGAAAAGCGGCTACTGGCGCGGCTTCCTGTCAGTGATTGTCGGTAGGCTGGACCAGTGAATAATCAGAATCCCGGACTTTTCATCGCCTTCGAAGGCGGTGACGGCGCCGGCAAGTCCACGCAGACCGCCCGGCTGGCCGGGACGCTTGAATCACGCGGCCTGACCGTGCTGCGGACCAGGGAACCTGGCGGCACGCCGATTGGCGAAAAACTGCGCTCTCTGGTCCTGGATCACGGCCACGGCCACATCGACGCGCTTACGGAGGCGCTGATCTTCGCGGCGTCCCGTGCCGCGCACGCCAGCCAGGTCATCCGGCCTGCCCTGGAGCGCGGCGAAGTGGTCCTCACTGACCGCTACATCGATTCCTCCGTGGCTTATCAGGGGGCCGGCCGTGATCTTGGCACAGACGCCGTCCGGAGCATCAACGAGTGGGCCACGTCGGGGCTGCAGCCGGACCTTACCGTCCTGCTGGATGTCCATCCGGCCGACGGCCGGAGCCGCCGCACGGCCGGTGACGCCCAGGAGGACCGGCTGGAATCGGAAGCCGACGAATTCCACGCCCGGATCCGCCAGGCATTCCTGGACCTCGCCGCAGCGCGGCCGGACAGTTACCTGGTGCTTGAGGCGCAGTTGTCCGTGGATGAGCTTGCCGCCTCCATCCTTGACCGTGTGAACCGGCTTCTGGCCGCTCCCGGCAGGGCCCCGCGATGACAGTTTGGGATGACCTTCAGGGCCAGTCCGCCGTCGTCGCCCAGCTGCAGCAGGCAGCCACGGGCGAAGGACTGACGCACGCGTGGCTGTTCACCGGCCCTCCCGGCTCGGGACGCTCAAACGCTGCCAAGGCCTTTGCCGCGGCGCTGAACTGTGACCAGGACGACGTCTCCCTGCGTGGCTGCGGCGAGTGCCACGCCTGCAGGACCATCCTCGGCGAAACCCACGCCGACGTCGCCTTCGTCCGCACCGAAAAGGTGACCATCACCATCGAGGAGGCCCGGGACCTCGTTTCCACGGCCGGCAACAGGCCCTCGTCTGGGCGGTGGCGGATCATCGTGGTGGAGGATGCCGACCGCATGGCCGAACGCACCACGAACGTGCTGCTGAAGGCCATCGAAGAACCCACCCCGCGGACCGTCTGGATGCTCTGCGCCCCCTCCCCCGCGGATGTCCTGGTGACCATCCGGTCCCGGTGCCGGGCAGTGGCACTGCGGCTGCCGCCGGCCGCCGACGTCGCGGCGCTGCTGGTAAAGCGCGACGGCGTGGATCCGGCGGTGGCCGAACGCGCGGCCCGCGCGGCGCAGAGTCACGTGGGAATTGCCCGGCGCCTGGCCCGCGACGCCGAGGCCAGGGAACGGCGGTTGGAAACAGTCCGCTTCCCGCTGGGCCTCCGGGGCATTACGGCCGCTGTGATGATGGCTGATAAACTGGTCAAGATCGCCACCGAGGAGGCCAACAGCTCCAATGAGGAGCGGGACGCCGCCGAGAAGGCCTCCCTGCTGGCCACATTGGGTGCCCCCGAGTCCGGAACGCTGCCGCCCGCCATGCGCAGCCAGGTGAAACAGCTGGAAGATGACCAGAAGCGTCGTGCGAAGCGCTCCGTGACTGATTCCCTGGACCGGACGCTGACCGATCTCCTGTCCTTTTACCGGGATGTGCTGATCATCCAGATGGGAAACTCCGTGGAACTCGTCAACGTTGAGTTGAGGAGCGAGCTGGAAGATTTCGCAGCCGGCTCGGGCCCGGAGGTCACCCTCGCCAGGATGGATGCCATCAACAAGGCGCGTAAACGCATCACCACCACGAACGTTGCACCGCTTTTGACCATAGAGGCGATGGCCGCGGGCCTGATTTAGGTTCCGGTCCACAGACCACCTGCCCGACGACGCCTAACGCCTCTGCCCAAGGAGTACCGCATGATGTCCACACTTCCCCTGACCGCGCGATCGCGCTCCTTCGCTACGGCGCTGCGGGCTGCCGGAGCCATGGCGGTGGTCGTGCTCCTGACGTCGTGCAGCTTCTTGGGGCTGTCCAAGGACGGTGCCTCGCAGGGGAATTCCACAGGGCAGGCGGACCCCTCCATTGCGGCGGCAGCTCCGAAAGGGCTGCAGGCTTTTTACTCCCAAAAGGTGGTGTGGGGGCCGTGCGAGGACAAGATGCAGTGCGCCAAGGTCAAGGTGCCGCTGGATTATGCGAAGCCGGACGGCGAAACGATTGAAATCGCGGCCCTAAAGATCGCCAGCACCGGAGCCAACAAGCAGGGCAGTCTGCTGGTCAACCCGGGCGGGCCCGGTGCCTCCGGCTACGACTTCGTGAGGGACGCCGGAAACAGCCACTTCTCCGACAAGGTGCGGGCCAACTACGACCTCATCGGTTTCGACCCCCGCGGCGTCAAGCGTTCGGCGCCCGTCAGCTGCCTGACGGACAACGAACGGGACGAGTCCCGGGCCAAGATCTACTCTCCTGAAACTGACGCCGGCCTGGCCGCTCTCCTCGCCGACAACAAGGCCATCGCGGCGAAATGTGCCCAGCAGACCGGCCCCGTACTGGGGCACATCGACACCGTCAGCGCGGCCAAGGACCTCGATGTCCTCCGTGCCGTGGTCAATGACTCCAAGCTCCACTACATGGGGTTCTCCTACGGAACTTTCCTCGGTTCAACCTACGCTTCGCTGTTCCCCGACAACGTGGGCCGGATGGTCCTCGATGGCGCCCTCGACCCGTCGCTCAGCGCTGAAGAGCTGACTGCAGGCCAGGCAAAGGCCTTCGACAAAGCGCTGCACGCCTACGTTGCGCACTGCCTGAACGAGGAAGGCTGCCCCCTGAGCGGCACCGTGGACGACGGTATCCGGCAGATCCACGACATCATCCGGTCCGTAATCGCGACACCCCGCACCGCCAAGGACGGCCGTACCGTAGGCGGCAACACGTTCGTCAGCGGTCTGATCGTGCCGATGTACGGCAATGAAAGCTGGCCTGCCCTGACCCAGGCCCTGGACGCGGCCATGAAGGGCGACGTCAGCCTGATGCTGCGCCTGGCGGATCTGGGCGCGGACCGTGCACCGAACGGCAAATACACGTCCAACACAGCCTTGGCCTTCGGCGCGATCAACTGCCTGGATTACCCGACGAACAGCAATCCGGCGGCCATGCGGGCCGAAGAGCAGCAGCTCCGCCAGGTGTCCCCCACCCTGGGGTACTTCTTCGCGTATGGTGGCGCCAACTGTGCCAGCTGGCCCTACAAGAACCTGCGGACGCCGGCACCGGTCGAGTACAGCGGCTCTTCCCCGATCGTGGTGGTCGGCACCACGGGTGACCCCGCCACGCCCGTGGAGTGGGCCAGCGCCCTCCGGAAACAGCTGGGCAACGCCTCACTGCTGACTTGGAAGGGCGAGGGCCACACGGCGTACGGCCGGTCTAACAGCTGCATCAGCAACGCCGTGGACAACTACCTCGTTGACGGCAAGAAGCCGGCGGACAACACCGTCTGCTGACTTGGCCGTTCAGCCGGGCAGGCCCGTGCGCAGTCCGATTTCGGCCTTCGCGGCACGTCATTTTGACCCGGGCGCGGGGACTCGATTACAGTTGACTCTTGCATGAACCGGCCGGGTTTTCCTGGTTGTTTAGTGCGGTGCTTCCTTAGCTCAGTCGGTAGAGCGTTTCACTCGTAATGAAAAGGTCATCAGTTCGATTCTGATAGGAAGCTCGAGAAGAACCCCGTATTTCCGCTGATACAGCGGGGATTCGGGGTTTTCTGCTGATTGTGGGGAATTGCCTGGGCAGGCACAGGGCATACCGACCTTCACCAACCGCCGCGCGTGGGCGTATGTCCCTTTCGGGCATCGTCGGGCATTGCCATTTCGGCCCGCAGGCCCAGGAGTCGGATCGGACGGCCCGCTTCGATTCCGGCTGCGAGGTCCAAGGCTCGCGCGAGGATTTCGTTCCGGTCGAATGTCTCGGGAATCTTTCTTGCGTGGGTTTTGGTGAAGAACGGCGCGTACCGAACCTTGAGGGTCAGCCCAACCACGGGCCGTCCTTCCGCCACAACATCCTCAAGGACATGCGCTGTCAGCTCCCTCACGGCGTCGTCCACCTGGGCGGGCTCGGTCAGGTCCCGCTGGAAGGTGGTCTCCCGGCTATGCCCGCGGGCAACCCACGGGGTGTCGTCCACAACGCTGGATCCGTCCCCGCGTCCGAGCTCCGCGTACCAAGGACCCATCCTGGGGCCAAACTCCGGAACCAGGTCTTGGGGGTCGGACGCGGCGAGCTCCGCGACTGTGTTGATGCCGAGTTTGGCCAGCCGGCCCGACACCTTGGTTCCGACGCCCCACAGGTCCTTGGTGGGCCGACTGCCCATGACGTCGAGCCAGTTCCCGGAAGTGAGACGGAAGACGCCAGCCGGTTTGCCGAAACCGGTGGCGACTTTGGCTCGGACCAGGGTGTCGCCGATGCCAACGCTGCAATGCAGCTGTGTTCGCTCCAGGACGGCGGCCTGCACCTGCCGGGCGTAGGATTCTGGATTCTCTGTCTCAGTGCCTATAAAGGCTTCATCCCAACCAAGCACCTGCACGGTGGCCCCGGGCTGCGCGCGCAGGGTGGCCATCACCGTTTCAGACGCCGCGAGGTAAGCCTCCTGATCGACGGGCAGGATCACAGCGTCGGGCACTTTCCGGGCCGCAATGCGTAAGGGCATTCCGGAACCCACGCCGAACGCCCTGGCTTCGTAGGATGCGGTCGACACCACGGCTCGTTCCGTGGGGTCGCCCCGACCGCCGACAATGATCGGCTTGCCCGCAAGCTCCGGCCGCCGGAGCACTTCGACCGCCGCGATGAACTGGTCAAGATCGACGTGTAACACCCACCGGATTCCGCTCACGCCACCAGTCTGCCCTAAACATCCCTGGCAAGCATCGGCTCTCGATGATGCGGCCGAGGAATGCAGACGGGTCTCGACCTTCGGCCACTGGCCGCCACCCGACTGCGCAGGCCGGGCGTTTGACGCTTTCCCGAGGTCAGCCCAGTTGTCCCTTAGCCCGATCCGGGTCGCGCATGATCCCGGCCATAGCTCGTGCCTGATCCAGGCGCTTCTGGTAGTAGGTCGCGGCCATGACACAGAAGACCGAAATCCCGATGGATCCCCAGGCGCTAAGCGGAACGCGGCTCTCGGCCTCATGCTCCGAGATGGTCAGGGCCGCGTTGAGGAGGTTGAGGATGGCAAGGACGATCATCGAGGCCCTGGCGTAGCTGAGCTCCCCCTGGCTGAGGGCCTTGCTTCTGAACCAGCTGACCATGGCCAGACTGTAGCAGTCGGAACACCGCTACTCTATGGCCATGGCCGCGGGAACAGGCAGGGACGACAACAAGTACGAGTGGCAGGACTGGCCGCCGGATTCGCTCGAGGGCATGCCGCCGAAACGGAGGCGACTGGCAGGTTGGGCGATCTTCTGGTTCTTACTGCTCGGCTCGCTGCTGGGATCCGCCTTGGAGGCAACGGGCATCGTGCAGCCCTGGCGCGAGCTGCTCGTGGTGGCCGTGTTGGCTGCCGTCTTCGTTCCACTGATGCGGGCCGCCGTCCTGGAGACACGCCAGCTGCGGGACGAGGGCATCGAGCTGCCGTCCCATCCCGTCACGCGGAGGTCGATGATCTCCTCGGCCGTCGTCGCAGCTTTGCTCTGGGTCATCTTTGCCGTCGCGCCGGCTTGAGCGTCTCAGCTGCCATGCCTGAATCCTCCTACGAGAGGAGTCGCTTTGGCACGCCTGGCTTGGAGTTGCCGGGTCCGGTGCTGCTGGGGGAGCGCGTCCGGACCCGGCCGTTCTGGTTGTCAGGTCGCGGCACCCTCAATTCCAGGACAGGACCAGTCTTGCCTGCACATCATGGGATAACCGCGGGATCTGGCACCGAGGGTTGCATCAGTGCCGCCCAGAATTGAGGGGGCGGCTCCAAGGTTTACGTAGGCAACTTCCCCCACCACCATGGTCGTGGACGGGAAGGTCGTCAACCCCCTCCGGCGCAGCCGGACAGCGCGCCGTCGGGGATGCCCTCTTGGTGCTCCCCCGACGCAAGGACTGAGAGTCGGCCTAGCAGCTGTGGTGTCGGCGGCGGTTCGCACTGGGGCTAGCCGGTGAGACACGCCGCCGACGGCGTTCGAGGCCTCCCCCAAATTGGGCTGCCCCCCGGAGCCCAAAGGCTCCGTTACGCGATTTAATCGTAAGCCTACTTATCACCCGAGTCCAGAGGTGCAGCGGCCGCCGCAGGATGGGCCGGTGGCGGCCGGAGCAGTCAGCATGCTTAGTATTAGACGAGGATCTGGGCTAGGGTAAAAAGGTAAGCCGCCGGCGGACCCGCCGCGGAGCCAACCGTAGGGAGAAACACCATGGGTTTGGATGACAAGATCGGAAACGCTGCCGAAAAGCTTGGCGGCAAGGGCAAGGAAGCTGCCGGCGAGGCCACGGGCGATGACAGCCTCAAAGCCGAAGGCCAGGGCGACCAGGCAAAGTCGGACGTGAAGCAGGCCGGCGAAAAGGTCAAGGACGCCTTCAAGGAATAGTCCTCTGCAGAATTCAGAAGGGTGCAGCTCGAGCGCGGGCTGCACCCTTCTGGTGCATCAAGAGGTCATCAGCCTCGGATTGCCACCATGGAGTTGGCCGGCGCCGGTGCCTAGAGTGATGACATGGCTGATACTTTTTCTTCTCTGCTGGAAGCGTTCAAGAACGTGGGCGTGTCCCGGGCGTACGGCCCTCCGGTCCAGGTCGGCGGCGCAGAGCTGCTCCCCGTTGCCCTGGTGTCCTTCGGGTTCGGCGGCGGCACCAACGCAGAAGGCGGCGGCCGTGGCGGTGCATCCGGTGGCGGCGGAGGCGGCTTCGTCTTCCCGCTTGGAGCTTACAGCCGCGCCAGCGGCGGCCACCTCGTGTTCCGGCCCAACACCATCGCTGTTCTGCTGAGCCTGGTCCCGGTGGTGGCCGCGTCAGGGATCGCGCTTCGAGGAGCCGTGCGAACCACCCGATCGTAGCCACGTTTGGAAGTGCCCCTCGCCGGAATTGCAGGCAGGGACGATAATAAGAAGTGGATCACCGGGGCTGGGCCGGCGGCGGAGCCGCCTGTCTGAGACCAGGGCGGTCCCCCCAGCCGCCGTCGGCCCTTTTAATGCGCCCGAGCGCGCGGGCCGGCCTGGTCCGGAACTGTGGCGCACGCACCGGAAACGCACAGGTGCCTCCCGTAGTTCTGCACGCTGGGCTTCGCAGGGTGACCCGCCAGCGGGCGGTTCCGTAGCCCAAAAAATCTTATTGTCAGGCCGTCCCAGCGGTGCTAGAACAGCCTTATCGGGAGGTTTCAAAGGAGATTATGCGAAGGTCAGCTACATCAGATCGCCTCATGGACCGGGATGGGATGCCGGAACACGCTAAGGCTGTTTTTTGGGCGGTGGGCTTCTAAAGTACGCCAAGGCGCATTGTCGCGCACCTGCAGCAGACAGCGCACGGATTGTCCCTCCCGCAACGTGGTCCCCGGTTGCGGAAGCGGCCGGGGGCCACATCACCAACGCTGCAAGATGGAATCGGCAGCACGGAAACTCCCTCAGCTGGAATGGAATCCCGGTGGACCAGGCGACGCTCGTCGGCTACGGTCTTGGCTACTTCGCGACCATGATCGCCGTCTTCATCATGTTTCTGCCCGCCTTCATCATTCTGTCCCTCCTCCTGCTTCTGGCCGGGGCTGTACAGTTGGCGCTCCTTCTCCTGAATGCCGTGGCCTCCGGCCTGCACAGGACCCTCATCCGGCCGTTAGCGACACTGACCGACCGGCTCCGCAGACCCCGCAGGCGCCGGGGCGGAACGCCTGTCCCGCACTGACGGTTGCCGTACCCATCCGCGCTTAGTTCTTCTGGCCGCCGATATTTCCACTCTTGATCGGATCCTGTGGGAACTCTTCCACGGTCTTGAGGTCCTCCCTGGACTATTCAAAGAGCCGTGCAGCAGCGTCGCGGCTCTTCTCGGGATTTAGGGGGCTGCTGTGACAGACGAGAACGACGTGCCAGTGCTGGACAGCGGCGCCCTGCAGTCTCTTGCGGACGAAGCCGGCCCCGCCGCAGCGCATACGTTCATGGACGAGTACCTGCAGATGCTGCCCGTCCGCGCCGCAAAAATCCTTCGCGGTCTAGCGGGCCACGACGCGGACTCAGCCGCCGAGGCACTGGTGAGCCTGAGAGCAACATCCGCCATGGCAGGAGCACTTCGTCTCGAAGCATACTGTCGGGACCTTGAACGCGCACTGAACCGTGGACACTGGCCCGATCCGAAAGCTGCTAAGGCGGTGCTGTTCGCGAACATCCGGCTGCTCGTCCGCGAAGCTAACCGCCAAGGCCACCTCCCCGGACCGCGGCCTAAAGGTCCGGAAGCCGGCTAGGGTGCCCGGCTTTTCCTGTCATGCCGTCCTAAGATGGCTGGCATGGAGGAGCAGGAACTGGCGGACGTTGCGGGACGCCTGTATGCGCTGCCCTTCGACGAATTCGTGGCTGCCCGCACTGCTGCCGGGAAGGCTGCGGCAGCAGAGTCCAACGGACCGCTGGCCCAGGCCATCAAGGCACTCCCCAAGCCCTCCATCGCAGCCTGGACTGTCAATATGCTGGCGCATCACCGGCCAGACGCGGTGCGGGAGCTCCGCGACCTCGGGCAGACGATGCAGGGGGCCCAGGCCGCGCTCGACGCCGCCGCCCTGCGGGAGCTGTCCCGGGAGCGGCGCAAGCTTCTTGCAGCGGCCGTGAATACCGCCCGGCGCGCAGCAGAGGAGCAGGGCCGTTCCATTAGCGGGGCGGTGGCCTCGGAGGTGGAAGAGACCCTGCGGGCCGCGACGGCCGACACGGCTGCCGCGGCTGCCGTACAGAGCGGGCTGCTGCTGCGGGTTCTCACGGCCGACGGCGTAGACCAGGTTGATCTCAGCGGCGCAGTTGCGGTTCCTGCCGCCCTGGGGCCGCTGCAGCAGCCCCCGCGGGCCACCGGCGGGCATGCGGGGCAGCCTCCAAAGGTCAGCCGCCGGCAGCCGCCGGAAGGGCCTGAGAAACCGCGGATGCAGGTGGTGCGCCGGACGCCCCGCCCCTCATCGCCGTCGGTCCTGGACAAAGCCTTGGCGGCACTCGCCGAGGCTGAAGCCGCGGCGCAGGCAGCCGCCACGGAGGCCGAGTCCCGTGACGAAACCCTGCAGGACGCGGCAGCGGAGTTCACCCGCCTCACGGCCGAGGTGCGCGAGACAAGACAGCGGCTCAGGAAGGCGGAGGACTCCCTGGAAGCCGTCCGGAAGGACCTTGAAACGGCAGCTGCCGAGGCGAAGCAGTCAGCCAGGGCCGCCGAGAAGAGCCAGCGAACGGCCATGCTGGCGAAGGAACGGGTGCTCCGGTTGCGCAACACACCGGACTGAAGGACAAATAATGTCAGACCCCGGCTGCACCATTGAGTCATGGAAATGAACCAGGAATTCCACGTAACGTACTTTGAAGCCGACTGCGGGCGGGTCCGGACCGAGGTCTTCGATACCGCCGCCGACGCCGAACGGTTCGCCAGCCGCTGCCTCTCCGGCGAGCACGACTGGGCTGTCGTTGATGCCGTGGCTGCCCAGCAGGCCCAAGCAGCGGCTTAACCGCCGCTGCCATCTGGACAGCAAAGGCCCCGCACGGCTGAGGTCAGCTGTACTGCAGCAGATCCGGTGGATCAGCTCAGCGGGCGGGGCCTGCGCGGCTAAAGGTCAGGCGAAGTCGGACACGGCCGGGTCCGGCCCGATGCGTCCCGTTCCCGCCGCCGTGCGGTCCAGGCCGTTGATGGCTTCGACGTCGGACGCGTCAAGCGCCACGTTCAGCGCATCGTAGTTCTCGCGTATGCGGGACTCGGTCACCGACTTGGGGATGACCACGTTGCCGATGGCCAGGTGCCAAGCGATGACAACCTGCGCGGGAGTGGCGCCGTGCTTGTCCGCGATTGCCGTGATGGTAGCGTCCTCAAGGAGCTCACCGCCTTGGCCCAGCGGGGACCACGCCTGGGTCAGAATGCCCTTGGAGGCATTGAATTCCCGGAGCTCGGCCTGATTAAAGAAGGGATGCAGTTCCACCTGGTTGATGGCCGGCACCACTCCGGTCTCATCGATGACGCGCTGCACGCCCTCAACGGTGAAGTTGGAAACGCCGATGGACTTGACCCGGCCGCGTTTCTGCAGCTCGATCAGCGCCTTCCAGGTGTCCACGTACTTGTCCTGCTTCGGCTGGAGCCAGTGGATCAGGTACAGGTCAAGGGATTCGAGGCCCAGGCGCTCCAGGGATTCCTCGAACGCCGCCAGCGTGGACTCGTAGCCCTGGTCCGCGTTCCACAGCTTGGTGGTGATGAAGATTTCCTCGGGCGACAGCCCGGAGCTGGCGATGGCGCGGCCCACGCCGGACTCGTTGCCGTAGATCTTGGCCGTGTCGATGTGGCGGAACCCCGCCTGGAACGCCTGGAAGACGACCTTTTCAGCTACATCGTCCTCGACCTGCCACACGCCGTAGCCGAGCTGGGGAATGGTATTGCCGTCATTGAATGTCAGTGTCGGTGAAGAAGTCATCTGTCCATCCTGCCAACAATTCCCGCTTCGGTGCACGCAATGGCCGGAAGCTAAGCTAGGCGCTTAACACCCGGAATCCGGGAATTTTTTGCATGCCCGCCGGGCGACCGGGCGACAGCTGTCCCAGTCTTGGGCCAGGTCAGGCTTCGGCGAGCTGCCGCTCCGCGTCGGCCACCTGCTCGAAGACCGTCTCGGCCCGCCGCCACACCGATGCCGCGCCCACGGGAACGGGACCAACGGCGAGGCGGAGCATTGCCGCGGCTTCGGCCGTGGCCGCCAGCGAGTTTCCCGCCTTCGACAGCGCGCGGTGGACGCCGGACAGCGCGTGCGGGATGTCCAGCCCGTCGCTGGGAGAGCGCCGCTGCGCCTCAACGCAGACCTGCCGGACGCGGCCGGACAGCTCCGCCAGCTGGTTCGCGATCTCGACGAGTTCGCCATAGAGCTGCTCGTCCTCCACGCCTTCAAGAACCTGGTGGTAGCGGTCCAGACCCCGGTGGAAGCGGTCGTGGGCTCGCCGCCACAGCCCTTTACCGAGTTCGGCGTCGTCTTTCCGCCCTTGCCGGGCAGCGGTAAAAAACCCCAAGCCGAACCTACAGGTACTGACCCGGACCGTGGTCAGGGTCTTCCTGCCGCCCAGGCTTGAGCGGATCGGATCCCGGCTGCGGAGCCTTGGCCCGCTGGGGCTCCCCGTTCTCTCCCATAACCACGCCGGGAGCGATGACAGTGCCCGGCGGAAGCTGGCGCAGCTGCACTTGGGCCATGGCATGATCCCGGGCCGCGTGCTGGGCAGCAACGGCGGTTTGGATGCCGTGGAACAGGCCTTCCAGCCAGCCGACCAGCTGGGCCTGGGCAATCCGCAGCTCAGCGTCGGACGGCGTGGCATTGTCCGGGAACGGAAGGCTGATGCGTTCCAGCTCGGCAACGAGTTCCGGGGCCAGCCCGTCCTCGAGTTCCTTGATGGAGCGCTCATGAATCTCCGCCAGCCTGCCGCGGGCGGCGTCGTCCAAGGGCGCCGACTTCACCTCGTCCAGCAACTGCCGGATCATCGTGCCGATCCGCATCACCTTGGCGGGCTCATCCACCAGGTCCTGAAGGCTGCTGCCCTTGGGCTTCGACGGCTCCGAAGCGTAGTTGCCACCTGCCGGGACCGCGTCAGGGTCAAGTGTGGTGCCCTCCACGGGGACGTCCTCACCGGGACGGGACCCGGCCTGTGAACCGGCATCGGTGGCGGCCGCCCGGGCGGTTTGAGTGTCGTTCGGATCGCTCATGCGTTCATACTCTCACGAGCCCGGAACGCCGAGTCCAGTCAATGAAGCTCCTTGACCTGGATTTCGTTTCGTCCGTAGCGAAACCCCGTTTTCGGCGCCAGTACGCCTGGCGGGTGCCGGCCAGCCACGGGGTCGCCCCCGCCTGCTCAACAGCACCGCCCCTGCGGGTTGCTGTCCTGGCGGTCGGTCCGGTCGCGCCAGAATTCCCGCTCGCCCATGGGCGGAGTGCCTTGGCCGGCGGCCGAGTGATGCTCCAGGTACTTCGCATACGCGTCCGCGCCCATGACGCCCTGAAAGTACCGGGCGAAGCCGCGTAAGCCCGCGGCAACGGCGTTCTGCGGTCCGGCGGAGCCGTGCCCTGCGGACCCCGGCGCCGCAGTTCCCTGCCCGGTGCCCATCAGTGATGGCCCGCCCTCTCGAAGCGCTGGTCCGCCGGAAGCCTGGTCCACTCGGCCATAAGCTCGCGCTCGGCGGGAGTGGGGATCAATCCGGCCGGAGCGTAGACGCGGGACGGCTGCGGCGTGTCCTCGTGGTCGGCATTCGGAACGCCGGCGGCGCTGTTGCGGAACGCCTTCACCGTGGCCACCAGCGCGGTAACGATGACGACGATGCTCAGCACCACGAAAATCACCGATAGCCAGCCCTGGATCATGGTGTTGCGGACCACGGCTTCCATGGCCGTCACGGTCTTCGCCGTGCCGAAGGACGTCTTGCCGTCAGCGAGGGCCTTCGAGAAGGCGGCGTTGTTGGCGAAGTAACCCACGGCCGGCACGTCAGAGAAGATCTTCTGGAAACTCGCCGTGATGGTGACGACGGCAGTAAACGCCAGCGGCAACGCGACGATCCACAGGTACTTGAACGCACCGCGTTTGGCCGCGATGGCCATGCAGACCGCGAGCGCGATGGCCGCCAGCAGCTGGTTGGCGATGCCGAACAGCGGGAACAGCGTGTTGATGCCGCCCAGCGGATCCGTGACGCCCATCAGGAGCACAGCACCCCACGCGCCGACCATGACCGCCGTGCAGAGCCATGCTCCTGGCCGCCAGGAGGCTTCTTTGAACTTCGGCACGAAGTTGCCGATGGAATCCTGCAGCATGAACCGCGCAACGCGGGTTCCGGCGTCAACGGCGGTCAGGATGAAGAGCGCTTCAAACATGATGGCGAAGTGGTACCAGAAAGCCATCATGGCTGTGCCGCCGATGAACTGCTGCATGATGTGGGCGAGGCCTACTGCCAGGGTGGGCGCGCCGCCCGAACGCGAGATGATGCTCTCCTCCCCCACATTGGAAGCGGTCTGCGCCAGGAGATCGGGAGTGATGTTGACGCCGGCCAGGCCGAGGCCGTTGACCCACTGCGCCGCAGTTTCCACGGTGCCGCCGGTCAGCGCCGCAGGCGCGTTCATGGCGAAGTAAATGCCGCGGTCGATCGAGATTGCGGCCACCAGCGCCATGATGGCGACGAAGGATTCCATGAGCATGCCGCCGTAGCCGATGAAGCGCGTCTGCCGCTCCTTCTCAATGAGCTTGGGCGTGGTGCCGGACGAGATCAGCGCATGGAAGCCGGACAGGGCTCCACAGGCAATGGTCACAAACAGGAACGGGAACAGCGCGCCAGGGAACACCGGTCCGTTGTCCCGGCCGGCGAACTCGCTGAAGGCCGGGACAGTGATTTCCGGGCGCACCACGATGATGGCCAGGGCCAGCATCACGATCACGCCGATCTTCATGAAGGTGGAAAGGTAGTCGCGCGGAGCCAGCAGCAGCCACACGGGCAGGATCGCGGCGATGAAGCCGTACACGATAAGGCCCCATGCGATGGTCACCTTGTCCAGGTGGAAGACGGCGGCACCCCATTCGGTGCCGGCAACTGCCCCGCCCCCAATGATGGCGCCCATGAGCAGCACGAAGCCGATGATCGAGACTTCCATGACCTTGCCGGGCCGGATGAACCGCAGGTACACGCCCATGAACAGTGCAATGGGGATGGTCATGGCCACCGAGAAGACGCCCCAGGGGCTTTCGCCGAGGGCATTCACGACGACGAGCGCCAGGATGGCGACGATGATCACCATAATCAGGAGGGTGGCCACGAGGGCGGCGGTGCCGCCGATGACGCCTAGTTCCTCGCGGGCCATTTGGCCCAGCGACCGGCCGCCGCGACGCATGGAGAAGAACATGACCAGATAGTCCTGGACGGCTCCTGCGAGGACGACGCCGATGATGATCCAGATGGTGCCGGGCAGATACCCCATCTGGGCCGCAATGACCGGTCCGACCAGCGGGCCGGCACCGGCGATGGCGGCGAAGTGGTGGCCGAACAGGACGTTCCGGTCCGTGCGCACGTAATCCTTGCCGTCGGCCTTGTACTCGGCCGGCGTGGCCCTGCGGTCGTTGGGCCTGAGCAGATGCTTCTCGATGAACTTGGAGTAGAAGCGGTAGCCGATCAGGTACGTACACACCGAGGCAAAGACGAACCAGATGGCGTTGACCGTTTCGCCGCGGACAACGGCCAACATGAACCAGGCCACTCCACCCAGGAGCGCGATGGCAACCCAGACGGCAATCTTGGCCGGAGTCCATTTGCGGTCTTCCGCTTCCCGGACGGAATCATCCAGGGACGTGGCCGGAAGCGACGGGTCCGGAACAAAGTCCAGATTCCCGTCCGCTGTCCGGCCGCTGCCATGAGGCATAGTGCCCATGTCTCCTCCTTGAGATCTAAATAATGTGACAATCCTCTCCGGCGCACCCTACCAACGGGCGCCAAGAATCGAGCCGACAACGGCCAGGTGCCGCCCGGCGAAGCGCCGAGCGGTGCAGCAGAGGCGGTGAACGGGTTTCTCCGGCCGTTCGGTCACTGCGGCAGGCCGGGAATCCGGCGGGGCTAGGTACCCACGCCGCGCCGGGACATCGGCAGACGGGCCCGCGTAAACAGCCACGCCAGGACCCCTCCGGTCAGCGGCACGGCCACCAGCAGGGCGAGCAACTGGTACGGGTCGGTGAGTTCGGGGATGCCGACCTGCCGCAGGGCATCGATTGCCTGACGGCGGGCTTTCCTGGCCGGCACACCGTCCAGTTCCAGCGGCAGGGCGACGTTTTCCGCCGCCGTGAGGGTGGGGATCAGGTTGAAGTCCTGGAAGACGTAGCCCACGGCCCGGCGGCACAGCCGCGCGAGTTCGTTGAGTCCCAGCCCTGCCAAGGGTGTGGACTCCACAAGGACACCGCCCGACGTCGGCCGGTCCAGTCCGCCGGCCAGCGCCAGCAGCGATGATTTGCCGGATCCCGACGGCCCCATCACCGCAACGAACTCGCCCGCGCTGACGGTGAGGTCGACGTCGCGCAGGGCGGCAACCGCCGTCGCGCCCCGGCCGAAAGTCCTGCTGACCTTGGCGAGCTCCAGGACCTGCCGCGGCCCCAGGACGCTCACCGGCGCGTCTCCGCGTTGAGCGGGGCGGCCTCTTCCACAGTGACCCCGTTGGATGTTTTGCGTGCTGCGCTGTGAGTGCCGGCCGTCTGTGAGAGCTGGACCATGCGGGCTTCGCAGAGATCCAGCCAGCGGACCTCCGCTTCGGTCTGGAAAATCAGCGAGTCGATCACCAGCAGCCAGGCAGTGTCACCCGGGCGCTGGCTGGCGGCCGTGTCCCGCCGGGACTTCGTGTAGTCCTGAAGTGCCCGCATGGACGCCACGCGTTGGGCCTGAATGATGGAGGCCACGTCCACGCCGGGTAGCGTGACGGCGAGGGCCAGTTTGATGGCGAGCTCATTCCGCGGCGGATTGCTGCGCTCCACCGGGGTGGCGAACCAGCCCTGGACCTCGGCAGTGCCGGCAGCGGTGATGCTGTAGACCACGTGGCCTTCGCCGTCGCCGCCATCGTTCCTGACCAGGCCGTCGCGTTCGAGGCGGTCCAGTGTGGTGTAGACCTGCCCGATATTCAGGGGCCAGGTGGACCCGGTGCGGTCTTCGAATTCGACCCTGAGCTGGTAGCCGTAGCGCGGCTGGTCCTGTAGCAGGGCGAGGAGGCTGTGGCGGATGGACATGGTGCTCCTTGGCTGGGAAGGCCGCGGCATGCACCGGCCCCCAAGACCAGTGCATACCGCGTATATGGCGAGCCTAGCGGCATTGCCCGGACATGGCAATACCGGGTATGCATGGAGTCCCTACCGCTGGCACCGGCGGCCTGCGCGGGCCTACATGACCAGGAGGATCTTGCCCACGTGCTCGCCCGAGTCGAAGTATTTATGGGCCGCCCTGACCTGGTCCAGCGGAAAGGTCTTGGCCACGAGGGGGTGGATCCGGCCGTCGGCGATAAGTGGCCAGACGGCATCCCTGACGGAGGTCATGATCACGCCCTTCTCTTCGACCGGACGGGGCCGGAGCGCCGTGGCGACGACCGCCGCGCGTTTCCGCAGCAGCTGCCCGAGATCCAGTTCGCCCTTGGCACCGCCCTGCAGTCCGATGACGATGAGCCGGCCGTAGTCGGCCAGGGCGTCAATGTTCTGCTGCAGGTACTTGGCGCCCACGACGTCGAGGATCACGTCCGCGCCCTTGCCGCCGTTCTGGGCCCGGAGGCTCTCCGGGAAGTTCTCCTCGGCATAGTTGATCGCAATATCGGCACCGAGGAAGGCTTTGGCCGTGCTGACTTTCTCGTCAGTGCCGGCCGTGGTGGCAACAGTCGCACCGAATGCCTTGGCGAACTGAATGGCCATGGTGCCGATGCCGCCGGTGGCGCCGTGGATCAGGACCGTCTCTCCCGGCTGGAGCTGCGCAGTCATGATGAGGTTCGAGTACACGGTGGCCGCAACCTCCGGGAGGGCGGCAGCGGTGACCAGGTCAACGCCGTCGGGAATCCTCAGAACCTGCTCCGAGCGGACCGCGACCTGCTGGGCGTAGCCGCCGCCGGCCAGCAAGGCCACCACCTTGTCCCCGATGGAAAACGCCTTGGTGACCCCCGGCCCGAATCCGGCGATGCGGCCGGAAACCTCGAGCCCCGGAATTTCCGATGCACCCGGAGGCGGCGGGTAGAAGCCCCTCCGCTGCTGCACGTCTGCACGGTTCAGGCCCGCGGCCACGACGTCGATCAGGACCTCGCCCTGGCCCGGAACGGGAGGCGGAACGTCGCGGATTTCCAGCATTTCCGGCCCGCCCGGCTCCGAGATGTAGACGGCTTTCATGGAGAACTCCCGATTTTCTTGCTCATTCCTGCCCCAAAAATAGTGTGCACTGACAGCAACGGCCACCTTTCGGTTTTTGTTGCAGCCAACTGCCTATGAAACACTACTAGTCACGGAAGGTTGTCCGAGCGGCCGAAGGAGCTGGTCTTGAAAACCAGTGTGCGGTAACCCCGTACCAAGAGTTCGAATCTCTTACCTTCCGCGTAGCGCAATCTGCGCACAGTCAGGGGCCGGTTGAGCCAATCGCAAGGTTGGTTCGGCCGGCCTTTTTCATGGGCAGGTAGACCCCGCATTCGGCGCCCTAAACCAAGTACCGGCGAGTACCTGCCCGCCGAAAAATCGAGTACGCACCACTCATGCGAAGACAGCCCTGTTGGCGTTCACTGGAAGGAATCAGCGGTGCTCAACTTCAGATTCCGCGAAAGGGCACCGTTCCGCACCTGCTGCTATTGGGGAGATGTAGCCGTCGTGAGCAAGGCCGAAAAGCAGAGACTGAGGTACTCGGACTACTACTGGTGCATGTCGCTCAAGGACTTCATCGAGTGGGTCGAAGCCGACGACGACAACGAACCCGCCACCTCGTATTCCGACCGGCTCTGACTGCCGGAGCCATTGAAACTGTCATACCGCGGGCATAGTGTCGATCCTGTCTCCATATCCCTTTGACCTGCGGACTTGTTTCGCGGCCCACTACAGGAGCTGACAATGCCCACCCCAGACATCACGCCCGGAGCACCCTGCTGGATTGACCTGATGACCTCCAACACCGACACTTCCCGACAGTTCTATGGCGAACTGTTCGGCTGGGACTTCCAGACCGGGGACCAGGAAAAATACGGCGGCTACATCACCGCCAACAAGAACGGCAAACTGGTCGCGGGAATCATGCAGAAGCAGGAGGACCAGGCGGCCATGCCGGACATGTGGTCCACGTACCTGCGCACTGACGACGCCGCCGCCACGGCCACCGCAGTCACGGCCAACGGCGGCCAGGTGTACATGGAGCCCATGGACGTCCCGGAACAGGGCCACATGGCGTTCTTCGGCGATCCGTCCGGCGCTGCCATCGGCGTATGGCAGCCCCGCGAAATGCGCGGGTATGAAGTGGTTGCCGAACCCGGCACCCCTGCGTGGCACGAGCTTCACACCAAGGATTACGCCACCGCTGTGAAGTTCTACCAGGACGTCTTTGGCTGGAACACGGACGTCATGAGCGATACCCCGGAGTTCCGCTACACAACTCTGGGCGCGGGCAGAGACGCGAAGGCCGGGATCTACGATGCAGCGGCGGACCTGCCAGCCGAGGTCCCGTCGAACTGGGTCGTCTATTTCGCCGTGGGGGACGCCGATACATCCATCGAGAAGGCCGTCAGCCTGGGCGCCACCGTCGTCGACGGACCCGACGACACACCCTTCGGGCGGCTGGCCACCTTGGCGGATCCCACCGGCGCCAGGTTCAGGATCGTGCAGGACACTGGGCAGGGCGCCCAGACCCAGACCGCGGAGGCGGAGGCTGTGGAGGCCTGATCGCTAAAACCGTCCACCGCAAGTAAATTCCTGTGAAAAATACCGGCCAGGACCTTCCAGCGAAGCGACTGGCCGGTATCGGCCAGTACAGGGCCAGCGACCACGACCCCGTGCTCGCTGGCCTTGACCTGCCGGCCGGCCCTGCCACTCCGGCCACCGTTGACCTGAACTTCCTGGGCATCAACGATTTCCACGGCCGCATCGACACCAACACGGTGCTGTTCGCCGGCACCGTGGAGATGTTGCGCGCCGCTGCACCGGGCCCCAGTGCTTTCCTCTCCGCGGGGGACAACATCGGGGCATCGCTGTTCGCGTCCTCTGCTGCAAGGGACCAGCCCACCCTCGATGTCCTCAACACACTGGAGCTGAGGGCCTCCGCGGTGGGCAACCACGAGTTCGACGGCGGCTGGGCGGATTTGCGCGACCGCGTCGCCGGCGGCAGCAACGCCAAGTTTCCCTACCTCGGCGCCAACGTCTACAGGAAGGGCACCTCGGAGCCCGTGCTGCCGGAGTTCACGGTCCTCGAGATGAGCGGCATCAAGGTGGCCGTCATCGGCACCGTGACCCAGGAAGTGCCCTCCCTCGTCACTCCTGCCGGGATCACTGGGCTTGAGTTCGGCGATCCCGTCGACGCCATCAACCGCGTTGCGGCCAGGATCAAGGCGGAGGACCTGGCAGACGTGATCGTCGTGGAAAACCACGACGGCGCAGGGTCCGGAACACCGGAAGGCGCCACTTTGGAGCAGGAGGTGGCCGCCGGCGGCCCCTTCGCCAAGCTGGTCTCCGAAACATCCGCCGACGTGGATGCGATCTTCAACGGCCACACCCACAAGGAGTACGCGTGGGATGCTCCCGTTCCCGGGGTGGAGGGCAAGACCCGGCCCATTGTGCAGACCGGCAACTACGGCGAGAACATTGGACAGATCCAGCTGACCGTGGACACCAGGACGAAGGCTGTCACCGGCTACAAGGCAGGAAACGTCAAGCGCACCACTGATGCCGCCGCGGACCTTGTGGCCGTCTACCCGAGGGTCGCCGCCGTCGGCGTGATCGTCAGGAAGGCCATCGCCGAGGCTGCGGAAATCGGAAACCAGCCGGTGGGCAGGGTGACCGCTGATATCACCACGGCGTTCACTCCCGTCACGGACACCACTCCGGCGAAGCGGGACGACCGCGCGGGCGAGTCCACCCTGGGCAACCTCGTGGCCGACTCTCTCGTGGATGCGCTCAAGGCGCCGGAACTGGGCGGAGCCGAAATCGGCGTCGTGAATCCCGGCGGGCTGCGCAACGAGCTGTACTTCGCACCCGACGGAACTATCACGTACGCCGAGGCCAATTCCGTCCTGCCATTCGTGAACAACCTGTGGACCACGTCCCTCAGCGGGGCACAGTTCAAGACGCTCCTGGAACAGCAGTGGCAGACCAACCCCGACGGCAGCGTCCCGAGCCGCGCCTACCAGCAGCTGGGCCTGTCCGAGAACGTCAACTACACCTACGATGCCGCCCGCGCAGCGGGAGACCACATTACCGCGATCCGGGTGAACGGGAAACCGCTTGATCCGGCCAAGCCCTGCCGGATCGGGATGTTCAGCTTCCTGGCAACGGGCGGCGACAACTTCCGGGTCTTCAAGGAAGGCACGGGCACCAAAGACTCCGGCCTCGTGGACCGCGACGCATGGATCAGGTACCTGCAGGAGCACAACCCCGCGTCCCCTGACTTTGCCCGGCGCACCGTGTCCGTCGTCAACACGACGGCGGCGGCGGTCAAGGGCGGCGACGCCATGACGCTCGAAGTCTCCAAGCTGGACCTGGCCTCGCTGGGCAGCCCGGCCAACAAGTCATTGACTGCGGTTTTCACGGACGCGGCCGGCACGTCCACCCCGCTGGGCACGGTTCCCGCGGCCTCCGGGGCAGCCACAGTGAACCTCGCGGTGCCAGCAAAGGCTGCAGCCGGCGTCGGAACGCTGACCCTCACCGCCATTGAGTCGGGAACCGTGGTGAAGGTCACCGTCGTGGTCTCTGCCGTCGGCCCCGTCAGGGCTTGAGGATGGCGCGGGCGATTTCGTCGGCGTCGCGCAGGGTGCGCTGGCCGCTGGCGTAGACCGGGCCGGCCTGCTGCACGGCTTCGGCGGCGATCGCCGTTCCCCACTGGGTTGCCGAGAGCTGGAGGCCCAGCACGAAGACCCGCTTGGCAACTTCTCCGTTGGCTGCCACCGGCCGGTAAGGATGCGGGCTGACATCCAGTCCCGAGGCCTGCACCGGTGTTCCTTCAACCGTCATCATCGTCCGCGGCCGCACCAGCCCGTCGGCGAGGAGCTGTTCCAGCAGCGGAGACTCGTTGACGGACACCCGGTTGGCCGGTGCCAGGGCCTCAACCATGGTGCGGGCCTTCGCGGCGGCGTCCTTCACCCACGGTGACGCGGCGGTAAAGAACCCCGCCTTCCGGTCCAGCCCGAATTTGGGGTCGGGTCCCACGAAACTGACCACGCCTGCGCGGGCCAATGCGGCGAGCTGCTCGGCACGGAGCGCCGGGGGCCCGCTGGCGAGGCCTTCCACAAACGACTCAAACCAGCCCCGCAGCCCGGCGACCCACGACTCGTCGGTGATGCCGCCGTCGGCCACCACTGACTTCAGCACGGCACGGCCGTGGTGCAGCGCACCGATGGTCATCTTCAGGGGGTCGTCCTCGCCGAGGGCAGAGCGGCGGGCGTCGTCGAGCAGATAGTCGACGACGGCGGCGTCCAGCTCCGCGCGGGAACCGAACGGCTGTCCCGCCAGCGGCGCCGCGAGGCTCAGCAGATCCAGCCTGCTGTCGGGGCGGACATGTCCTTCGATGACCGCCCTGACAATCTCTTCCCATTTTGCCGTCGTGTGGGCATGTGGGTGCAGCGCCTCGTCCAGTTCCTTCAGGAACCTGGCCGGATCCTGCACGGCTGCAGGCTCGGAACGCACCAGCGTGGAGTAGTACGCCCACAGGGCATCGCGGTGCAGGAGCGGCCAGAGGTCGTGGTCGAAGGCCGGAACGATGCCGGCTGCGGCGAACCTCCGCAAGGCGGCCCCGGTGCAGTACCGCAGGGTCACCGACGCCGGGTAGTAGCTCTCAAGGGTGGCCTTGGAACGGTACGGCGTGCCGCGCCGGGACGCGGCGATGATCAGCGGTTCCTGGCCTGAGGGCAGGTACTCAAGGGCGTCTCCGGCGTCCACGAACTTCCCGCCCCGGCCCTCGGTGAGCTGGCCCATGACGTCAAAGAAGTTCAGCCCCATCCCGCGGACCAGCACCGGTTCGCGGGCTGGAATAGTCGACCAGTCGACGTCGGCAGGAACAGCGGGCGGAAAGTAGCGCAGTCCGAATTGGGCGGCAGCTGCCTGCAGTTGGCGCTGCTCTGGGCTAAGCCTGGAGTCCAGGTGGCCCAGTGCCAACACCACGGAATCGGCGGCAAGCGTCCCGCCGCCGGCCAGTTCGACGTCGAACGTTCCGTCCGGCGAGGGGCGCACGGCGGTGGCCGACGTTTCGTGGAAGTCCACCGTGACGCCGTCGGGCACCAGCGCGAGGAGTTCCTCAAGCGTGGAGCGGAGGTAGCGGCCGTACAGGGCACGGCTGGGGAAGTCATCGGAGCCGAGCACGGCCAGTTCCGCGAGTTCCTCTTCGGTCAGCCCGGGAAGGGGATCCTGCTGCTGCCGGACCCGCCAGCGGTCAAACGTTGTGCCGGCAACCGGGGCGGCAAGCTGCGGGTCCTCCGGGATGAGCGTGGGGTAGAACGACTGCGTGTTCATCAGGTAAAGCCGCGACTGTCCGGGCTGCCACACATGCCCCGCGCCGGCCGGGTAGGGATCGACCACGTCGATGTGCAGGCCGGCTTTCGCCTGTACCGGCGCCGATTCGGACGACGAACCGGATGAAACAGATCCGGACGGGGCCGCCGGGGCCCAGTTAGCGAGCAGCCGCTCCAGCACGCTGGTACCCCTCGGCCCGGCGCCTATCAGTACCGTCCGGATGCTTTGCGATGTGACCACGGCATCCAGAGTATCGGCATGTGACTTGCTAGCTGAGCCGGGATGTTGTTTGGTTGGGGCCATGACCACCACTGCAGCTGATTCCGCCGCCGTTCCCCCCGAAACCGCGCCCGAGCCCACCGATGAAAACATCTGGCTCGAGGACATCTACGGCGAGGAACAGCTGGCCTGGGTCCGGGAGCAGAATGCCAGGACGGAGGACCTTCTGGAGGACGCGGACTATGCCCGCCTCGAGGGCGAGATCCTCGAAGTGCTGGACTCCACGGACAAGATCGCCATGGTGAGCAAGCGTGGCGACTGGTACTACAACTTCTGGAAGGACCGGCAGAACTCGAAGGGCCTGTGGCGCCGGACCACCTGGGAGAGCTACTGCACCGACGCCCCCGAATGGGACGTGCTGCTCGATGTGGATGCGCTCGCCGCCGCCGAAGGTGAGGAATGGGTCTTCCACGGGGCAAACTTCCTCCGGCCGGAACCCGGCCTGCCCTACCGGCTGGCGCTGCTGGCCCTCTCCCCTGACGGAGGCGACGCCAACCGCTACCGCGAGTTCGACGTCGAGACCCGCAGTTTCGTTGACCCCGTCGCCGGCGGCTTTGACCTTCCGACGGCGAAGGGCAACGTTTCGTGGCTTGACGCGGATACGCTGCTGGTAGCCAGCACGGCGGACGCCCTGCCGCGGACCGCCTCATCCTACGCACGCACCGGCGTGAAACTGCACCGCGGCCAGTCCCTGGCCGATGCGGCCAGGATCTTCGAGATCCCCGAGGACCATATGATGGCGATCGTGGCCCACGACTCCACGCCGGGGTTTGAACGGACCTTCGCCGTTGACTGGATCGACTTCTTCAACCGGACAACCTCTGTGCTGCGGGACGGGTCCTGGACGGCAGTCGATGCGCCCACGGACGTGAACCTCAGCGCGCACCGGGAATGGCTGCTCTTCCGGCCGCAGCGCGAGTGGACAGTGGACGGAACGAGCTATCCGGCGGGTTCGCTGCTCGCGGCGGATTTTGACCGCTACGTTGCCGGCGAGCGCAGGCTGACGGTCCTCTTCACCCCGGATGCCCGCACGTCGCTGCAGTCCTGGAGCTGGACGCGGAACTTCCTGCTGCTGAACCTCCTGCGTGACGTCTCCTCGGAAATCCGGGTGCTGGACCCGTCGCAGCCTGCTTCGGGGGCAGTGGCTGAATCTGATGCTGACCATCGGGCCGGCGCCTGGGCCTCCTCCCTGCTGGATGCGTGCCCTCCCCTGCACGACGTCAACGCCTTCGCCGTGGACGACGAGGACGACGCAGAAGGCGGCTCCGACGGCGGGCACCGCTCCCCCGGCGGACCGCGAGGGGCAGGCGACGATTTCTGGCTCGTCGCCACCGGCTTCACCACCCCCACCACGCTGACCCGCGGAACCCTGTCAAGGGAAAACCACGCCCAGGACGCAGGCGTGGTGAGCAGCCATGCAGTGGTCAAGGCATCGCCGTCGTTCTTCAACGATGCCGGCTACGAAGTGCAGCAGCACTTTGCCGTGTCCGAGGACGGCACCCGGGTGCCGTACTTCCAGATTGCGGCGCGCAACCTGGTGCTCGACGGGCAGAACCCCACCCAGCTCTCCGGGTACGGCGGCTTCGAGGTCTCGCGCACGCCCGCCTACAGCGGCGCGGTGGGCCGGGCCTGGCTGGAGCGGCGGACCGCGGAATCGGCCGGCGCCGACGGTGCAGCGCCCCACAGCCGCGGCGGCGTCTATGTGGTGGCCAACATCCGCGGCGGCGGAGAATACGGTCCTTCCTGGCACCGGGCTGCGCTGCAGGAGAACCGGCACCGCGCGTTCGAGGACTTCGCCGCCGTCGCAAAGGACCTTATCTCGCGGGGTGTCACGAGCCGGGAGCGCCTTGGCTGTGTGGGCGGCTCCAACGGCGGGCTCCTCGTGGGCAACATGCTGACGCGCTACCCGGAACTGTTCGGCGCCGTGTCCTGCGGCGTGCCCCTACTGGATATGCGCCGGTACACCAGGCTCTCCGCGGGTCACTCGTGGATTGCCGAGTACGGTGATCCGGACGTCCCGGAACAGTGGGAATTCATCAGGACGTTCTCGCCGTACCACCTGCTCAGGGACGGGGTGGACTACCCGGAGACCTTCATCTGGACCGCGACATCGGACGACCGGGTGGGCCCGGTGCAGGCCCGCAAGATGGCCGCCCGCATGGAGGCCATGGGCATTCCCAACGTCTGGTTCCACGAGGCGCTTGAAGGCGGGCATGCCGGAGCCTCGGACAACAGGCAGGCCGCCGCGCTCCAGAGCCGCAGCCAGCATTTTCTCTGGAGGTCCCTCGCGGGCGGGACCGCCTGACACGGGGCGGAACGTCGCCGCCGGCTCTCCTAGGCCGCGTTCTGACGCCGTTTTGCACTGGGTGGCCCGTTCTGCGTATCCTTGGTGGGCTAGGAATAGCAATTGGAGACGTGCCAGAGCGGCCGAATGGGCTTCACTGCTAATGAAGTGTGGGGCACAACTCCACCGGGGGTTCAAATCCCCCCGTCTCCGCGTTTGGCCCCGGTCCCTGGACCGGGGTCTTTTGCGTTCCCGGGGTTTTGCATGGCCGGGGTTTTGCATGGCCGTTGTTTCGTCCGGGTCGCGGACGCGTGGCGCGGTGCTCCTCGCTCCGGTGGCAGGATAATCGCATGACTGGCAACGAGGCATATGACTCCATCGTCGTGGGCGGCGGACACAACGGACTGGCGGCGGCCGCCTACCTGGCCAAGGCCGGGCTCCGCGTGCTCGTGCTGGAAAAACTCGACCACGCTGGCGGCGCCGCCGTCTCGGCCCAAGCCTTCGACGGCGTCGACGCGCGCCTCTCGCGCTACTCATACCTGGTCAGCCTCCTGCCGCAGCGGATCATCGACGACCTTGGACTTCGGGTCCGGCTGGCCCGCCGTCGTTATTCGTCCTACACGCCGGACCCGTCGCACCCGGGCCGGGGCCTCCTGATCGACAGCGGCGACGCCGCGTGCACTGCAGCGTCGTTCGCAGCCATCGGCGCCCCCGACGGTGAAGCCGAAGCCTTCACCAGGTTCTACGCCAGCTGCCGCAAGCTCACCGAAGCGCTGTGGCCCACCCTGATGTCCCCGCTGCGGACGAGGTCCGAGGCACGCCGGGTCGCGACGGCTGCCGGGGCCTCGGAGGCCTGGGATGCCGTGATGGAGCGGCCCATCGGCGAGGCCATCGCCGGCCAGCTCCAGCACGGCCTGGTGCGCGGCGTCGTGTTGACCGATGCCCTGATCGGCACGTTCGCGGAGGCCGGCGGGAAAGACCTGCAGCAGAACATTTGCTTCCTCTACCACTTGATCGGCGGGGGCACTGGCGATTGGGATGTTCCGATCGGGGGCATGGGCTCGGTGTCCTCGGAGCTGGAACGTGCCGCCCGCGAGGCAGGGGCCACCGTGCTCACCGGCGCGGAAGTGACGGCGATCGACCCCGGCGGATGCGTGAGCTACCGCCGCGCCGCCGAAGACCGTGCGGCGACGGCCCGCTGGGTGCTGGCCAATGTTGCCCCGGCCGTGCTGGACCGGCTGCGGACACCACCCGCGGGTTCCGGCACCGGAGTTTCGAACCCGAACCACGCCCGCGAAGGCTCCCAGGTCAAAGTGAACCTGCTGCTGAGGAGGCTGCCCCGCCTCCTGGACGAAGGGGTCACCCCGGAGGCCGCCTTCGGCGGAACCTTCCACATCAACGAGACGTGGGACCAGCTGGACCAGGCGTACCGGACAGCGGAGTCCGGCGCCATCCCCGAACCGCTGCCCTGCGAGATCTACTGCCACACGCTGACGGACCCCAGCATCCTGTCACCGGAGCTGCAGGCCGCCGGGGCGCAGACCCTCACGGTTTTCGGCCTCCACGTCCCTGACCGCCTCATCACCCGGGAGAACAACGGGGCCCGGCGCGCGCAACTGCAGGCGGCCGTACTCAGGTCCCTGAACTCGGTGCTCGGCGAACCCATTGAACCCCTCATCATGCACGCACCGGACGGCACTGGCTGCATCGAAACCAAGACCACTCTGGACATCCAGCGGGCCGTGGGCATGCCGCGCGGCAACATCTTCCACGGCGGCCTCGACTGGCCGTTCGTCGAGGACGGTACGCCGCTGGACAGTCCGGCCCGCCGCTGGGGCGTGGCCACCAGCGACGAACGCATACTCCTGTGCGGCTCCGGTGCGCGCCGCGGCGGGGCCGTGAGCGCCATCGGCGGGCACAACGCCGCCATGGCTGTCCTGGAACTGGCCCGAAACTCAGCACTGGCCCGGGACTCATGAGCGGCGAGGTCAACGGCCCGGGACGCGATATGCCGGAAGGCGGGGCGCCGAAAGAGAATGCCCTGGGCGGCGCCCCGGCCGGCGGTCAGGCAACGGCGGCCCATCCGTGGAACCCGCGGCTGGCGCTGCTCGTGGCGGCCACCTTCTTCATGGAGTTCCTGGACGGGACGGTGCTGACCACAGCAATTCCCAGCATCGCCGACGACTTCAATGTGGCGGCCGCGGGCGTGAACATCACCATGACCGCCTACCTGATGACGGTGGCCATGGGGATACCGCTCAGCGGCTGGCTCGCGGAACGGCTCGGAGCACGCCGCATCTTCTGCCTGGCCATTGCTCTCTTCACCGTGGCTTCCCTGCTCTGTGCCGCGAGCCAGGACCTGACCATGCTGACCCTCAGCCGCATTCTGCAAGGGGCCGGCGGGGCCATGATGGTTCCGGTAGGCACTCTCGTGGTGCTCCGCGGCACGCCCAAGGCCGAGCTGCTGCGTGCCACGGCCTACCTCGTGTGGCCCGGGCTTCTGGCCCCGGTGCTGGCGCCGCTGGTGGGCGGCGCGCTGACGACTTACCTGTCCTGGCACTGGATTTTCCTGGTCAACCTCCCCCTGGGCGCCGCGGCTTTCCTGGCCGCCCTCCGCCTCGTGCCACCCGTGACCGGCGACCGGACACGGAGGCTCGACTGGCTGGGACTGGTCCTCACCACAGCCGGAGTGGGGGCGCTGGTGGTTGGCCTGGAGCTCGCCAGCGCCCATCCAGAGGGGCCATGGACGCTGCTGAGTGTAGGAGCCGGAGCTGTTGCCCTGGCAGCGGCGGCGCTGTGGATGCGCCGGGCTGCCAATCCGCTGTTCGACCTGACCGTATTTTCGACGCGGACGTTCCGGGCAACTAACACCGGCGGCTTCATCTACCGGCTGACCATCAGCGCCGTGCCCTTCCTCCTTCCGCTGATGTTCCAGGAAGGATTCGGTTGGAGCCCCCTGCACGCGGGCATCATGGTGGCGGCGGTGTTCATCGGGAACATCGGCATCAAACCCGCCACCACACCGCTGATCAGACGCTTCGGGTTCAAGTCCGTCCTCGTCTTTGCCTCCCTCGCGTCGGCGTCGACCTTCGCCCTCTGCACCCTGCTCAATCCGGGAACGCCGGAGCCCCTGATATTTGTGCTCCTCGTTTGCAGCGGGGCGTTCCGGTCGATCGGGTTCTCGGCCTACGCCTCCGTCCAGTACGCAGACATCGTGCCGGGCCAGCTGACCTCGGCCAACGCCTTATCTGCCACGCTGGTCCAGCTCGCCACCGGAGCGGGCATCGCCGTGGGCGCACTCCTCCTCCGCGTCTTCGACGCCGCTCCGGTTTTGGCCTCCGGATTAGGCGACGTGCTTGGTGCGGGGCAGGGCGACGGCGGCCTGGCCGCCTACCGCGGGGCCTTCCTGTCCATTGCCCTGCTGATGCTCCTCAGCACGGCCGACAGCCTGATGCTGCACCGGCATGCCGGGGCCGAGGTCAGCCGGCCTGGGCCAGCGCCAGCGGCAGAACCGCCCCGGCGCCGGCCCGCCTGAGGGCACGGCCGGCAACGGTAACGGTCCAGCGGCTGTCAACAAGGTCATCAATGAGCATCACGCTTTGGCCGCCAAGACCGGCCACGGCAGTTCCCAGTTCTGGCCCTACCACCAGCCGGTCCCACACTCCGGCGAGACGGTAGGCGCTGTTGCCGCCGCGGCCGCCCGTGGGCCCGCCGTGTTCCATCTCCAGCTGGCCCAGATACGGGATGCGGCCGATGTCGGAGATGCCCCGGGCCAGGGATTCCACGAGGGCCGGCTTGCCGCGCGACGGCATGCTGACGATGGCCGCCGGCCGCCCCGCGCCACTCCAGCCCGGAACGCGGGAGTCGCCGGCGCCCCATTCGCGCAGCACCTGGACGCAGGCCTGCAGCATGCCGGGATCCACGGCGCGGTCCGGGGCACCGGCGGCGAAGAGTTCCCGCAGCGCCCCGCCCCAGCCCAGGTCCGTCAGACGGGCAAGCACGCGGCCGTTGGCCAGACTTTCGTCCGGCTTGATCTTTCCTTTGACCGGCACGCCCAGCCGGTCCATTCCGCTGGGCCATTGCAGCCGCGGCTCCAGCACCATGCCTGCACGGCTCAGCGTCTGCCCGGCCGCCGCCGTGGCCGAGGCTGCGATGTCTGCCCGGAACCACTGGCCGGCGCAATTGTCGCACCGGCCGCAGGCGTGGGCGGTCTCATCATCCAGCACCGAAGTGATGTATTCCATCCGGCACCCGGCCGTATCCTGGTATATGACCATGGAATCCTGCTCGTCCACCCGGGCTTCCGCGATGCGGCGGTAGCGTTCGGCGTCATAGGTCCAGGTCAGTCCGGTTGACCGCCAGCCGCCACCCACACGCTCCACTGCGCCGTCGACGGCCAGGACCTTGAGCAACAGTTCCAAGGGGGTCCGCCGCAGGTCCACGCGCGCCTCCAATGCCACCGTGGACACCGCCGTCCCTGCCTCGGCAAGGGCTGTGAGCACGGCGGCGGCCTTCTCCTCCGACGGCATGGAGGCCGTGGCAAAGTACTGCCAGATGTCCCGGTCCTCCGCCCCGGGGAGCAGCAGGACGTCGGCGTTGGCGGCCCCGCGGCCGGCACGGCCCACCTGCTGGTAGTACGCCACCGGTGAGGACGGCGCACCGAGGTGCACCACAAAGCCGAGGTCCGGCTTGTCGAAGCCCATGCCCAGCGCGGAGGTGGCCACGAGCGCCTTGACTTCATTGTCCTTGAGCAGCTGCTCAGCCCGTTCGCGGTCCGCGGGGTCGGTGCGGCCCGTGTATGCCAGCACCTCGTGGCCCGCCTCAGCCAGAAGACGGGCCGTGTCCTCCGCCGCCGACACCGTCAGGGTGTAGATGATTCCGCTGCCCGGCAGATCCGCCAGGTGCGTCAGCAGCCAGCCGAGCCGTTCACGGGAGTCGGGCAGCGTGAGCACGCCGAGCCGCAGCGATTCCCTTCCCAGGGCGCCGCGGATGGTGAGCACTGCGTCGCCCAGCTGCTCTTCGATGTCGTGGACCACGCGGGAGTTGGCCGTGGCGGTCGTGGCCAGGACCGGAACCGTGTCCGGCAGTTGCGTGATGAGGTCAGCGATCCGCCGGTAGTCCGGGCGGAAATCGTGTCCCCAGTCGGAAATGCAGTGGGCTTCGTCGATGACCAGGAGTCCGGTGCGGCGGATCAGCTCGGGCAGCTGGTTTTCACGGAACGAGGGATTGGTGAGCCGCTCAGGCGAAACCAGCAGGACGTCCACCTGGTCCGCCGCGAGCTGCTCGCGCACAGTGTCCCACTCCAGCTGGTTGGCGGAATTGATGGCCACGGCACGGACACCGGCACGGGCGGCGGCAGCCACCTGGTCCCTCATCAGCGCCAGAAGTGGCGAAACGATGAGAGTGGGCCCTGCCCCGCGCCGCCTGAGCAGCAATGAGGCCACGAAGTAAACCGCCGATTTTCCCCAGCCCGTCCTCTGCACCACCAGCGCCCGCCGGCCGCCGTCGACCAGGGCTTCGATCGCCTCAAACTGGCCGTCGTGAAAGTCGGCGCCGGGGTGGCCGACCAGCTCCCGCAGGACCTCCAAGGCCTGGCCGCGGGTTCCGGAAACTTCCGTGGTAGTGCCGGAAGGAGTGCTTGAGGCGGACGGTAGAACTGCAGCGTGCTGGTTATTGGCCATTGATTCAGTATCCCAGCCGCCTCTGACACTCCAAAGCCCGGCCCTGCCATGTGGACAACGGCACGCACTCATGCGGGCGGCAACCCGCCGCCACCTCCGTGACTTCCCCTCCACTGGCCGCTGCGCGCTTCAAAGTAAGATAAATCCCGTGACTAGCAACCAGACCAATACTTTTGATCTTTCAGCCTCGTTCAAGGCGTATGACGTCCGCGGCATCGTGGGCGAATCCATCACCGCCGAAATCGTCGAAGCCGTGGGCGCAGCCTTCGTCGACGTGCTGGAACTCGAAGGCCAGACGGTCCTGGTCGGAGGTGACATGCGCCCCTCCTCCCCCGAATTCAGCAAGGCTTTCGCCAACGGCGCCGCCACCCGCGGAGCCAACGTCCAGCTGCTGGACCTGATCTCCACGGACGAGCTCTACTACGCGTGCGGTGCCCTCAACGCCGCCGGCGCCACATTCACCGCCAGCCACAACCCCGCCGCATACAACGGCATCAAGATGGCCAAGGCCGGCGCCGTGCCCATCTCCTCCGAAACAGGTCTCAAAGAGATCCAGGGCCTCGCGGAGCAGTACCTCAACGAAGGCTCCGTCCCCGCAGCCGGAACCCGCGGTCAGATCGGCGTCCAGGATGTCCTCAAGGGCTATTCCGAATACCTGCGCAAACTCGTGGACCTCTCCGGCTCCCGCCCGCTGAAGGTAGTGGTCGATGCGGGCAACGGCATGGCCGGGCTCACCACTCCCGCCGTCCTCGGCGACGCCCTGCTGCCGAAACTGCCCTTTGACATCATTCCGCTGTACTTCGAGCTGGACGGTTCCTTCCCGAACCACCCGGCCAACCCGCTGGAGCCGGAAAACCTGCGCGATCTTCAGGCCGCCGTCGTCGAGCACGGGGCAGACATCGGACTGGCTTTCGACGGCGACGCCGACCGCTGCTTCGTCATCGACGAAAACGGCGACGCCGTGTCGCCGTCGGCCATCACCGGCATGGTGGCCCGCCGCGAGATCGCGCGCGCCAGAGCGCAGGGTGAGGAAACGCCCGCCATCATCCACAACCTGCTGACGTCCCGGGCAGTGCCCGAGCTCGTGTCCCAGGACGGCGGACGCGCGGTCCGCACCCGCGTAGGCCACTCCTTCATCAAGGCCGTCATGGCGAAGGAAGGCGCAGTCTTCGGCGGCGAGCACTCCGCACACTTCTACTTCCGCGACTTCTGGAATGCAGATACGGGGATGCTTGCGGCCATGCACGTCCTGGCTGCCCTGGGTGAGCAGAACGGCCCGCTTTCCGAGCTCGGCCGCGAATACGAGCCTTACGTTTCCTCTGGCGAGATCAACTCGGAGATCGAGGACAAGGCCGGCGCGGTGGAGCGCGTCCGCGTTGATTTCTCCGGCGAAGACGTCACCGTCGACAATCTCGACGGCAGCACGTTCACGGCCGCTGACGGCAGCTACTGGTTCAACCTTCGCCCTTCCAACACTGAGCCGTACCTGCGCCTGAACGCCGAAGCCACAGACCAGGCCACCATGGAGCGCGTCCGAGACCGCGTACTGGCCCTTGTCCGGAGCTAGGATGGAGGAAGTGGCAGAGCCCGAATCGTCTCAGCCGGCACCGTCGTGGCGGACGTCCGTTCCCGAGGCCACCGCCACGGACCTGGAAAACCTGCTGGGCACCGGCATGGGAGCCGCGCAGGAGCAACTTGAGCGCAACGGCGGCTTCATGCCCTTCGCGCTCGTGGTGGAGAACGACGGCGAGGTCCGCCTCGTGGCGGTCTCCCCGGCGGATGCCGAATCCGGCTCCGGAGACGAGTTCAATGCCGACGCGATGATCAGCGACATCACTGCGCTGCTGCGCCAGAACCGCGACGACTTCCGGGCTGCCGCTATCGTCTGCGACATCACTCTGCTCGAGGAAGACTCTGACGCCATCCACGTGGCAACAGAACACCGTGATGGGGCTGTGTTTGCGGCCGTCCTGCCGTATGCGGCAAGCCCGGCCACGCGTGAGTGGGAGTTTGGCGAACTCGCGGCGGACACGAATGAACCCGCCATCTGGGTGGACTAGACCGGGTATGAGCAGCTGTCATTTGCACAGTGTCCCTAGGCTGGACTCATGAAAATCAACGCCTTCGCGGATGTGAGCCTGCGCGCCCTCATGGTGCTCGCGGCTGCGCCGGACGGCGACCTTCTCACGACCCAGAGCGTGGCAGACGCGGTCGGCACGCCGTACAACCATGTCAGCAAGGCCATGGCCAGGCTGCGGGTTCTGGGCCTGATCGACGTTGAACGCGGCCGCAACGGCGGGTCGAGGCTCAGTGCAGCCGGCCGCCGCGTCTCCGTGGGACAGGTTCTCAGGCAGCTCGATACCCGCGAAGATCCTGCCGACTGCATCGGGCCGGGCGGCAACTGCCCGCTGATCAACGAGTGCCGGCTTCGGGCCGCCTTGGCCCGTGCCCGCGAGGCGTTTTACCGGGAGCTCGACGACGTTGTGGTGGCCGATCTTCCCGGAACGCGCCAGATGGCGCCCGTGTTCCAGATGATAGGCCTGCGCCCCGGCGTCTGACCGATTTGGCATTGATTTCTACAGGGTGTAGAACTTAGGTATAAATACTTGTATTTCCAATACGAATATTTTATCGCGGTCCGGACCAAGACCCCGGCCCACTACCTCAGGAGTACACATGCTCTCGGACAAATCCCGCCCTGTCATCGAGGCCACGCTTCCGCTGGTCGGCTCCCGGATCGGCGAAATTACGCCGAAGTTCTACGCGCGGCTTTTTGCGGCACACCCCGAACTCCTTGATGGCCTGTTCAGCCGTTCCAACCAGCGCTCCGGCGACCAGCAGCAGGCCCTGGCCGGAAGCATCGCGGCCTTCGCCACCCATCTTGTAAGCAACCCCGGAACCTTGCCGGAGACCGTGCTGTCCCGCATCGCCCACCGCCACGCCTCGCTGGGCATCACCGAACCGCAGTACAAGGTGGTCTACGAGCACCTGTTCGCGGCCATAGCCGAAGATCTCGCCGAAGTCATCACCCCCGAGATCGCCGAGGCCTGGACCGAGGTCTACTGGCTCATGGCGGACGCTCTCATCAAGCTCGAAAAGGGCCTCTACGCTGCCCAGGCCAACGGCAAGATGTGGAGCCCGTGGCGGGTAGCGGCCAAGTCCCCTGCGGGAACCGGCGCCATGACCTTCACCCTTGAGCCGGCGGACGACACCCCGGTCACCCCGGCTCTTCCTGGCCAATATGTCAGCGTGAAGGTCGAGCTCCCCGACGGCCTGCGCCAGGTCCGCCAGTACTCGCTCTCCGGCGATGCCGGCACCAGCCGCTCCTTCACCACCAAGCTGGACGACGGCGGTGAGGTCTCCCCCGTCCTGCACAACAGCGTGGAGGTAGGCAACATCCTGGAGATCTCCAACCCCTACGGCGAAATCACGCTCAAGGACGGCGACGGACCGGTCGTGCTGGCCTCGGCAGGCATCGGCTGCACGCCCACGGCGTCCATCCTTCGGTCCCTGGCAGAGTCGGGTTCCGACCGGGAGGTGCTGGTGCTGCACGCCGAAAGCACTCTGGAGAGCTGGGCACTGCGGGGGCAGATGACCGATGACGTCAAACGCCTCGAGGGCGCCAACCTCCAGCTCTGGCTCGAGCAGCCGGAGGCCGGAGCCAAAGCCGGATTCATGTCCCTGCGCGAAGTGGATCTCCCGGCCGACGCCTCGCTGTACCTCTGCGGTCCGCTTCCGTTCATGAAGCACATCCGCAACGAGGCCATCAACGCCGGCATCCCCGCCACGAAGATTCACTACGAGGTCTTCGGCCCGGACATCTGGCTGGCCAGCTAGCCGCAGACTTCAGCGGACTGCCGGTGCCCCTGGCGGGCTGACCCCCAGCAACGGCAGCATCACCTCGTCCACCACCTGCACCAGGTAATCGTCCTCGATGGGCGCGGCCGAGAAGATGAATCTCTGCCGCAGCAAGGCGGGGCCCGCCTCGATTTTGCAAGCCGTGGCCAGGGCGGGGTCGCATTCGCCGCGGGCCACGGCTTGCTCGATGATGGCGCGAATGACCTTGACGACGTTGCCCCGCGCGTACTCGTGGATTTCCGCGGCCACTGCCGGGTTCTGAAGCGCCTCGCCCAGCAGCCCGCGCATGGCCTGCCCCACCACTCCTTGCAGTTGCTGCGCCACGTGCCGCAGGACTGCCAAGGCATCTCCGCGCAGGCTTCCGGTGTCGGGGGCGGACGCGGGGCTGGGCATCGCATCGTAGGCTGCCTCTAGTACCAAAGCTGCCCGTCCGGGCCACCGCCTGTAGAGCGAGGCCTTACTGGCCCGGGCGCGCTCGGCAACGCTGTCCATGGTCAGCGCGGCATAACCGGATTCGGCAATCTCTGCCCGAACCGCTTCGAAGATGGCGCTGTTCAGGGCAGCTCCGCGGCGGCGCGGCAGCTTGCGGTGGTCCTGCAGCTTCGGCATCTCAGGCCCCGTCCTCCGAGAGTGCCGGCAGGACCACTCCGCCGGTTCCGTCCACGAGTACGCGCTGCCCGTCGGCCAAGGTGCTGGTACCTGAACCAGTGCCCATGACAGCCGGAATCCCGTACTCCCTCGCCACGATCGCCGCATGCGAGCCGATCCCCCCGGTGTCCACCACGACCGCGGCGGCCCGCTGGAACAGGGGTGTCCAGGACGGGTTTGTATATGGGCAGACCAGGATCTCGCCACTGCGCAGCTGCCCGAACCCGGCAGGTCCACGGATCACCCGCACGGGTCCGCTCGCCTGGCCGCGGCTGGCTGGCGTTCCGGTGACAAGGGCCCCTTCCACGCGGCGATTACGGCCAAAGAGCAAAGCCTTGTCCAGCAACGGGATCCCCTCCAGCTCGCGCCGCTTCGCCGCCCGCGCCAGCACCAGTGGACGGAAACGCTCCCGGACGGAAGCCGGCAGCGCCCCGCCGTCGTCCGTGTCCGTGATGGACGCCAGCTCCTCGAAGCGCAGGTGGTAGACGTCGTGGGCCTCGTCGACCACGCCGGCAAGCACCAGGCGGCGGCCGAGCTCCTGGTACGCGCGGCGCATCGGCGGAATGACCTTTGTGGCGTAGAAGTGGCTATCCTCGCGGAACGCCATTCCGGTCCGTGCAGACTCGACGGAGGCCAGCACACTCCGGCACAGCGGCTCGAACCGGAGGGCAGGGTGCTTCGTCAACTCGTCCAGCGCCATCCCGGTCTGGTCGGCCGTCTGGAGCCGCTCGCCAAACATGGCTTTCACCAGCCCCAGCACCACTTCCGGCGCATCGGACCACGTGGGCGCACTGCTTAGAACAACGCTGATGGTTTCGCGGTGGCCGTATTCGAGCAGAAACGCTTTGAAAGCCTCGCGGAAGGCAGCATGTTCGGGTTCCTTTTCCACCAACTCCAGCAGCCGGCTTGGGTCCGATTCGGCAAAGGCGCGCGACAGCCCGGGATCATCGGCGGCAATCGCAGCCAGCCGTTCAAGGGCGCGGTTCGCCTGGCTGGTCCGGGTTTCCGCCCCCGCGATCAGCGCAGCCGCCAGCTTCACCTTGCCCAGCAGCAGGAGCATTAGGCGCATTTTTAGCAACGGTACGAATACTCCGGGCAAGTAGGAGACGCGCAGATCCGTGATGCCCCGCATCGTTGCGAAGGATTCTTCCACGAGCGCGACCACCGCACGCCAGCGCAACAGGCCGGGATCCTTCCCGTTCAGCTGCTCCACGTTCTCAAGAAACGCGGAAAACCGTGGATCCTGTGTCCAGTTGGCCGGATTGAACTGCCTCGCGCGGCGCACCAATGACACAGGCGCGGCAAGCGTGCGGATGGTCGGGTGCGGAATCGGCGGGACGAGCCGCACCACCACGCCGTCCTCCTCCGGGAGCAGCTGTTCAACGTTTGGGAAGACCACCCCCACGCTCCCGGCCATCCGATGCAGCATGGCCAGGATTCCCCGGCTCATCCAGCCGGACACATCCAGTGGATAGGGCCGTTCCTGGAACATCTCCATGAAAAACGGCCCCAGCCGGCGTTGGAAGGGGTTGAGCGTCTGCGGCTGGGGCGGCAGCGCCGTCATGGGCCGCGACTGCAGCACATACAGGAGTCCCCCAGCCACCGCCCATTCAATGTCCTGCGGCCGCCCGAAGTGCTGCTGTGCCCTCTGTCCCAGACGGGCCAGCTCCGTCAGCTGATCCGCGGCCAGCTCCGGCTTCACGCCCGGCGCACCGGGGTTTTCCTGTGTGCCGCCGCCCTCGGCCGCGCTGATCACCACTTCCCGGCTGCCGGGCGCAAAACTGAGCGCCTTTCCCGTGCGGTCCAGGACATAGTGTTCCGGCGTCACCCGGCCCGTGACCACCGCTTCCCCCAGCCCGGGGTTCGCGTCCACCACGATTTCACCACGCTCACCCGTGACGGGGTTTGCGGTGAACATGACACCAGCCGTATCGGCCGGCACCATTCTCTGCACGACGACGGCGATGGCCAGTTCCTGCGGATCGATCCCCTGACGCTGGCGGTAGGCAACGGCCCGGTCCGTCCACAGTGACGCCCAGCAGTCGGCGACCGCCTGGACCACGAGGTCCTCGCCCAGCACGTTCAAGTACGTGTCCTGCTGGCCGGCGAACGCGGCTCCCGGCAAGTCCTCCGCCGTGGCACTGGAACGAACTGCCACGGCTCCGCCACCCAGCTCCGCATAGGCGGCGCCGATTTCCTGCCTCAGGTGCCGGGGCAATTCAGTTCCGGCGAACAGGGCACGAATGGCTGCGCCGCGGCTTTCACCCTCAGTCGTGCCAACGTCCGGGCCCTCGCCGGGGTCAACGCTCAGGATGCCCTCCAGCGCGGCCCCCGCCCTTGTCTCCGCCAGGAAGGACAGGTACGCACCGGTGGTGACGATGAAGCCCGGCGGCACCGGAAATCCCTGGCGCACCAGCTCGCCCAGGGCAGCACCCTTTCCCCCGGCGGCGGCCATGTCCCCGGCGCTGAAATCGGCCAGCGGGGCGGTGGTCTTCTCAGTCATCCGGGGCTCCTCGTGGTTTGCGGTCGGCAGGGTTTGCAGCTTCGGACAGGGCGGGGTCCGGGTCGGCAGTATCTGAGTTGGCGGGGTCCAGGTTGGCGGGGTCCGAGAGCGCGGCGTCGGTGGGCACGGCGTCGGCATGTGCCGTGGTCCGCAGCTCCCGCTCGGGCAGGAAGAGCGTCAGGACGAATGCCGCGGCCAGCACGATGGTGGCATAGCCGAAAACCGGCGGAAGTGCGTGGCCGAACGCCTCGCCCGCTGCACTGCGATCCGCAGCAGGCAGACGCTCAAGGGCCTTGGGCGTCAACGATTTGATGCTGTCCCCCAGTGCTGCTGCCAGCGGCGCGGGGACGGCGGCGGAGAAGCGCACAGTGATCAGGGAACCCAATACTGCCACGCCAACGGAGGCTCCCACCTGGCGAAGAAAGGTCACGGTGGACGTGGCTGCGCCCAGGTCACGCCGCTCCACGGAGTTCTGCACCACCAGCACCATGACTTGCATGACCAGCCCGATGCCCAGCCCGAGCAAAACCATTGAGGCCATCACCAGCCAGGGGCTGCTGCCCGAATCCAAGGTGCTGAACAGCCAGGTTCCGGGAACGGCCAGCAGCGTCCCGGCCACCGGGTACAGCTTGTAGCGTCCGGTGCGGGTGATCAGAGCGCCGGATGCCGCCGTCGTGAGCAGAAGTCCGGCCATCAGGGCGATCAGCATGCCGCCGGAAGCGGTGGCCGACATGCCCATGCCAACCTGCAGGAACGCTGGAAGGTAGCTCAGCGTGGCGAACATCGCGAAGCCGATCAGGAAGCTGACTGCCGTGGGGATCGCGAAGGCGGCGTCGCGGAACAGCGACAACGGAATGATCGGGTCCGCCATGCGGCGCGCGGCGAGCAGCCAACCGGCCAGGGCCGCAACAGCCACCGCCGCCAGGACAGGTGCCACCCAGCCCGGCCCCGGATAGCTGCCGCCGCTGCAGAGCAAGATCACCGAGACGATTGCGAGGCACAGCAAAGCCGCACCGCCATAGTCCACGCGTCGCCCGCGCGGAGTGTCCGGCAGCCGGAGCGTGAGGGTCACCACGGCGAGGGCGGCCAGGCCCAGCGGCACGTAGAAATAGAAGATCCAGCGCCAGGAGAAATGGTCCACCACCGCCCCGCCGGCAAGTGGACCGGCCACCGCGGCCACAATGAAGGCGGCGCCGATGATGCCAAGAAACCTGCCGCGGTCGCGCGGACTGACAAGTTCGCCAATGATCGCCTGCGCCCCGATCATGAGCCCTCCGCCGCCAATGCCTTGAATCGCCCGGTAGCCGATGAGTTCCGGCACGGTCTGCGCCAAGGAGCACAACGCCGCGCCAACAATGAAGAAGATCAGGGAGCCTTGGAGGACCCGCTTGCGCCCAAAGGCATCGCCGAGTTTGCCGGTCAGGGGCATTGCAGCCGTGGCGGCGACAAGGTAACCGGTGATGATGGCGGACATCTGGTCCAGACCACCCAGGTCTCCGGCAACGGTGGGCAGTGCCGAGGCCATGACCGTCTGGTCCAGGGCTCCGAGGAACATCACCAGCAGGATGCCAGGCAGCGCCGCCCTGATGGCAGACGGGATCCGTTTGGTGTGCTGGGCGTCGTCCATGGCCCGGTCCCTAAAGTTAGAGAACCACTAGTTCTCTAAAAACTACTCCCGCCGCATTCGCGGCACAATGGCCCGGCGCGGCTGCCGGGGTTTCCGGCGCAAAGTACGACGGCGG
>NZ_CAKKLY010000043.1 GCF_918698095.1 Arthrobacter sp. Bi83
ACCCTGCAACAACCGGGCGACCATCAGGATGCCGACGTTCGGGGCCAGGGCGCAGGCGACGGACGCGACTGCCATCAGAATCGTGCCCGCGACCAGGGGCATGCGCCGGCCGCGCTGGTCGCTGAAGGGGCCGCCGACGAGCTGGCCGAGTCCCATCCCGGCGAAGAACGTCGTCAGGGTCAACTGCACCGCGGACGCCGTCGTGCCGAATTCCTGCGACACACGCGGGAACGCCGGGACGTACATGTCGGTGGCGAGCGGCGCGACGGCGGTGAGGAAGATGACCGTGGCGACGAGTGCCGCCGGGACGGCTCCCGACGGCCGCGATCGTGTTGTGGTCGACGACGTGCTCATGGCCGCAGGAGTACCTTGATGGCTCGGCGTTCGTCCATGGCCTTATAGCCTTCGGCTGCCTCGTCGAGGGGCAGTTCCAGGTCAAAGACCTTCCCCGGATTGATCTCCCTGCGGAGGATGAGGTCGATCAATTCGGGCAGATAGTCCCGGACAGGGGCGGGTCCGCCATGCAGGTGGACGTGGGAGAAGAACATCTCCAGGCCCGGAAGTTCAACGTCGTGCGCGACGCCGACGTAGCCAACGTGGCCGCCGCGGCGAGTCGCGCGGATGGCCTGCATCATCGATTCCTGGGTGCCGACGGCCTCGATGACCGAGTGCGCGCCCAAGCCATCGGTGAGCTCCTTGATTCTTGCCACCCCCTCGTCGCCGCGTTCCTCGACGATGTCGGTCGCGCCGAACTCGCGGGCGAGAGCCTGCCGGTCGGCGTGGCGGGACATGGCGATAATCTGTTCGGCGCCCATCTGCTTCGCCGCGAGGATCGCGAGAAGTCCCACCGCGCCGTCGCCGACGACGGCGACGGTCTTGCCCGGTCCTGCCTCGGCAGCTTTGGCACCGAACCATCCGGTCCCCAGGACGTCTGAAGCGGCCAGCAGCGAGGGGACCTTGTCGGCGTCGGGCATCTCCGGGGTGGCAACAAGCGTGCCGTCGGCGAGGGGGACCCGCATGTACTCGGCCTGGGCGCCGCCGACACCTTCGCGGTGAACACATCCCGACTGGTAACCGGAGCGGCAGATCTCGCAGGTGTTGTCAGAGGCGAAGAAGGACCCGACGACGAACTGGCCCACCCGGACGTTCCGCACGTCGGCGCCAACCTCCTCGACGATACCTACATACTCGTGTCCCATGGCCGCAGGTTCATTGATGCTGTCGGCGCCGCGGTAGGGCCACAGGTCCGACCCGCACACGCATGCCGCGACCAGCTTGATGATCGCGTCGGTCGGCTTTTGGATGGCGGGGTTTTCCCGGTCCTCGACGCGGACGTCTCCGGGGGCGTGCAGGATGGTTGCGCGCATGGCTGGTGCTCCAATTCGTTGAATGCAGGGGGCTGATTTCCATCAAACCCGCAACGGGCGCGTGTAGCGAGGGCCCTGCTGAAACGGGTTATGGCAGACCCTCCCAACCGTTCCCGCTTACGTCGTAACGTTGCGGTATGGATAACCGAGCCGAGACACGAGAGTTCCTGGCCTCCCGGCGCGGACGCATCACCCCCGAGCAGGCAGGCATCGAACCGATCGGAGGGCGGCGCCGCGTGACAGGTCTCCGGCGGGAAGAAGTCGCCCGCCTCGCCGGCGTCAGCGTCGACTACTACACCCGCCTCGAACGCGGAAACCTCACCGGCGTATCGGACAGCGTCCTCGACGCCATCTCGCGGGCACTGGAACTCGACCGCGCCGAACACGACCACCTCTACGACCTCGCACGCGCAGCGAACACATCAATTCGGAAACGTCCCACCACCGCGGCGCCGTCAAGCGTGCGCCCCGTGATGCAGAACCTTCTCGACGCGATCACCGGAGCGCCCGCCTTCATCGGGAACAACCGCATGGACATCGTCGCGGCCAACCTCCTCGGCTACGCCCTCTACTCCGAGATGTACCGAAGCCCCGCCCGACCCGCGAACCACTCACGGTTCATCTTCCTCGACCCGCGCGCCTACGACTTCTACCCCGACTGGGACCGCGCAGCCAACGTCAACGTCGCGATCCTGCGCCGCGACGCCGGCCGCAACCCGCACGACAAGGGAATCGCCGCACTCGTCGGCGAACTCTCGATGCGCAGCGATGAGTTCCGCACGCGGTGGGCCGCGCACAACGTCCGCCGCCACTACTCAGGCACGAAATCCTTCCAGCACCCGGTGGTCGGGCTCCTCGAACTGAACTACCAGGCCATGGAACTCGAAGACGACCCCGGGCACACCCTTACGGTGTATCCCGCCGTCCCCGGCAGCCCCTCCGACGAATCCCTCCGGCTCCTCGCATCCTGGGCCGCGACCGAAAACGTCGTCGAATCCGCCCGAGCCAACGCCGTCGGCTAAACAGGTACTGCGTGCTGTCACGCCAGCACCACCCAGAGGCCCAGGGCGCCAAGCACCACGCATGAACTTGCCGTCCACAGAACTGCGGCGATGTCCGGTGCCAGCTGCCCCGCCGTGATGCCGCGGACGCCGCGGCGGTACCGCACCCGCTGGGTGAAGTAGATGGCCGCTGCGGCTGCTGCCGAAACGGCAAAAAGCGGCAGGACCAGCGGTCCGTGTTCCGGAATCCACCGCAGGAAGATGGCGCTGGCGGTCACCATCGTCAGCATCGTCCGGCCCCAGGCCAGCACCGTGCGCTCGGGCTGCAGCCCCGGATCGCCGTGGCCAGGGTGACCGTGCAGTGGACCGTCCGGCGCGCTCTGGGTCACGTTGTCACGCCAGGACGACGACGGCGATCACCACCGCCGCTGCGACGGCGCAGCCGGCGGCGAGCAGCGGGGCAATGAGCGGCAGAGGCAACGGCCGGTTGGTGCGCAGGCTTCCTTCGACGCGGAGCCAGCGCACGGCGGCTCCGGCGCTGAGGACCATGCCCAGCAGGAGCAGCAGCACCGAGAGTCCCCGGCGCACCGGTTCCAGGAAGACGTCCGAGGTGAAGGCTTCCACGGCGATGCCGCCGGCCAGGAGTGCCAGCGAGGTGCGGATCCAGGCCAGGAACGTCCGTTCATTGGCCAGGGTGAAGCGCGGGTCAGGCTCGGCCCCGCCGGGGAGGAGCCTTTCGGCGATCCTGCTCCTGCGGACCGGGTCGGGATCGAGGGCCGGGCCCGGATCGGGGGCTGGTCCGGGGCTTGGGTCAGGCGGATTCGCGGGCACGGTCACAGTCTAGACACTCATTTGAGCCGGCCGCTGAATTGGGGACCACTGGCACCGGTCAGGGCGTGATTTCCCAGGAGAACATCATGGCGTGGTCCTCGTGAGCCAGGTTGTGGCAGTGGCCCACGTAGGGTCCGGTGAAGTCCCGGAATCCCCGGTAGACGATGACTGACTCGCCGGGGTCAAGCGCTGCCGTGTCTTCCTTCGAGGAGTCATCGGGATGCCCGGGATCCGGTGTGCGGGTCACGTCCTTGCCATTGCGCATGACCGTCCGGTGCTCCTCCTGATGTAGATGCACCGGGTGCACCCAGCCGCCGCCACCGTTGCGGAGCTCCCAGAGATTAAAGCTGCCCTTCTTTTGCTGGGCCAGCGGCGTCCGGCCGGCAGGGTTTTTCAGGCTTGCCAACGCGTGGTTCGGATCGAAGGGTTTGCCGTTGATCAGCCACTCGATCTCCCCGCCGGCGCTGCCCCGCTGCACCTCGAAGATCATCCGGTTGTCCAGCATGCTCTGCCAGTTGCTGGGCAGCGGCGGAAGTGGACGGAGGGGGAAGGTGGCTTTGGGGATCTGGCTGTCGTCCGGCGCGGTATCGCCGATCACGATCTTCAGGACCGGCACTTTGTACTTCGGGTCGGGCGAGAACCGGGAGGACTTGGACCACATCCGCCCGTCGGGCATCTTCATGACGTTGGTGAGGTAAATGACGTCGCCCTTGGTGGTGGGTGTGCCGTCCTGGTACTTGGTGAAATCAACGATCACCTCGCGGCGCTTCGCGGGCCACAGCTCGCACGAGTTGCGTGTGAGCGGGAAGGGCAGGAGGCCGCCGTCGGCAGTGATCTGGGTGAACTGCATGCACTGCTGGCCGTCCTCGATCCGGTACTGGCCCTGAAGTTCGTCGCCGTTGTACCCGAGCGACGCCGAGGACTTCGGTCCCTTGGTGGAGGTCATCAGCTTGAATTCGTAGATGCGGGCCACGGAGCAGTCCAGGAACCGAAGGCGGTATTTGCGCCGCTTCACCTCCAGTACCGGGAAGGCCGTCCCGTTGACGGTGAAGATGTCGCCGACGAACCCGTGGTTGGGGAAGTGCTTGTAGAACGTCTTGCCCCACCATTCGGGGTGGGTTGCCGGGTTCTTGGCGGCCGGGTATTCGCCCAGCCCGTCGTGGAAGTCCTGATGCGTGGTTACGCCGTCGTCGAGCCGGCAGTCAAAGAAGGCCAGCGGGATGTCGTATTTGACGTCGAAGGATCCGTCCGGGTTGTTAGTGCGGACGCCGGGCAGCCGCAGTCCCCGCCGCTCGTCGCCGATGTCGATGCCGTTCTTTGGGTCGTAGAGCGGGTACACGCCCACCATGCCCTTGTACACGTTTGCACCGGTGTGGTCCATCGCGTGGTCGTGGAACCAGTAGAAGCTTTGCTTCTCGCGGTCGTCCCCGCCGGAGGGGTAGTTCAGATACAGGTTGTCCACGAACATTCCCGGCAGGTAGCCCCGGTGCTTGGGGCCGGCGATCATCGAGTAGTGCGGATTGCCGTCGCTTTCGGGTGCCGTGTGGCCGTTGTGCAGGTGGGTGAGGAAGGCCAGGTCCGGGGCGCCGAAGTCCTGGCGGTCCAGGTTCAGCGGGTTCTCGGCCAGGTGGTTCTCGAAGCGGACCAGGACCGGCTTGCCGTACTCCGCGTTGATCCTCGCCCCCGGAAAGCCGCCGTTGAAGCCGTAGATCGCGCTGGGGGGCAACGTCCGTTTTGTGCCGGCAGGGTACGTCTTGCGCTTCGCGTCAAAAGAGACCGCCGGCCGGCCGTGCACATCGATCGGAAGCACCTGGGACGTGGTGAACGCGTGGGTCCGGAGCAGCAGGTCGATTTTGTAGACAATCGGGTCCGGATAGCCCACCTGGCTCGGCCAGACCTGGTGCCGCGCGTTGCGCAGCGAGTTCTGCTGGCCCGGTCCCGGCCCAGGCGGATTCGGCCAGGCGCTGTACACCGATTTCGGCACCGGGGCCAGCGCCTTCAGGATGGGCAGCGGGTCGTTGAACGGTGAGATGATCAGCGGGCTCGTAGGGAACTGTTCAATGTAGAACAAGCCGTCACTAAGTGCCGTGGATGTGGCGGCGAAGGCGCCGTCGGGTGAGAGCAGGCCCCTCTGAGCCAGCAGCGGAGCGGCCCAGGTCTGTGCGGCTGCGAGCGCGGCGGCGGCTCCTCCGGCCGCCCCCAGGCGCAGCAGCGTACGGCGTGGCAGCGCGCTCGTGTTTGCAGATTCCTCAGACATGCTCTGGCCTCCTTGGCGTTGGGGGCGCAAGCCAACTCAGCCGGCCCGGTCGTCACCTTTATGTGTGATTCCGAGACCGAACATGACCACGAGGAACTCCTTCGCCTCGTGGGGTGAGAATTTCTGCAACGGTTGCCCCTGGCAACAACTGTGGGTTTCGGACCTTGGGAAAACGCTGGGGTGCCGTCGAGTTTCCCCTCGTGCGCCTGGCGCGGCCCGAATGCCAGCCCCCGGCGGAGAGCTTTGCTTGACGCCCTTCGAACCTTCCGCATATCCTGAACGAACGGTCGGTAATTATTTCCGAGGACGCACGTGAATGCATAGGAGCAACCATGGCAGCGCAGAATCTGCAGCCAGTGCCGGAGGCACTGTCCCCAGAGGAACAGGAGCGGGCGGCACAGCTCGACGCGGAAGGGCAGGCGTACTTTGACCACGTCATGGCCCAGGACTCGCGGATCGAGCCGAAGGACTGGATGCCTGCTGCCTACCGCAAAACCCTCCTGCGCCAGATCTCGCAGCACGCGCACTCGGAGATCATCGGCATGCAGCCGGAGGCCAACTGGATCTCCCGCGCGCCGAGCCTTAAGCGCAAGGCCATCCTCATGGCCAAGGTCCAGGACGAGGCCGGCCACGGGCTGTACCTCTACTCCGCCGCCGAGACCCTCGGCCAGCCGCGCGACAAGATGATGGACGACCTCATCGCCGGCAAGGCCCGCTACTCCTCGATCTTCAACTATCCGGCCCTGACGTGGGCAGACATGGGAGCGATCGGCTGGCTGGTTGACGGCGCCGCCATCTGCAACCAGGTCCCGCTCTGCCGCGCATCCTACGGACCCTACGGCCGGGCCATGGTCCGCATCTGCAAGGAAGAGTCCTTTCACCAGCGCCAGGGCTTCGAGATCCTGCTGGAACTCTCCAACGGCACCCCCGCGCAGAAGCAGATGGCCCAGGATGCTGTGAACCGCTGGTACGCCCCGGCCCTGATGATGTTCGGCCCGCCGGACGACGATTCGCCCAACTCCAAGCAGTCCATGGCCTGGAACATCAAGCGCTTCAGCAACGACGAACTGCGCAGCCGCTTCGTCGGCATGATGGTGGAGCAGGTGCGGGTCCTGGGCCTCACCCTCCCGGACAGCGAAGTCCGCTTCAACGACGAAACCAGGAAGTGGGAGCACGGCCCGCTGGACTGGGAAGAGTTCAAGGAAGTCTTGGCCGGCCGCGGCCCCTGCAACGCGCAGCGGCTTGAGCGCCGCCGCGAAGCGCACGACGACGGCGCCTGGGTCCGCGAAGCAGCCGCAGCTTATGCGGCAAAACAGGCACGCAAGCACGCAGAAAAGGAATTTGCAGCATGACCCCCCACGGCAACCCGGAAGTACCGGCCAGCTCCGCCGGAGCAGTAGAAAGCTCGGCCGCCAAAGTCCCGGCCGGCCCGGTGAGTGAGCCTTCAGCTTCCCCGGTGATTGAGCCTTCAGCTTCCCCGGTGATTGAGCCTGTCGAAATCCCGGTTTCGACAAGCTCAACCAGCGGAGTTTCGACCAGCGCGGTTTCGACCAGCTCGGTTTCGACAGGCTCGACCAGCGAGGTTTCGACAAGCTCCACCGGCAACGTCTGGCCGCTCTGGGAAGTCTTTGTCCGGTCCAGCCGCGGGCTCAGCCATGTCCATGCGGGCAGCCTGCACGCACCCGACGCCGCCATGGCCCTGCGCAACGCCCGCGACCTCTATACCCGCCGCAACGAGGGCGTGTCCATCTGGGTGGTCCCGGCCGACGCCATCGCCGCCAGCGACCCGGACGCGAAGGGGTCGTTCTTCGAGTCCCCGCAGGGCAAGGACTACCGGCACGCCACGTACTACACCAAGAGCGAAGGAGTGAAGCACCTGTGAATTCTGAAAGTGTGACCACTCCCGAAACGTACACCGAAGCACACGCCGCAGAAACCACCGGCCACGGTGACATCTCGGTCGGCGTCGCAGGCAGCGGCGACTCGTCTGCCAGCGCCACCCGCATCACGCCGGGCAATGCGCTCCGCCCGGAGGACATCGCGCTCGAGGTCCGCACCGGCCTGGTGAAGCCCTCGGAAGATGCTGCCGAGTACGCCCTGCGCCTCGGGGACGACGCCCTCATCCTCGCCCAGCGCCTGGGCCACTGGATCTCCCGCGCCCCAGAACTGGAGGAGGACGTGGCCCTGGGCAACATCGCCCTGGACCAGCTGGGCCACGCACGCTCGTTCCTCAGCTACGCCGCCGGCCTGGACGAGAAGAGCGAGGACGATCTCGCCTACTTCCGCCGCGAGCACGAGTTCCGCTCGGCCCACCTGTTCGAGCAGCCCAACGGGGACTTCGCGGTCACCATCGCCCGCCAGTTCGTGGTGAGCTACTACCAGTTCGAGCTGTACAGCCGGTTGACCCAGTCCACGGACGCCACGCTCGCCGCCATCTCCGCCAAGGCCGTGAAGGAAGTGGACTACCACCGCGACCACAGCGCCCAGTGGATCCTCCGTCTGGCCCTCGGCACCGAGGAGTCCCGGGCCAGGATCATCCACGGCCTCAAGCTCATCTGGCCGTACGTGGGCGAGCTCTTCGTGGATGACGAGCTGACCCACCGCCTGGCTGAAGCCGGCACCGCCGTCGAACCTTCCAGCCTGAAGGCGGACTTTGACCGCCTCACCGGCGAGATCCTCACCGAGGCCGAGCTGGAGGTTCCGCAGGTGCCGTTCGCACCGGGCGGCGGCCGCCGCGGCAAGCACTCCGAACACCTCGGCTACATCCTCGCCGAGATGCAGGTGCTGGCCCGGGAGCATCCCGGAGCAAGCTGGTGACCGCCGTGTACGTTCAGGAACCGGGCACCCGGATGGCGGAGGTCAGCGCCGAGCAGAAGGCGTGGGCCGTCGCCGCCACGGTGTGCGATCCGGAAATCCCGGTGCTCAGCATTGAGGATCTGGGGATCCTGCGCAGCGTCCGGCTGTTCGACGACGGCGGGCTGGTGCCCGCTGTCCAGGTCACCATCACGCCGACGTACTCGGGCTGCCCCGCGATGGACGCCATCCGCGACGACCTCAAGGCCGCGTTCCGCAAGGAGGGCTACCCCAGCGTCCACGTGGAACTGGTGCTCGCCCCGGCCTGGACCACGGACTGGATGACGGACGCCGGCAAGGCCAAGCTGCAGGAGTACGGCATCGCCCCTCCCAGTGGCCGCGCCGCCGCCGGCGGACACTCCGGCCCCGTAAGGCTGAGTCTGGCCGTGAAATGCCCGCAGTGCTCGTCGCTGAACACCAAGGAACTCACCCGCTTCGGTTCCACCTCCTGCAAGGCGCTGTACGTCTGCCAGGACTGCAAGGAACCGTTCGACTACTTCAAAGTCCTGTAAGGAATCTCCCATGCCCGTTGTCCGCCAGACCGCCGCCGAATCGGCGCAGGCCACCGGCCGCCGTCGTCCGTCCTTTCACACCCTCACCGTCGGGGAGGTGCGCCGGCTCACCGAGGACGCCATCGAGGTGACCTTCGCGGTGCCGGCCGAACTGGCCGGCCAGTTCGACTACCTGCCGGGCCAGTATGTGGCCCTGCGCACCACGCTGCCGGATGAGAACGGCGAGCCCAAGGAAATCCGGCGCAGCTACTCCATCTGTGCTGAACCGCGGAGCTTCGCGGACGGCACCAGCGAGATCCGGGTGGCCGTCAAAAAGGACCTGGGCGGGCTGTTCTCCACGTGGGCGAACGCCGAACTGAAGGCCGGGGACACCCTGGACGTGATGAGCCCCATGGGCGCGTTCGTCTCCAAGCACGGCAGGGACGGCCAGGCAATGGAGCAGAACGTGATGAACTCCATGAACCGCCCGCAGCAGATGGCAAGCGAGCTGGCGGGGGAGCCGGGCAGCTTCGTGGCGATTGCCGCGGGCTCGGGCATCACCCCGGTGATCGCGATCGCGCGCACGCTGCTGGCAGCGAACCAGGAGACCAGGTTCGACCTGATCTACGCCAACAAGGCGGCCATGGACGTGATGTTCCTGGAGGAGCTCGCGGACCTGAAGGACAGGTACCCGTCGCGCCTGGCGCTGCACCACGTGCTGTCCCGCGAGCAGCGGATCGCGCCGCTGCTGAGCGGCAGGATCGACGCCGAGAAGCTCCGGGCGCTGCTGGGCACCGCCATCCACGCGGACGACGTGGACGAATGGTTCCTGTGCGGGCCGTTCGAACTGGTGCAGCTGTGCCGGGACACCCTGGCGGAGCGCGGCGTGAAGCCGGAGCATGTGCGCTTCGAGCTGTTCACCTCCGGCAAGCCGGACCGGCCCGAGGGCAACGCCGGCCGTCCCGTCATCGAGGACGAGTCCAAGGAGACGTACAAGATCACGTTCACGCTGGACGGCCTGCAGGGCGACGTGGCCAGCCCCACGCACGCCCGAGAGTCCATCCTCAACGCGGCGCTGCGGGTCCGCCCGGACGTGCCGTTCGCGTGCGCCGGGGGAGTGTGCGGCACGTGCCGCGCCAAAGTGGTCACCGGCACCGTGACCATGGACGAAAACTACGCGCTGGAGCAGGATGAACTGGACAAGGGCTACGTCCTGACCTGCCAGTCCCACCCGACGAGCAAAGAAGTCACAGTCGACTTCGACGTATAGGTCTTGCCGAACATCCGGTCTCAACTCTAGGAGCCCCATGATCTCCCTCTCCATCGCCAACGGCATCGCCGAAGTCGTCCTCAACGCCCCGTACAAGCTGAACTCCCTGGACGAGCAGGCGCTCAGGGATTTAACACAGGCGTACGACGACGCCGCTGCCGCCGCCTCGCGCGGTGAGGTGCGGGCGCTGCTGCTCAGGGGAGAGGGCCGCGCCTTCTGCGCGGGCCGGGACATCGCCGGCGTGACGCCGGAGAGTGACGACGCCGAGGCGTACCTGGGCGGCCTGGTGCAGCCGCTGCTGCAGAAGATGAGCTCGTTCCCCGCACCGACGTTCGCGGCCGCCCAGGGTGCCTGCCTGGGCGTGGGCCTGGGCCTGCTGCTGGCGACGGACGTGGTGTACGTGGCGGAGAACGCGAAGTTCGGCTCGCCCTTCGCCAAGCTGGGAGCCACGCTGGACTCGGGCGGCCACTGGTACTTCACCGAGCGGCTGGGCATGCACCGCACGCTGGACCTGATCTACACCGCCGAACTGATGAGCGGAGCCGAGGCCGTCGCGAAGGGGATGTTCAGCCGCGCGATGCCGGCGGACGAACTGCTCGAGTCAACACGTGCGATCGTGGCGAAGGTGGCAACGGGTGCAACGGGTGCGTTCAAGGCGAGCAAGGAGCTGGTGGCGCACATCCGCGACCAGCGCCTGGGCCTGTGGACTTCGATGCAGGAAGAGAATTCGGAGCAGGCGAGGCTCTGCAAGAGCGAGGACTACGTCGAGGGCTTCCTTGCGTTCCAAGAGAAGCGCGAGCCCAAATTCGCTGGTTGAGCTTGTCGAACCCTACCGCCGGTTGAGCTTGTCGAAACCACCCTGCCGCAACCACTCCTCAAGCACACCCAAAACCCAAAGCCCCAACATCGCGCCCGCCGTATTAGCAATGATATCCATCGCACTCGGGAACCTGTCATGCAGAAAGAGCTGCTGCCCTAACTCCATGCAGCAGGACGCCGCGAATCCGGCCAGGACAATCCGCCCGCGGTGGAAAGTCGGAAATGCCAACGCGGCGAGGACTCCGATCGGGGAAAACATGAGGATGTTGGACGAAAATTCCACGAAGTTGTAGTTGATCAACTCCGGAAGTCCAGCTGTGTGGAGCGCAAATAGCACCATCTGCAGGCGGCCCGCGACCGGCCGATCGACGGGCGTGGGCCAGAACGCCACGAGAGCAAGCCCAGCCAGGTAGATGGCCAGCAGCACGCGTGCGGAAAGCACTGCTCCCGCATGACTCCATTTCCCCATACACACGAACTTACGCGAGCCTAGAATAGGGCCGAAATCTGCGGTCCAAGATTTCGCTTTTGGCAAGTCAATTTATAAGGTTCTCTCATGCAAACATTGGGGAAATCAGTTCGTAAGGCCGTCATTCCTGCAGCAGGCTTGGGGACGCGCTTCCTGCCGGCCACCAAGGCGATGCCGAAAGAAATGCTGCCGGTTGTCGATGCACCGGCCATCCAGTACGTCGTCGAGGAAGCTGTAGCAGCTGGCCTGACCGACGTCCTGATGATCACTGGCCGCAACAAGCGGGCCCTGGAGGATCACTTCGACCGCGCTCCTGCGCTTGAGCGCACCTTGGAACTCAAGGGCGATCAGACCCGCCTGGATGCCGTCCAGCACGCCTCCGGTCTGGGACCCATCCACTATGTGCGTCAGGGTGAGCCGAAGGGTCTGGGCCACGCGGTCCTGTGCGGCCGTCAGCACGTCGGAGAGGAGCCCTTTGCTGTCCTGCTAGGTGACGACCTGATCGACGAGCGGGACGAGCTTCTGACGACGATGATGGACGTCCAGGCTAAGACGGGTGGCTCGGTGATCGCACTGATCGAGGTAGAGCCGTCCCAGATTAGTGCTTACGGCTGCGCTGATATCTCGGCAATCGCTGGCGAGGACTATGTCCGGGTCAACAGTCTTGTGGAGAAGCCGTCCGTTGATGAGGCTCCATCGAACCTAGCAATCATAGGCCGCTACGTGCTGCACCCGGCCGTGTTCGATGTCTTAGAGACGACGGAACCAGGCCGCGGCGGTGAGATCCAGCTGACGGACGCTCTGCAGACACTGGCGGCCAGCGAGGGGGAGGGCTCCGGTGTTTACGGCGTCGTCTTCCGCGGCCGGCGCTATGACACCGGCGACAAGCTCAGCTACCTGAAGGCCGTGATTACGTTGGCGTCGGAACGCGCGGAATTCGGGGAAGACCTGAAGTCTTGGATGAAGGAATTCAACGGCTAGTCCAAGAGATCCAACGAAGAATGCCCGGTGCTAATCTAGCGGCGGGCATTTTTTGCATGGTGGCACGGTCGTGTATGGAAGGAAAAGCAAGAGGCGGTTGATTCTCCGGAATCCGGAGAATCAACCGCCTCTCGTAGAGCCTTGTACCTAGTGCTTATGCGGAAGCATCAGCGTTTGCACGGCGGCGAACTACAACCACCGAAGCAGCGCCAGCTACCAGTGCGCCGCCACCGACGAGCGACCACAGGATGAGGCTGGAGTCAGCACCGGTGTTGGCCAGGCCAGCGGCGCTTCCGTTGGCGCCGGAGTTGGAAAGGCCGGTGCCCGTGCCGGTGCCCGTGCCGGTACCCGTGCCGGTACCCGTTGCGGCACCTGCGACGGTTACACTCTGTGACACTGAGTGCGTGGCGCTGGTGGCCGTCAGCGTGTAGGTTCCCGGTTCGCTCAGGCTAAGCGGGAATGCGAAGGATCCGTCAGCGGCTGCGGTTGTGGTGAAAGTCTGAGGAGCAGCCAATACGTTGATCTTGGTCGGGACGGCCATGCTGGCGCCGCCCGAGATTCCACCCAGTGCCTGCGGAGTGCTGGTGATGGTGATGGTGATGGTGATGGTTTCGCCGGCAAGGAAGCCGGTGCCCGAGAAAGTGAATACCTGGCCCGGAGTGACCGTCCCATCTGAGACGGTTCCCGAACCGCCCGGTGCCGGGTAAGTGGCGGCCATGGCGGGTACAGCGCCGGTGAGTGCGATGGTGCCTGCAAGCGCGAGCGCAGCAATAGACTTCTTCAATTTGTCCCCCTGAGACCTTATAACACGGATGTCACATTATTGTGGAGATTCCCCATCCCCATGTGACCGTGGGGTGAATCTCGTTGTCTTGCCCAAAGAGAGATTATCACCCCGGTGGGGGTGTCTCCAAAGTGAATCCAGACACTTTACATACTGTTAATGAGTTGGCTACGGAGCCGGAACGCAATTCGTTGAAATCGTGTCCAAAACCACGTCCTTCAACGCCTGGACTGATGGCGTCACGGACAACTTCGGCTGTGTGTGCTGGACGATCTTGTCAAAAGTGAACTCGACAGTACTGCTCTGACCCGGGGCGAGCCGGATGGTGACGGAGCCTACCGGACGACCGCTGTGCCGATTGGACGCGAAACCTGTCTTCTTACCGGCCACGGACACGGTTTCGACGTTTGACTGGACGGGGCCGTAAGCGACGACGTTTGTTTGTACTGAACCTTCAGGAACTCCGAAGACGCCGCCCCCGGTCACGTATGAAGGTAGTGACGTTGCAGCATCCTTTGGTGCGGTGTTGGTGCTTGTGATGCGCACCTTGACCTGGGCATAACCGTCAGCGGTGCATCCTGCGAAAAGCTGGGCGGTCCGCTTGACGTAGAAGTCCATTTTGGCGCCGGTGCCGTCATTGAAGTACGCACCGAATTGAGCTGGAGAGATGCTCGGGCCCGAGATGGAGCCGCTGACCGGATACTTCCAGATGACTGTCTGTTCTTTGCCGCTCTTCGACCATAGGAGTATCCGTCCCTCCGATGCTGCTTGCGTCAATCTTTCAATGAGTCTTCTCCGGTCGCTTGAATCGTTAGAGACGGCGCTAAAGACTTTCTTGGCGACACTGGCGAAAAAGATATCCTGCATGGCCGGTTCAGGGATCGCACGGTACACATCAGAGAGGAGCGTTTTAACGACGTTCTTTCCGTTCAGCTCTGTTGGAAGCGCCACTCCCATCAACCGTTGGATTTCGGGATCGTCTAACTTGATGGGGCCAGTGGCGTCCAAGATGTACCCGAGTGACACAGGATCGACTGAAATGACGCCATCGAGATGAGTTCCCATTTTCTGTTCCCACATGGTGACGGCTGTGCTGGCGGATGTTGGGAAATCTGGGGTCAGGTTCACATCTTGCATGTACTTACCGATACGGGTCGAGTACAACTGACGCTGCTCATCTTCAACGGGTACCACAGGAGACATCACACCCAACGCGCCAGCGGTGTTCTGCTCGCTGAGAGACAACTTTCCTTTGTCTACAGTCAGCACGGCCAAAGCCCCAGGGATCCCACCAGTCGCACGTGCCTCCGCATTGTTCTGGATCAGAAGAAGATATCGCCTTGGACCGTCTGCCCCCATCATGTCCGGAGCAACACTGGCAACATCGTTGGCTGCGTTCAAGCTAGAACGCAGTGACTCTAATTGCTCCCGGGCGTGTAACAAGGGATCGGCAATCTGCGGGAACAGCCCATCGGCATTTATCTTGTTCAGGCGGTCCGAAGACTGGCTTACCGCTTGTGCCGCAGATGAAATCCTAGGTTGCGCCGTTTTCAGCGGTTTCAGGTCGACTCCTTCGCCACTGGGGGCGAGCGATTTCCAATCGAGTGATTGAAAGACATCTATAAGAGGGGCAGCCCCTAGCTGCGCTAGATCGTCAGCCGAAATGGCGATTTCCCTCGCCGCCTGAAAATTTCCCCCCACCCATGGGAATGTCCCTGCCAACGTCCATAGCGGATCGCTTGCATTATTTCGAGCAGCGGTGGTGTGAGTTTTTAACGTTGCCAAGGTCCTGCCCGCCGCCTCCGCATCGTCCCTTAGAACGTCATCCTTGAGTTGCGGCAGTATGAGGCTCGCCGCTTCCAGGTGTGAGTTAACTTCTGATGCTTTTACCCCGAGCCATAGCGCGGCCGCGAGGCCTGCGGTCGCTGCGATGATTGCACACAGCGTGGCTATGAATATCCTTCGCCGCCGCCTACCCGGAGCAGCTGGGCCCTCGGGTCGCGTTGCGCTACTGGACCCATCGCTGTTCAATTTGGCAGAGGTCACGGACGTCCCAGACCTCGGTAGTGCCATCCCGCAGCTCGCCACTTCGCCGGGTCCAATACATTTCGGCCATCGAGGATTCGAAGCGAGGAGACGCGACTCCCAAGGTCGTATGGGTCAAGGTTTCGATATTCCGCCCATTCCGTCAGCAAGAGCAGTGCATCAGATGCCTGCACCGCGCTTGCGAAGTCAGGCTCGTATTGAAGTTCCGGGAAACGCCGTGCTGCATTGGACAGAGCCTTAGGATCCGTTACCGTTACTACGGCTCCTTGAAGTTGGAGTTGAGCGGCGATGCTAAGTGCCGGCGAGTCGCGCACGTCATCACTTTCGGGTTTGAATGCGGCACCTAGAACGGTAATTCGTTGCCCAAGGAGGGAACCGCCGCAGATCTCCCGCGTGAGTTCGACCACTCGAGTGCGCCGACGCATATTTATCGCGTCAACTTCGCGCAAGAACGTCAGAGCCTGGTCTGCCCCCAGTTCACCTGCACGAGCCATGAACGCTCGGATGTCCTTAGGCAGGCAGCCTCCACCAAAGCCGATGCCCGCGTTCAGAAACTTGCGACCGATCCTGTCGTCCAGACCTATGGCATCGGCAAGGCGCGAGACGTCTGCTCCCGTCGCTTCGCATACCTCGGCCATGGCGTTGATGAAGGATATTTTGGTGGCCAAGAACGAGTTGGCCGCAGCCTTAACGAGCTCTGCCGTTGCGTGATCTGTGACTAGGCGCGGGGTTCCGGCTGTTATCGGAGCCGAGTAAACCTCGTCCAGTCGTCCTACGGCGGGATGATCTTCAGATCCATCCGGTACTCCGTATACAAAACGATCGGGCTGAAGTGTGTCAGAGACCGCGTGGCCTTCCCGAAGAAATTCCGGGTTCCAGACCAAGTGGGCGCTGGGTTCCTGCTCGGAAACCAATCCAGCGAGGCGTTCGGCGGTACCGACGGGGACCGTCGACTTTCCGACGACCACATTCCCCTCCTGAAGATACGGAAGGAGCGCGAAAAGCGATGCGTCGACATAGCTCATGTCCGCGCCGTTTTCGCCCTTTTTTTGCGGCGTACCCACGCAAATGAAATGAACGTCGCTCCCGGCGGCGGCCGCCATGTCCGTTGTAAACGTCAGCCGACTCGAGTCTTGGACTTCTCGCAGCAGTTCTTCGAGGCCCGGTTCGTAAAACGGGGCCTTCGAGGACGAAAGATCAGCGATTTTTCGTTCGTCGACGTCGATGCCAACAACTTCATGACCTAGCTTTGCCATACAGGCAGCATGAACGGCACCTAGATAGCCGCAGCCGATAACTGAAATGCGCATTAATTGAGTTCCTTCGAATCTAGTAAGCACCCGTGCTGCGGAATACCGCACGTACGGTTCTGAGGACTATTACGAGATCTCCGGCCAAAGACCAGTTCTCAACGTAGTACAGGTCCAGGCGGACGGAGTCTTGCCACGACAGATTCGAGCGGCCACTCACTTGCCAAAGCCCTGTAAGGCCCGGCTTCACGAGGAGTCGTCGCCGAACGTCATGCTCGTAGGCCTGCACTTCACGCGGCAGTGGAGGCCTGGGGCCGACTAGACTCATAGAGCCACCGAAAATGTTGAAAAGCTGAGGTAGTTCGTCGAGGCTGAATTTCCGAAGTACACGACCGACCCTCGTAACCCGCGGATCATTCTTGATCTTGAATAGAACGCCGCTACCTTCGTTCCTATCTTCAAGATCTGCGAGCCGCGCCTCAGCGTCTACAACCATTGATCGGAATTTCAGCATTCGAAAAAGCTGGCCTTCTATGCCGACCCGCTCTTGCCGAAAAAGGATAGGTCCATGGCTGTCAAGCTTGATAAGAAGGGCCAGAACCAACATCACTGGTGAGATTCCGAGAATGAGGGCGCCTGAGACCACAACGTCGAACAGTCTCTTAGCCACTCGCTGTCCTCCCTCGAGTGTCGGCGTCGTGACATGTATTAATGGCAGACCAGCCACCTGCTGAGTGTGGATGCGCGGACCTGCTATGTCAGTAAGTGCGGGCGCCATGATGAGGCCAACGTTGCGGGCGGCGAGTTCCCAGCCCAAATGGCGAAGGGTCTGAGGGTGCAATTGAACTCCCGCCGAGACGGCAACTGCGTCGGCCTGGCACCTGTCTATGGCGTCCAAGATGGAAACGGTATCGGCTTTGTACCCAAGAACAGGCAGTCCCGATTCAGGTTCGGTTAGCGCCCCGTCTTGAGTACCTGGTGTATAAGCCGCAATCGGCTGATAACCGGCATGCTTCGCACGTTGGAGCGACGAAGCCAGATGGGCAACAGCGCTGGGGCCACCGAGAATCATGAGGCGCGACATGCTGTTGCCTTTCTGCCGGTCTACGCTCAGATGCTGACGCAATAGCCACCGGCCCAGCAGCAAACCAGCGAGACCAACTGGAAGTGCAACGCCCACATAGCCACGGGCTGTGTCGACGCGGAAGACGTACGAGAAGATCGCGATGAGCCCAAAGAGCCAGAGGGACGCAGCAGCAACGCGCTTATATTCGTCCGGTCCCGCACCCAAGATACGGCTCTGCCTGCTATTCCAAGCTCCCAGCATGAACCACCACGTAACAGCCAGCGCTACCGACAGCCATGCATAGAAAAGCTCCTGACCAGAACTTACGAGGTTTGATTCAGTGCCAAAGCGGACAACAAACGCTCCGAGAACAGCCCAAGCCACTACAAACGCATCCACGACCCTCAGCAGGCGGGAAGACTTCGCCCGCCAATCAGTGTCCAGGCCCACTCTTGCATCCCCCTGAAAAATGTTGTGCATCGTGATCCACGACAATGACAGTTTGCCTAGCTTCGTAGGGAGGAATAGTTGTCCCTGTACCACTGAACCGTTGTGCGGATTCCCTCATCCAGCCCAATTGACGACGTCCACCCCGAGTCCGCCAGTCGTGAGACATCAAGCAGCTTACGGGGTGTTCCGTCGGGTTTGCCCGTGTCCCAGCGAATTTCCCCCGTGTATCCGACGGCTTCAGCCACAATCGTTGCGAGTTCTTTGATCGTGACGTCTTTGCCGGTGCCCACGTTAACCTGCGTGGGACCGTCGTAATTCTCCAACATGTGCAAGCAAGCCGCGGCCATGTCGTCAACGTGGAGAAATTCCCGTCGCGGCGACCCTGATCCCCAGTTGGTCACACTGTCGGCTCTAGATTTGGCAGCTTCGTCGTACCGACGAATCAAGGCCGGGAGAACATGCGAGCCTTCAGGCGAGAAGTTGTCTCCTGGGCCATACAGGTTTGTTGGCATGGCCGAAATCCATGGCAGGCCGTACTGACGGCGCGTTGCTTGGATTTGCGTAATTCCAGCAATTTTGGCTATGGCATACGCATCGTTGGTTGGCTCCAAATGGCCGGTGAGCAGCGATTCTTCTCGTATCGGCTGATCCGCAAACTTGGGGTAAATGCAGGAGGATCCCAGGAACAAGAGCCGCTCGACGCCGTGCTCCCGTGCCGCATCAAGCACGTTGACCTGGATACGTAGGTTGTCGCTAAGGAAGTCCACCGGGTACGTATTATTCGCCAGAATGCCCCCCACCTTAGCTGCTGCGAGAACGACATACCGAGGCTTGGTTTGCGCGAAGAACGAGAAGACAGCATCCCGGTCCTTTAGATCGAGCTCTGAGGACGTTCTGCCTTGAAGCGCTGTGAAACCTTCTGCCACCAGTTTGCGCCAGATGGCAGACCCTACGAGCCCGCGGTGCCCGGCAACGTAGAACGTCGACGAGCGATCCAATTTTCCTGGAAGGAATCCGACAGAGTCCTCCACTACTTCTTCCAACTCTCAAGCGTGACTGTATCAATCCAGTGATTGCCGGCGTGCTTTAGCGCCTCGATATCCGCGTCAACCATGATGCGGGCGAGTTCCGGTGTGTGAACAGATGCCTTCCATCCGAGCTTTTCCTGCGCCTTGGAAGCGTCTCCGACTAGGGCATCGACCTCGGTGGGGCGGAGATAACGCTCGTCGAAACGTACGTGGTCTTCCCAGTTCAGTCCTGCGTGATCGAAAGCAATATGCAGGAAGTCGCGAACCGTGTAATTCCCGCCGGTAGCAAGAACGAAATCGTCGGGCTCATCGGCTTGCAGCATTCGCCACATACCTTCGACGTACTCCGCTGCGTAGCCCCAGTCGCGCACCGCGTCCAGATTGCCCATGTAGAGAAGGTCCTGTTTTCCCGCCTTAATGGCAGCCACAGCGCGGGTTATTTTCCGAGTCACGAAGGTTTCACCGCGTCTGGGCGACTCGTGGTTGAAGAGGATCCCGTTCACAGCGAACATGCCATAGGCCTCGCGGTAGTTCTTGGTAATCCAATAGCTGTAGACCTTGGCGGCGCCGTAAGGGGAGCGGGGATAAAAGGGTGTCTCTTCGTTCTGCGGCGGAGGTGTGGCGCCAAACATCTCTGAAGACGAGGCCTGATAGAACTTCGTTTCGATTCCCGACATGCGTACGGCTTCCAAGAGCCGGATGGTCCCAACGCCGGTGGTGTCAGCTGTGTGTTCGGGCTCATCGAAGGAGACGCGCACATGGGATTGGGCGGCGAGGTTGTAAACCTCGTCAGGCCTGATATCGGCCAGCAAGGTGACGAGACGGGCACCGTCGCTCAAATCCCCATAGTGAAGAAAAAGCCTTGCCTTCGGGTCGTGTGGATCGACGTACAGGTGGTCGACCCTCGCCGTGTTGAAAGTTGAAGCCCTACGGATCAGACCGTGTACTTCGTAGCCCTTGCTCAGCAGTAGCTCAGCAAGATATGAACCGTCCTGGCCCGTGATGCCAGTAATAAGTGCACGCTTAGTCATAGATTCCCCCATAGTGCGAAGATAAAAGAAGCGCGCAGCCTAGCGGCCGCGCGACGATGCCAGGCTTGATACGAAATCATCATAGTGTGCGACAGCCGCACTCTCGGACAATGTTTCATGCCTGAATTGGAGCCCCTTGGCTCCCAGCTCCGCGGACTTGGCACTGTCCTGCCCGAGTGCTTCGGCAGCTTCCACCAACGACGCTGGGTCGGCTGCATCCACGCGAATACCGCCCCCCGACGCCATTATTTCTGATGCTGTGACGCTTCCGTCATCGGTGGCTGCAATGATAGGCACGCCGGCGTTGAAGTAGGATGTGAGCTTGCTTGGCACGGCCATGTCCTTTATGCCAGGAAGTTCGTTGACCAACAATATGTCGGCCGCGGCTAGTGCTGCTTGAAATTCGCTGTCTGGCAGCGGAGGCACGAAATCGATTTTAGTAATGCCGGCGGCCAGCGATTCCAGTTGCTTACGCTGGTTGCCGTCACCCATTAGAACAAATCGAACGCAGCTCCCTCGATCTTGGGATACTTTCGCCGCCTTTATTACATTTTCCAGGCCCTGCTTCATCCCCATGTTGCCGGCGTGGAGGACCACAACGTCTTGTTCGCCCCAACCCATGCTGGACCGAAATGCTGAGCGATTCTCTGATGTTGAGGCCGGCAAGTGGGTCCAGTTGCGAATGACGCGAACTCTGGTCGCGCTAACTCCCAGTTCCTCAATGAGGTATTTGCGGAATCGATCATGAATAGCAACGACGCCATCTGTGGACCGCAATATTAGCGACTCGACAGTTCGGACTGCAGCCGACGTTGTGTTTCCCCCTGTTCCTGTTTCCGTAATCCCACGGCTGTAAATATCCTGAATCCACATCCCGACGGCTGGCCTCCTCAGGCAGAAACGAGCACGGAGGACGGCCAGGCCCGAGGCGAAGAGGGCAGGGCTCACGACCAGAACAACATCCGGACGATGCCAGTTCGCAAAAAGAAGGCGTATCCCGAAACTCAATTCCATGTGCATGCGGTGTGCCGAAGTCGGAGACCTAGGGATGAAATGCCGAAGACGCCGAACGCGTACATCCTTTATGACTTCGTTGCGGCTCCATCCCGAATATCCGGCTTTGAGTTGCCATTCGGGGTAATGCGGATATCCAGTCAACACATTCACTTGGTGGCCAGCAGCGGCGAGGCCTTCGGCAAGGCCCGATGTATAGGGCGCATTTCCTGTTGGCTCGGGGGCATAATTGAGACCAAGAATGAGAATCTTCCGTGACTTATTCATTATTTCCTAAAACCGGTAATCTGTAAACTATTTAGCGAACTCAGATGCATATTCCTGAAGTCTTACAATCTGAAGCTCAGTCGACGGCATTGAGCGTAAAACCGACTCAATCTCATAGACCTTAGCGCCCACGAGGAATCTATACCAAAAACCCTGCAGAAAGTGATAGATAAGGCCTCGCGAGCCATCAAGAAATCCAAATTGAAGGACAATTCTGAAAACAAAATATGCTGTTGAAGTGAGAGGATAAGGAAGGCGGTTATAGAAACGTTCCTTGATGAACCGCTTCACTCGAGCCTGGTTGGACATTTGAGTATGCTGCTCAGACGCGTCCCTCAGCCCGTACTTGGTTGCGAGTTGTTCCAGGGCCTCCCTTGAGGCATACGCGTTGTGCTTTCCGATGAAATAACTCAAATCATTGAGGTTACGGTCCTCGAACCGCCCGCTAAGGTCCTCGACAGAGCCGTGAGTCAGGACTACGTGCTCATCCATCCACCGGTCTTCCACTCGGCCATGACCAGTCCGCCAGAGTCTCAGGAGTCGAAGCGGATATCGGCCTCCGTGGCGAATCCACTTATCAAAGAAAATGTGTCGTCGATTTAGAGTGAAGCCGCCGACCGACGGCGAGGTGTGTTGCGTCTTCTGCAAAATTTCCAACGCAAGGTCCTCGTAGATGATCTCATCAGCATCCAGGCGCAGAATCCACTCCGTTTCGATGGGAAGTGTGTCCAGAGCCCATTGAAATTGCTGAGACTGTGTCGTGAATGCGTGTTCTACGACCTCTGCTCCCAAGCTTCGGGCTAATTCTTGGGTGCCATCCCTTGAAAATGAATCCACAACATATATTTTTGTGGCCAACGCGGGAAACTGAACACTTCGAATTGCTCTCTCAATATGAAGTGCCTCGTTATACGTCAAAATTACGACGGTAATGCTCATTACAATCAATCCTTCAGTAGCAAACAAATCATTCGGCGAAGCATTCCACGAGCTGCGCCGCAGATCGTTTCCACGAATAGTTTTCCTGCACCAGACGTTCCGCGCCGTGAGACATGGACGAGTATGCATCCTGATCAAGGCCGATAATTCGGCTGACGTCGGTAGCAAAAACTTCAGGATTGCGGCTGGATACAATGCCTGCCCCGTACTGGGGTACATATGCGGCGTGGCTTACACCGGGTGTAATCGCCACCGGAACCCCGGCGGCCATCGCTTCGGCAACGCCAATGCCAAAATTCTCGTCCAGACTCGGAAGGATGAAGACGCCGGCCTTGGCCAGCAGCTCGTTCCTCGCTGTCTCACCATAGTGTCCAGGAAAACTGATGGAGTCGATGACCCCGAGACTGGAAGCTAGCTGGCGAAAGCCATCCAAGAGACCTTCATCATCGGGCCCGGCGACGATGATCTTGGCGTTGGGGTGCACCTTCAGGATGTCGGGGAGGCTTCTCACAACAATATCGACCCCTTTCTTTCGCGTCAGGCGGCCGATGAACGCGATGAGGTTTCGGTCTACGAGAGCAAGGTCCCGTCCGCTCCTAATGGAATCGTCGACTCCCAATGGGATGACTTCCGTTCGAAAGTCTCCAAAGCGCACTGCCTCGTCGGCCTCGCGCTGACTCGTGCAGAAAACAAACCTTGCTGATCGTAAGTTTCTCTGCTCGATTGCCCTCAGGTAGACCTTCTTAAGCGGCAAGTTATTTGCCATGTCCGCGATGTTCAAGCTGCCATGTGGGCGGATCGCGTAGGGGACTTTGGTTTTTCGAGCCAGTAGTGGCACAAAGAAGGAATGCGATAGAAAGAGTGAATGGACCAAAACGGCATCGTAACGGGAAATGTTCTTGCGAACCCAGGACAAATAGGCTGCTGAGAACTGCCACACCCGCATTGTAAGAGGGAACCGAAGTATCTCGTACGGGAGAGTGTCATCCTGCACTGCATGTGACTTATCGTCGTGCGCGACGATCGTCACAGCGTGTCCCTGGTCGGTCAGTGCGCTGGCCAAAGCGCGGACAGCCGTAGAAGGACCTCCCATTCTCGGGTCGACACTTGCCATGCATATCAGGATATTCATTTCGCAAACTCCAAATAAAAGTTGTATTGGCCAAGCACTGGCACTGTGCGCGTATCAATCAGGTGTCCCGGCGGTGATAGACGCGCCGAGCCAGAGGCGCTAGATTTTTGTGATCAGACTAGAAAGCTTTTGTGCCTCACGAACCTGATTGAACTCAAGATCAACGAATAGCTTGGCGTGGTGACTCATAATCGACCGAAATGCATCATCTTTCATCCTCGCAATGGCTGAGCACAGCTCCTCGACGTTTCCAGGGTCAATCAAGAGGCCCGTCTTTTCGTGTGAAACAAGTTCAGGAATCCCGGACAGGTTCGAACTGATGACTGCCACGCCATGCGTCATCGCCTCCATCAGAGCCACGGGGATGCCGTCCACGTCTCCGTTTGATGAAACCTTTGATGGGAGCACGAATACATCGGCCCATTTGTTCAGGTTTTGATGAACTGTCGACGATGGTTGCGCACCTAGCCACTCGATAGCGCCGGTGCTCACGAGTGGCCGCGAATCGAGCTCCAGCGCCGAGCGCAACGGTCCGTCGCCTATAATGCGCCAGATGAAGTCGACGCCGTTTTCTTCAAGGATCCGAGCTGCAGAAACACAGTCAAATAGGCCCTTCTTTTCTACCAAGCGCGCCACGGTCAACAGGTGTAGTTTGCTATCGGAGCCACGACTTCCTTCGCCCCTGGCTGGGCGTATGCCGCAGTGAACGACTGCCGAGGCTGGGCGTTGGGTTGATTCTTCAAGGAGTCTGGCAACGCTCTTACTAGCACAGACAACTTCATGGAGGGCCTGTACTTGCATCTGAAAGCGTCTGGGTGCAACAAGGTTCCGTGCGTCCGCCGCATGACCGGTGGCACTGGTGCTGACTCGGCTTCCAAGAAGTATTCGAGCATAGGTCAGAACGTCCAGTGGCCGACCGAGGAAGTGCGCATGGAGATGAATATCGCCTTCCTTTCGAGCCCTCAGCTGTGAACTAAGACTGATGGCGTGTGCGAGGGCGTACATCTGTCGACTTATGTCGGTAGCGTTGCGGGCGCCAGCGAATAGAACTACCGCGATGCTTCTTAACTTCAACAGCACTGTGCCCAAGGTTCCCAACAGGGAAAGAATTCCGCGAAAATCTTTCACAGCCGACTTTGCAGACAGGGCGGACGGCCAGGAAGCTGAAAAGCCAGTACCTGGATGTAGGGCATATCGGGTTACACGATGCCCAATGCTTTCCATGGCTTCTGCTTCATTTTCCACGAACGTCTGGGTAACTACCGGATATTCGTGAATGATGTACACGATACTTTTGAGTTTCAAGGCTCCCAAGTTCCTTTCTTTGAGTAAAGGCCACAATGGCTAGATATATGACAAGAATGTACACCCAGCGGCGAGCCTCTGAGCCTATATCGAGGAGTAGATCTCCACCCTTAAACGTATTGAAAAGGAATGCACCCCATAATCCGAATAATACAACTCCGAGAGGTTTTCGTAGCCTGGATAACCAATTTGTAACTAATCCCAACAGCGTCCCGACGATTAAGGCCAGGAACATTCCAATCGGCAGTGCGAACCCTAAGACCAAACTGGTTGGAAGCGATGGAGGGAGGCCGCTATTATTTGCCTGCGCCATTGATCCAATAGCCTGCACGACGAGTACATCGATACGCGCTTGTGAAATATCAGCCGCTCGCGCACCGGACCCAGGCAGAGCCGCTGACAAGACCGTAAGGCCCCGTTCAATCGATCCGAGAACGGGACGCAACTCGTCTACTGAGCCTTGAGATGCGACCGAAACATCAAATATTGAGTAACCGATGGTGTCCAGAATGCTGGCGTCGTGTGTGGTCTTTAGCGCTTCGGCCCTCCCTCCCAGAACCAGAGCGCTGGTTGCCAGTATGAGGAGGACGACGGCAACGGCTGACTTGAACGACGGTGTCCTGCCGCGCACCTTGAAGTAACTAAATGCCAAGGCGACCACACTTAGGACGAGAAGTAGGCGGCTGCCAAACATCGTCATCCCAAATCCCACGACTATCAGGGCCTGTCCCGCGGCAAACACGCGAAGTCTTTTACTCCGATTGTTCCCCAGAGCCACGAGAAACAGAGTAACGATCGAAGGAAGCGCGAAGGTGGCCCAGAGCGACATTCCAAGAGTCCCCGACGTTTCGATGCTGACATTTCTGTCATGAAGGCTCAGCCGAGCAGCGGCCGCTGCTATTCCGCCCAGCGACCTGGCCACGTCAAGGCAGCCGTACACAGCGAGAGCCCATAGCACCTGAGAGAGCATCAAGATTGGTGTGGAGACATTCGGCATCGGTTCTTGTTCGATATGTTGTCGGCCACGGCCTAGACGGTCACCGAGTATCAGCATGCACGTAACTATCGAACAGGAAATTAGTGTGTCCCGCACTAGTGCTGAATCAACGGGCCCCGCAATGGCGAAGCCGATGCTACGTCCGTTTATCCAATACTGGACGAGTCCCGCTGTGAAGAATAGGAAAAAACAAACAGCGGCCAACATTCCGAATGTCGGTGTCCAGCGAAAAGATGCAATCCTGCCAGAAACTGCGAATAATGCGACTAGCGGTACAACGCATGCGAGAAGTGATAGCGCATCATTGAAGTAATCATGAGCCTGAAGCCATACGATTAGCGCTGCTGCACCGACGGCACCCAATACGGCAATGAACCACAAAGCGGCCACTCCGGCCTTTGGAAATTTCACGTGGTCAACTGAATGAGATCGGCTACGAAACCACGGTGATCGGTAGGGAACGTCATTCTACTTCCCGAGCTCCCTAGCGGGGACGCCTGCCACAACTGAGTGTGGCGGGACGTCGCGGAGAACCACCGAGCCGGCGCCTACCTGAGATTCTTCACCGATTCTGATGTGGCCTAATAGGACGCTTTGTGGTCCCACGCTCACCCTGTCTTCGAGAACCGGGCAATCGGAACTAGTTCTTCTACTCCCGATTGTGACGTTGTGCCTAAGTTCAACATCGCTTCCTATCTTGCTCGATCCGTTTACAATCAGTCCAAATCCATGATGAATTCTGAGCCTGGGACCAATTGCAGTGTTGGTTGGGATGTCAATGGAGAGGAAATTTAGAGCAACGGCCCTATATACGGCGCTAACTGCACGGCGGATGATCGTTGGATGCCGGCTCGCGGAGTATTGAGCAATCCTAAATAGCACCAACATCAGTTGGATTCGCCTACGGCCGTGGTTTACTTTCCAATCGCACAAAATATGCTGCGGTGAAGTCACGTCTTGTCCACCTCTCTCTTCACATTGGACTGACTAGCAACTCGTCTAGAGCGCTTAGTGATCAGGCCGATGGCATGCCAAAAAATATCCATGAAAGTAGCCGGGATTGCTCGGAGGATCATTACCACCAGCGTCCAGACGCCGACACGCAAAACTGTTTTCAGGGATGAAAACATGAACATTTGCACAATCAGATAGGCCACGATGCTGGTCACTGCCGCTCCTGCCGTCCCGAGTGGCGGAAGGAGGAGGAACCACAGGAGAATACTTGCTACCAGGCCCAGCGATGAACTCCAACTGCTGCGCCCCGGCCGATTCATTCCCAGCAGGGCGCCATGTGCGCATGAGTTTAGTGCGTCGAATAGCGCGGCTGCACAGAGAATCTGAATAAGAAAAATGGATGAGCTAAATTCCTGGCCATATATTATCGGAGCAATCCAAGGTGCGGACGCCGCTAACATCGTCGCGGGTATTCCAATAACGATGAGCGTAGCTGCGTATGCACGGGCAATAGCGGAGGCCCGTTCAGTCTCGTGGACGGATTGAATCAGAGGCTGGACAGTATTTATTACTGGACCGCTTAGCAGCGCCAAGGATGTCGTCAGCGACACAGCAACCGCGTAGAGCCCCAAATCTCTGGTGGAAAGAAAAATGGCAATGACGATTTGGTCGAGATAGGCATTCAGATCGCGTATCGCTAGTCCAGGAAACACTCGAACTGAAAAGGAGGTTATGGCTCGTGTGTCTGTGCTGTCTCTCCTGCCGTGGAGAAGCCCACGAAGGCCCATGGAAGCTAACCCAGCTGTTGCAGATATGATTTGGGATGCGACCATTGAAAACGCGGCAGTTGTCACGGACAGTTGGTCCGTGAACACGAGAACGAGGCAAAACACTAGCCACGATAGAGCCTGAGTGAGCTTCACTGTGGCGATGCCCGATGCTTCGAGCTTTCCGCGGAAAAAGTTGATGACGTTTGCACTGAAAAGGTTGAAAAGCGGGAACAAGCCGAAGGCTAACCATGCCGATGAGCCTCCGGGGTGGAATCCTAGTTCATGCAGAACGACTGCGATCATTGCCATCACAAGCCCCCCGGCAAGCGAGACGAAGATGAGCAGCCGCACTATCGATCGGTCTTCTCGTCGCCCCGACGATCGGTTTGCGGCCCACGCAATTGCGTGTGGATACCCGAAACAAATGACACTAACTGCAATGAGTGAAATACGGTTCAGCAACTGATACTCGCCGTATTCACTCGGCCCCAAACTGCGCGCTAGCAGAATCGTGACCGGTAGGTTGATGACGGCGGCTACTATTTGCGTAAGAAAGAGTGCGCTTGCCGCCTTGATTCGACTTGGCTTTTGCCCGGCCTTAGATCTTGTTGTCGTATCCACCTGTGGCGACCTATCCCTCTGCCTAATCCTGAAATTGTTCTTCGACTGGCGGACACCCCGGGGCGCCAGAACGAGTTCTAAGCCGCTGTGAATCGCGCCAGGGGGACGTTGGTCAAACGGATGACCGAGCTGACTATTTGCGGCCTGTTCTCGACGTCGGAAATAAGCTGGAGCGTCGGGCATCCAAGTCATCGTTAGGTGCATCGAAGGAGTCTGAACTGGCGTCGATCTCCGACGCGGAGAGGGCAGTTGCAGCCGATTGTTTATGGCCGCGGATGCCGCTATTTCCCTTAAGATCTGGGATCTGATCGTGACTGTAGTAGTTGTAGGAGTACGCGTCGGGGCCTCTTACAGGCAATTGATTCAGAACGATTCCGAGAACCTTGGAGCCGACCATTTGGAGAGCGTTTAGGGACTTCTGGAGGTCTTGGTGTCTGAGCTTTTGTGATCCGACAATTACCACCACGCCGCCGACGTGCTGAGAGAGAACTGCTGCGTCCGTTACGGGGAGAAGCGGCGGCGCATCGATAATCACCGTATCGAATGCCTGCTCCAGCCGGCTTATCAGCTGCTTCATCTCTTGGGAGCCCAATAGTTCGCTGGGATTTGGAGGGATTTGGCCGGATGTGAGGACGTAAAGGTTATCGCTGCCCCATGGTTGCAATAGGTCGTTCACGTCTGCGGCCCCAACGAGAGCCGTTGTTAGGCCGGCGTTGCGTTCAAGCCCTAGGTACTCGCTTACCATCGGACGTCGAAGGTCTGCGTCAACTAAACATACAGTTTGCCCAGCCTGGGCAAGGGCGATCGCAAGATTGGTGGCCGTGGTGCTTTTTCCCTCCCCGGGGAGGGAAGACGTGAGGAGTACAGTGTTTGCATTGCCGGATACGTTGGCAAACTGAAGGTTCGTCCTTAGCTGCCGAAACGACTCTGCGCGTGGGCTTTGCGGTGCCGTCTGTGTCAGCAGAGGCTTTCGTGTGGCATCAGAGTCGAATGCTATCCCACCAAGTAGTGGAGCGTCCGTAATATGCCGCAGGTCGGCTTCGCCTCGAATTCTGTTGTCCAGAGTTGTCCGAAGGATAGCGGTACCCAAGCCAATAGCCACGCCCAAGAGGAGGCCAAGGGCGAGGTTGAGCTTCGTGTTGGGGCTAGATGGGGCATCGGCTGCACGTGCCGGCTTAATGATCGACAAGCTGACGGGAGAAGTTCCGCCGGCTTTCGGTTTTTCCAGAGAGTCGACTGCCTTGACGAGACTGTCTGCAACCGCTTGAGCTATGGCAGCCGCTTGGACTGGCGACGAGTCTGAGGCCTTGATATTTATCAGGACAGTATTGAGATCTGTTGTGGCAGTTACTCTGTCTGCTAGTTGCTCCGCTGTTACGTCGAGCCCTAAAGAGTCGATGACAGGTTGGAGGACTATTGGCGACTCGACAGTGCCTACGTACGACTGCACCCTGGCCTGGCTGAATGTGTTGCCCTGCTGTAGCTCCTGCACTGAACCAGAGCTCTGGATAGCGACGAAAAGCTGTGTTTGGGACTCGTATGTCGGTTTTGCGAGAACAGAAGCAACGCCGCCTACGAGAAGCCCGGCCAGCGATGCAGCAAGTATCATGATCCAGTTACGGCGTAGGATGCGTAAGTAATCGCGTAGTTCCAAAACCGGAGTCCCCCTGATTCGGTGCTGGAGACCGCCTGATGGCACGCCCCCAGAACGGCAATATTCGTGCGGTCCCGCTAATTGTACAGTTGGAATTGAGCACCTGCATTGTGGTTACGCGGGCGGGGCCGCGCTAGTCGATCACCGACGTCACGGTTGCACATGAAGCCCGATGGTGCCGTTGGTGTGTGTGTCCAAGTGGGGCGGGTATCCGCAGGTTCAACTCGGGACGCGTGGCACCGCGTTACTCGGGTGGGCAGAGGGTGATCTTTTCGCGCCGGGTCGCGAGAATTGCGTCCCTACCGGGTATCGACGTCCTCAAATACCAGAAACGTTTGCGTATCCAGCACGCCCGGCATCGACTGCAGCTGGTCGAAGATCACCCTCCGCAGGTCCACATTGTCCACCGCCCGGACCAGCAGGATGACGTCGAAGTCCCCGCCCACCAGGGCGATGTGGTGCACCTCGGGGATCGCCCGCAGCAGTTCCCGCAGCTCGCGCCAGGAATGTTGCCGGACCTTCAGCGTCACGTAGGCGGATGATTTCAGCCCCGCCTTAATTGGGTCTACCAACGCCGTGAACTTGGTCAGCACGCCCTCACCGGTCAGCCGAGCAATCCGCGTGTAGGCATGCGCCCGCGAGATGTGGACGTTCTCGGCCACCTGCGTTACGGACATCCGCCCGTCCCGCGTCAGCTCCGCGATGATGTTGCGGTCCACGTCGTCCAGAGGCACGGCCGCCTGCTCCGTGTCGGCTCCTGCCATTTGTCTACAACCCCTGTCGGTAATCCAGCCCACAGTTACGATTTGTCTTTCAGAATAGGGGAACTGTCTTTACTTCTCCACGATTGGCGGCGGGGCTGGATACGAAACATCGTCTAGGACCATACTGAAAGCGAATAGTGGCTACAGAAGGACGGACCAATGACGATCTCCGCGGACCACACTGCGCCCGGTCAGACGGCGCAGGGCCGGCAGTCGCAGGACCACATCGAGGACTCCCGCAGCGGCGGCCCCGTAGCCGAGGCGGTGCGCAAATTCGGCATCACGGCTGAGGACTACATGCTGCCGGCCCGCCATCAGATCCAGATGGTGGACCAGGACGGCCACCTCAAGCCGCACTCCGAGCAGGGCGCCGAACCCGGACACGAGTATCCGCTGCCCGGCGACGCCGAACTGCTCGCCGCTTACGAGCAGTTGGTCGTCGGCCGCCGCGTCAACGACCAGAACTCCGCCTTGGTCCGCCAGGGCCGCATGGCCGTCTACCCCTCCAGCCACGGCCAGGAGGCCTGCCAGGTCGCGGCTGCCCTCTGCCTGTCGGAGGGCGACTGGATGTTCCCCACCTACCGGGACTCCGTGGCCGTCATGACCCGCGGCGTGGATCCGGTGCAGACCATGACACTCTTCCGCGGCGACTGGCACAGCGGCTATGATCCCGCCAAGCACAAGGTCGGCATCCAGTGCACCCCGCTCACCACCCAACTGCTCCACGCCGTCGGCGTCGCCCATGCTGCCAAGCTGCGCGGCGAGGAGACCGTGGTCCTGGCTATGTGCGGCGACGGCGCCACCAGCGAAGGCGACTTCCACGAGGCCCTGAACTTCGCCGCTGTCTTCCATCTGCCCGTCGTCTTCTTCGTGCAGAACAACCAGTACGCCATCTCGGTGCCGCTGGCCCACCAGTCCGTGGCGCCGTCCCTCGCCCACAAGGCCGTGGGCTATGGCATGGCCGGCGAACGCGTGGACGGCAACGATGTCGTCGCGCTTCTCGCCGTGCTGGACCGCGCCGTCAAGCTCGCCCGCGAAGGCTCCGGACCCCTCATGGTGGAGGCACACACCTACCGCATGCAGGCCCACACCAACGCTGACGACGCCACCCGTTACCGCCAAGACAGCGAAGTGGCCCAGTGGGTGGCCCGGGATCCTCTGACGAGAATGCGGACCTACCTCACGGACGAGGGGCTGCTGGACGACGACGGCGAGTCCCGGATCGCGGAGAAGGCGGAGGCCGTTGCCACGCAGCTGCGCAACGGCCTCAGCGAGGACGTCCCGGTGGACCCGCAGGACCTCTTCAAATACGTCTTCTCGACGCCGACCCCGCAGCTCAAGGAACAGTCAGCACTGCTGGCCGACGAACTCGCCCGCGACGCCAGCGCCGGCGCTTCAACCAACCCGGAGTCCGCAAAATGAGCACCGCCACGTCAGCAGTCAACGGCAACGTCAGCTCCGCCACCGCCCGGGCAGCCGCCACAGCCGCGGCCACCGCCGAAGCGACCGGGCCGCAGCCCGTCACCATGGCCAAGGCCCTGAACACCGCCATGGCCGATGCCATGCACGCCGACAAGTCCGTACTGGTCTTCGGCGAGGACGTCGGCATGCTGGGCGGCGTCTTCCGCATCACCGACGGCCTCACCAAGATGTTCGGCGAGCAGCGCTGCTTCGACACCCCGCTGGCCGAGTCCGGCATCGTGGGCATGGCGGTGGGCATGGCCATGAACAGCATGCGCCCGGTCATCGAGATGCAGTTCGACGCCTTCGCCTACCCGGCCTTCGAGCAGATCGTCAGCCACGTGGCCAAGATGCATAACCGCACCAAGGGCGCCCTCAAGCTGCCCATGGTCATCCGCGTACCGTACGCCGGCGGCATCGGGGGAGTGGAACACCACTGCGACTCCTCCGAGTCCTACTACGCCCACACCGCGGGCCTCAAGGTCTTCGCCCCGGCCACCGTAGCCGACGCGTACCGCATGCTGCGCGAAGCCATCGACTCGGATGACCCTGTCATGTTCATGGAGCCCAAGAAGCTCTACTGGTCCAAGGACATGGTGGATCTGGAAGCCCTCCGCGACCAGCACGCCTCGAACACTGCGGCCGGAACGTCCACCGAAGGCCGTGCCGCCGTCGCCCGCCCGGGGACTGACGCCACGCTGATCGCCTACGGTCCGTCCGTGCCGACCGCGTTGGCCGCGGCTGCCGCGGCGGCCGAGGAGGGCCGCTCGCTGGAAGTTATCGACGTCCGCTCGATTGTGCCGTTCGACGACGAAACGATCTGCGCGTCCGTCCGCAAGACCGGCCGCGCCGTGGTGATCGCCGAGGCCCACGGGTTCGCGTCCGTGTCCTCCGAGATCGTGGCACGCGTCCAGGAGCGCTGCTTCCACCATCTGGCCGCGCCGATCCGCCGCGTCACCGGCTTCGACGTGCCTTACCCTGCCCCCAAACTCGAGCACTACTACCTGCCCGGCGTGGACCGTATCCTCGACGCCGTAGACGACCTCCAGTGGGAAGACTGATCAGATGAGCGAAACGAAAGTGTTCCTCCTGCCCGACCTCGGCGAGGGCCTCACCGAAGCCGAACTCGTCAACTGGCTCGTGGCCGTGGGCGATGAAATCCGCGTGGACCAGCCCATCGCCGAAGTGGAGACGGCCAAGTCCATGGTGGAGGTTCCGTCCCCCTATGCCGGCACAGTCGCCGAGTTGCACGGTGAACCGGGCCAGACCCTGGACGTAGGCAAGCCGTTGATTTCGGTGACACCGGCAGGAATGCCGGTTGCGCCTGCAGAGACCAGGATCCCGCTGATTGACTCTGTCGAAACCGAGGCCGCCGAGACGGCCGCCGAAACCTACCGGGAAGAAGAAAAAGCCGGCTCAGGCAACGTACTGATCGGCTACGGAACCCCAGGAGGAGCGGCAACAGTCCGCCGGACCCGCCCCCGGCGCGCAACATCGCAGGGTGAACCTGTGGAAACCAAAGTCGCCGAAGCCAAGCTGACCACTTCTGCCGACGACCTTCTTCTCCTGCGCACCCGCGTCCCAGGCAAGCTCGGCGCGGTCATCTCACCGCTCGTGCGGCGAATGGCCAAGGAGCACGGCGTCGATCTCGGGCACGTGCAGGGCTCGGGCGACAGCGGACTGATCATGCGCCGTGACATCGAGGCTGCAATCAAACCGCTGAGTGAGCCTGACGAAACCCCGCAGGTTGAGCGCGTCGAAACCCGGGACTCACCAAGCTCGACCGACGGCGTGATCGATCCCCGCACCGGACTCGGCATCGCAAGCCGCACTCCAGTCCGCGGCGTCCGCAAAGCCGTCGCCACCAACATGACGCGAAGTCGCTCGGAAATTCCGGAAGCAACGGTGTGGGTGGATGTTGACGCGACCGTGCTCGTGGAGCTGCGCGCCGGGCTTAAGAAGGCCGACCCCCACACGCCAGGGCTGTTGGCCTTCATTGCACGTTTTGTCACGGCTGGGTTAAAAAAGTATCCGGAGCTGAACACGCGGATTGTCACCACCGAGGACACCGCCGGCGGCGAGCAGCAGGAGATCGTCGCTTTTGACGGCGTCAACCTTGGATTCGCCGCACAGACGGAGCGCGGCCTAGTTGTCCCGTCGGTCCGGAACGCCGACAAACTCAGCGCCCGCGAACTGGATGCGGAAATCCGTCGACTGACCGCCGTCGCCCGCGACGGCAAAGCGACCCCAGCAGAACTTGGAAGCGGAACGTTCACGCTGAACAACTACGGAGTGTTCGGCGTCGACGGCTCGGCAGCGATCATCAATTACCCCGAGGTGGCGATACTGGGCGTCGGCCGGATCATCGACAAGCCGTGGGCAGTCAACGGGGAGCTCGCAGTCCGCAAGATCACCGAGCTGACGCTCACCTTCGACCACCGAGTATGCGATGGGGGAACGGCAGGCGGCTTTCTCCGCTATGTTGCGGACGCCATTGAAAGCCCAAGCTCCTTGCTTGCGGACCTATGAAGCTAATCACAGATTTGGGCTGCAGGGGCACCGAAGGGGTCATGCCGTCACGGATGCCGCGGTAGCCTACGAGCTTGCATCCGAGTGGTCGGTGCAGCGGACTGATGCTTGGAGACCGCCGCCGTCGTCACTATAGGACGTGACGTGGTTAGTGACGGCTTTGCATGTCTCGCAGAAGTGCCTATGTTGTTTGATCCCCATGGCCAGATCATACCCAGCTATACATTTCGATTGAGTTACCGGGGCGATAGGTTCAGCAACTGAGCATCCCATCCTTGGTGGTGGAATGAGGACTTCCCAGTATCAATCTGCTTCCAGTGCGCTTCATGAGGCGGAAATTCATTGCGGCGTGGTTATGCTGCGTAGGTGCGATGCAGAATACGTTCACGGATGACCGTCAAACGGCCCAACTTGAACTGGCAGGATGAGCATGCCAACGCGATCCTGTCCTATCAGGCACTCAACGAACGTGTCGGGGATCGCGACGCCTTGATTTGGCAGTCGGCCGCGCTGGCCATGACGGCGCAGGCATTTCTGCTCACTATTGCGCTCGGTCATGACACCAGCCCGGCCGCTCGAAGTCTCGCCGCCATGCTAGGCATCGCCGTGACGGTCATGTCCGTCCAGTTGATGTTGAAGCATCGGTTATTCATGGCAACTGACGAATTGCTGATGATTGCCCTCGAGCGGCATATGGGTCTGTTGGTGAGCGCGGTGGATCATCCCGAGAAGATGGACTTCATCCGCGCGGACGGGGGCGTTCCGGTCCTGATCCAGAAGGCGCCGGCTAAAAACTGGATATTGATTCCGAAAAGCGTCCACGTATGGATCATCGGGCTCAGTTTGTTCGCGTTGGTCAATCTTCTGCTACTTGCATTTTCCATTCCTGACGCACTTGGCGTTCCTTGTCCGTGGACGACGAAGCTTCCCTCGGGGTCCACGGAATGTGTCATTGCGCTGTGATCCACGATGCGCGGCAGATCGGCGCCCAAGGCAAGAACTGAGTCTGGGGCCGGCTACCGGGACGGAAATTCAGCTCCCTGATTATCCCCAGTCTCATGGGTAGAATCGAGGCCTGAAGACCGCAGATGCTCCCCAGATTTACGGAGAAACAATGTCACGATGGCTCGACGTCGGCACGGACAACTATGTGCTGGTGACTGAAGGTTCGAAGCTCAATACCGGACTGATCTTGGGGACGGAACGGGCAATGGTCATCGACACCGGTTGCGGACCCAGGCAGGGTCGGCAAATCCTGGACGCGGTCCGGGAGAAGACCTCACTGCCTTTGGTCGTAGTTAACACGCACGCGCACTACGACCACTTTTTCGGCAACGCCGTGTTCGCGGAAGCCGGCGCCACTGAATTCTGGGCACATGAAAACTGTGCGGAGGAGATCGGCGAAAACGGGGACGCACAGCGTGCCGCCGTGACCGGGCTGGAGCCCGAGATGGCTGCCGGCGAAGGCGACAACGTGGAACTCGTGGTGCCCAACGCGATCGTCCGGGACCAGCCGGTCCTGGTGGACCTCGGCGGGCAGGCCGCCACCCTGTTCTACCTCGGCCGCGGACACACCGACGGAGACCTTTTGGTCGGCACAACCACCACGCTCTACGCCGGCGATCTCGTGGAGCAGGGGTCCCACCCGTCTTTTGAAGACTCCTACCCGGAGGAGTGGGCCGACGCCCTGCGGCACCTGTCCGCGCTGCGCCACCGCTACGAGTTCCTGGTCCCAGGCCACGGGGAGCCGTGCAGCGACCGCTTCGTCAAGACGATAGCCGACACCATGTCCACTGCAGTCCGGCAGGCGCGCCAGTCGATCCGGGACACCCCCAGTGACGCGACCAAGGCAATTCCGGTCCTGCCCTATGGTCCGGAGCAGTCCCGCTGGTTTATCAAGCGCCTGCAGGAGACCCGGCCGCAGCACTGAATCCAAGTAGTGCTGCGGTGGGCGGTACAAAAACAGGTAGAGACTACGCTGGGGGAGGCCGGCGGCTCGCTCTAGGTTGGGGTCATGAAGACCGGTATCAGCGCAGCTATCCGCCGTTTCATCGAGAAGCACGTCGTAGCGGACGACCCTTACCCGGAGCGGTCCTGGCTGGACGCGCAGGACATGCCCCGGCTGGCGGTGCAGGTTCCCGAGACAGTGTCCGGTCTGCCCGTGACTCCCTTGCTTCCTCTGCCCGGCAGGCACTTCGGGCACCGCCGGGCCCACCCCTTCAACCGGCTCCGCGGTCGACACATGATGCCTGTGCATCATGACGACGGCGCCGTTGCCGACCGGCCCACGGACGAGCTGTTCAGGGGACGCTGGCCGTCATAAAGCACATGACTTGATCCTGCTCCAAGTTTGTGTGTGTACCATCGCCGCCATGGGGAACTATTTAAGTGGTCAAGCCGCCCGGGAGTCGCGCCGAGAGATCCGGCGCCGCAGGCTTCGGATCGTGGCCTATGTGGGGCTGGCCGTGCTGGCAGTCGCCACGGCATTTGTGGTGGTGATCGCCCTCCGGCGTTGAGTTGGTTGCAGCAAATGGCGGACACGCCGTGCTTTGACAGGATTTGTCGAACGCGTGACCTCTGGATAGTGTCGTGGGAAATCCAAATGGGGGATTCCACCGCTAGTACTGACGACGTGGCCAGGGCTGACCGTTCTGCATGCGTCGAAAGTGTCACCGCATCCTGGAGGTTCAACTGTGGCTCTCACCGACTTTGTTCTTTCGCTGTCCGGCCTGCTGGGCAGCCTGCTGATTCCTTTCGCCGGGCTCTACGGGCTGCTGCGGCTCAAGCGCCGCTCCGTCTCCTCGGCCGCTGCGCTCCGCGTGAAATAGCCGTGCCGTACATCGACATTAACCCCCACCGCAGCCGCCCCAAATGGTGGAGCTACGTTCTCTTGGCTGTACTCTTGGTCGTCACCGCAGCCGTAGTGGCCGCTGCCCTCTTCCGCGGCTGGTAACAGCCTTAAGGGCGCCAGCGCCTAGAATTGCTGTTTGAACCAATCCAATCGAGAAGCGCAGCTCACCCTGCTGTGAGTCCTGGGGGACCAAACATGCCCAAACCAGCGGATAACCAATTGGCCGAAGCGGACACCGACGCGGAGCAACCGGAGCTCCGGCGCCGCCGTTCCCGCCGCCGAGACGGCGGCTCCTCCGACGACTGGACAGGATCCTTCGAAACCGTGACACCCGACACCACCACGGCGCCTGCACTTCCGGTCCGCAGCTCGTCCTGGGCCGAAGCAGCAGCCGTCGCGGACGCCCTCGCGGACACGCCCCCGGCCCCGCCGGCTCCGGCCCGCAGGCCGGCGGGAGCACCGCCGTCGTACGCTCCGGAACCTGCACAAAAAACGGAAGCACAGGCGTCGGACGTCACTGCCATGCCGACGTCGTTCGTCCGCGAGCAGAAGCCCCGCCCCAAGGGCGGTTTCCGTGGTTTCCTGTACCGCGCGACCGGTGGCTCCTGGAACATGGGCCCGAGCGCACGGGAGCGCGAGGAGGACGAGCTGGCCCGGCGCATCTCCCGCCAGCTGCAGGGCAGCTTCAACACCGCCGTGCTCAGCCTCAAGGGCGGCATCGGCAAGACCTCCACCACCGTGGGCGTGGGCCTCACCTTGGCCGAATTCCGCGGCGACCCGCCCTGCGCCATCGACGCGAACCCCGATTCCGGCGACCTCGTGGAGCGCGCCCTGGGCGAGGGCATCTACCAGCAGGCCACCCCCCGCACCATCACGGACCTGCTCAAGAACATCGACTCCATCGACTCGCTGACCGGGCTGTCCCGCTATATGCACCATTCCGGCCGGCTGCATCTCATCGCAGGCGAGCAGGACCCCGAGGTCTCCGACTCGCTCACGGCCGAGGAGTACCTGCGGATCCGCAAGCTGATCTCCGGCTACTACTCCGTGGCATTGACCGACTGCGGCACCGGCGTGACACACAACGCGATGAGCGGGATCCTGCAGTCGGCGGACAACCTGATCATCGCCGCCGGCTACGCGGTGAGTGGCGCCAAGCGCGCCCGCAGCACCCTGCAGTGGCTCGCCAGCCACGGGTACGAGGACTTGGCCCGCAACGCGATCGTGGTGATCACGGACAAGGACGAGGTGTCCACCCGTGTGGACAAGGACGCGATCGAGGAGCACCTCGCCGGGATGTGCCGCCAGCTCATCGCCGTGCCGCACGACAGGGGAGTGGCCGACGGGGACCTGGTGACCCTCGACCACCTGAAACCGGAGACGCGGCGGGCGTACAAGGAGATTGCCGCCGCGATCGTGGATGGCTACCGGTAGGGCGGTCATTGCCGTCTCACTTGGGAGAAGGATGAACGACGCGCGCATCCGGCTGGATTCACTGACAGGATTGCGGTTTCTGGCCGCCATGCTGGTGGTCCTGTATCACGCATCTGTGACGCTGGTGCCCGAGATGTTCCCGCTCGTGTCCATGGGACAGACCGGCGTGACGTTCTTTTTCATACTCTCTGGATTCGTGCTCGCCTGGTCCATGAAGCCAAACACTCCTAAGAGGCAGTTCTACTGGCGCCGGTTCGCCAGGGTCTGGCCGCTGCATGCGCTCACGGCGGCTGCTGCGTTCGTGCTGATCCTGGCCACCCAGCGGGAGCAGTCCGTTCCCCAGCTCATCGCCACGCTGCTCCTCGTGCAGTCCTGGCACGCGGACCCGAGCTGGGTCTACGCCTACAACGGGGTGTCCTGGTCGCTCTCCTGCGAAGCCTTCTTCTACGCGGTTTTCCCGTTCCTGGCCGTGTTGCTTTCGCGTTTTCGAGCGAGGCAGCTCCTTCGTATCTGTGCGCTGGTTTTCGTCGCCGCGGCTTCTCTCTTGTCTGCACTTCTCGCGTTGCTCCCGGCGTTCGACTGGGGATCCCTGCTGTACACGTTCCCGGCGTACCGGGTGTCGGAGTTCACTGTGGGTGTCTGCCTGGCCATCGCGTTCAGGAAAGGCTGGAAGCCCAAGTTCGGTGTGGGCGTCGGAGCAGCCGCAGCCGTCGGTTCTGTCCTCGTGCTCGAAGTCGTCGCCGCCAACGTCCCGTGGCACATCGCCCCGGCGCTGGCGAGCACGCTCTGCATCCCAGGCTTCGCCCTCCTGATCTCGGCCTTCGCCAACCGCGACTCCACCGGTGGCCGCCGCACCCTCGTCAGTTCTCCCGTCATGGTGAGGCTAGGCGAATGGTCATTCGCCCTCTACCTGGTTCACGAGCTCGTTCTGCGGACAGCTCTGGAACTCGGCCCGGTGACCCTAGCGGAACGCGCCGCCTTCGCCGCCGTCGGCATCGCAGTATCCATTCCGCTTTCCGCGGGCCTCTTCACGCTGTTTGAACGTCCCATTGAGGCCAAGTTGAGGAGCATGTTCCTGCACAGGGGCCCCGTGGCGGACAGCCGTGAGCCCGAGGAAAGTCTGGCGGCAAAGTAGCCCAGACAAGCTGTTTCGAGTCGGTGAGGGTTACTCGAACACAGACTCCGGTGACCTGATGGAGCCGGCCTTGGGCGTGGACATCTACCAGTAGGCCACTCCGCTGACCATCTCGGACCTGCACAAAACCATCGGCTCGAATGATTCGGTGACCGGGCTATCGCGCTGCATGCAGGCGAATTACATCGATTCTCCCGGATCCACTATAATTTCGTCGTCTGCCATCGGCAGATGCTGACGTTGGCCTCTGCCAACCACAAGTGGGGGCCATATTGTCATATTTTGTGCCTAGCCGATGGCTATTGCGAGCTGTTGCCTTAGTCCTGACCATCGTCTTTGTTTGCGCGAACGTTATCTTGTCAGCCCCCGCGCAAGCGGCTGCGGATACGGCTCCGCCGGTGCTGCGGGAGCTGACGATAGCACCGGAGTCGGTCGATGTGAGCGGCGAAGCGCAGCAGGTCAGGGTGTCGGCGCACATCACGGACGATGTATCCGGGGTGGGGTCGCTTTTCCTCTACCTTGAAAACCAGGCCTCGGGTTCGAATGTTTACGGCTTCATGCATTTGGATAGCGGCACGTTCACGGATGGAATGTTTTCCGTGGATTTGGTTCTTCCGGTCGGGGCACCCGCCGGCACTTGGAAGCCGCGCTTTAGCATGTTTAGGGATAACGTCGGTAACAGTTCCGATGACCCGCTGGCCGGGATTGTCTCGCCGACACTTGGTGTCACTGGCGCCGCTGCGGATACGGCTCCGCCGGTGCTGCGGGAGCTGACGATAGCACCGGAGTCGGTCGATGTGAGCGGCGAAGCGCAGCAGATCAGGGTGTCGGCGCACATCACGGACGATATATCCGGGGTGGGGTCGCTTTTCCTCTACCTTGAAAACCAGGCCTCGGGTTCGAATGTTTACGGCTTCATGCATTTGGATAGCGGCACGTTCACGGATGGAATGTTTTCCGTGGATTTGGTTCTTCCGGTCGGGACACCCGCCGGCACCTGGAAACCGCGCTTTAGCATGTTTAGGGATAACGTCGGCAATAGTTCCGGCGACCCGCTGGCAGGCATCGCAAGTCCGGCCCTCACTCTAGTAGAGAACAATGTTGCCAATCAGATGGTCGTGCCGCTCCCCATTTTGTTCAACGATAGTTACGGAGCATTAAAGGACACGTACGTGATCCCAGTTGTCGAAGGCGTTGACTACTTCGTGGACGGACAGGCTGTCGAGTCTGGAAGCCACTCTGCTTTTGGGACAATTCATATCACCGCTAAACCCCAGAAAGGTTATCTTTTTGCGCCGGGTGCCGACAGTGATTGGCAGTTCGCTTTCGCCGCTCAGCCCGAGGACACGTCGGTTCCTCCTTCTCTGACGGATTTCCGGCGAACTTCCGGCGAAGTGATTCAGGTCGGTGAGGATCTGACTTTTGACTGGCAAGCGGCGGACGCTGCCGTGAACAATGTGACGTTCACACTCACGGACTCGATGGGCCGTTACCACTACGCCACCTGGTACAGCCGCGGCGAGGACGCCCTCTCTGGAACCGCGTCGGTGCCCGTCGATGGTACGTGGGCGGCGGGTGCGCTGAATCTTATTTCGATTGATGTTTACAGCGCTGGCGCCTACGTGAATTACCGTCCTGGTGCGCCTGCCTACAAGAGCCCCTCGGGTCTAAAGGATCCCAGGCCCGTGGACTTGGACTTCGCTGGAGCTAAGTTTGCGGTTGAGAACTCTGAGGACACGTCGGTTCCTCCTTCTCTGACGGATTTCCGGCGAACTTCCGGCGAAGTGATTCAGGTCGGTGAGGATCTGACTTTTGACTGGCAAGCGGCGGACGCTGCCGTGAACAATGTGACGTTTACACTCACGGACTCGATGGGCCGTTACCACTACGCCACCTGGTACAGCCGCGGCGAGGACGCCCTCTCTGGAACCGCGTCGGTGCCCGTCGATGCTACGTGGGCGGCGGG
>NZ_CAKKLY010000044.1 GCF_918698095.1 Arthrobacter sp. Bi83
CACTCAGACTTTGCCCTCCAGAATTCCCGCCGCCCACCCCGCGGCCGCACGTCTCCACCAGCATCACCCCCCAACAAATTTCAGATTCATCCAGCTCGATTCCCTGTCCGTAAACTTCCCCGTGAAGGAGAAGCTGTGTCCATTCCCAATACCGAAACAGTGACCGCAGAGGCTCAAGGCACCACCGGCCCCTCAGCCAACGGCAAGCCCGGCAAGGACGGCGTGCAACGGCGCACCAACGTCCGCTGGAAAATGTTCCTGCTCCTGCTCGTCCTGGTTTCCGTCAACTACATCGACCGGGGCTCCATCTCGGTAGCCCTGCCCATCATCCAAAAGGAGTTCAATCTCGCCCCTGAGCTTGTGGGCCTGCTGCTCTCCGCATTCTTCTGGACCTACGCCCTCATGCAGATCCCGGTCGGCCTGCTGATCGACAAGTTCGGTCCCCGCAAGGTGATGACCGCCTCCTGCGTTGGCTGGGGCGCCGCGACGGCAGCCTCGGGCATGGCCGGCGGCTTCCTGAGCATGTTCATCGCCCGCCTCGGCATCGGCATCACCGAAGCCGGCGTCATGCCGGCCGGCGGCAAGCTCAACGCCATCTGGATGCACAAGTCGGAGCGCGGCCGCGGTGCCACCATCCTGGACGCCGGTGCCCCGCTGGGTGCAGGCTTGGGCGGCATCCTCATCGCCGGCCTGATCGCCTCCACCGGCAGCTGGCGCAGTTCGTTCGTCATTGCCGGTGCCGCAACGGTCCTGATGGGCCTGGCCGTCTGGTGGTACGTCCGCGACAATCCGCGGCAGCACCGCGGCGTCAATGCCGCCGAAGCCGAGTACATCGAAGCCTCGCACGCTGCCGAGGATGCCGAAGCCGAGCTCGACGGCAGCAAGGGCAAGCGCGCCCTGCTGCCTTACCTGAAGTTCCGTTCCTTCTGGGCCATGTGCTTCGGCTGGCTCGGCTTCAACGGAGTGTTCTACGGCCTGCTGACCTGGGGCCCGCTCTACCTCGCCCAGGCCAAGGGCTTTGACTTGAAGACCATTGGCTGGTCCACGTTCGTGATCTTCGGGGCCGGCTTCGTGGGTGAAATCCTGGGCGGCACCATCGCGGACAAATGGCGGGCAACCGGCGCCTCGGCCAACCTCGTGATGCGCACACTCCTGGGCATCTCCAGTGTCGTGGTCATCGGCGGACTGGTAGGCGTCACGGTGGTCGCAGATCCCACGACGGCGGTTGTCCTGCTGTCCGTGGTCATGTTCTTCCTCCGCTGGGTGGGCCTCTTCTGGAGCATCCCCTCCATCCTGGGCGGCCGGACCAACGCCGGCGTGCTGGGCGGCGCCATGAACTTCAGCGGCAACATCTCCGGCTTCGTCACCCCGATCGCCGTGGGACTGATTGTCGGCGCCACCGGCTCCTACACCTGGGCACTGCTTTACTTCGTCGGATCCGCCATCATCATGGGCGTCTCCGTCCTCACCCTGAACTACAACAAGCGGCTTCCTGTCTAGGCCAGCCAGCCTAAGCTAGGCACCGCAGCACCTCCTCCCGCCGCCGGGAGCGCAACGTCACCCGAGAATCCGAATGGAGCACCATGCTTACCGCAGAAGAGACCCAGGACAAGGAACGCCCCCTCCGCGAGGCCGTCCGGGATACCCTCCGCACCCGGATTTTTGAAGGGCACTACGCTCCCGGCACGCGGCTGGTGGAACGCGATCTCGCCACAGAATTCAATGTGTCACGGCTCCCCGTCCGGGAAGCCCTGCGCATGCTCCGCATGGAAGGCCTCATCAGCGACCGCGGTGCCCGGGGCGCAGAAGTCAGCAGCCTCAGCTCCAAGGACGTCGAGGATCTGTTCGACGTCCGGGAGTCGCTCGAGGTGCTGGCCTGCCGGCTGGCAGCCGTCCGCGCCACCGGGGAGGACCTCGCCCGCCTCAAGGGCCTGCTCGATGAGGCGGAGCGCTGCCTCACCAAAGGTGCCGTGATGGAGGCGCACCGCGCCAACAGCGAATTCCATGACGCCATCACCGGCATCGCCGACAACAACTTCCTCAAATCGGCGCTGGAACCCCTCCAGGGCCGCATGCACTGGCTTTTCCGCCACGTCAGCGACCTGCCGGAACTGATCCAGGAACACCGGGAACTTTACGGTGCGATCGCCAGCGGCGACCCGGACCGGGCGGCTGCCCAGTCAGCGTCGCACATCGGCAAGTACCGCGAGCAGTTCCCCGAGGACTTCCAGAAAACCGAACCCACGCTGCATCGGAAGAAAAAATGAAACTGCTCGTCATCAACCCCAACATCAGCGACGACGTCACCGCCCTCATCGAGTCCGAGGCCCTGCGCTCCGCCTCGCCGGATACCGAGCTGGTGGTCCGCACCGCCGGGCGCGGCGTGGAGTACATCGAAACCCGCTTTGAGTCCCTGATAGCCGCCTGTGCCGTCGCCGAGATCATTGCCGAGCACGCCGGGGAAGTCGACGGCGTCGTGGTGGCCGCGTTCGGCGATCCCGGCATGCCGGCTCTGAAGGAACTCGCCGACGTGCCCGTCATCGGCATCACCGAGGCAGCCCTCTGCGCGGCCGCCCTGCAGGGGCACCGGTTCTCCATCATCGCCATTTCGGACCGGATCCGGCCGTGGTATCTGGACTGCGTGGAGCGCTTCGGCCTCGGGGGCCGGCTGGCATCCATCCGTTCCATCAATGAATCCCTGAACGCCATCGGCTCCGTGCAGCAGGACTTCAAGGAAACGCTGCTGGCACTCAGCCGGCAGGCCGTCGCAGCGGACGGGGCCGACGTCGTCATCCTGGCAGGTGCGCCGCTCGCCGGACTTGCCCGCGAACTCCGGGGGCAGATCCCCGTCCCCGTGGTGGACGGCATCTCCGCCGGCATCCGCATGGCGGAGGCCGTGGTGGGGCTCCAGTCCGGACACCACCGCGCCGGTGCCTTCGCACCGCCGCCCGTCAAGGCCCGCAGGGGGCTCTCGGAAAACCTCGACGCCGCCCTCACCACAGCGCAGAACGCCGCCCAGAGCACAGCCCACGCCGCCGCGGCCCCGTCCCACTAGTCCAACCGGCCCCACCAGCTTCCCCTACCGGCTTCGTCCCAAGGAGGACAAAGATGTCCCGCACTCCAGAACTCGTCATCGCCAACGGCACCGTGGTCAACAGCTTTGGCCGCCGGAACGCCCACATTGTCGTCCAGCACGGCAGGATCTCCCGGCTGGTCGATGCCTCCGAGCCCGCCCCCGCCGCTGCCCGCACCATCGACGCCACGGGCCGGCTCGTCATCCCCGGTGGCGTGGACGGCCACTGCCACGTGGCCCAGGTAACCGGACGCTTCCGGACCCTGGACGACTACCGCACCACCTCCACGGCAGCGCTGTGGGGCGGCACCACCACCATCATCGACTTCGGCATACCCCGCGACGCCCAGGAAACCCCGCTGGCAGCAGTGCTCAACAAGAAGGAGCTGGCGCGGGATTCCCGCTGCGACGTCGCCCTCCACGGCTCGGTGGTCAGCTGGGACGAGACGGTGCCGTGGCAGCTCGAACAGCTCGCCGCCAGGGGCGTCCGCTCGGTCAAGATGTACACCACCAACCGCGGCACCACCATGGCCGACGGGGACACCATCCTGAAAGTGATGCGCGAGATGGTCCGGCTGGACGGCCTCACCTACATCCACGCCGAACACGACCCCATCATCAGCGACTGCACGCAGCAGCATGCCGACGACGGCAGGATCGGCATCGAGCACCTGCACCGGACGCGCCCGGAGCTGGCCGAGGAAATCTCCGTCAAGGAAACGCTGGCCATGGCCGAATACACGGGCGCTCCCGTTTATTTCGTGCACCAGTCCACGCCCGGTGCCGTGGACCTGGTCAGCGAGGCCCGCGCCCGCGGCCGGGAGGCCTACTCGGAGACCTGCCCGCACTACCTCACCCTCGATGACTCCGTATACGGGGCGGCGTTTCCGGAGTGGTACGCCTGTTGCCCGCCGATTCGCTGCGCCGAAACCGTTGCCGCCCTGAAGGAACGGCTTGCCGCTGGCGCCATTCACACGGTCTCCTCGGACCATTCCTGCTACGACCTCTCCCAGAAGCGCGAGCGCACGGACGACATCCGTACCATGCCGCACGGCCTGCCCGGCGTGGAAACACGGATGCCCGTCACGTTCAGCGCGATGATGGAATCCGCCGGGAACACCGTGGAGGACTTCGTTGAGGTCTTCTCCGCCGGACCGGCCCGGATCAACGCCGTCCCCCGCAAGGGGACCATCGCCGAGGGCTTCGACGCCGATCTCGTGGTCTTCGATCCCGCCGAACAACGCACCGTCGATGGCGCTAACCTGCACATGGGCACGGACTTCTCCCCGTTCGACGGCGTGGCACTCACCGGCTGGCCCGCGGTGGTGGTGTCAGCCGGACGCGTGGTGGTGGACGGCGACGGCTTCCACGATCCGGGACCCGTAGGCCGCTTCGTGGCCCGCAACGGCTTCCGCGAACACACCGCGGCAGCACCGGAACCGACCCCCGCGACCCTCTCTGCAGCACAGTAGGAGCATCCATGCCGTCCACAACTCGTAAGACCCGCATCGGCATGATCGTGCCGTCCTCCAACACCTGCCTGGAGCCGCAGAGCTACCGCATCCTGGGCGACCGGGATGACGTCACCATCCACTTCACGCGTATTCCCGTCACGCGGATCGCCCTCGACGATTCCTCGGACAAGCAGTTCGATCCGGCCGTCATGCGCGAAGCGGCCCGGCTGCTCGCGACGGCGGACGTGGACGTCATCGCCTGGAACGGCACCTCGGGCTCGTGGCTGGGAGCCGGCCATGACCGTGAGCTCGTTCGGGAAATTGCCGATGCCACCGGCGTTCCGGCCACGACGTCCACACTCGCCTATCTCGAGGCGTTCCGGTCCTTCGGCACCGAGCGGATCGGGCTGTTCACGCCGTACACGGAGGACGTCAACCACGCCATCATGGCGTCCTACGAGCGGGACGGCATCAAGACCCTCGGCCACCGGGCCCTGGGCCTGAGCGACAACGAGTCCTTCGGGCGGGTCACCGACCAGGAAATGCGGCCGGGCTCGCTGGACCTGGCGGCAGCCGCACCGGACGCCCTTATCTACCTGTGCACCAACCTTTACGGCGCCAACATCGCGGCGGAGATCGAGGCGGAAACCGGCGTTCCGGTGCTGGACTCGGTGGCCGTGACCCTGTGGCACTGCCTCAAACTTGCCGGGTCCCCCTTGCTCGCACCAAGATGGGGCAGGCTGCTCGCGGACTGACCCCAGCCCGCTGGATTACAGCAGCCCGGACAAGGCAGACGGCGGCGGCCCGCCCACTGGGAGCGGCCCGCCGCCGTCGACATTTAACGCTGCGGCACGGCGCTGCCGTGCCGCAGCCACGCCGGGCGGGCTACATGCGGATCTTGAGTGCGCCGGGATCCAGCCTGATGGCCAGGTGCTTTCCGGCTCCCACGTGGTCACCGTCCAGCTGGAACTCCTGCTCGTGCTCCAGGGTCACCTCTGCGGACTTCCCCTGGAAGTACTCGGCCGATTCGGTCTCGTTCTTCCGCCGGCCAAAGATCCCGGCCGCCACGCCAAGCCAGCCGAGCCTGCCGCGGGGGGCAAGAATGAGCAGATCGAGGACACCGTCGTCGATCTTGGCCTCCGGAAAAATTTCGATTCCGCCCATGATCCGGCCGCAGTTGCCGATCATCACGCTGCGGATGCGGCGCTTGACCGGGTGTTTGCCGTCCACCTGAATGGTGGCCTTGACCGGCTTGCCGGGCAGCTTCCGGATTCCCGCCTCAACGTAGGCGAGCCAGCCCATGCGATCCTTGAGGACATCCACGGTGTCCGCCATGATCGCGGCGTCATAGCCCACGCCGGCCATCACCAGGAACACATTCTCGTCCTCGGAGTGGTCGAAGCTGCTCCTGACCACGTCCACGGTGCGTTCGGTGCCGTTCAGCACGTCGTACGCGGCTGCGACGGGGTCGCTGATGTCCACACCCATGTTGCGGGCCAGCAGATTCCCGGTCCCCAGGGGGATGAGCCCCAGCGGAGTGCCGGTTCCGGCGAGCACCTCGGCAACGCAGCGCACGGTTCCGTCGCCGCCGGCGGCGATGACGACGTCGACGCCCGCCTCCAGTGCCTCGCGCGCCTGCCCGACGCCGGGGTCCTCCTCCGTGGTTTCCAGCCAGAGCGGCTCCGCCCAGCCCTGCGTGTCACAGAGGCGGACCAGCGAGGCGCGGAGGTCGGAACCGACGGCCTTGACGGGGTTGATAACCACGGCTGCCCGTTGGGGTGAGGAGGCTTTGTTGGTTGTCATGGTGTCCTTCGACTTCAGTAAGGGCGGTTAGGCTGCGGAACTCAAATCGTAACCGCGTTGGCTGGAAATCCGCTGCAGCTGCCTACAGCGCTTTCACCGCCCCGAGCACCTTGGTAAGGGATTCCTTCGCGTCGCCGAACAGCAGCGTGGTCTGCGGCTCGTACATAAGATCGTTCTCGATCCCGGCGAATCCTGGCCGCAGTGAGCGCTTCAGGAAGACCACCTGCCGCGCGTCGGCGACTTCGAGGATGGGCATGCCATAGATCGGCGATCCGGAGGACGTCTTCGCGGCGGGGTTGACGACGTCGTTTGCGCCCACCACCAGCGCGACGTCGGCTGTCTTGAATTCGGAGTTGATCTCGCCCATCTCCTTAAGCGACTCATACGGCACATTGGCCTCGGCCAGCAGCACGTTCATGTGCCCGGGCATGCGCCCCGCCACCGGATGGATGGCGAAGTCCACCTTGATGCCGCGGGACTCCAGGGCCTGCGCCAGTTCGGCCGCGGTGTGCTGCCCCTGAGCCACGGCGAGGCCGTACCCGGGCACGATGATCACCCGCTGCGCGTAGCCCAGGAGCACCGCAACGTCCTCAGCGCTGGAGGAGCGCACGGGGCGGTCGCTCACCGCCGTCGACCCCGCCGTCGAACCTCCACGGAAGGCCCCGAACAGGATGCCGGCGACGCTGCGGCCCATGGCCGCCGCCATGGCCCGGGTGAGGATGGTGCCCGAGGCGCCCACCAGGGTGCCCGCCACCACCAGCAGCACGTTGCCCAGCACCAGGCCGGAGGCCGCGACCGCCAGGCCGGTGAAGGCGTTCAGCAGCGAGATCACAATGGGCACGTCCGCCCCGCCCACGGGCAGCACCAGCAGCACGCCGGCCAGCAGCCCCAGCAGCAGGAGCACCAGCGCGAGCGCCAGGGAACCGCCAAGAACCACCGCGACGGCGGCGCCCACCGCCAGGAGCAGCACGCCGCCCATGAGCACCGGCAGGCCCGGGAACACCACCGGGCGGGTGGTCATCAGCTCCTGCAATTTAGCGAACGTGATGCCGGAGCCCGCGAAGGACACGGCTCCGACCAGCAGGGTGAAGACGATGGCCAGGCGCACCCAGGGATCGTCGGCTTCCGGGAGCTCGAGCAAGGCCACGAGCGCGGCCGCGCCGCCACCCACGCCGTTGAAGAGCGCCACGAGCTGCGGCATCTGGGTCATCTTGACGCGCCGGGCCACCGGTGCGGCAACCCCGGATCCCACCGCGATGGCACCCAGGATCCACGGGACGTTGTCCAGCCTGGCGGAGAAGAAGACAGTCACGACGGCGATCAGGGCGCCGAATGCGCCGATGAGGTTGCCGCGGCGTGCGGTTCGCGGCGAGTTGAGGCCCTTGAGGGCCAGGATGAAGCACGCGGCCGCGGCAAGGTACAGCAGCCCGGTGAGGGTGGGGTCGAGGAGTGTCACCGGGCGCCGTCCTTGCTGTCGGACGCTTCCGACCGCGGCCGGTGGCCATCCGGCGGGACCGGCCTGCCACCGTTGCCCCTGCGGCCCCGGAACATCTCCAACATCCGGTCCGTCACCACGAAGCCGCCCACCAGGTTGGCGGTCGCGAGAACCACTGCGAGCAGGGCCACGGCCAGCACCCAGGGATGCGCGGCCTGGCCGGCGACGATGATGGCGCCCACGAGGATGATGCCGTGGATGGCGTTGGCGCCGGACATCAGCGGCGTGTGCAGGGTGCTGGAAACCTTGGAAACCACCTCGAAGCCCACGAAGACCGCCAGCACGGTGATCGTCAGCAGGCTGATGCCGTCCATCACACCACCCCCTCGTTCTCGGACGCCTTCTCGGCCTCGTCTTCCTGGCCGAGCGCCGCGAGTGCCTCTGCCGTCTGCGCATGCCGCACCACGCCGTCGTGCGTCAGGCAGGCACCGGCCACCACGTCGTCGTCGAAATCCGGGGCCACCGTGCCGTCGCAGGTCATCAGTGCCAGGAGGTTGGCCACGTTCTTCGCGTAGAGCCGCGAAGCGTCTGCGGGCATGGCGGACGGGGCGTCCTTCAGCCCTACGAGGGTGACGGCACCTCTTCCGTCGGCGGTCGGAATGTGCACGTCCCTGCCCGGCAGGGAGCCCTCCACGTTGCCGCCGGACTCCGCGGCGAGATCGACGACGACGGATCCCGCGCGCATGCCCTGCACCATCTCCCTGGTCACCAGGAGCGGTGCCCGCCTGCCGGGGATGGCCGCCGTCGTGATCAGCACGTCCGCTTCGGCGACATGCGGTGCCAGGAGCTGGCGCTGCAGCGCGCCGCGGTCCGCGCTGAGCTCCCGCGCGTAACCGCCGGACGCTTCGGCCGTTTCAAGGTCCAGTTTGATGAAGGTGCCGCCCATCGACGTCACCTCTTCCGCAGAGGAGGGTCTGATGTCGTTGGCCGAGACGCGCGCGCCGAGCCTCTTGGCCGTGCCGATGGCCTGCAGGCCGGCCACGCCGACGCCGAGGACCAGCACCCGCGCCGGCGGGACGGTTCCGGCCGCGGTCATGAAGAGGGGGAAGAACCGGGGCAACCGGATGGCCGCCTCGAGCACGCAGCGGTAGCCGGCCACGAGGGCCTGCGAGGACAGGGCGTCCATGGACTGGGCACGGGAGATCCGCGGCACGAGCTCCAGGGCGAACGAGGTGATGCCACCTTCGGACAGCGCCCGGACGGTGGCCAGCTCGGACGATGGCGAGGCCAGGCCCACGGTGACGGCCCCCCGGCGCAAGGCCGCCGCCGTCGGAGGCTCCAGCGGGTGGACATGGGCGTACACGTCGAGGTCCCCGATGTCGAGGTCCTGCACAATCTGGGCGCCCGCCTGGCGGTAGTCGTCGTCACCGTGCCCGGCGAAGACCCCCGCCCGGGACTCAACCAGCACCTCGAGGCCCAGTCCCGCCAGCTGCTTCACGGTCTCCGGCGTGGCGGCAACCCGCCGCTCGCCCTCCCGGCGTTCCCGCGCTATGCCCAGCTTCACCCGCCACTCCCCTTCCAACGGGTGCAGCGGCTCCCGCGTCGTGGGCTCTTCCCCTCGGGGCTCTTGCCTTGGGGCGGAACTCGCAAAGCGGCGCTGCTGCACGTAGTTGGCTAGAGTCTATGGCCCAGCGGCGCTGCGCGGCAGTAGCGGGGGCGTTACGGCTGGTGAACTCTTGGACCCGCCCGGGTCAGGCGTTCAGTGTCCGGTGGAGAAGTCCGAGGAAATCTTTTCCGCGGTGGCCACGATTTCCTTGCGCACGGAGTCCAGGAACGCCTCAGGGTCGGGCTGGGCCGCGACGGACTGGGCTTGGAGCGACACGTTGACCGCGGCCACGGCTTTGCTGCCGTGGTAGACCGGTGCGGCCACCGACATCAGGCCGAGTTCGAGCTCCTGGTCCAGCAGGCACCAGCCCTGGGCGCGCACGGTGTCCAGGACGGCCAGGAGGTCCTTCACGGTGCCGATGGCGCGGGGCGTGAGCGGCTTGATCTCGGCAGTCGACAGGTATTCCTTCAGCTGCTCGGGCGGGAGGGCGGCGAGGAGCACCCTGCCCATGGACGTGGCGTAGGCCGGGAAACGAGTGCCCACGGTGATGCCGATGTTCATGATCCGGCGCGTGGTGACGCGGGCGATGTACGCGATGTCCGTGCCGTCCAGCACCGCGGCCGAGGTGGATTCCCCCAGCTTGAGGGACAGCTCTTCGAGGTGCGGCTGGGCAAGCTGCGGAAGGGAGAGCCCGGAGAGGTAGGCGTACCCGAGCTGCAGCACCTGGGCCGTGAGCGCGAAGGTCTTGCCGTCGGTGCGGACGTAGCCGAGCTCCACGAGCGTGTGCAGGAAACGGCGGGCGGTGGCGCGGGTCAGGTCGGTGCGGGCGGCCACCTCGGTGAGGGTCATGACGGCGTGGTCGGTGTCGAACGAGCGGATCACGGCCAGGCCGCGCGCCAGCGACTGCACGTACTGGTCGCTGGCCGTGGGCGCAGCATCAGCTTTCGGCGTGCGGCGTGCCTTCGGTGCGGTCCCTGCTGCTGCGTCGGTCATGGTTATCTATCCTATTGGCGCGAACGAACACTTGCGGCCCCCTCCCCCTGGCGCGAACGGGGATGAGGGGGTCGGGTTTCGACCGGCTCAACCAGCGACGGCGGGGGCTGCTGTAAGGGGCACCGGCACCAGGGCCTGGAGTTCCTCGAGGGTGCAGCCGAAAGTTTCGCGGACGGTGACGCCGTCGGGTCCCGTGAGGAACACCGCCTTGTCGGTGTACACCCGGGTCACGCAGCCCACGCCGGTGAGCGGGTAGGTGCACGCCTCGACGATCTTGGATGCGCCGTCCCGGGTCAGGAGCGTCATCATCACGAACACGTCCTTGGCGCCGGTGGCCAGGTCCATCGCTCCGCCCACGGCAGGAATCGCGTCCGGGGCGCCGGTATGCCAGTTCGCGAGGTCACCGGTCGCCGAGACCTGGAACGCGCCCAGGACGCAGATGTCCAGGTGCCCGCCGCGCATGATCGCGAACGAGTCGGCGTGGTGGAAGTAGGACGCCCCGGGCTGTTCGGTGACGGGGATCTTGCCTGCATTGATGAGGTCGCCGTCGATCTGGTCGCCCTCGGCGACCGGGCCCATGCCCAGCATGCCGTTCTCGGTGTGGAGCGTGATGTTCTGCTCCGGCTGAAGGTAGTTGGAGACCAGGGTGGGCTGGCCGATTCCGAGGTTCACGAAGGAGCCGGGCTTGATGTCCCGTGCCACGAGGCGGGCGAGGTCGTCGCGGCCCAGGGGCGTCTCGCTGGTCTGAAGGGATGCTGTCTGGATGCTCATCTCAGGCCACCTGTTCTGTCTTGCCGGCGGCGGTGTTCACGCGGACAATGCTGTTGACGTAAATGCCGGGGGTCACGACGTTCTCCGGGTCCAGGCCGCCCGTGGGGACGATCTCGGAGACCTGGACGATCGTGTGCTTGGCCGCTGCGGCCATGATCGGGCCGAAGTTCCGTGCGGTCTTGCGGTACACCAGGTTTCCGACGCCGTCGGCCTTGAGTGCCTTGATGAGGGCGACGTCGGCGTGGATGGGGGTCTCGAAGACCTGGCCGCGGCCGTCGATGATCCGGGTTTCCTTGCCCTCGGCCAGCATGGTGCCGTAGCCGGTGGGCGTAAAGAAACCGCCGATGCCCGCGCCGGCGGCCCGGATGCGCTCGGCCAGGTTGCCCTGCGGCACCAGCTCCAGCTCAATCTCGCCAGCCTTGTACTTGGCGTCGAAGTGCCAGGAGTCGGACTGCCGCGGGAACGAGCAGATCATCTTGCGCACCCGCCCTTCCTTGATCAGCAGGGCCAGGCCCTGGTCGCCCTGGCCGGCGTTGTTGTTCACCACGGTCAGGTCAGTCGCGCCGCCCTCCAGCAGCGCGTCGATCAGTTCAAACGGCTGGCCGGCGTTGCCGAACCCGCCGATCATCACCGTGGAGCCGTCCTTGATGCCGGCAACGGCCTCGCCGACGGTGTCAATGAAATGCAGCATGGTCAGCCCTTAACTCCCGAAGTAACGTTCTCAAGCACCACGGCGAGGCCCTGCCCGACGCCGATGCAGATCGCAGCGACGCCCCAGCGCTCACCGGACGCTTGCAGGCTGCGGGCGAGCGTGCCGAGGATCCGGGCGCCGGAGGCGCCCAGCGGGTGGCCCATCGCAATGGCGCCGCCGTGCCGGTTCACCATCGAATGGTCGATGCCCCAGGCGTTGATGCACGCCAGGGACTGCGCGGCGAACGCTTCGTTAAGTTCGACGGCGCCCACCTGGCCCCAGCCGATGCCCGCCTTCTCGAGGGCCTTATTCGCCGCCTCCACCGGGGCGTAGCCGAAGTACTGCGGATCGTTGGCATGCGCGCCGCGGCCCGCGATCCGGGCCAAAGGCTCCATGTTCAGCAGCCCGGCGGCGTTCTCGGATCCGATCCAGGCCGCAGACGCGCCGTCGGACAGCGGGGACGCGTTCCCGGCGGTGACGGTGCCGTTCTCGGCGCGGAACACGGTCTTGAGCCCGGCGAGCTTCTCCACCGAGGACCCGGCACGGATGCCTTCGTCCCGGACCAGGTCCGTGCCCGGCACCGGCGCCACGAGGTTGTCATAGAACCCCTCGTCCCAGGCCGCAGCCGACAGGTTGTGGGAGTTCGCGGCGAACTCGTCCTGCTGCTCGCGGGTCACGCCGTACTTCTCGGCCAGCCGCTCGGTGGCCTCGCCCAGGGAAATGGTCCACTCCTTCGGCATCGCCTTGTTCACCAGGCGCCAGCCCAGCGTGGTGGACGCCAGGGTCATGTCGCCGGCCGGGTATGGTTTTTCGGTCTTGGGCAGCACCCAGGGTGCCCGGGACATGGATTCGGCGCCGCCGATGAGCATCAGCTCGGCGTCCCCTGCGTTGATCTGGCGGGAGGCGATGATCGCCGCATCCAGGGATGAGCCGCAGAGCCGGTTGACCGTGGTGCCCGGAATCGAGACCGGTAAACCGGCCAGCAGCGTGCCCATCCTGGCGATGTTGCGGTTCTCCTCACCGGCGCCGTTGGCGTTGCCGAAGACGACCTCGTCGATCCGCTCCACGTCGAGTTGCGGCGCGCGCTTTACGGACTCGCTGATCACATGCGCGGCAAGGTCATCCGGACGGACCCCGGCAAGGCCGGAGCCGAACTTACCGAAAGGGGTGCGTACGGCGTCGTACACAAAAGCCTGATTCATGCGTTGTCCATTTCTGTGTTGTCCATTGCTGCGTTGTCCATTGCTGCGTTGTCCATTGCTGCGTTGTCCATTGCATGGAAGACCTGCTGGGCGGTCTTGAAGGCGGTGTTGGCGGAGGGGACTCCGCAGTAGATGGCGGTCTGAAGCAGGATTTCCTTGATTTCGTCCCTGCTCAGGCCGTTGGTGATGGCGGCGCGGATGTGCATGGCCAGTTCTTCCCAGTGCCCGTGCGCCACCATGGCGGTGATGGTGACGGCGGAGCGCATCTGGCGCGGGAGGCCGGGACGGGTCCAGATCCCGCCCCACGCGATGCGGGTGATCATGTCCTGGAAGTCCTCGGTGAAGGAGTCCTTGTTGGCGTTGGCGCGGTCCACGTGCGCGGCGCCGAGCACCTCGCGCCGGACCACCATGCCGCCGTCGTAAATTTCCTGGCTGGTGGCGTCCGGCTGGACTACACCGTTGCGTTCTGGCCCGTTGCGTTCGGGGGCGTTGCGTTCGGGGGCGGTCACTTGGCTTCCCCCCGTGATTCGCTCCAGGTGATGAGGCTCCGGAGCAGCTCGGCAACGTGGGCGGGCGCCTCGGCCGGAGCCAGGTGCGCCACGCCTTCAAGGGTGACGGCCGAGGCCGTGCCGCCCCCTGCCGTAATTCCTGCCGCCACTTCTTCGGCCAACGCCGGCGTCGCCACACCGTCCTCGGCGCCCGCGACGGCCTGGGTGGGGACGGTGATGCTGCCGAGCTGGTCCCGGACGTCGAAGCGGGCCAGGGCCTCGCAGCAGAAAGCGTAGCTGAACCGGTCGGCGTCGCGGAGGGCGTGCAGGAGGCGGCTGCTGAGCTCCGGTTCGCGGTCCATGAACCCCGGGCCGAACCAGCGCTCGGCCGAACCCTGGATCATCACGGGAGTTCCCTGCGTCCTGACTGTTTCAGCACGTTCCAGCCAGCCCTCCGGTGTGCCGAGCTTGGCGCCCGAGCACTGCACGGACAGACTCTTGAGGCGGTCGCCGTGCTTGATGCCGAGCTGCAGGCCGGTGGCTCCGCCGAGGGAGACGCCTGCGTAGTGGAATCTCTCGCCGGGGGCGAGCCAGTCGACAAGCCCGACGACGGCGTCGGCGAGGTCCGCGACGCTGAACGTTTCCGACGCGGCAGGCGACACACCATGCCCGGGCAGATCCCAGGCCACGATGTCAAAGTCGCCGCCCAGCAGGGAGCCGGCCTGGGTCCAGAGCACCGAGGAGGTGCCGAGCGACGGCCCCACCACCAGGAGCGGTTTCCCGCCCAGAGCGCGCTGGGGCGAAAGCAGCACTGCCTTCACTGTTGGTCTAGCCACGGGAGTCTCCGTTTCGGTCTGTTTCGGTTGGGGTTGGCGCATAGTCGGGGAAGGCGGCCAGGATCCGGCGGGAAATTTCGGCGGCCTGGCCGAGGTAGCTCGCGGGGTCCAGCAGTTCGTCCAGCCTTGCGTCGGAGAGCCGGTCAGCCGGAACCGCTTCCCGAAGGAGCCGGCGGTACGTGGCGCCCTGTTCGGCGGCCGGCACCTCCAGGGTTCTGTCCACCACCGACTGAAGCTGCTGCTTTCCGTCACCACCGGCCCCGCCCTCACCCAGCAGGGGCGCCACTGCTGCGGACACGCCCTCGCTCAGGAGCAACGGCCCGGACAGGTCCAGGTTGCGGCGCATGCCCTCCGGGAAGACCTGCAGCCCTTCGGCCAGTTCGCGGACGTGACCGGCGGCCCCCAAGGCCAGGGCGAGCAGCCGGCGCAGGGCCGGCCATTCGGTGTGCCAGGCGCCGTCGGGGCGTTCGTCGTTGAAGGTGGCGGCGGCCAGGTGCAGCTGGGCGGCCAGGCCGGGAGCCTGGAGCGCTGCGCTGCGGACCAACACGGAGAGCACCGGGTTCTGCTTCTGAGGCATGGCCGAGGAGACGCCACGGCCGGGTGCCCGGGGTTCAGCCAGTTCAGCCACCTCGGGCCTGCTCAGGAACAGGACGTCCGCGGCGATCTTGCCCAGCGCGTCCACCACCGCGGCCAGGGAATCCCCCAGCGCGGTGACGGTGAACCGGTTGGTGTGCCACGGTGCCGGTGTTCGGGCGAGACCCAGCTGCGCGGCCAGGTCGTCCGCGAGGCCAAAGGGGTCCGTGGCCGAGCCCACGGTCAGCACGGTGCCGGCGGCCAGCGTTCCCGCAGCGCCGCCGGTCTGCACCGGCAGCTCGAGTGCCTCGAGCCGGCGTGCGGCGGCGGCCAGCCCGTGGAACCACTGCGCAGCCTTCAGCCCGAACGTGAACGGCAGTGAATGCTGCGTCAGGCTCCTGCCGACGCACAGCGTGTCCGTGTGCTGTCGGGCCAGGCGGGCGAGCGCCGTCGTCGTGCCCTTCACGTCTGCGAGCAGGGCCGAAACGGTGTTCCGGGCCAGCAACATGAGGGCGGTGTCCAGCACGTCCTGGCTGGTCAGTGACGTGTGCACGGCGCGGGCAGCACCCACGTTGCTCGTATCCAGGGCTATGACCTGCGCGCGGAAATCCGCCAGCAGCGGGATCACCGGGTTGCCGCCGCCCTGCGCCCGGCGGGAAATATCGGCAAGATCGTAGCGGGACGCGTCGGCCGCATGGGCTACTACGGCCGCTGAGCCGGCCGGAACGAGATCGGCCTTCTCCAGCACGGCGGCCCAGCCGGCCTCGACGGCGAGGATCGCCGCCAAGAACGCACGGTCACCGGTCAGTGCCGCCACCAGGGGCGACGCCGACACGGGACTGAGCAGCCCGACGTCACCGTCGGTGCCGGCTGGCTGGGGAGTGGTCACTGGGCGGCACCCTCGGTTCCGGTTCCCTCGAAGTCGAGGAAGACGGTTTCGCCCTCGCCCTGGAGACGGATGTCCCAGGTGAGTCCGCCGTCGGCGTCGCGGCGGGCAATCAGCGTCTTGCGGCGCTCGGGGTCCAGTGAGGACAGCAGCGGGTCCTTCGCCAGTGCTTCCTCGTTCTCCGGCAGGTAAACGCGCGTGAAGAGGCGGTTCATCAGGCCGCGGGCAAAGATGGCGACCGAGATGAAGGCGGCTGCGCCGGGCTCCGTAGGGCCGGGGTTGACCGTGGTGAAGGTGTACACGCCGGAGTTGCCCACGGCGCTGCGGCCGAAGCCGGTGAAGGTGTAGCCGTCGCGGACCAGCGACCCGGTGCGGCGGACAATGTTGCCGTCGGAATCCGGCTGCCAGATCTCGAGGATGGCGTCGGGAATGGCGTGCCCGGCGCCGTCGTACACGGTGCCCTGGAGGCGGACGGACCCCGGCGAGCCGGGAGCCAGCAGCTCGCGGTCCTTGTCGTAGGGCAGCGCGTAGCCGTAGAAGGGGCCCACGGTCTGGCCGGGTGTTGCGGTGAGTTTACTCATGGTCGTCTCCGTCTGCTCCGAGGGCCTCGTTTTCGGTCCAGGTCCGCTTGGAACCGGTCAGGACGATGTCCCAGTTGTAGCCCAGGGCCCATTCGGGCTGGGTAAGGTCGTGGTCGTAGTCGGCCACGAGCCGGTCACGGGCGTCCTGGTCAACGATCGACTGGTAGATCGGGTCGAGCGGGAAGAGCTGGTCCCCCGGGAAGTACATCTGGGTGACGATCCGCTGGGTGAACTCCGTGCCGAACAGGGAGAAGTGGATGTGCGCGGGCCGCCAGGCATTGAGGTGGTTCTTCCACGGGTAGGCGCCGGGCTTGATGGTGGTGAACCGGTAGGAGCCGTCCGGGCCGGTGATGCAGCGGCCCACACCGGTGAAGTTTGGGTCCAGGGGCGCCGGATGCTGGTCGCGCTTGTGGATGTAGCGGCCGGAGGAGTTGGCCTGCCAGATCTCCACAAGCTGGCCGGCCACGGGACGGCCGTCGCCGTCCAGCACGCGGCCGGCAACGATGATGCGTTCGCCCTGGGGCTCGCCGTTATGCTGGATGGTGAGATCCGATTCCAGGGCGTGCACGTCCTGGTGCCCGAACGCCGGGGAGTACAGCTCGATGGTCTCCGGGTCTGCGTGGTGCAGGCTCTTGGTGGGGTGGCGAAGGATGCTGCTGCGGTACGGGGCGAAGTCCAGCCGCGGCTGGGTTTCCCTCTTCGCACCGCCCTTCACTGCCTCGGCGTAGGCCTCTCCGAGTGCCTTGATCTCCGCGCTGAGGTCCTGCTGGGTTTCCACGAAGGGTGCAGGCGTCTGGGCGGCAGTCTGGGGCGCAGCAGTCTGGGGCGCAGCGGGCACTGCGTCGGACAGGTCCTCGGTGAGCGCATCGGCGTTGTACGTCTCAAGGTTCAGGTCTTCAGGCACAGCAGCCTCCTTTCAGTAGGTGATGGTGTTGGTTGGGCTGGTCAGTTGGTGCAGGTGGTCATACTGGACGGCGTGGCGTACCGGAGCATTGGGCGCCCCGTAGCCGTCGTAGTTGCCGCGGCGTTCCACCATTTCGAAGAACACGCTGCCCACGGTGGCGGTGTAGAAGTGCAGGAACTCGCCGTCCGCGTCGCGGTCGTAGAGCAGGTTGAGCTCCTGAAGCGTGGCCAGGAACGCCGGATCAAGCCCGAAGCGGGCGTCCAGGTCCTCGTAGTAGTTCGCCGGGATCTGCAGGAAGTCCAATCCCCTCTCCTGCGCCGCCCGGGCGGTGGCCACGAGGTCGTCCACGGCGAACGCGATGTGCTCCTGGTAGGTCTTCCGCTGGCCCGTAACCGACGCGCCGGCGCCCGTTTCGGAGGCCCCATCCTGCTGGATGACCGGTGCCAGATTCAGCACCAGCCGCACGGCGCGGTCGGAGGTCTGCATGACCTGGGAGCGGACCAGTCCGCTGGGGCTGGCCACCTCCGCGTACGGCTGCGGTTCCAGGGCCAGGGCGCTGGTGTAGAAGAGGACGGCCTCGTCGAAGTGCTGCCATGGCTGCGCGAGGTTCACGTGGTCGATCACCGCATTCCGCGCACCGGAGGGGACTTCCAGCCCCCCGACGGACCCGCGGGTCTCGCCAAATTCGTTGATCCAGGCGGCGATGCCGTCCGGGCTGCCCTGGCACAGGAAGATCTCGGTGGAGTCCGGGGCCGCGAAGCCCTGGAACACCTCTTCGTCGGCCTGGCTCTTGCGCGGCACTGCGGGCGCCTTGAGTTGCTGGGCGCGGGCCGAGGCAATGACCGGGGAGTCGACGTCGAACCCGACGGCGGCGATGGCCGGCGCGCCCGAGCCCACGGCACCGGGGGCCTGTTCGTTGATGATCACCCGGGCGTGGCCCATGGTCCACAGCTGGACGTCCTTGGTGCGGTGGCGGCCGTTAAACTCGAAACCGAGCTGCCCCAGGACGGTTTCCAGTGCGGCGGTGTCCGCGGCCTTGACCTCGGCGAAGTTGAAGCCGGCCGGTTCGGCCACCTGCGGGAGCGTGGCCAGTTCCATGGGGTAACGACGGCGGCCGGCAGCTTTGGCGCCCGCCCCGCCACTGGCGGTTCCGGCCCCGTTAAGAGCGGATGCCGCGTTGGCATCCAGCCACTTGGCGCTCTGCTCCTCCAGCCAAATCAGCGAGCGCATGGCGTCCACGGCGGTGCGCTCGACGTCAGACTGGCGGAACACGTCATTGAACACCTCGAGCGACACCGGTCCGGTGTAGCCGGCGCGGACCACGTGGCCCATGAACTTGGCGAGCTCGAACTGTCCTTCTCCCGGGAACACGCGGTAGTGGCGGCTCCAGGACAGCACGTCCAAGGAGAGCTTGGGGGCGTCCGCCACCTGGACGAAGAAGATCTTGTCCGGGTCGAAGTCCTCGATGGGCGCGGTGTCCCAGTCGCGGGACAGGATATGGAAGGAGTCCAGGCATGTGCCGAGGTTGGGGTGGTCCACCATCTCCACCAGGCGGTGCGCGTGCTCGTAGTCATTGACGTACTTGCCCCAGGCGAGCGCCTCGTAGGCCACCTTGACGCCGTGGTCGCCGGCAAGGGCGGCGAGGTCGGCCAGTTGCCCGGCGCGGAGGCCGTCGTCGTCGATCGTGGCTGTGGCCACGTTGGAGCAGACCAGGATGGTGTCCATGCCCAGCCGGGACATCAGCCCGAACTTGGCGTCGGCCCGGCGGAGGTTAGCGGAAAGCAGGTCCTCGGTGACGCTGTCGAAATCGCGGAACGGCTGGTAAAGGTCCAGTGTGAGGCCGAGGTCCGCGGCCATCTTGCGGACGTCCTCCGGGCTCAGCGGTGAGGTGACCAGGTCCTGTTCGAAGATTTCTATGCCGTCGAAGCCCGCAATGGCGCAGGCCTGCATCTTTTCCTTCAGGGTGCCGGAGAGGCACACGGTGGCGATGCCGGTGCGCATCAGACGGCCACCTCTTCCGCCGCGATGAGTTCCAGGAAGTGGGCGCGCATGCGCTCGGCGTCGGCTTCCAGGCCGGTGAAGATCCGGAAGGCGTCCGCGGCCTGGCCCACGGCCATGCGGCCGCCGTCGAGCACTTCGCAGCCCTTGGCACGGGCCTCGCGGACCAGTTCGGTCTCGATGGGGCGGTATACGATGTCCGCCACCCAGTGGCGCGGTTCCACGAGGGCCATGTCCAGGGGCGTGCCGGGGTGGGCTGCCATGCCCACTGGGGTGCAGTGCACCAGGCCGTCGGCCGAAGGCATGAGCTGCGGCAGCTCCGACGTCGTGCGTCCCGTGATGGTGCGGTCGGGGAAGAAGCCGGACAGCTCGGCGGCGCGTTCGGCGCTCCGCGCCGGGTCCATGTCCACGAGGTCCAGCGTCTGCACGCCGGCGGTGAGCAGGGCGTAGGCGACGGCGGACCCGGCACCGCCCGCTCCCAGCTGAACTACGCGGTCCAGCTTGGCGTCCGGGAGCCCGGAGGCCAGGGCGGCGGCAAAGCCGGAGAAGTCGGTGTTGTGGCCGATGAAGCGGCCGTCCTGGATCACCACGGTGTTCACGGCGCCAAGCTTTTCGGCGTCGGGTGCGATCTCGTCCAGGTGCTCCAGGACCAGCTGCTTGCACGGGTGGGTGATGTTCAGCCCGTTGAAGCCCAGCCGGTAGGCGCTCTGCAGCAGGTCACCGATGGACGTGGCGGGAAGGTCCAGCTCGCGGAGGTCTATGGGGCGGTAGAGGTAGCGGAGCCCTTGGACATCGCCTTCGCGCTCATGCATGTGGGGGGAAAGTGACGGCATCACGCCATCGCCGACCAGTCCCACGAGGTAGGACTCAGTTCGATTGCTCATGCGTGCGGCTCCTTTGACTGCGGCACACGGCCGGCTGGGGCACTCGGGCGCCTGCCGCTGGCCAGGTGATAGGGATTACAGTACAACAAAAGTTCATATGATGCACTCTTGTTCTTGATACGAACAAATACGTGATGAATGAGCGCGTATTACCGCTGAGGCAGGCGTGCTGCCAGCTCGGCAGCCGCCTCCTGCAGCAGCGGAACGTGAGCCACGAGGGCGTCCATGCTGAGCCGAAAGACGGGCACGGCGGTGGCCAGCGAGGCGAAGGCGACCCCCTGGGAGTTGAAAACCGGCACTGCCACGGCGCGCATTCCAAGCTCGTTTTCCTCGTCCATGACCGCGAAGCCCTGGCGCCTGACCTTGTCTATCTCGGCACGGAAGACACCACGGTCGGTGATGGAGACATTCGTCAGCGGATCCAGCGGCAGCTCCTCCAATAGCCGCTCGCGATCTGCGTCCTCGGCGAAGGCCACAAGCGCCTTGCCCACCGACGTGGTGTGGAGGGCGCCGAGGAAGCCCGGATCGCTGGTCACGCGGAAGGTCTGCGGGCCGTCCACCTTGTTCACCGTGAGGTGGTGGATGCCATCCCGGACGGACAGGATGGTGGCCTCGCCCGTCTGTTCCGTGACGCGCCGCAGAATGGGAAGCGCGGTGCCGGCGAAGCCGTGGTGGTTGGACACCCGCTGGCCGAGCTGGAAGATCCGCAGGCCGAGGTGGTAGCGGCGGCCGTCCGGCTCGTAGTCCACAAAGCCGTCCCGCGTCAAAGAACCCAGCAGCCGGTAGGTGGTGCTGAAGGGAAGGTCGGCGCGCCGGGAAAGCGCGGAGGCACTGGCGCCGCGCGGCTCGTCCCCCAGCAGGACCAAGAGGCCCAGGGCCTTGCCCACCATGTCCGTGCGGGAGTCATCCTTTCCCGGCTTGGCGGACTTGGCCTTCAGGCCTCCCTCCGCCGCCGATGCTTCGTCGGGGAACCGGGCATCATCCGGGGCCTTGATTTCTTCCGGGGGCTGGATGCCGGCGTCATTGCCTGTGGCTTCTTTCACACTCATAACTCGATGTTGCCACAATGTGAGAGCTATTTCTAGATGGTGAACAATCTTCTTGACAAGTGACTGCCCTCACAGCCATAGTTGCTGTATCGCACAAGTAGCTCTCACCATGTGGCTACTTAGTCCGGGTCTTTCCAAGGACCTCCAGCCGCCCTTTCCCCATCCAGGACGGCGGCTGCGACCCTCCTGATACATCCGCGACAATGTCGTCACACTGAAGGAACACCATGAGCCAGACACTCCCGTCCATGACGCCGGGCACTGTTGCCCCGGCCGGGACCCCGAAGAAGGCAGCCCTTGCCAGCTTCCTCGGCAGCGCCGTCGAGTACTACGACTTCTTTATCTTTGGCTCGGCAGCTGCCCTAATCTTCCCTAAGGTCTTCTTCCCGGACGCCGACACTAACGCGGCCATCATGTCCTTTGCCACGTTCGGCTTTGCCTACGTGGCGCGCCCCGTGGGTGCCGTCATCCTGGGCCACTTCGGCGACCGGGTGGGCCGCCGCAAGGTCCTCATGTTCACCCTGCTCCTCATGGGCGCCTCCACCTTCGTGATCGGCTGCCTGCCGGACTTCAAGACCGTTGGCTGGTGGGCCCCGGTCCTCCTGGTGCTGGCGCGCCTCTGCCAGGGGCTTTCCGCCGCCGGCGAGCAGGCCGGAGCCTCCTCCATGACGCTCGAGCACGCCCCGGACAACCGCCGCTCCTTCTTCACCTCCTGGACCCTCACCGGCACCCAGGGCGGCCAGATCCTCGCGGCCCTCGTTTTCATCCCCGTCCTCGCCCTGCCTGACGAGATCAAGTACGGTATCGGCTGGCGCATTCCGTTCTGGCTCAGCGCCGTGGTGGTCATGGTTGCCTTCTTCATCCGCCGCACCCTGCACGAGCCGCCGGCCTTCGCGGAAGCCCAGAAGACCGCCCAGATCGCCAAGCTTCCCGTTGCCGACCTGCTCAAGAGCCACTGGCGCGACGTACTCCGCGTCATCTGCTGCGCGTTCATCGCCGCCGTCTCCACCGTGTTCGGCACCCTCGCCATCAGCTACGCCAAGACAGTTGCCGGCGTGGACGGCACCACCACCCTGTGGCTTGTGGTCGGCGCCAACCTCGTGGCCCTGGGCACGCAGCCGCTGTTCGGCAAGCTCGCAGACAGGATCGGCCGCAAGCCCGTCTTCATCTACGGCGCACTCTCCAGCGCTGTCCTCACCCCGGTCTTCCTGCTCAGCCTCGAATCCCACAGCGTCCCGCTGATGTTCCTGGCCGCCATCGGCTTCTTCTCGTGCGGCTATGCAGCCTCGAACGCCGTCTGGCCGTCCTTCTACGCTGAAATGTTCAGCACCAAGGTCCGCTTCTCCGGCCTCGCGATCGGCACCCAGCTCGGCTTCCTCATGGCAGGGTTCGCCCCCGCCATCGTGGCGGCCATGGGCGGCATCAAGCCCGGCGGCTGGGTCCAGATCAGCATCTTCACGGCCGTGATCTGCGTCGTTGCGGCCGTCTCGGCCCTGACGGCCAAGGAAACCTTCAAGGTTCCCACCAAGCAGCTCGGCCTCAAGTAACCCGACCGGCCCGGGCGCGTCCCGCCGTCGTGACCCCGTTTGCCCGCCAAACGCCTCACGCCACGGCGAGTCCCCGGCCTACTCGGCCTGTTCGGCTTCAAAGAAGGTCACGACGGCGGCCCTCCCCTCATGAGGGGCGGGCCGCCTTTCTCATGTGGCCAGCACCTCGGCGAGGTCGAACTTCACGGGCTCCTCGAGCTGCTCGTAGGTGCACGTGTCCGGGTCCCGGTCCGGGCGCCAGCGCACAAACTGCGCGGTATGACGGAACCTTTCGCCCTCCATGTGGTCGTACTTGACCTCCACAACGCGGTCGGGACGCAGCGGCGTGAAGGAAAGGTCTTTGCCTGCGCTCCAGCGGCTGCCCTCGGCCTTGCGCGGCGTGCGCGCGCCTTCCTCCTGTTTGGCCCAGGCCCACGGGTGTTCATCGAAGCTGGTGACCAGCGGCTGGAGTTCCTCGAAGAGCTCCCGGCGCCGCTGCATCGGGAAGGCGCCCACCACACCGACGCTGGCCAGTTCGCCGCCGGGCTTGTACAGGCCCAGGAGCAGCGAACCGATCGCGTCCGGCCCGCTCTTGTGCACCCGGTAGCCGGCCACCACGCAGTCGGCAGTGCGCTCGTGCTTGATCTTGAACATGACCCGCTTGTCCGGCTGGTACACGCCGTCGAGGGGCTTGGCGATGATTCCGTCCAGGCCTGCGCCTTCAAACTGGTGGAACCACTTCCCGGCGATCTCCCGGTCCTGCGTCGCGGCCGTCAGGTGGAGCGGTGGAGCGGCGCTGGCGAAGACCTGTTCCAAAGCTGCGCGCCGCTCGGTGAACGGCCGGCCGCTGAAGTCCTCATCCCCCAGGGCCAGAAGATCGAACGCCACAAACTTCACCGGTGTCTGTTCTGCAAGGAGCCTGACGCGGCTGGCCGCAGGATGGATCCGCTGCTGCAGGGCGTCGAAATCGAGCCGGTCCCCTGACGCGCCCACCAGCACGATTTCGCCGTCGAGCACGCACCGCGGGGGCAGGTTGGCCTTGAGCGCCTCCACCAGTTCGGGAAAGTAGCGCGTCATGGGTTTTTCGTTGCGGCTGCCGATCTCCACGTCGTCGCCGTCGCGGAAAACGATCGACCGGAAACCGTCCCACTTCGGCTCGTAGCTCATGGCGCCGTCCGGAATGGCGGGCACCGCCTTCGCGAGCATCGGAGCAATGGGGGGCATGACCGGCAGCTGCATACGCCCCATTCTTGCCCGGGGGCCATCCCGGCGCCAGCCCCCGCGGCCCGGCAATCCTCCGCAGCGGACCTTTCCACACCGGGCCCTCGACACAGCCACCGGCCGCCGGTAGACATTAACGATGGCAGCCATCGGTTTTCACGCGTCGCATGAACAGATCAGCCCGGGACAGCTTCTGAAGGACGTCCAGCGTGCCGAGGAGGCAGGCTTCGACGCCGCCATGTGCTCGGACCACATCGAGCCATGGTCCGCACGGCAGGGGCATTCCGGCTTTGCGTGGTCCTGGCTGGGCGCCGCGCTGGCCACCACCGGACTGCGGTTCGGCGTGGTCAACGCCCCGGGCCAGCGGTACCACCCCGCCATCATCGCCCACGCCTCGGCCACGCTGGCGTCGATGTTCCCGGGCCGGTTCTGGATGGCGCTGGGCAGCGGGGAGAACATGAACGAACACATCACAGGTGACCCGTGGCCGCAGAAAGACACCCGCCAGCGCCGGCTGGAGGAATGCGTGGACGTCATCCGCCGCCTGCACGACGGCGGGGAGGTCACGCACCACGGGCTGGTCACCGTGGAGCAGGCAAGGATCTGGGACGTTCCGGAGCCCAGGCCGCAGCTCATTGCCCCGGCCGTCAGCGTGGAGACGGCGCGCCGTTCGGCCACCTGGGCTGACGGGCTGGTGACCGTGAACCAGCCCCACGGGAAGCTCAAGGAGATGCTCGCCGCCTACCGGGACAACGGCGGCCGCGGCAAGGCAGTCCTGCAGATCCACCTGTCCTGGGCGCCCGGGGAGCAGGACGCGGTGGCCATTGCACTGGACCAGTGGCGGACCAACGTTTTCGCCCCGCCCATCCCCTGGGACCTGCCCACCGCTTCCCATTTCGACGGCGTCAGCGCAGATGTCGGGGAGGAACAGGTCCGGAAGTCGGTGAATATCTCGACCAGCCTTGACCAGCACGCCCAGTGGCTCGGTGAGTACGCCGAGCTCGGCTTCGACGAGCTGTACCTGCACTTCGTTGGGCAGGATCAGGCCCCGTTCATCGATGCCTTCGCCGAAAAGGTGCTGCCCCAGCTGCGGACGGTACCGGTCGCATGAGAATCGCTGAAACCTCGGACCTGTGGTGGAAGAACGCCGTGATCTACTGCCTCGACGTCGAGACATTTTTCGACGACGACGGCGACGGCACCGGCGATTTCGCCGGGCTCACCCAGCGCGTGGACTATCTCGCGGCGCTGGGCGTGAGCTGCATCTGGCTCATGCCGTTCTATCCCTCGCCTGACCGCGACGACGGCTACGACGTTACCGATTTCTTCAGCGTGGACAGCCGGCTGGGCACCATGGGTGACCTCGTGGAGTTCATCCGTACGGCCAAGGACCGCGGGCTCAGGGTGATCGCGGATTTCGTGGTCAACCACACCTCGAACCAGCATCCGTGGTTCCAGGAGGCGCGGAAGTCCGTGGACAACCCGTACCGCGACTACTACGTGTGGCGGAAGGACACACCGCCGGACACGTCCTCGGAGGTGGTGTTCCCGGGCGAGCAGACTTCCATCTGGACCCAGGACGACGCCACCGGCGAGTGGTACCTGCACATGTTCGCGGAGCACCAGCCGGACCTGAACGTCACGAACCCCAACGTCAGGAACGAGATCGCCAAGGCCATGGGGGTGTGGCTGCAGCTCGGGCTGGACGGGTTCCGCCTCGACGCCGTGCCGTTTTTCCTGGAAACCCGCGGCGAGCCCAAGGACGAGGCGGCCAAGATCGACCCGCACGACTACCTCAGCGCCCTGCGCAGTTTCCTCAACCGCCGCAACGGCAGCGCGGTCCTGCTCGGCGAGGTGAACCTGCCGTACAAGGAGCAGCTGGAGTACTTCGGCGGCGCCGAGGGCAACGAGCTGAACATGCAGTTCGACTTCATGTCCATGCAGCACATGTATCTCTCGCTGGCCAGGCGGGACGCCCGACCGCTCGCGGAGACGCTGAAGAGCCGCCCGCAATTGCACCCTGACAACCACTGGGCCATGTTCGTCCGCAACCATGACGAGCTCACGCTGGACAAGCTTAGCGACGGCGAGCGCGAGGAGGTTTTTGCCGCGTTCGGCCCGGAGAAGAACATGCAGGTCTACGGCCGGGGCCTCCGGCGCAGGCTGCCGCCGATGCTTGACGGCGATACCGGCAGGATCAAAATGGTCTATTCGCTGATGTTCTCCCTGCCCGGCACTCCCGTGCTGTACTACGGCGAGGAAATCGGGATGGGCGAGGACCTGCGGCAGAAGAGCCGGGCCGCCGTCCGCACGCCCATGCAGTGGAACAGCGAAAAGAACGGCGGCTTCTCCGAAGCCCGGGCATCGCAGCTGGTGGCGCCGCTGGTGCGTGGGGAGTTCGGCCCGGACAAGGTCAACGCGGCGCAGGCCAAGCGGGATCCGGAGTCGCTGTGGAACTTCATCGCCACACTGATCCAGCGCTACCGCGAATCCCCGGAGCTGGGCTGGGGCGACTTCGCCGTCATCGACCAGCCCGAGCCGGCGGTCTTTGCCCACTCTTGCAGCTCGGCGGGAGCAACGCTGGTGCTGCTGCACAACTTTGGCCAAGACACGGTGAAGGTCAGCGGCACAGTGGGGCCGAAGGAGGCGCCCCGGGCGGCCTTCAGGGGCGCCGTCCTGCTGGACCTGCTCGACGGCGGCAACGTTCCATTGGAGCCCGACGGCGGGTTCACCGTGGAGCTGGGACGCTACGGCTACCGCTGGTTCCGCGTCCACCGGCCTGGCGACCGCCTGGCCCCGTGAAACCGCCTGGCCCCCTGCGGGCGCGTGTCCCCATGGGAGCGCCGCCCCGCGTCGTGGCCTCTCGGCGCCCCTACAGCCCCCGGCGGAACACCTTCACTGCCCAGGGACGCAGCCCAAGGCCGGGCTCGGCCGGGTAGTTGCCGAGCACCTGTCCGGCATCTTCCCAGGAGCCGTCGATGTCGGCGCGCTGTTCCGTTCCGGAGAAGTTGCCAAGCACCAGCATCTCGGCGTCCGGCAGCGAGCGCCGGAATGCATAGACGTGCTCGTCGTCGGGCAGCAGCATAGTGAAGTCGCCGTAGGCCACCACGGGGTCCGCATGGCGCAGCGCGATGACCTTCCGGTAAAAGCTGAAGACCGACTCGGGGTCATCCACCTGGGCAGCGGCGTTGATGGAATTGGCGTTCGGGTTCACCGCGATCCACGGGGCACCGGTGGTGAAGCCGGCGTGCCGGCTGGCATCCCACTGCACCGGCGTGCGGGCGTTGTCCCGGTTCAGGGGCGCCAGAGCGGCGAGGACCTCGGCATCGGTGTGCCCGAGGTGGGTTGTTGCCTCCCGGTGGTGGTTCAGGACCTCGATGTCGCGGTAGTCGCTGATCGCGCCAAACGACATGTTCGTCATGCCCAGCTCCTCGCCCTGGTACACATACGGGGTGCCGCGGTGCAGATGGAGGATGGCGGCGAGCATCTTGGCGGAGAGCTCCCGGTACTGGCCGTCGTCACCGAAGCGGGATACGGCGCGGGCCTGGTCATGGTTGCCCCAGTAGAGGCTGTTCCAGCCGCGCTCCCCGAGTCCTTCCTGCCAGCGGCCCAGGGACTTCTTCAGGTCGGTGAGCAGGAGCTTCTTGGGACGCCACTTATTGCCGCCCTCCTGGTCCAGGGCCACGTGTTCGAATTGGAACACCATGTCCACTTCCTGGCGTCTGGGGTCAGTGAAGAGCGCGGCGTCCTCCACCGTCACTCCGGGCATCTCGCCCACAGTGAGCAGTTCCTTGTCCCGCCCGGCGAACACTTCCTGGTGCATTTCCTGCAGGAACTCGTGGATCCGCGGGCCACAGATAAAGTGCGGGCCGCCGTCGCCGTACAGCATGCCTTCAGCAATCGGTCCGTCCGGCAGCGACTGCTCCTTGGAAATGAAGTTGATGACGTCCATCCGGAATCCGTCCACGCCACGGTCCAGCCACCAGTTCATCATGTCGTAGATGGCGGCCCGCACTTCCGGGTTTTCCCAGTTCAGGTCCGGCTGCTTCCGGGAGAACAGGTGGAGGTAACACTCTCCGGTGGCGGCGTCGTACTCCCAGGCGGGGCCGGAAAACGCGGAGCCCCAGTTGTTGGGTTCCGCCCAGGCCGCCCCAGGCTCAGCACCGGACCGCGGCGGCCGCCACCAGTACCAGTCGCGTTTCGGGTTGTCCTTGCTCGAGCGCGACTCCACGAACCACGGGTGTTCGTCCGATGTGTGGTTGACCACGAGGTCCATCACGAGCTTCATGCCGCGGGCGTGCAGTCCTTCGAGGAGCTCATCCAGCGTTTCCAGGTCTCCGAAGATGGGATCGATGTCGCGGTAGTCGCTGATGTCGTAGCCGTTGTCGTCCTGCGGTGAGCGGTACACGGGGGAAAGCCAGACGACGTCGACGCCCAGCGTCTGCAGATAGTCGAGCCTGCCGATGATGCCACGGAGGTCCCCCACCCCGTCGCCGTCAGAATCGGCGAAGCTGCGCGGATAGATCTGATAGACCACTGCACTCTTGAACCACTCGCGGCCTGCTCTGAAGGCCGCTTCTGCCTCGGTTTCCTGGATCGTCATTGCTGGTCCCTCCTGGTCGGCGGCGTGACGGATGCAAGCCCACTGAAAGTCTGCTGGCTCTGCTTTCGGCGGTCAATGGCATGCTGAAACCGGAGCGGCGCGGGAAACTAACCGCGTGCTAACGGGCAGGAAACGCAGGCGCAACATTCCCCCGCCACACTGGAAGTGCCGGCAATAGCAGGCACCAGCTCCAGCTCGGGAGGCCACGCCATGTTGAAGGAAGCCAAAGCCCACATAACCCGCGTCCGCGCCTTGGACCAGCTCCACCGCGGGGACGAGATCGAAGCCCGCCTCTCGGTGGGTCCCAGTTACGACGACGTCGTCATCCGCCGCGGCAGCGTCCAGGAGACGGCGCCCGGGATCGGCGTCGTGTGGATCATGGACCATCACACCGGGATGCGCCGAGCCATCAATACGGATGAGTGCAGCGTTTGGCGCGTCGCCTGAGCCAGCTATCCCCCGGCCACGGACTGAATGATCAGCACTTCCTGGCCGGCAGCGACTTCCGTATCCAGGCCCTGGAGACGCCGGACCTCGTCGCCGTTCACGTAAATATTCACGTAGCGGCGGAGTGCACCGGTTTCGTCCCGCAGCCTCCTGGCAAGCACCGGGTAGTCCCCGGTCACGGAATCCAGCACCCGGCCCACAGTCACCGTCCCGTCGGCGGGCGCAGTCAGCAAGGACTGCCCGCCGGCGAGCGGCTGAAGGACGCTGGGAAGCACCACGCTGATCTCACCCACAACGGATCCTCATGCGGAGGCCGGCGCGGGAACCGTGGCATCCGCCACGACGGCAGCGCGCACGCACAGGACGTCCGGCAGGTGGGACGCAACCTCCGCGAAGGTTTCGCCCTCGTCTGCGCTGGCGTACACCGAGCCTCCGCGCGTTCCGAAGTACACCCCGGCAGGTTCGGCGGAATCCACGGCCGCGGCGTCACGGAGCACGGCGTTGTATTCGGACTGCGGCAGTCCCGCATCCAGCCGCTTCCAGGTGTCGCCGGCGTCGTCGGTGCGGTGCACGGCGAGCTTCCCCTCGGGCGGGATCCTTTCGCCGTCGGCCTTGAGCGGAACCACCCAGGCCGTGCCCGCCCTCCGCGGGTGCGTCAGCATCACGAAACCGAAGTCGGCGGGCAGCCCCTCCGCGATTGATTGCCAGCTCTCGGCATTGTCGTCACTGCGGTACACGCCGTGGTGATTTTGCGCGTAAAGACGGCCTTCGACGGCGGCATCCGCTGCAATCTTGTGGACACACTGGCCGAACTCCGGGTTGGGGTCCGGCATGAAGTAGGCCGAAATTCCCTTGTTCCGGGGCTCCCAGGACGTCCCGCCGTCGAGCGAGCGGTAAACGCCGCCCGTGCTCATGGCGATGTGCACGTTGTCCCCGGACGGGTTGACGACGATCGAGTGGGCGGCGGCGCCGCCATAGCCGGCGCCCCATTCGCTGCGGTGGGGGTGGTCCCACAGTCCGCGGTTCAGCTCAAAGTGTTCGCCGCCGTCGGTGGACTTCCAGACCGAAATCGGCTCGGCGCCGGCCCACACCACGCCGGGCCGCGACTCGGCGTCGGGGTGGATCTGCCAAATGCGTTCGACGGCGGCGTCGGTGCCGTCGGGGAACTTGATGGCACCCTGTTCGGGCTCGGTCCAGGTGGCGCCGAGATCATCCGAGTGGGCCACGGTGGGGCCCCAGTGTTCAGACCGCACGCCCACCATGATGCGGGTGCGGCCGTCCCGCGTGTCGATTCCGATGCTCGGTATCTCGCTCATCAGGAAGTGCGGGCCGGAGAGGGACCATTGCTTCCGGTCCTGGCTGGTCGCCAGCCAGAGTCCTTTTTTGGTCCCGATCACTAAGAGGTAAGTCTCTGGGGTAGCCATGAACCCCATGCAACCACTCCGGCAGAGAGGCCGCAATGGTTTTCCAGGCAATCAGAAGGAACCGCGCCTCAGCGCTTGGTTGCGGTCCGCGTCCTGGCAGCCGCGCGCAACTGGCCGCGCCGGTGCTTGCGCCACCACCGCCGCACCAGGTCGAAGGCGGCCAAAAGTCCGGCGAGGGGCGACAGAACGGCCAGGGCGTAGACGAAGAGCAGCCATGTCAGCGTTGCCAGGGGAGGCTGATTCTTGCTCAAGAGCGACAGCCCGCCAAAGAGGCCGGCAGTCCAAAAGAGCACCACGAACACCAGCACGGCAGCCGCGGGAAAGTACTCATTCCGTACGATTCTCATCAGGGTCCCCATGCCTGCTCCTCCTACCGTCCCCGCACAATTGGCCTGTCCGTTCCAGTATGCGGCGCCCGGACCGGACTTCCCGCGCGCCACGGGCCGATGTGATCAAACCGACCCCTGCCGGGCCGGCCGACCTGCGTCAGGGGGTCCTTGGCGTGACCCGAACGCCGGCGACTGCCCCTGAGACGTTGCCGGACGGGAGCCGTGCGAGCCTGGCAAGGAGGGGCCGCATCCCCAACCGGTCGAGTATTCGCAGCCGGTGACGCCAGCAACCAGCAGCACGGCCGCCAGAACTATCTTCCCGCAGCGGCCCTGTCGGTTTCCCCCAAAACGTGACATGCACCGAGCGTGCACAGGAGGTGGATCACGGACGTGGGACGCCTGCATCAATGTTCGGCATCAAAGTTCGGTGCGGAGCACGCCTAGCGGTTCATTCTGCGTTCGAAGCGGGCGCGAGCGAGGTCGTAGGCCTGGCGGAGCAGCGTCCGGGCGGTCTGGGCTGTCGATGGTCCCGGATTGACTATGGCCAGCCACCCCAGGGATCCGTAGACAGGATGAGCAATTACACTGTCAGCGACGCTTGGATCAACGTCGTCGGCCGGCTCCCCTGGTTGGTGGCCGGTCCACTCAACGAAGGCGGCCCTTCCGGCGGCAATATTTACGCGGAAGAATCCTGGCCGGTCAAGGCGCGACTGCTCATCTTCGGGGTAGTCCTTTGCCACGATCGTCGCAAAGGGTTGAGTTGCTTGGGGCATGATGCCGTCGGGGGCGTAGTAGAAGAATGTGTCACCCCAGGCAAGTTCTGGCGAGCCATCTCCTTGGCCGGCCGTGACGGCCAGTGCACCGTCGAAGCTTTTCACCAAAGCAATAATTTCATCGATGGTCATGCCTCAAGCATTTCATTTAATTTGGTCGTCCCGATCAGCCGAGCGGTGTCATGATGGGCGCATGAGCCAAGTCACGTGCGATCTGACCATCTCCCTCGACGGATTCGCCGCCGGACCGAACCAAAGCCTGACGGACCCCCTGGGCGAGGGCGGAGAGCTCCTGCACCGGTGGCAGTTCGAAGAACCCGAGCCCAACGCAGCCGCGCTCGACGGCATCCTCGCGGCCGGCGCCTACATCATGGGACGGAACATGTTCGCAGGGCGCGGGGCGTGGGATGAGGAATGGCGGGGCTGGTGGGGTGAGGAACCGCCCTATCACGCACCCGTGTTCGTTCTCAGCCATCATCGACGCGAGCCTCTGGAGATGCAGGGCGGCACCACGTTCAACTTCGTGACTGATGGGATCGAATCCGCGCTGGCCCAGGCGCGGAAGGCCGCTGGCGGCAAGGACGTGGCCGTTGCCGGAGGAGCGCAGACCGTCCGCCAATTCCTTTCGGCGGGGCTGATCGACGAGCTGCGGCTCCACATCGCGCCCATCGTCCTGGGAGCGGGCGAGCGGCTGCTGGACGGCGTCGAGAATCTCAAGCTTGAGCCGACGGAAGTGAGCGGTACCCGCCTCGTCACCCACGTGCGCTACCGGGTAATCCGCTGAAAATCCGACGAAACTCCGGAGTAGCTTGCTGACCGGCCTGTCACGGGGCTCTGCACGGTACGCACGTACGCGTTCTGCCGTCCGGGCGGCACGCCGTCGCGTTAGCATTGGTCCCGACACGTCTGACCAGGAGGATGCATGCCGTACACCGTTGACTTCGAGAACGTTTCTACTGTCGGCTTGGAATCGTCTCCGGTCGCCGAGGCCCTCGCCGGGTTGCGCGCCAACGAGGCCCGCTATTACCGGAACAAGTACGACCATGCCTTCACCGTGAGCCCTGCAAGCGAGGTTCCGGAGGTGGTCGACCGGGTGAGCCGGATCCTCCGGGACGAGCGCGACATCGTCATTGGATCCCGGCCGCTGGAAGCGACCGCCTTCGAAGTCGACGGCTTGCGGATGGCCTACGTTTTCTACGAGTCGGGGCTGTCGATCAACGTCATGTACAGCATCGAGGACGGCGGGAAGCGGGCGGTCGGGTTCAAGCTTGCCGAGGGCATGGAAATTCCGGAGGAGTTGGCGCCGCGCTTCAAGTTCGCCCGCCAAAAATCGAAGCTGGCTGGCGTTATTCGCGGCTCCTACTTCGTGATCAAGGGCGAGTACTGACCGGGGGATGGCCCTCATGTCCGGATTGTCGAGCATCAAGCGCATGCTCCGGGTCATGCGGCGCTGTTGATTGAGGAACGCGGGGTTCTCGTCGCCGGTCACATGCTTTCTGATGTCTTGATTCCGATGCTCGACTTGAACGACACCGCTGACCCGATCGAGGATTGCCTCGCCGCGCTGCGGCTGCTCGAGGGCGTGGTGGGCGACGTCGATGTCCCCGTCCCCGGCCACGGGTCCATCGGCGGAGCTGATCAGGTACGCGCACGGATCGACCAGGATCGGGCGTACGTGCACGCCCTGCGTGACCCATGTTGCCAGCGATCCGCGGGTCGGGCCGTCGGCTATGCCGGGCTGGGACTGGGTGGGCGGCGTGCACGCACGGCAACTCCAGCAGCTCGCCCGAAGAAACCAGCGCGACGGAACGCCCGGCTAGCCATCGCATACCGGGCACTGCGGGCTGTCCCCGCGCACCCCGCGACTGGACGAACTGCTTCGAGCCTGCCCGGAGCCAATTGGTCGAAGTATGCAAACTGTCCGACCCCGGGGCTACACTAAAGTATCGAACATATATTCCCATTAGCCTGGGGTGGGTTTTGGGCGTCTGAAATGCGGTTTTACTGCCCAGACAGGTGTCCTTGACGCCAAGATGGAGAAGGTCGAAGCACGTTCATGCGTGGTCCAGACCCACGCGCCTGGACAGGGCTGACGTGCCGCCCCGTGGCAGAGCGGGCATGCCTTCTTCATAGTTTTCATGGCTGGAGCGTATGGCCAGGGTCGGCCATGGTTCGGCTGCGGATCATGGCCGGGCCTCACAACCGGCCAGGGAGTTTCTCGAGATGGGCGCCCTGCTGGGTGTACTGACGGCTGGTGCATGTCCACAATCCGCCACTTAGAGGTCCAACTGCTCGGACACGCGGGCTTCCGGGCCGGCTAGTCGACTGCTATTGCTTGCTGCACGCCACGTAAGGCAGCCCCTCTGACGTACTTCGGGTAGGGGTACTGCGTCAGGGACGTGGCGATTATTTCACGGAGCCAGTCCACGGGAGGAGATGGGATGTCGCGTCGGTAGGTATACAGGGTGACGCGGCCGGGTGCGATGTTGAAAGGGAGCGCAAACTGGCGGACCGATCCGTGGGACTCGATGATGTCGGCGAGGGCTTTGGGTACGACGCTGATGTGGTCTGTCACGGCAAGGGTCTGCGCGACCACGGCAAAACTTGGGAGGGTGATGGTCACGGAGTCACGGACGCCCAGTTCGGCCAGCCTGTGGACGACATGCTCGTGCCCCAACGCCTTCGACACGACAACATGTTTTTCGGCGGCGATTTCCTCCATCGATGGGCTGTCGGAGATGCGCGGGTGCGTCCTGGCACAGACGCCCACGTAGGGCATGTCCATAAGGTGCTCACCCAGCACGTCACTCTCGGGTATGGCAGGGATCCCGATTGCCGCGTCGATTTCGTTGCGCCGTAGTCGATCGTGGAGCTGGGAGATGTCCAGCGGTATGACGTCGAGACGAACATTCGGCGCGGCCTCCAGCACGGCCGAAACGATGTAAGGAAACAGTGCCATGAGACCGAGGTCGGTCATCATGAGCCGGAACCGGTGGGACGTGCTGGCAGGATCGAATTCGGAGACGCCTTGAACCGCTGAGTCGATCATCCGGAGTGACTGACTCAATTCCGGATAGAGACCACTTGCCGTCGGTGTCGCTTCCAGGCCCTTCGGTCCGCGGTGAAAAAGCGGATCTCCGAAGAGTTTGCGCAACTTCGACAACGCATAGCTCACGGATGGCTGGCTGATGGCCAGGATTTCCGCGGCCTCGGTGACGCTGCGTGTCTCGTATACAAGCACGAAAACCCGCAGAAGATTCAGATCATACTTGCCCGGTTCGTCCATACAGCAAGGCTAGAGGATTCCCCCTTCTCTGTATAGAGAATATCTATATCAGCATACCTACATTCTATTTGCTAAATATCGGTGGGAAATCTAGCCTTGAATCAGTGGTGATCTACACCACAGAACGACCAGGTCAAAGTTGATATCCGTTCAGCCGGCACTCCGAGCAAACAACAATCCTTTGGCCGACCTAGCTATTAGAGGTGGCAACGATGAAGTACACCGTCGACTCAATGCGCACGGCACCGGAGACTTACGCCTGGAGCCGCTTCGGGCAGCCGGAGTACACGAACTGGCTTGACGAGAGCATGTCGTGGAAGGAGACCTGCTACATCGGCGACTGGTCCTTCCTGTGGCAGCACCGGTTCACCGGTCCCGACGCGCTCCGGCTGTTTTCCGACATCACCGTGAACAGCTACAAGAAGTTCGACATCGGCCAGTCCAAGCACGCGATCCACACGAACAAGGACGGCAAAGTCATTCATGAAGGCGTCCTCACCCGCTTTGGCGAGGAAGAATTCGTCGTCCATGGCCGCGGCGGTTTCTGGGCCGCATTCAACTTGGAACGCGGCGGCTACGACGCGCGGGGAACCAAAGAGGACTGGTTCATTTTCCAGGTCTCCGGCCCCAACGCCGTAAAAGTTCTGCACGAGCTCACCGACTCCCGGGACCTCCTGGAAGCAAAGTACATGCACGTCGTGCCCATCACCGTGGCCGGGCACAGTATCTACGCACTGCGCCAGGGCATGGCAGGTGAGGTCGGCTTCGAACTTCAGGGACCCAAGGAAATTGCCCAGGAGATCTACAACGCTGTCCTCGAAGCCGGCAAAGTCCACGGCATCCGTAAACTGGGCGGCCGGGTCGCCCTGATCAACCACCTTGAGGCCTGCTTCCCCACCATCGCCACGGATTACATCCCGGCCATCTTCGACGAAGACATGGCCGAGTACCTGGAGTACTTCCGTGCCGCGATGCCGGCTTTCGCCCAGCCTGCCTACATCGCGGGCAGCTACGACGGTCAGGACATCAGCGAGTACTACCGCAGCCCGGTGGAACTGGGATGGGGCAAGGTCGTCAACACCGAACATGAGTTCCTTGGCCGCGTTGCATTGACCGCCGAAAAGGCATTTCCGAACAGGGTCATCCGGACCCTTGAGTGGAACGGCGAGGACGTCGCCGATGTCCAGGCATCCCTCTTCCAGGAAGGGGACCACTACGACTTCATGGAAATGCCCCGTGACCAGCGAGGTTTCATGTGGGCAGACCGGGTCGAGATCGACGGTCAGCTCGTCGGGGTCGCGACATCACGCGGATACTCCTACTACTTCCGCAAGATGCTCTCGCTGGCAACCGTCGATGTGGAGCACTCCGAGCCCGGCACCGAGGTAACCGTCATCTGGGGAGCCCCGGGCCACCCCCAAAAAGCGATCCGGGCCATTGTCCGCCCGGCCCCCTACAAGACCGACAAGTCACGAGGTGATCTCCTTGCAACCGTCTAGCACCACCCTCCCGGCCAAGCCCGCCGCAACTGGCGGCACCGCCGATAATGGCTGCCTTAACGTCAGCTGCCCCGATCAGCCCGGAATCGTCGCCAAGCTGACCCAGCTTCTCGGTGCCCACGGGGCGAACATCGTATCCCTCGACCAGTTCACCACCGGGCCCGAAAACGGCACGCTGTACCAGCGCACGGTCTTCCACCTTCCCGGGTTCGCCGCTAAGCGGGAGACTTTGGAAGCGGACATCCAGACAAAACTCGCCGAACCGCTGCAGATGGAGTGGAAACTCACTGACACATCCAAGCGCAAGCGGGTCGCGATCTTCGCATCCAAAACCGACCACTGCCTGCTGGACTTGTTGTGGCGGCACCGCCGCGGGGAAATCCCCATGGACATCGTCATGGTCATCTCCAACCACCCGGATCTGGCCGACCAGGTGCGCCCGTTCGACATCCCCTATTTCTACGTACCCGTTAGCGGGGATAAGAAGGACGCAGAGCGCAGGCACCTGGAACTCCTGAACGGCAACGTGGACCTCGTAGTCCTTGCCCGCTACATGCAGATCATCTCCGCGGAATTCCTCGACGAAGTCCAGGTCCCGGTGATCAACATCCACCACTCGTTCCTGCCCGCGTTTATCGGCGCCGGACCGTACCAGAAAGCCAAGGACCGCGGGGTCAAGCTCATCGGAGCGACGGCCCACTACGTGACCAAGGACCTGGATGAGGGACCGATCATCGAACAGGACGTCATCCGCGTCTCCCACCGTGAATCGACCCCGGAGCTGATGCGCTTCGGAGCCGACGTCGAACGAAGCGTACTCTCCCGTGCGGTCACGTGGCACTGCCAGGACAAGGTCATGCGCGACGGCAACACAACGATTGTGTTCTGACCATGACAGCACACATCATCGACGGCAAAGCACTCGCCAAGAAGATCCGAGAAGAGCTGCGCGCCGACGTGGAAAGCTTCAAACGTTCCACGGGCGGGCCCATCGGTCTGGCGACCGTTCTGGTCGGGGATGACCCGGCCTCAGAGGTCTATGTAGGCAGCAAACGCAAGCTCTCCAAGGAGGCCGGCATCGAGGACCTCCACCGCCGGCTGCCAATGGATGCCACCCAGGAACAGGTGGCTGCGGCACTGGACGAACTCGCAGCCGACCCCGCGGTCTCGGGCATCCTGCTCCAGCTTCCCCTCCCTTCGCATCTGGATGCCAAAGCCCTGATCGACCGGATCCCTTGGGAAAAGGACGTGGACGGGCTGACGACAACCAGCGCCGGGCGCTTGGCACGCAGCGTGGAAGGGCTGCTGCCGTGCACGCCGCAGGGAGTCATCTCCCTGCTCGAAGACGAGGGTGTTGAGTTGCAGGGCGCCAACGCCGTTGTCGTCGGGCGCTCGGACCTAGTCGGAAAACCGCTGGCCCAGCTCCTGCTGCAAAGGAACGCCACAGTGACCATCGCGCACTCGAAGACGAAGGACTTGGCGGCCGTCACGCGCCAGGCCGAGGTGGTCATTGCCGCTGCCGGTGTTCCCCACCTGATCGGCGCTGAACACATTTCCGCAGGGGCTGTCGTGATCGACGTCGGCATCCACCGTTCCGGTGAAGGGCTCATCGGTGACGTCGACTTCGACGCCGTCAGCAAGATCGCGTCAAAGATCACCCCGGTCCCCGGCGGTGTCGGTCCGATGACGATCGCCGAACTTCTCCGCAACACACTCAAAGCAGCACAGCTCCAAAACTAATCACGCAATTTGCCGGCCTATTGAGGCTGGGCCGGCCCCCACCGCGCGCCCGCACGGTGGACCTCCCCTCCCAAGGAATCCCCATGTCCCAAACCAGTGTCGCCACCGTCGTCGGCAGCGCCAAAATCTCCCGTTTCCACCTCAAGGCAGCCGCCATTTGCGCACTGCTTATGATCGCCGATGGATACGACCTTGTATCCTTTGGCTCCGTCATCCCCCACCTAATGAAGGACTGGGGCACTGACCCCATCACCCTCGGCGTCGTGGGTTCCACGGCCCTTGCCGGCATGTTCGCCGGCGGGCTTGTGGTCGCACCACTGGCTGACAAGTACGGCCGCCGCAAACTCATCGTCGCCGGGCTGATCCTCGCCAGTATCGCTGCGTTCGCGTGCGCGTTCGCCGACACCCCGCTGGTACTGGGTGCGTTGCGCTTCGTCGTAGGCGTGGCCCTGGGCGCGTTGGTTCCAAACTTCATGGCGCTCACGGGAGAACTCTCTCCCACCAAGTCCAAGGCGTTCTTCGTAGCCACCGTCTCGGCGTTCTACGCAGTTGGAGGAGTCGGCGCAGCGCTGCTGGCCATCTACATCGAGCCGGTACTGGGCTGGCGCGGAGTGTTTTACGTGGCCGGCTTGTCCATCCTGCTGGTGCCCGTAGTGCTCAAGCACCTTCCTGAATCCCCGGAATACCTGGCCCACGTCGGCCAAGCGTGAACGCCTGGACGCGGTGATGAAGCAGATCGAACCCAGCTGGAGTCTGAATACAGTAATCGCACTCCCGACCCCGGCCTCCGGCAAGTCCCGCATCGCGCAGCTCTTCACTCACGGGAACGCCCTGGCGACCTCACTCATGGGGGTCTTCTTCATCATGACGATGGTCCTCAGCTACGCCTTGAACACCTGGCTACCCAAGCTGATGCAAAACGCCGGCTTCGAGCTCGGCCCTGCCATGTGGACGCTCGTTATCCTCAACGCCGGCGGCCTGTTCGGCTCAATCGCAGGCGGCTGGATCGCCGGACGGACCTCCTACCGCAAGACCCTCGTTGGCTACTTCGCCCTGGCCATCGTGTCCTTAGTCCTTCTGTCCATAAAACCCAACGCGTTCATGTTGAATGTCCTTCTGTTCACTGCTGGAGCCGCAGTGATCGGGATCCTGGCCATCATCCATGCCTTCGCAGTGGAGTTCTACCCGGTCCACATCCGCAGCACCGGCGTCGGCTGGGCCACCGGCACAGGGAGAATCGGCGCCATAGCAGGTCCCATTCTCGGAGGCGCTCTGGTCGCGTCGGGCCTTCCCCTACAGATGAATTTCGTGCTCCTGACTATTCCCGCAGTTCTCGGCGTCACCGCAGTCATCATCGTTACAGCGCGCCGATTCAAATCAGCAGCCACCAAAGGCGAAAAACCCGTCCTCGTACCCTGACCACCCAACAACCCGGCGTCCCCGATCGGCAACAAACAGACACTGGATGGAAAAGATCGGAACAGATTCCATCAGGTCCCCGTCTCTGGACAAACAATCCCAGAGGCGGGGATTCCGGGCTCATGCCGCTGGCGTTTCCGCCAGCACGCTCGCGCCGGATCAGAAGGAGCCTCTTTTGCACCACAAACACACACTTGCAAGCGCAGGCGACCATTCCCTGCTGCTGGCGAGGCCGGAGTCCGGAACCTCACGACGGAAGCTGGTCCTAGCCACCGACTGGACCACACTGGTCACCGGCGAGAAGGTGTGGACCCGCACCCAGACCCCGCCCCACACAGCAGGATGGGTCGATGAAGTCACACCGGATGGAAGCATCGCCTGGATCGTTACGAGCGGAGCCATTCGGCGCATGTATCACCACAGCGATGGTGACGAGCTGTGGACGGGCCAGGACTAGGCCGGCCGCCCAACCCATGAACGGATGCTTACGCGTGGAGGCAGCCAGTGCTCATGATTCCTGTTCGAGTTCTGCCAGTCGCGCCCGCACCTGGTCGCCGAGCCCGCAGATCAAGTCGAGCTGCTCCGGGGTGAGGTGGTCGATCAGAACCTTGCGCACGTCCATCACGTGCGGCGCGGCGGCAGCCTCGATGACCTCGCGACCTTGCGGTGTGATGACCACGACGGCGCCGCGCTGGTCCGCCGCGCAGCGTTCACGGCCCACGAGACCGCGCTTTTCCATCCGGGTCAGATGCTGCGAGAGCCGGCTCTTCTCCCAGCGCAGAACGTCGCCTAGCGCAAACGCCCGCAGCCGCCCGTCCGGCGCCTCCGACAGGTGGGCCAGCACCTCGTAATCGGCGCTCGACAGACCGCTGCGCTGGCGCAGCTGCCGCTCGATGTACTGGGACAGATCGGCCTGCATCGTCATCAGGCTGCGCCAGGCACGCTGCTCCCGGTGGTCCAGCCAACGTTGATCACTCATATCTGTCACGTTACCCCATGGTTGACATGTTAACCATTCGACGCCTATGGTTTGGTTAACACATAAACTACCTGGAGGTTTTGCCGTGACCATCACAGCCATCGTTCTCAGCGCTCTGCTGGCCCTCGCCGCACTGGGCGCGGGCATCCCGAAGATCAGGCTCAAGGGCGATATCCCGCGCCAACTGCAGGAACACATGGGCGCCAGCGCCTCCCTCACCCGGTTCATCGGCCTGGCCGAGGCCGCCGCGGCGATCGGACTGGCGGTCGGAATCTTCTGGCACCCGCTTGGCATCGCGGCCGCTGCCGGCCTGGCCGTCGTGTTCGCCGGAGCGATCGCCTACCACCGCCGCGCCGGCGACTACGCCAACCCCAAGACCCGGGGCCCGGCGATGGCCCCGGCCGTCCTGGGCC
>NZ_CAKKLY010000045.1 GCF_918698095.1 Arthrobacter sp. Bi83
GGCCCATACGGGGCGCGGCCCAGCGGGAAATTCCCAAGTCCCGGCAGGCAGGCTGAAGCAGGTCCAAAACCGGAGCTTGGCCTGCGCGGACAGGGACCAGGGCTGCCGGACCGGGCACCGTATCCCCTGCGGCGCCCGAGCCGGCCGCCCGTCCCGCGGTGCCGGAGCCGCCCATTTTCACCATCGGTTTTGTCCGACGTTAATCCAAGGTGGGTGCGCCATTCTGGCGGTGGTTGGGAATGCACCTCCCGATCTGGCCTTGTTGGTACTGGGGGCCATAAATCGAGTGTCCATAAGGAGTCACCATGTTCTCGCACGCCGTAATGAGGCCCAAGATGCCCGACGGAGCACACCGTTCAGGGCCGGCCCACCGCCGGTCCGCCACCACCGCAACTGCCCGCATTGCCCCCGTTGCCGCCGGCGCCTTGCTGGCCACGGCCCTCGCGCCGCTGGGCGCCCTTCCCGCCAGCGCCGAGACCGCCGGCATGGGGCCGGTGGATTCTGCCAACGGGTTCCCCACCTGGTATTCGGACGGATCGGTCAAGCTGCAGCTCTGCTATGAGGCCGGCAAAGGCTGCCTCTCCGAGCCGCCCGACCCGAACTCGCCGGCATCCTATCCGGACAACTTCCCGGAAGAAGCCTTCTGGTTCCAAGCCTCCGCGACGGGCGGCAATCTCAGCACTTATGAGGCGGCACTCGAAGGAGCCCACGTCAACGGCCCCGTTGTTCCGGGAGAGCAGATGGGCTTCGGCCGGCTGCGGTTCATAGTCGATAACCTCACTCCCGGCGCAAGCTACACGATTACACACCCGTACGGCATCAACACATTCGTTGCCGAACCGGACCCAAAGGTAGGTGGCCGGATCAAGCAAACCATCGACGCCGGCGTCTGCGCTCCCTCGGCCACAGTGCCCTGCGACTGGGCCGGAGTAGGCGCGGCCTTCCTGGGTAACTACGCCACCGGCACCACCGCAACGTTCCTCCGCCAAGTCGGAGCAGCTCCGGGAACTCTCGGCGACATCAACACCGCGAGGCCAGTAACCGGCGCCCCGTCAGGGACCAATGCTGTCACCATCACGGGTCCCAACGCCGGCGGCCCCGGGGTGAACACCCTCACGGTGAACACTTTCACCGTCCAGGGGCTTATCGCCGACGGGTCCGACGGCGGGCCCTCCACGCCTGACCTGGCAACGGCCAGCGACAGCGGCCGTTCCGCGACCGACAACATCACGCGGGTCACCACGCCGACCATCATCGGCACCCTTCCGGCAGGCGCTGCGGGACCCGTGCAGCTGATTGTCGACACCGGTGCCCCCCGGGCCACAACGCTCACCGGCTCCAGCTACTCCGCCACGCTGGCCGCACTGGCCCAGGGCGTTCACAGTGTGCAGGCCCGCATCACCAACCCGGCCTTCGCCGCCGATCCCACGCAGCCACAGTTCCTGACCTCGGCGAAGCTCACCTTCACCGTGGACACCGCGGCGCCCGCCGTCTCGGTGACCGCACCGTTCCCGTCCTCGCCCAGCCTGGACAGCACGCCCACGTTGAGCTTCACGGGTGAGGCCGGGGCCCGGTTCGAATGCCAGCTGCTGCCCAGCAACGCAACCTGGGATCCCACCTGCGCCTCACCAAAGACGTGGGATGCACAGGTCAACGGAACGTACGTCTTCAACGTCCGGGCCACCGACGCTGCCGGCAACGTCAGCGCAATGGCTAACCGCACCGTGCAGATCGGCACGACTGTCACCGCACCAACGACTAAGCTGCAGGACTTCAACAGCGACGGCAAGGCGGACGTCGTGTCCCGCGATTCCGCCGGTGTCCTCTGGCTCTACCGCGGCAACGGAACCGGCGGTTTCCTGGCGAAGACCAAGATCGGCGCCGGCTGGAATTCGATGACGGCCATCGTCAGCACCGGCGACTTCAACGGTGACCGTAAAGCCGACATCGTAGCCAGGACCTCCACCGGCCTGCTGTATCTCTACAAGGGCAACGGTGCCGGGGGCTTCTCCACCAAGGTCCAGATCGGGACCGGCTGGAACTCTTTCAACAGCCTCACCGCTCCCGGTGACTTCAACGGAGACCGGAAGCCGGACCTGACCGTCCGCGACGCCACTGGCAACCTGTTCGCCTACCTCGGCAACGGAACCGGCGGCTTCACCGGGCGGATGCAGATCGGCACCGGCTGGAACGGCATGAACGCCATCGTGGCTCCCGGTGACTTCAACAGTGACGCCAATGCGGACCTGGTAGCCCGCGACGGCGCCGGAAACCTCTGGCTCTACCGTGGCGACGGTTCCGGCGGGTTCCTCGCAAGGGTCCTGATCGGTGCCGGCTGGAACGGCCTCAGCATCGTAGCTCCCGGTGACTTCAACGGAGACCGCAAGGCCGACCTGACGGCCCGCGACTCCCGCGGAAACATGCTCCTCTACCGTGGCAACGGATCAACCGGTTTCCTCGGCAAGTCCCTGATCGGCACTGGCTGGAGCTCCATGAACGCCATCGTGTAGTTCCCTACTTCAACCAAGGCACCGCCCGCGTACACCCGGTACGCGGGCGGTGCCTTTTAGTTTTGCTCAATGCTTGCATTCGGTTCTAGCGGACTACCGCAAGCGCGAATCCGTCCCAGCCTTTGGAGCCCACCGTCTGGATAACTGTGGCGTCCAGCCGGCTGTCCTCGCCCATCATTTTCAGCGCACCGAGGATGCCGGGGGCGTTGATCTCGTCCATGGAGGGGTCCAGCACTGCGCCTTCCCAGACCACGTTGTCCATCACGATGGTGGTCCCCGGCCTGCCAAGGCGGATGGCCCAGTCGAGGTAGTGCGGATTGTTCTCCTTGTCCGCATCGATGAAGACGAAGTCGAAAGGGCCTCCTCCTTCTGCCTCCAGGACAGCAAGCGTCTCGAGTGCGGCGCCCGTGCGGATGTCCACCTTGTGGCCGACGCCCGCGGCGTCCACGTTCGCGCGGGCAACCTCAGCATGTCTGGCGAGGTATTCGCACGTCACCAGCCGCCCGTCGTCGGGAAGCCCCCGGGCCATCCAGATGGTGCTGAAACCTGCCAGGGTGCCGATCTCCAGTACGCGGCGGGCGCCGCAACTCATGACCAGCAGCTTCAGCAGCTTGCCGGCGTTCGGGGTCACCTCGATCGGCGGCATCCCGGCCTCGACGGCGGACTGCACCGCGCGCTTCAGCGCTCCGTCGGGATGAACGACGGCGGCGGACAGGAACTCTTCTACGGCCACCCACCCGGGCTGCGGCTTATGCTCAAACATGGCCCCAGTCTCGCAGTAACAGGACAAGCCCGGCTAGGGCCGGTCCGGGGCCGCGACCCTGTCAGGGCCGGTCACCGGCCGGTCCGGGTCAGGAGTCCCCGGCGATGACGTTTTCCAGCCGCTCCACCTTGGCTGTCAGTTCGCCGGAGAAGCCTGGCCGGATGTCGGCCTTGATCACCAGCGAGACCCTGCTGCCGTACTTGCCTACTTCCTCGGTGGCGCGCTTTACGACCGCGAACACCTCATCCCATTCACCTTCTATTGTGGTGAACATGGAGTCCGTCTGATTGGGGAGTCCCGATTCCCTAACGATTTTGACTGCGGCGGCTACGGCGTCGTGCACCGAGGCGTCCGCGGCCCCGCGCTGGTGCGTCGGATCGGCAGGAGTTCCGGACGGGGCAACTGAGAATGCAAGCAACATGGGTCCAGTCTGGCACGCCGGGAACCTCGCCGGCGGGGTGTCCTGCGTCATATTCGAGGCTACCAATCGGTAACGAAGTCGGCGGGAGACTGCGTTGCTAACCTTTTAGATATGAACCTCGCAGTAGAGCGCAAGCCCCTCCGTGCCGACGCTGCGCGCAATGTGGACAAGATCATTAACGCAGCCCGTGAGTGCTTCCGCGACTACGGCCCGGATGTTCCGCTGCAGACGATCGCCGCCACTGCCGGTGTGGGTCCCGCGACGCTCTTCCGGAACTTTTCAGACAAGGAACAGCTGGTCCTGGCAGCACTGAACCGCCAGCTCCGTCTCACCGTTGATCCGGTCATTGATGTCGCACTGGCGGGGCAGGATGCTGCCGAGGGCCTTTTCCGCGTGATCGATGCCATCATGGCCGCCGCAAGTGAGAACGCCAATCTGCTTGGTGCGGTGGCCGGGCGTCGTGACCTGCTGACCGGCATCACCGGCAGCCTGATCGAATCGGTGGGCGTGCTCCTGGGCCGGGGACAGGGCCAGGGCACCCTCCGGGTGGACATCTCGTTGACGGACATGGTGCGTCTGCTCGCCATGCTGATCGGCGTGGTGGACACCATGGAACCGGGCTCCGATGCCTGGCGGCGGCCGGCCGCCCTGGTCGAGGACGCCATCCGATCGGAACGGCCGGGCCGGCCACTGCCGCCCCAGGTGCCGCTCCCGGGCACGCAGTTCGAGTAGGCGGAGGCTCGGCTTTTGGCGTTCCCGCGAGGCCACGTCCGATGCTGTAAAGCTGCGCCGGATATTCCGCTGAAGTGGCTGGCACAGTAAGCTGATCAGACCAGTGGTTAGGCAGCCAGCCTCGGTACATTCCTTCATGGAGCGAACAATGGCACTCTTCACGTGTGAATATGTCCGGCTGGCAGCGTCATCATGAACCGCTCACAACTTGCCCAATTCATGAAGCACACCGGCGACCCGGAAGCGACCCTGACATCCGCGTCCACCGAGGAGCTCGGCATCATCGTGGACGCGCTGTACCGGAACCTGGACACCCCTAAGCCAGTGCTCGGCGCCCAAGACTGGTACGACCTTGCCAGCGAAGAACTGGCCCGGCGCTCGTTGCCCGATTCTCCTGATGCTTACGGTGCCGCCTGATCTCGCTGCCGCCTGATCACGTAGCAGGGCGCACCTCGGCAGGGGCGCACGTCCGTGACGTCTTGCGCTTGGCGTGCGTCTAGGAATCGTCACCGGTATCGTCGGCCCGCCCGTGCGCCTTCTCATGGGCCTGCTCCGCCTCATGGGCCTGCTCCGCCTCATGGGCATGCTCTGCCTCATGGGCGTGCTCTTTCGCCTCAATCAGATGCTGCTGCAGCTTTTCCTCCGCCTCGCGGCGGCGGCGGGACGTATCGCGGAGCTCCCTGGTGGCCTGGGAGCCGCCCACCTCAATGTAGGGGGCTCCCGATTTCTCCGAGACTTCCCTGGTGGAGGCTGTTTCCTCCTGGGCTGATTCGTCATTCATGGTCGGTCCGTCCTCTCCGAAATTCAACAACATTGAGCGTCACTCTACGGTCTACTCATTCACACCCAGCCTGACACGTCAATGCCGGGGCAGGCCGCCATTTCAGTTCCAGCCCGCCAGCCGCAGCAGGGCTGCTGCCCCTGCCCCGGCCAGGACTACCACCAGGAAGGGGGCGCGGAAGAGGAGCGCAACTGCGGCCGCGGCCAGCGCCCCGAGCCGGGCATCGAGGATCAGCGACTGGCCTGACGCCACAGCGTTGACGACCGTCAGCGAGGCCAGCAGCCCGATGGTCATTGTTCCGGCGACCCGCGACATCCGGGGATTCTGCAGGAGCGAAGCCGGCACCAAGTAGCCCAGCAGCTTCCAGGCATATGCGAAAAGGCACGACAGGAGCAGCCATCCCCACAGATTCATGCCGCACCCCCGGGGGCCGTTCCGGATTCCCGGTGCGGGCCATGGCGGCGCCCGGTGTAGGGATCGATGTCGGGTTCCAGCCCTTCATCCTTGGGTCCGTGGCTGAACCATCCGATGAGGGCGGCCACTACCGCAGCTATCAGGATGGGCACGCCGGCAGGAACGAACGGCACCGCCAGCACGGTGGCCAGCGCGCAGACGACGGCGATGGCAACCGGTTCCCTGCCCTTCAGCCGGGGCCAGAGCAGGCCAAGGAAGGCTGCCACCGCAGCACCGTCGAGCCCCCACTGCTTTGGATCGCCCAGCGCGCCTCCGGCGAGGGCACCCACGGCGGTGAAAATATTCCAGAGCACAAAGACGCCGATTCCCGCGGTCCAGAATCCGCGGTGCTGTTCGGCGGGATCGGTCTGGCCGGTGCTCGTAGCCGTGGATTCGTCGATGGTCAGTTGGGCGGCGACAAGCTTTCGCCATCCCTTCGGGTGCAGCAGTACGTTGAGCTGCATGCCGTAGATTCCGTTGCGCATCCCCAGCAGCGTCGCGGCCCCCATGGCTGCCAGCCCGGACCCGCCGCCGGCAACCACTCCGATGAACGCGAATTGCGAGCCGCCGCTGAACAGCAGCAGGCTCAGGGCCATCGTCTGCCAGAAGTCGAGGCCGGAAGTAACGGAAAGGGCGCCGAATGACACACCGTACAGGCCTGTGGCCACACTGATGGACAGGCCTACCCGAACAGCCAGAGATTGCAGGAGCCGGGCCGGCCAGGTGATGGGCATGGCACCACTCAATCACAGCGGTGACGCCCGGGCGAAGCCGGCTACAGCTGGGCGAGTACGAGGGCAGGTTTATTGGTGGTGATCTCGTGGATCCCCAGCCCCTGGCACAGGGCTACGTCGTTCGTGGCGTCCACAGTCCAGACCCTGAACCTGCGGCCCGAATCCAGCCAGCGCCGGACTGTGCGGGAATGCTCGCGCACGTAGTCGATGCCGGGCCCGGCCATGCCCACTTCGCAGTCGTTGAGGATCCGTTCGCCCTCCAGCTGGGCGGCCTTCATAACGTTCGCCACTGCGCCGCCGGTCAGCGGACCAAGGCCGAGTTCTTCCCGGATTTCCGCGACGTTGATGTCGTCCACCAGCTGGCAGATGAATTCAGCGGGAACCGTCTTGCACAGATGACGCACGGAGTCCGGGCTGAAGCTCATGAATGTGACCCGGATATTGCCCAGCCTGGACGTCCGCGGGTCCCATCCCTCCGCCCTCAGGACTTCCAGCACCCGGTCCTCGAGTTTCAGCTGGTACGGGCTGGGGTGTTTCAGTTCGATCGCGAGGCCGATGTCCCGCCCGGATTCCCGGAGAAGGTCCAGCAAATCGGGAAGGGTCAGGAACTGTTCCGAGCGCGCCCCGTAGGCCTCGGGAATACGGACACCCTTCCATGACGAGAAATCCAAGAGCCGCAGTTCGTCAATCGTCCTTTCCGCCACCGGGCCGGTGCCGTCCGAGGTGCGGTCCAGGTTGGCATCATGCAGCAGAACCACATGTTGGTCCCGGCTCAGCTGCACATCGCATTCCACGCCGTCCGCCCCGTCAGCCAATGCGCGGAGATACGCAGCTCGGGTGTGCTCCGCGAAGTCCGCGCTGGCACCACGGTGGGCGTAGACCAAGGGACGGGCTGGAACTGACTCGTCGGGTGTCATGCTGACACGTTAGCCGACGACAGACCGGGAAGCGGGGCTAGGCTGGGCACATGCAGGTGAACTCTGAGCCAACCACGCAGCCGGCCCCTCCGCCCGCCGGCCCTCCCGTCCAGGGCCGTCCGGCCCAGGCGGGTCCCGCCGTCGCCCCGAACCCGCTCGCTGCAGGTGACGCTGAAAAGGCGGCCGCCCTGCGGAAAATGAAGCTCGTGGCCCTCGCCCTGCTGATCGCCATGGCAGTTGTGTTCGTCTTCGCGTTTGCCCTGCAGAAGCAGTACCCCTGGCTCGAATATGTCCGGGCCGCGGCCGAAGGCGGCATGGTAGGTGCCCTCGCGGACTGGTTCGCAGTAACAGCCCTGTTCAAGTACCCCATGGGCCTGAAGATTCCGCATACCGCCATCATTCCGCGGCGCAAGGACCAGATCGGGGCGTCGCTCGGTGAGTTCGTGGAGACCAATTTTCTCTCCGAACAGGTGGTCCAGGACAAACTTGCCAGCATCAACATTTCGGGCAAGGTGGGCCAGTGGCTGTCCGGACCGGGCGGCGCCGAACGCGTCGCCAAGGAGGGCGCCGCAGTTATCCGCGGCGCCTTCAAGGTGTTGAATGACGACGACGTCCAGGCAGTCATCGAGGGCATGGTGCGCAAGCATCTGCTTGCTCCGCCGTGGGGACCTCCGGTGGGCCGGATGGCCGAGCGTATCTTCGCTGAAGGTCACCACCACAAGCTTGTTGACCTGCTGGTGGACCGGGCGGCGGACTGGGTGGCGGCCAATCACGAGACGGTCAGCCGCCTCGTCACCGAACGATCACCGCAATGGGTGCCCAGCTTCGTGGACGGGATCGTGGGAGACAAGGTCTACGTTGAGATCCTGAAGTTCGCACAGGCTGTTCAGTCCGATCCACAGCACCAGGTGCGTCTGTCCATCGACAAATACCTCACGGACCTTGCGCAGGACCTCCAGTTTGATCCGGCCATGATCGCCCGCGCCGAAGGCATTAAGGCACAGGTCCTCGGAGATCCGGAGGTTCGTGAACTGGCCTCGCGGACCTGGGCGACCATCAAGGGCGCGCTGCTCACCGCCGTCGACGATCCCGACAGTGAACTGACGGTGAAGTTCAAGGCCGCCGTCCGCGACTTCGGGACACGCCTGGTCAACGATGACGAACTCGCCGGCAAGGTCAACGCCTGGATCGGCGACGCCGCGGGCTACCTGGTCCGGACTTACCGGTCCGACATTGCCGGGGTAATCACCGATACCGTGGCGCGCTGGGATGCCGAAGAGACGTCGCAGAAGATCGAACTCCAAGTGGGCAAGGACCTGCAGTTCATCCGGATCAACGGCACTGTGGTGGGCTCCCTGGCCGGCCTGGCCATCTTCGCGGTGGCACACCTGGCGTTCGGCTGACGTTCGGCCATCGTGAACCGCAGCCCGCTACTCAGCGCCGGGAAAAAGCGGGACTCTTGACAGGAGGGGCGGCCGAGGCCACCTTGGTGTCTACAACGCACCCTTGGTCTCCCGCCGGCTCATACGGTTCCGTCGCGGCGCGGGCCCTGATCCGGCACTGCGGCGTTGCCATCGTGGAGTTCCGAACGAGGTGCCATGAGTCCCAACCCAAAAGAACCGACGGCGGTCCGGGCCGCCTTCGCCCGTCCCGCCCACCGCAGGCCACTGCACCGCACGGGCCTTTTCCTCGCGGCACTGCTTCTGGCCGCTGCGCTCCCCGCCCAGTTACTGACTGTCCAGGCCAAATCTGCGTCGGCTGCGAAAAGCCCGCCTGCAGTTGACAGCTTTGCGCCCGGCTCCCCCGGCCTGGGCGATCCCTATTTTCCGCTCGACGGCAACGGCGGCTATGACGTCCGGAACTACCTGCTTAACCTCAGCTACGACCCCGCCACCGGCCTGCTCGCCGGCTCGGCCACCATCAGCGCCCGCGCAACGCAAAACCTCTCCGCATTCAATCTGGACCTCGACGGCCTGACGGTCCGCTCCGTCAGAGTGGACGATGAACCCGCGGCCTTCAGCCGAAGCGGAGCCGAGCTCACCGTAACACCGCAGGACGGCATAGCGGACGAAGATGCTTTCAAAGCCATCGTGACCTATGACGGGATTCCAAAGGCCATCAACGACCAGTTTGGCACCTCAGGATTTTTGCACACCGACGACGGATCGCTCGTGATCGGGCAGCCCCACGTGGCCGCTACCTGGTTCCCGGCGAATGACCACCCGCTGGACAAGGCGTCCTTCACTTTCCGGATCACTGTTCCCGACGGGCTGGAAGTCGTGGCGAACGGAGTGCTCCGGGAAAAGGAATCGGAGCATGGCAAAACAACGTGGACCTGGCGTGCTGAAGCGCCGATGGCCACCTACCTCGCCACGGCCAACGTGGGCCAGTTCAACCTCCGCCAATACCGGGACGGCGGGATCAGCTTTGTGGACGCCATCGATCCTGACCTCTTCACCCCTGTGGTGACTCCGCGGACAGGAACCAACTTCGCGTGGTCGCACAACGGCAACAGGTCCTACACGCGTCTGACAAAGGTCATCAGCGTTCCGCCAGGCGGTGCCCGGCTTTCCTTCTGGCTGTGGCGGAACATTGAGGCAGGGCGGGACTTCACCTTCGTGGAAGCCCACACGGCCGGCGCCCAGGACTGGACCACCCTCCCCGATGCGAACGGACACACCGCGGCGGATACTGGACGCGCCTGCCAGGAACTGCTGTCCCTGCACCCGTTTCTCACCCATTATCAAACCGATAACGGCAAGGGGGCCTGCCGGCCCACGGGCACGTCAGGCAAATGGTGGGCGGCAACCGGGCAAGGTACGGGCTGGGAGCAGTGGGCAGTCGACCTCGCCCTCTTCGCCGGGAAGAAAGTCGAAGTCTCCGTCACGTACGCCAGCGACGCTGCCATTACGTTCGACGGTGTGTCCGTAGACGACGTCGCCGTCTCCACCGGGGACGGCACCACGTCGTTCGAGGACGACGGAAACATCCTGGACGGCTGGGCGGCCTCAGGACCGCCGGCTGACAGTCCCCCGGGCGAAACTCACTGGACGGCAGGCACGGAGGGGCCTCCATCGCTGGGCCAGAAGGTGCAGTCATCCTTCAAGCGGCAGCCCGAAATCATCCGCTTCCTGTCCGGGTTCCTGGGGCCATATCCCTTCACTGCGGCCGGCGGCATCGTGGACGACGTGAAGAACCTCGGTTTCGCGCTGGAGAACCAGACCCGGCCCATCTACTCCAAGTTGTTCTTCAACACTCCAACGGGCGGCGACTCGGTGGTGGTCCATGAACTGGCGCACCAGTGGGTGGGCGATGACGTGGCTGTCAGGGCGTGGCGGGACATCTGGCTGAACGAGGGTTTCGCCACCTACACGGAGTGGCTGTGGAGCGAGAGCGAAGGACGGGAGACACCGCAGCAGATCTTCGACTTCTACGCCACGGCGATCCCCGCGGAAGCGCCGTTCTGGTCCGTGAAAATCGGCGACCCCGGAACGAAGGCACTGTTCGACTTCAGTGTCTATGCGCGCGGCGCCATGACACTGCACGCACTTCGGACGCGGGTGGGCGACGACGTGTTCTTCGACATCCTCCGCGAATGGACGGAGTCCCACGCCGGCGGCAACGTCTCAAGCGAGGACTTCATGAACCTCGCACAGCAACTGTCCGGCCAGGACCTGCGGGCCTTCTTCACCACGTGGCTGTTTTCGCCGACCAAGCCTGCGGAACTCAACACTGTGGTGCGGAAGAGCGGCCCTCCAAGCGGCACCCCCGAGACAGCGAGGCTGCTGGAGCAGCGGCTTGGGACGGGACTCAAACCCCGATAAAGCACGGAGGCCGCTCAGGCGAAAGGCTCAAGCTCCACACCGGCTTCTTGCAGCCCTGCGCGAACGGCGGCGGCCATGCCCACGGCGCCGGGCGTATCACCGTGGATGCACAGCGAATCCGGATCGACCCGCACCACCGTGCCGTCCACTGCCACTACCTCGCCTTTCAGCGCCAGCCGGACGGCCCGCTCAACGATTGGACCGACGTCGTGCAGCACGGAACCTTCCTGCGAGCGCGGCACCAGGGTGCCGTCCGGGAGGTAGGCGCGGTCAACGAACGCCTCGCGGAACACGGGGTGGCCGGCTTCCTGGGCGTGCTTCAGCAACTCCGAGCCGGGGAGCCCGAGAACCGGAAGTCCCGGGTCGTAGGCCTGGACGGCCGCCACGACGGCTGCCGCCTGCTCGGCATCGCGGAATGTCCGGTTGTACAGGGCTCCATGGGGTTTGACGTAGTCCACGGAGGCGCCCACTGCATGCGCCACTCCGTCCAGCGCGCCCAACTGGTACAGGACATCCCCGAAAAGCTCGTCAAAGGACATGTCAAGGGAGCGCCGGCCAAAGCCCGCGAGGTCCCGGTAGCCAACGTGGGCCCCCACCGTGACGTCCAGTTCGAAGGCCGCGCGGCAGCTGTCCAGCATGGTCACCGGATCACCGGCATGGAACCCGCAGGCCACGTTGGCGCTGGTGACGAGCTGGAACATGGCAAGGTCATCGCCCATGGTCCACGAGCCGAAGGACTCGCCCAAGTCAGCGTTCAGATCCACCGTTGCTCCCTTCCAGCGTACGGTTCAGCCGCGCTGCCGCTTCCGGCGATGCACCCGCTGCGGCCGTCAGTTCCCCGGGAATGGTGTCCGGCATAGGGCCGAATGCCTCCTTGGCATTCGCCACGACCGCCCGGCCCATCATGAGGTTGCCGGCGCCGCCCACCACGGCGCCGATTCCAAACGGCAGTGCCCGGCCGAACAGCGCCGTTCCCTGGCGCTTCAGCAGGCTCCGCAGAAAGACTTTCTGGACGCGCTCCCGAATGGCGCCGAAGCCATTGGAAGGCATCTTGCGCGCCAGAACGCTTCCCCAGGCCTGGGTGGCGCCCTTTCCCTTGCCGAGGGCCTGGCCGCTCAGCGAGCCAAGCAGCGCCGTGCCCTCTTCGCCCAACATCACGGCCATGACCATGGTGCTGGCTTTGTCGGGGTCGGTCATCCTGATGCCGTGGAGTTCCGCCAGGGACGTCGCGTAAAGCGCCGTCGCTTCGAGGAAGGCCACGGTGGCCGCTGCGGAGAGACCCAGCGAGGCGATGGTTCCGACCCCCGGGACCACGGCCGTTGCGCCCACCAGGGCGCCGCCGCCAGTGACTGCAGTGAGGTAGTCGCGTTCCAGCCTCGCCGCAAGCTGGGACGCAGAAGCATGGGGGTGACGGCGTTGGAGCCTGCGGATGTTGGCCACGACGAGTGGTCGCTGGATATTTACCGCGCGCAGCAACAGGTTGTGGACGCCGGGCTTGGGATTGCCGTGGGCATCGAACACCGCATTGTGTGCTGTTTCCTGCGCGATTTTCATCGCCGGGTTGCGTCTGTTGGCCATCTTCACCTCTACCTCGGAACAATTACTTCGGAACAAATCGACAGCCGGTTGCTGTCGCCTAGGCCTTAACACTAGGCCACGGCCCTGACCCTGTGGGCCTGGGCCGGGCCTGGGCCGGGACGCAGGCCGGGAAGCAGGCCGGCCCAGCGCTACATCACCCAGGATTCGGCGACGGCCAGGTAGGCGGACGAAGAAGGCCCGCGCGGCCCGGCATAGACGGTGGGGGCGCCCGGCCACTCAACACCGAATTCTGACAGCCGGCCCGCGCTGCACGGCAGGTAGACGTTGCTGAGGGAAGCGCTGGCCCGTCCGAGCTGAAACTCAGGTGCGGAAAACTGTCGGCGGTCCAGCACGCCGGAGATTTCGAGTGCTGCCCGGCGCCCGGTGGCCGTGAACCCGCGCTCAAGGTCGAGGTGCATGTCGAAATCGTCCTGGGTGTGGCTGATGGCGTTAAGTGGAAAGCGGGCGGCTTCCGGTAAATAACGAGTCAGCTCGGATGCGAGGGTTTGGGCGAAGTGCTCGCTGGGGCCGTAGCTGCGCCAGCCTTGGAGCGTGGCCACCAGCAGAGCCGTCCCTGTTCCCCATTTGGACCACTCGGCCTTCCAGAAGGAAGCGAAACAGCTGGCCGGCTCACCGGGAATGTGGACGCCATTCCCGTCCACGGGATGCAGGGCAAGGCCGCAATTGGTCCCGATCAGCGCAACGCTGCGCCGCCATGTTCCGGCGGGTGTGTTCCCCATCCCACGAGCTTATCCCGCGGCGCGCGTTCCCCCACCGGGAGGCTCGGCCTAAAATTGCCGTGTGCCCCTCCCCCGAGCGCTGCGCCCATTTTCCCATCGTGAATACCGCGTGCTGATCACGGCCCTTGCCGTGTCCATCTTCGGTTCGGGGATGTGGGCTGTCGCCATGGTGTACCAAGTCATTCAGCTTCGCGGCGGCCCTCTTGAGCTGTCCCTCGTGGCCACGGCCGGAAGCGTGGGGCTGGTCGCGTTCGTCCTCGCAGGCGGCATCGCCGCCGACCGCGTGCCTCAGCGCCTGCTCATCATTGCCGTGGAAGGCGCAAATCTGGCCGTGATCGCAAGCATCAGCGGCCTGGCAATGGCGGGCTGGCTGGCGCTCTGGCATCTGGTGGTTGGCGCCTTCGTGCTCGGTGTGGGCGCCGCCTTCTTCTTCCCTGCCTACTCCGCGATCCTGCCGAGGCTCCTGCCACCCGAGGATCTGCTGGCGGCCAACGGCATGGAAGGGACCATGCGCCCCATACTGCAGCAGGCGGCCGGTCCGGCAGTTGCAGGCATCGTGGTGGCCGGGCTGTCGCCGTCCCATGCCGTGACGGGCGTGGCGGCGTGCCATCTGGTGGCTTTCATCATTCTGAATTTCCTCGGCCAGCACGCCCTCAGCGCTTCTGCCAACCGCGCGGAGCACGAAGGGAACCCGGTCGGGAGGGACGCCCAGCCCGGCGCGGCCGGACCGCACGTGGTCAGGCCACGGAATTCCTTCTTCCATGACCTGCACGAGGGCGTCACCTACACCTTGCGGACACCGTGGCTGCTCTGGACTCTGCTCTGGGCCTGCATCTCAGTGCTGTTCCTGATCGGGCCAATAGAGGTACTCATGCCCTTCGTGGTCCGCGACCAGCTGGGTGGGGACTCCACCATGTTCGGCTTCCTGCTGGCCGTGATGGGAATCGGCAGCGCCGCCGCCGCGCTGGTCACTGCCTCGTTTAAGCTCCCGCGCCGGTACCTGACGGTGATGATGGTGTCCTGGGGTGCAGGCAGCCTGCCGCTGGCCGCCGTGGGACTCATGGACAATTTCTGGGTGCTCGCCCTGGCGCTGTTCATTTTCGGCGCCACCGGCAGCGTGGGGATGGTGATCTGGGGAACGCTGCTGCAGCGGCGCGTGCCGGCTCATCTTCTGGGACGGATCTCAAGCCTGGATTTCTTTGTGTCCCTGGCGCTCATGCCCGTTTCGATGGCGCTGGCCGGACCGGTCGCGGCCGTGCTGCCCCTCTGGATCATCTTCCTGGTGGCAGGCAGCGTCTGCCCTGTGGTGGCAATCGTGGCGATGCTTGCGGCCCGGATGGCCGGGGACGAGATAACCCACCCGCTGGAACGGCAACACGGCATCTCCGCGGACGCCGACGTCAAAAGCCGCCGACAATAACTGCGGCCGGCTGCCCGGAACGGGCAGCCGGCCGGTCTTGCGCATCAGGCGCGGGCGCGCACCACGGGAAGGCTTGCCGTGGGCGGACCGCTCGGGAAGACCGACGGTTCCGGCACTTCGACCGGTTCGAGGGCCACGCGGACGGAGTCGGCGCCGACGGAATAGACCCCGCCGCGCACGTCGATGTCCAGCGGTTCACCTTCCAAGACGCTCAGCGTGATGCTGGCGTCGACGAGTTCCACGAGGAGGAGCCTTCCCTGCAGCCTCAGGTGGAAGGAAAGGCTGTCCCATTCCTCGGGCAGCCGGGGATCGAAATACGGCACCGCACCCTGGTCCCGCAGGCCGGCGAAACCACATACCAACGAGCTCCACACGCCGCCGGTCGAAGCGATGTGCACGCCGTCGATCGTGTTGCCATGCGAATCATCCAGGTCGATGAACACTGCGTTGGTGAAGTGCTCAAGAGCCGCCTTCCGGTAGCCCACTTCGGCAGCCATGATGCCCTGGACGCACGCGGACAGCGTCGAATCACCCGTGGTGATGGGGTCGTAGAAATCGAAGGCGCGGCGCTTCTCCTCGGCGGTGAATTCCTGCCACTGCAGGAACATGGCCAGCACCGTGTCCGCCTGCTTGAGCACCTGGTGCCGGTAGATCACCAGCGGATGGAAGTTCAGCAGCAGCGGGTACTTGGAGCGTGGCGTCGTCCAGTCCCATGGCTCCAGGGTCATGAAGTCGTTGTCCTGCGAGTACACCTGGAAATGCTCGTCGAACGGAAGCTGGATACGGGACGCCGCCGCCTCCCAAAGCTGCCGCTCGGCGTCGTCGATTTCCGGATGGTCCAGCGCCGCCGCAGCGCGCAGGTTAAAACGGGCCATGACATTGGTGTAGAGGTTGTCGTTCACCACTGCCGTGTACTCATCCGGACCGGTCACGCCGTGGATGTGGAACTGGCCGTCCTTGCCGAAGAACCCCAGGGACACCCACATGCGGGCGGTCTCCACGAGCAGGTCCGCGCCCATTCCATCGCGGAAGTCGGAGTCTCCGCTCGCCCAGACGTACCGGTTGGCGGCAAAGGCAATCGCGGCAGCAATGTGGAACTGCGCAGTGCCTGCCGCGTAGTAGGCGCTGGCCTCCAAGCCGTTGATGGTGCGCCACGGAAACAGTGCGCCGTCCACGCTGAGCTCCTTGGCCCGGATCTTGGCGTCCGGCAGCATCTCGTGCCGGAACTCCAAAACCTGACGGGCGCCGTCGGGGTTTGAATACGACAGGTACGGGAGGAGGTAGACCTCCTGGTCCCAGAAGTAGTGCCCCTCGTAACCGGAGCCGCTGACGCCCTTTGCCGGAATGCCGGCTACGCCGGCGCGGGCCGTGGCCTGGGCCAACTGGAAGAGGTTCCAGCGGATGGCCTGCTGCACGTCGGGCTGGCCACCCACCTTGATGTCGGTGGTGGACCAGTAGTCGCGGTAGTGTGCCTCGCTCTCGGCGAAGACTTCACCTACCGGCTTCAGGCCCGCCGCTGCCGTGTCCGCCGGGTCCTGGCCTGTTTCGGCGTCTGCCGCTGCCGGCACCCCGATGCGGGCGCCCCGGGCCACCGCGTAGCTGACGCTCTTCTCGAGCCGGAACGGCTCATGGGATCCAACTGCCAGCACGTAACGGACGCTGCTGTCGTCCTGGTCCACGAGCGTATCGAACGGCTGGTGCCCTGCAGAGGTCCAGTGGTCGACGGCGATTCCCACGCGCTGCTTCGACTCCGCCGCTTCCCAGGAAAGGCGGAGCGAACCGTCGCCGCCGTCGAGCCTCAAGGGCAGCAGGACGCGCCCTGCGTGCCGGCCCGCCCTGCGCGGATCGTGCGCGGAGTGGTCGTCCACCGGCTGGTCCTGGCGGTTGATCACGGACGAGGTGACGTCGGCGGAGACGGCGCGGTCCGCGGAGAGCTCCAGCGAAATAGCGAGACAGCCGCGCGATTCGAAGCCCACGGCGCGGCGCTCCACGGTGGTGACGGTGGCGCCCGAACGGCATTGCCACACGATGCGGCACTCGTAGATTCCGGTGGCGAAATCTACGGAACGGCGGTAGTCCAGCACCGTCGATTCAGCGAGGCTGAGCATCTCGCCGTCCACGATCACCGTGAAGTTGTTGGCATCCGGAATGTACAGGATCCGCTGGCCGGTGCGCGCGAAACCGAAGGCATTTTCAGCGTGCTTGATATCCCAGATTTCGTGGAACCCGTTGATGAAGCTGCCCGGGAGCTCCGCATCCGCCGCCGCCCAATGGGCGCCCCTGATACCCAAATGTCCGTTTCCAAGGGCAAACAGCGTTTCCAGGGTGCCGGCATTGCCGGCGGCATGACCGGTCTCCACGAGCTTCCAGGGATCGTTGGGGAAGCGGACGCGGTCAGCAGTGATGAGTGCCATGAGTGGCGTTCCTTAGGCGGTTGGAGGAGCGGCCAGGGTTGGGGGCCTGGCAGGATTGCGCAGTGGAGGCGGAGCTCCGTGAAGGCGGAGCTAGAGCTCTGTGAAGGCGGTGCTAGAGGAGTTCGTCAAGGTCGTTGACCACTAACGTGGCGCCCGCCTCCAGCAGCGTCTGTCGCCCTGCGCCGCGGTCCACTCCGATGACGGAGTGGAAGCTGCCCGCGCTTCCGGCCTGCACGCCGGAAACCGCGTCCTCGACGACGACGCACTCTTCGCTGGGCAGCTCAAGGAGCCGGGCGGCGTAGTCATAGGTTGCCGGGCTGGGCTTGCCGGGAAGGCCTTCAGCGGCTGCCACGACGCCGTCCACCACCACCTGGAAATGGCCGTCGAGCCCCGCCGCGCGCAGCACGGACGGTGCGTTCCGGGACGAGGAGACGACGGCGACCTTGAGTCCCCGGGCCAGCGCGGCTGTGAGGAAACGCACCGACCCCGCGTAAGGGTCAACGCCGGCGCCGACGATGTCGTTGAAGATCTTGTTCTTCCGGTTGCCCAGTCCCTGGACTGTCTCGTTGTCCGGCGAGTCGTCGGTGGGACCTTCGGGGAGCTCGATGCCGCGCGACGTCAGGAAGTCCCGGACGCCGTCGAACCTGGGCTTGCCGTCAATGTGCTCGAAGTAGTCGCTTCCGCGGTAACCGGACTTCCCGGGCTTGGATTCGAGGTAGCCGTCAAAGAGTTCCTGCCACGCGCGCTCGTGGACCACGGCCGTGGGCGTGAGCACGCCGTCGAGGTCGAACAGGATGGCGGCGGCGTCCGTCCAGTTGTTCGGAGTGCTGCCGGGGAGGGTCTTCAGAAGATCAGTCATGCCTGGTGCGGTGTCCTTTCGGATGGCGGACAGCAGTGGTTGGGGACCATGCGGGGAGGAGGTGCGGCGTCGGCGACCGCGGGTGGAGCATCTTACGGCGCAATGCCTCGACTGGGGAGCGCCCGGGGGCGCGTTCAGGTGGCTTAAATGCGCAGTCGCTCTGAGAAACGTCTGCTTCCATCATGAGGCCGTTGTCCGGTCAGGGCAAACGCGCGTGGATTCACGCCCGGAGGCATTTGCACATACATCGCGTGACCCAGCCCTTTCAACACTCAGTCAAGGACCGGTAGTTTCGGCCGAAGACGAGTGTAAGCGCTTACAAATTTGGCGTGCAACTGTTTTTACCAAGCCGCAGGAGTTTGACTCCCCGGGGACCAACTCCTGGCGCTTTGCATCAGCTCAGTTGCAGGACACGGGTCAGTGTTGCAGGACGTGGCTCAGGGCAGGACGTAGTGGCGCAGGAACGCGCTGACGTCCACCATCTCCCTCTTGGACATTGCATGGCCCATGCCCGGGTACGTGCGTGCCGTCAGCTGGGTGTGGGCATTCAGCCACTCCTCGGCATAGGCAACAGCTTCCTCGTTGATGATCAGGTCGGCCCTGTCCCGTCCCCAGAAAAAGGGCGGCGGGGTGTCGAAGGATTCACTGAGCGCCAGCAGATCGTTGTCCAGCACAAAGCCGGAAAGGCCGACGACGGCCGGAAAGTCCCGCGGCCGCAGCCGCAGCAGGGTGCTCGCCATGGCCATCCCCTGCGAATACCCCAGCAGGCTCACGCTGCTGTGGCCGCCCTTGACGGAGTCAATCCAGGAAAAGACCGAGTTGGCGGCGGCAATGACATCGGCGAAGTCGTTCGTGAGGAAGTAGTCCAGCAGGAACCAGCCGTAACCGTCGGCGATCGGCATCGGCGCGCGGAGAGCGGCGCAGGTGAATTCGGACGGGAGGTAGTCGAACAGATTCACCATCCGCGACTCGTCCGTGCCATAGCCATGCATCATCACGAGCAGCGGCGTGCCGGAGCGCTCATTTTCCGGCTTCGACCAAACGACTGTCTCCATCGGAACAGCCTAACGACTCCCCGTACGGGAACTGCAGGCCGGCCAGCGTGCTGACCTGCGCGTTTGATTGAAACAGGGGGTACTGCGCTGTAGCCTGACGATTGACAGCATGCTTAGCGAGTGGCGCATGCTTCGCCGGATTTACCGAGTGCCGCACTTACCAGGTTGCGAGAAGTCGCCAACACAAGGAGCAAGTCATGAGAATCGGTTCCGCCATCTTCCTCATTGCCATCGGTGCCATCCTCGCCTGGGCCATCACCCCCGGCCTGATTCCCAATGTCGACCAGACTTTGGTCGGCTACATCCTGATGGCGGTGGGAGTTATCGGGCTGATCGCTTCGCTTGTCCTGGCGTCCCCCGGCCGAAGCCGCCGCATCAGCGAGACACGTTCCGTTGTGGACCCCAACACCGGCGAGCGCATCACGCGCAACGAAAGCCGCGACGGCGGACTGTAGCCCCGCCGCTGCCCGCCGCATCCAGCCGGTGCCCTTCCGTGAAACTCCAGATAAAGCACCGGACTGCCGGGCCAGACCCTTCGGTCCGGCCCGGCAGTCTGTTTTCATGTTGTTTTTCATTGACAAAGCAACATGATCGAAGATAAAGTCAAGTAATTACAGATCGTGTGATGGCAGTCACTGAGGCTTCAATTGCTGGAGTGTCGGCCGCTGGCAGTAGGCCCCGGGGAGACAGCCAGCCGGAAGCCGTTCGCTGATCAGTAAGAGACAGACGATTTTGCAGTATTCACGCAGAGCAGTACTTACGCAATGGAGGGTATGTGTTTGCCGAGGAGCGTCAGCAGCAGATCGCGGGGCTCGTTGCAGCCAGCGGCCGCGCTAGCGTGACCGACCTCGCAGAGCGCTTCAGGATCACCACCGAAACCGTCCGCCGCGATCTCGCCGCCCTTGAATCCGCCGGCAGCGTCCGCCGCGTTCACGGCGGCGCTGTTTCCGCGGACCGTTTCAGCACCACCGAAGAAAGCATCCTGGAGCGGACCATCCAGCGACAGGGGCAGAAGCACCGCATCGCCGAGGCTGCCCTCGCCTTCCTGCCGCAGGGCCCCTCGAGCAGCATCCTCCTGGACGCCGGCTCAACCACCGAGGTCCTGGCCGACATCCTGGCCCGCCGCAGTGCCGTATCAGCCAAGCACAACGGAGCCGAACAGAATCAGGAACTGGTGGTCATCACGCACGCCATTCCCATCGCCGCCAAACTCGCCAGTACGCCGGGCATCGCCCTGCAGATCCTGGGCGGCCGGGTCCGGGGACTGACTCAGGCCGCCGTTGGCCAGGCAACCGTGGACGCCGCCCAGAAGCTCCGCCCGGACATCGCCTTTGTGGGAACCAACGGCATCCATGCAAGCTTTGGCCTGAGCACCCCCGATCCCGAAGAAGCCGCCGTCAAGGCTGCCTTCGTCCACTCGGCCCGCCGCATTGTGGTGCTGGCCGATTCGTCCAAGCTGGATGCGGAAACGCTGGTCCAGTTCGCCTCATTGAAAGATCTGGACACCGTGATCACTGACCGCAAGCCCAGCCCCGAACTAGCCGCGGCCCTCGCCGACGCCGGCGTTGAGCTGGTGATCGCATGATCGTCACGCTCACGGCAAACCCCAGCCTTGACCGCACGGTGGCGCTCCCTGGCCCGCTCGAACGCGGCGAGGTCCAGCGTGCCGTCTCCGTCAGCCAGGAGTCCGGCGGCAAGGGAGTCAACGTCTCCCGCGCCCTGGTGGCCTCCGGGCTGGAGACCGTCGCGGTGCTCCCCGGCGGGGACTCCGATCCGGTCCTGGCCGGGCTCCGTGACGCCGGGGTGCCGTTCGCCGCGCTGGCCATCCATGAGCCGCTGCGGACCAACGTGGCCCTCACTGAGCCCGGCGGCGTCACCACCAAGATCAACGAGCCCGGCCCGGTGCTCGGCGAAGACGCCCAGGAGGCGCTCATTGGGCTGCTCCTGGAACGCGCCAAGGGCGCCAGCTGGGTTGTCCTCGCGGGGTCCCTCCCGCCAGGAGTTCCTAACGATTTTTACGCCACTGTCACCCGGAGGCTTCGTTCCGCGGACACTGGAAACAGAGTTCCGCAGATCGCCGTCGATTCCTCCGGGGCACCACTCGCCGCGGCCATCGCCGGCGATGCATCAGGGGCAGTCTCCGGGAAACCGGACCTGCTCAAACCCAACGCCGAGGAGCTCGCGGAACTTGCCGCCGCGGCAGGATTCGCCTCGGTGAGCACGGCTGAGGAACTCGAAGCGGATCCGGAGGCTGCCGCGGCAGCCGCCGCCGCCGTCGTGCGTTCCGGCGTAGGGGCCGTGTTGGCAACGCTCGGTTCAAAGGGCGCTGTCCTTGTGACGGCCGACGGCGCGTGGCTGGCCACGCATCCGCCGGTCACCGCGGTCAGTACGGTCGGCGCGGGCGATTCGTCGCTGGCTGGCTATCTGCTCGCCGCCAGCCAGGGCGCCGCCCCGGCTGATTGCCTCCGTCAAGCTGTGGCGCACGGCGCCGCAGCCGCTTCCCTGCCGGGCTCCACAGTTCCGGCAGTCCACCAAACTACCCCCGACGCCGTTACCATCACGGCCCTCCGGAAGGATTGACAGTGACTCAGCTCATCACCACCGACCTGGTCGAGCTCGACCAGAACCTGGGCAATTCGCCCGAGGACGTGATCCGCCACCTGGCTGGCAGGGTTGCTGCCACCGGCCGCGCGAGCGAAGTCGAAGGCCTCTTCACTGACGCCTTCGCCCGCGAGCAGAAGACGGCAACCGGCGTGCCCGGCGGCATCGCGATCCCCCACTGCCGCTCGTCCGCGGTGACCGTTCCCACGCTCGCCATGGCCCGCCTCTCCCAGCCCGTCGACTTCGGCGCCAAGGATGGCCCTGCCGACCTCATCTTCTTTATCGCAGCCCCCGCCGGCGCAGACCAGGAGCACCTCAAGCTCCTGTCCAAGCTGGCCCGGTCGCTGATCAAGAAAGACTTCACCGGTGCCCTGCGCGCCGCGTCCAGCCAGACGGAAATCGTTGAACTCGTCGAGGGCGCCCTGGCTGACAAGCCTGCGGCACCCGCCGCTGCACAAGCCCCCGTACCAGCAGCCGCACCAGCAGCCGCCGGCGCCGCTGCCCCCGCGAAGGGTGGCCCCAAGCGCCTCGTCGCCGTCACCGCCTGCCCCACCGGCATCGCCCACACCTACATGGCAGCCGACTCCCTCGTCGCAGCGGCCCAGGAAATGGGCGTGGACCTCCAGGTGGAGACCCAGGGCTCCTCGGGCGCCAAGCCCCTCGACCCTGCCATCATCGCCGCAGCCGACGCAGTGATCTTCGCCGTGGACGTGGATGTGCGCGGCAAGGAGCGGTTCGCAGGCAAGCCCGTCATCAATGCCCCGGTCAAGCGCGGCATCGACGAACCCGCCAAGATGGTCCAGGAAGCACTGGACGCCGCGGACAACCCGCACGCCCGCCGCGTCCCGCACTTTGGCGCCGAAGAGCAGGCCGAGCAGGAGGCCACCGAAAAGGGCGAACACATCGGCCAGAAGCTGAAGAGGGCCCTGCTCACCGGTGTCAGCTACATGATTCCCTTTGTCGCCGGCGGCGGCCTGCTGATCGCCCTGGGCTTCCTGCTGGCTGGCTTCGACATCGCCCTGGGCACAAAAGCCAACGACATCCTGGCAAACAACACCCTGCTCAACCTTCCCGACGGCAACCTGGCCCTCTACCTGGGCACCGTTTTCTTCAAGGTCGGCGCCCTGTCCATGGGCTTCCTGGTGCCCGCACTGGCCGGCTACATCGCCTACGCCATCGCCGACCGTCCGGGCATTGCGCCAGGTTTCGTGGCCGGTGCCGTATCCGGTTTCATGGGTGCCGGGTTCCTCGGCGGCATCGTCGGCGGCTTGCTCGCAGGCTACATCGCACACGTGATCGGGACGTGGTCGGTGCCGCGCTGGCTCCGCGGCCTGATGCCGGTCGTGATCATTCCGCTGCTCGCCTCCATCGTCGCTTCGGGCGCTATGTTCCTATTCCTCGGCGGACCGATCGCAGCCATCACTGTGGGGTTGAACACCTGGCTCTCCGGCATGTCCGGTGCCTCGGCCATCGTGCTGGGCATCATCCTCGGCCTCATGATGTGCTTCGACCTCGGCGGCCCGGTCAACAAGGTTGCCTACGCCTTCGCCGTCGCCGGGCTCGGTGCAGGAAGCGCCACCAACCAGGCGCCGTGGCAGATCATGGCGACCGTCATGGCTGCCGGCATGGTCCCGCCGCTCGCGATGGCCCTGGCCACCGTTCTGGACAAGAAGCTCTTCAGCCTGGCTGAGCGCGAGAACGGCAAGGCAGCCTGGCTGCTGGGTGCCTCCTTCATCTCGGAGGGCGCCATTCCGTTCGCCGCAGCCGATCCGCTGCGCGTCATCCCCGCGAGCATGGTGGGCGGCGCCGTCACCGGCGCTCTCACCATGGCCACCGGTGTAACGTCACAGGCACCCCACGGTGGAATCTTTGTGTTCTTCGCCATCGGTAACGTCGTGATGTTCATCGTCGCCATCCTTGCCGGCACCGTTGTCAGCGCGCTGATCGTGGTCGCACTCAAGCGCTGGGCTGCCCGCAAGCCCGTTGATACGGTGGAGACCGTCCCTGAAGCCGTCCCCGCCCGCTGATTCTTCAGCAGCCCAATTCCCCCTACCGCAATCGCAAGGAGCAAAAATGTCCGAACGTACCGCAACCGTCGCCAGCCGAGTAGGCCTGCACGCCCGCCCCGCCGCCATCTTCGCTGAGGCAGCCGGCGAGTTTGACCTCGACATCACTATCGCCCGCGAAGGTGAGCCGGCTGACGAAGCCATGGACGCCGCCAGCATCCTGTCCCTCATGAGCCTTGGCGCATCGCACGGCGACGTTGTGGTGCTCCGGGCAGAGGGTGATGGCGCCGACGTCGCCCTCGATCGTCTGGTCCAGATCCTCGAGACCGACCACGACGCCGAATAGGTCTAAGCAGGCTCACGACGGCCGGCTTCCGGCGCAGCATCCCGACAGCCGGGAACTGCGCCGGTGCCGGCCGTCGCTGTTTCTGAGTTCTCGCTGTCCATCAAAAATCCCGACTGGTAAGCAAACTTAGCAGTTTCTTGTTTTTGCTCTTCAGCCCCACTAGCTTGGAATTGTGCCCCGTGCCGTTCAGTACCGCCCGGACATCCCGGGCTGAAGGGAGGCCTGACAAAGTGACAACCTTGCAGGAAAGCATTGACGTCGAAGTTCCGGTCAACACCGCCTACAACCAGTGGACGCAGTTCGAATCTTTCCCCCGGTTCATGAAGGGGGTTGAATCCGTCGAGCAGATCGACGAGACCTCGCTCCACTTCCGAACGAGGGTAGCCGGCATCAGGCGCGAATACGACGCGCAGATCCTTGAGCAAACGCCGGACCGGTGCATCGCCTGGGTCAGCAAGGATAAACCCCGCAATGCCGGCAGAGTCACCTTTGAAAGCCTCGGTCAGGACCTTTGCCGTGTGAACGTGGAACTTGAATGGGAGCCGGAGGGCCTCCTCGAAAAGACCGGCGCCGCCGCGCACGTGGATGAAACGCAGGTTTCGTCCGACCTGCTGCGCTTCAAGGAGTTCATCGAATCACGCGGCATTGAGACCGGCGCCTGGCGCTCGTCCGTGGATCGCGGAGAAGTCGACGCCGAGTAAATGGATGCGCACTAACAAACCACGATCCGCGGAGGTAGCCATGCCTGAGAGAAAGAACCCGAGCCTCAAGGATCCCGAACTCTACGAAGAGCTCCGTGAGGATGGAGCCTCGAAGCAGAAAGCGGCCCGCATCTCCAACGCCGCCGCCAATAAGGGCCGCTCCGAAGTTGGCCGCAAAGGCGGGAAGTCCGGCGACTACGACGACTGGACCGTGGCCCAGCTTAAAGCCAAAGCCAAAGAGATCGGCCTCAAAGGCTATTCCGGCAAGAAGAAGAGCGAACTCATTTCCGCGCTCAGAAATTCCTGAGCGGTGCGCTCATGAGACCGGCGGCCGGGGTATCCGGTTCCTCAAGCGCCCTTCCGCGCAGTCTTGGTGGCGGCCGGCTTGGCAGCAGTCTTCGTGGCCGTCGTCTTGTTGGCAGCAGTCTTGGTGGCGGCCGGCTTGGCAGCAGTCTTGGTGGCCGCAGTCTTGGCCGCAGCCTTGGTGGCCGCACCGGTCTTCGCCGCCGTGCCTGTCCTGGACGCTGCCTTGGCCGCAGTTTTGGTACCGGACCTCGCGGCCGTCTTTGCCGGAGCCTTGGAGGCACCGCCGACCTCTTCACCGCCGCCTGCCCCGCGTTTCCGGTCCAAACTGCGCTTGAGCGCCTCCATCAGGTCGATGACTTCCCCGTTGCCGGACTCCCCGGCCTCGACGCCGAAGGTCTCTTCCGTATCCAGGGAGTCGCCCTTCTCCAGCTTGGCCTCGATGAGCTGGCGCAGCTGGGACTGGTAGTCGTCCGTGAACTGCTCCGGTTCGAAATCGGAGGCCATAGACTCCACCAGCGCGGCGGACATTTCACGTTCCTGGGCGGAGATCCGGATGGTCGTCTCCAGGGCAGGAAAACCTGCCTCACGCACCTCGTCGGCCCACAGCAGGGCCTGCAGCATCAGGACGTCGTCCCGGATCCGCAGAGCACCCAGCCGCGTCTTGTCCCGCAGGGCGAACTGCACGATTGCCACACGGTCGGTGTCCTCGAGCGCCCGGCGCAACAGCATGTAGGCCTTGGGCGACTTCGAATCCGGTTCCAGATAGTAGCTCTTCTCGAACATGATCGGATCAAGCTGCTCGGACGGAACGAACTGGACCACTTCGATCTCGTGGCTGTTTTCCGCGGGAATGGCCTTGAGCTCCTCGCGGGAAAGGACCACGGTCCGGCCGTCGTCCTCGAAGGCTTTGTCGATATCGGCATAGTCCACGACCTTGCTGCAGACCTCACAGCGGCGCTGGTAGCGGATCCGGCCGCCGTCGGCGTTGTGCACCTGATGGAGGCTGATGTCATGGTCCTCGGTGGCGCTGTACACCTTGACCGGGACGTTGACCAGCCCGAACGCAATCGCGCCTTTCCAGATCGCTCTCATGAGACAAGTGAACATCACACTTCGCCGGAGGTGAAGCCCTTTGGCCGGCGGTAAGGAACGGGTGCGGGTCGGCGGCCGCGAATTGACGCTGACCAACCTGGACAAGGTGCTCTACCCTGCGACCGGTACCACCAAGGCAGACGTCCTGGCCTATTACGCCGCTGTGGCCCCCGCGCTGATCCCGGCTGCAGCCAACCGGCCGGCCACGCGGAAGCGGTGGGTCCACGGCGTGGGGACGGCGGAAGAGCCCGGGCAGATGTTTTTCCAGAAGAACCTCGACCATTCCACTCCCGGGTGGGTTCCCCGGGCCGCCATCACCCACAAGACCAGCACCAATTACTATCCGCTGGTGAACGACCCCGCCACGCTGACATGGCTGGCGCAGATCGCCTCGCTGGAGATCCACGTCCCGCAGTGGAGGGTGGACTCGCACGGCAACGCGCTGCCGCCTGACCGGATCGTCCTGGACCTGGATCCCGGCGAAGGGGCAGGCCTCCCTGAATGCGTGCAGGTGGCATTGCTGGCGCGGGACATCCTCAAGGACGTGGGACTGGACCCGGTTCCGGTGACGAGCGGCAGCAAGGGCATCCACCTCTACGCCGGCCTCGACGGCACGCAGACCTCGGACCAGATTTCCGATTTCGCCCATGAACTGGCCCGCGCGCTCGAGGCCGACCACCCGGATCTTGCCGTCAGCGACATGAAAAAGGCACTTCGAACGGGCAAGGTCCTGGTGGACTGGAGCCAGAACAACGCGGCCAAGACCACCATCGTTCCGTACTCGCTGCGCGGACGGCTGACGCCCACCGTGGCTGCTCCGCGGACCTGGCGGGAGCTGAGTTCCGCGTCCCTCCGGCAGTTGGACTACGAGGAGGTCATGCGCCGGGTAGGAGCCGGCAAGGATCCCTTTGCCATCGTTGACGAGAGCAGCGGAGCCACCCACACCGTACCCTCCAGCGCGGACCACAGCCACGGGGACCACTTACCCGGACACGTCGGCACCGGCCACCACAGCGCAACGCCGGCCGCTGGAACGGCCGACGGCGGCGCTCGCCGAAGCGGCGGCCATGAGGATCCGCGTCTGGACAAGTACCGCTCCCTGCGGGACCAGGGTGAAACGCCGGAGCCCTTTACCGCCGAAAAGCACCACTCAGCCAAGGGCAGCGGCGACCGGGTCCTGGAAGACGCCCAGGCCAGCGCAGCAGAGAACGCCGGGAACCAGGATGCGAACGAAATCTTCGTGATACAGGAGCACCATGCCAGCCGCCTGCACTACGACTTCCGGCTTGAGCACGAGGGCGTACTGGTCTCGTGGGCGCTGCCGAAGGGCGTTCCGGACACCGGCGCCAAGAACCATCTGGCCGTCCAGACCGAGGACCACCCGATGGACTACGCGGATTTCGAAGGCACCATTCCCAAGGGTCAATATGGCGCCGGCACGGTCAGTCTCTGGGACAGGGGCGTGTACGAACTGGAAAAGTGGGTTAACGGCAAGGAAGTCATCGCCACGCTCACTGGCCAGGAGGGCGGCGGGCTTGGCGGTACCAGGAGATTCGCCCTGATCCACACCGGGCAGGGCCAGAGCGAGCAAAGCCAGTGGCTCATCCACCTGATGGACAAGGGATCCGGTATCCGGACAAAGCGCGCCGCCTCAACGGCAGCAACGGAGTCTGCGCCCGCCAAGGCGGCGCCCGGTGAGGACACCGCTGCCGAGGCCGCGTCCACCAATGGCCCACCCACGAAGGCCGCATCCCGACGAAACAGCATCATCGAGGACCCTGTCCCGATGCTGGCCACCGCGGGCACCACCGCCGACCTCCACGGCAGCGAGTGGCATTTCGAACTCAAATGGGACGGGATCCGTGCCCTGGTGGTGGCGGACAGCGAAAAGATCCGACTCATCAGCCGCAACGGAAACGACATGTCCGCCAGCTACCCGGAACTGACGGACCGGGACTGCTGGCCGCCGCAGGACTTCATAGCGGATGGTGAGATCATCGCCGTCGGACCCCGCGGCAGGCCGGACTTCGGGCTCCTTCAGGGGCGGATGAAGCTAACCAAACCCGGTGATGTGAAGAAGGCCCGTGCCGCCATCCCGGTGCGGCTCATGCTTTTCGATCTGCTCGCCGACGGCGGCGAGGACCTGCGCAGGCTCCCCCTCGAGGAACGCCGGGACCGGCTCGCTGACTTTTACCGTCCGTCGGAGTTCCCGGTGGAGCTCTCCGAGACGTTGGACGAGCGTGTGGAACACATCCTGGAAAGTGCGCGGGAACTTGGCCTGGAAGGGGTCATGGCCAAACGCGCTGACAGCCGCTATGTCAGCGGCCAGCGGAGCCGGTCGTGGATCAAGCTCAAGATTGAGCAGACGCAGGAAGTGGTGGTGGGCGGCTGGCGGCCGGGCAGGGGTGAACGGTCGGACACCGTGGGGTCATTGCTGCTGGGCATACCCGACGGGAAGAAACTCCGCTACGTGGGCCGCGTTGGCAGCGGCTTCAGCAGCCGCGAATTGAAGGAACTGCGCCAGACCATGGACGGGCTGACCCGGAAGACCTCGCCGTTTGAAGAGGTTCCCGCCCTCGACGCAGCCGACGCCCGCTGGGTTACGCCCGGCCTCGTGGGCGAGGTGACTTTCGGCGAGTGGACCGGCAGCGGAAAACTCCGGCACCCGGTGTGGCGCGGCTGGCGGCTGGATAAGAAGCCGGAGGACGTCGTCGCCGAATCCGCCGGTTCCTGACCCGGACGGGCAACCTCAAAGTCACCGGGAGGCGCACAACGGCCCAAGACGCGCAAATGGCCTGGCGACACCCGAATTCGGGTGTCGCCAGACCATTTCAGTCTCGAACGGTACTAGGACGAGTGCGGCATCTGGGGACGGCCGGTCCGGTGGACGGCGGTCACGGCAGCCTCTTGCCCTGCGCGGCCGTGGCTCGAACCGCGGTCCTTGGGATGGCGGCGCTTACCGTTGCCGTCTGGCCACTGACGCGCTCCGCCCATGGCCGCGGTGACGGCGATGGTTTCCGGAGTGGGCAGCGGCGGCCTGTCCATAGACTCAGTCAGATGTGCAGCCACATCCGGTTTGATGGAGCTTCCTATATTCATGTCACCCATTTGTTCTTCCTTTCTGCAATGAAACGAAGCGTTCACCCGTATGAGGGCCGTGATTCAGGCGTCGCTGCTGTAATCACGAAAGGTTGTGTCATTGGGACTCGGCGCGAACCGAAGGCCACCAGCCGGCCAGCTACTCAAAGATCAGTGTTCCCATGGCTCCACGATAGGCAGAAACCAGCCGCGCGGGAACCCCCGGGAAGCCAATCAGTCCTGGGCTTCTTGGCTAAAGGAGTTCTCCCAGACGGCACGGGATCCGGCTTCCCCGATCTCCGCCACCTTGAAGACCGTTCCGCCGCACAGGATGAGTACCAGTACGACGGCGACCGCCCCCGCTATCCGGGAGCCGGCGGTTCCCAGCTTCTTCCGCATTCCATCCGCCTGCGTGGTCCCGTACCGGAACCACAGCCACTGCGCCATGGCTACGACAAACACGCCAATGACCCAGGGCAGCAATGAGCTGGCAATGCCGGTGTGCGCGGTGATTGCCGGGGTCGTATCCACACGCTTCATCAGCCACTCCCCGGCCTGCTGGGTGATCGGGACCAGCACCAGCGCCCCCAGGGCTATCAGCGGGGTCACGATTCCCAGCCGCCGCCGGGCAATTGGCCAGACGATGCTCAGCACGGTGCACAAGGCGGCCAGCGGAACAAAGACCACGGTGCCATGCACCAGCAACACATGCATTGGCAGACCGTTGATTACGTAGTCCATGCCGAACACCCCTGTCTGGAATTAACGAATCTGCTCCGGGCTTCCCCGGATCATCCATACCGGGTTTACCCACTCAGACGACCACCGGCGAAGAACGGTTCAATCGGGGAACTCCCGCCCTGGCTTCCTGTGGCCGCGCCGGCAGGCCTGTTGTGCCAATCGAGGGGCCTTCTGTCGCGTCTGCAGGGTACCTTCTCGGGTACCTCGATAGGCAGTCCAAAAGCGCTCGCGGGCGGCCCATTACCCGGAAAATACGGCCCCAAACGGACCCCGGAACAAAAAGTTTGATAACGATGCCACCCGGAGCCCGGATTCCCCGGAATGGCGCGGTGAAACCGGGCAAAACAAATCTGATATTTGCTTCCTGAGGGCGGTGAAACTGTTGATCATACGGCACCAAACTCTGATTTGCCATGGAAATCGCGTAAAATTGAAGGCCTGCCCGGAGCGGGGCAGCTACAAGTCGCAAGCAAATGACCTCCACAGGAGTCGCCCAAATGCCCACAGACCGAAGCACGACCGACTCTTCAGCAGGCGTTATTAACGCCAGCGGAACCAACCAAGTGGCACCCCAGGGTGTAAAGAAACCAAAGCTGCTCGCACGTCGGCGGCTCAAGGTGTCCGACGTCAATGTCGTTGACCAGCCCATGCTTAAGAAGGCGCTCGGCGGAACCATCGTGGGTAACACCATGGAGTGGTACGACGTCGGCGTGTTCGGCTACCTGATCACCACCATGGGACCGGTGTTCCTGCCCGAGGCGGATGCCAAAGTCCAGACGCTGTTCCTGCTGGGCACCTTCGCCGCGACCTTCATTGCCCGTCCGCTGGGCGGCGTGATCTTCGGCTGGCTCGGTGACAAGGTCGGCCGCCAGAAGGTTCTGGCCGCAACCCTGATGCTGATGGCCGCCAGCACCTTCGCCGTCGGCCTCCTGCCCGGCTACGCGCAGATCGGCATCTGGGCCGCGGCGCTCCTGGTTGTACTCAAGCTCATCCAGGGCTTCTCCACGGGCGGTGAATACGCCGGCGCCACCACGTTCGTAAGCGAGTACGCCCCGGACAAGCGGCGCGGCTTCTTTGCCAGCTTCCTCGACATGGGCAGCTACCTGGGCTTCGCCCTCGGCGCCGCCCTCGTATCCGTGCTGCAGCTGACCCTTGGCCAGACCGCCATGGAGGAGTGGGGCTGGCGCCTGCCGTTCCTCCTCGCCGGCCCCCTGGGCCTCATCGCCGTCTACTTCCGGAGCAAGATCGAAGAATCCCCGCAGTTCCAGGCCACCCTGGACGCCCAGGAAGACCAGGCCAAGGATGCAGCCGCCGGAGACGAGACTGCCGTCAAGGGGCCTCTGGGCATCGTCAAGGCCTACTGGCGTTCCCTCATCGTGGCCATGATCCTGGTGGCCGCCGCCAACACCGCCGGCTATGCCCTCACCTCCTACATGCCCACGTACCTGACAGAGTCCAAGGGCTACGATCCCGTTCACGGCACGCTGCTGACCATCCCCGTGCTGGTCATCATGAGCCTCTGCATTCCGCTGACCGGCAAGCTGTCTGACCGAATCGGGCGCCGCCCGGTGCTCTGGATCGGCGCGTTGAGCACCGTGGTGCTGGCCGCCCCGGCCTTCATGCTGATCGGCATCGGCAGCATCTGGTCAACGCTGGCCGGCCTGGCCCTGGTCGCCTTCCCCGTGACGTTCTACGTGGCAAACCTGGCCTCGGCCCTGCCGGCCCAGTTCCCCACTGCAAGCCGTTACGGCGCCATGGGCATCGCCTACAACTTCGCCGTAGCGATCTTCGGCGGCACCACCCCGTTCATCGTGGCCGCCCTGATCAGCGCCACGGGCAATGACATGATGCCTGCCTACTACCTCATGGCCACCTCGGCCATCGGTGCAGTCGCGATCTACTTCCTGAAGGAATCCGCGCAGCGGCCGCTGCCGGGCTCCATGCCCAGCGTCGACACGCAGGCCGAGGCCCGTGAACTCGTGGCCACGCAGGACGAGAACCCGCTGATTGACCTCGACGAACTGCCGTTCGAGGCCCAGGACACACAGGACCGGGACGCAGACCAGGCCAAGGTTCCTGCCAACGCCTGATGCGGTAGCAGCTCCGTCTCCGTGATGAAGGCCTGTCCGGCGTGCTGTCCTTGGGGGCGGCACGCCGGGCGGGCCTTCGCTCTGTGTTGCATTAACCACTGTGTCGCCTTAACCACTGCGGAGTCACTCCGTCGGTGTTACTTTTTCTAGGGTGCTGCTCCAGCCGGGGGCAGCCAGCGTAGACGGTTGGAGGAGCTCCCGTGCGGCCTGTCCTTCGCCACGTCCGGCAGCTGCACAGCCTGGGGCCATCCAACAACGACCATCTCTCCGCACTGCGGGTAGCCGTCAGCGTGGCGGTTCCGTCATTCCTGCTTCTCCTCTGCGGCCGGCCGGACCTGATCATCTATGCCGTGTTCGGGGCACTGACCGGGATGTACGGACGGAATGAGCCCCACCAGCTCCGGCTGCGGCACCAACTGCAGGCGGCGCTGGTGCTGCTCTCCGGCGTCGGGGTAGGTGTCTTCCTTTCCGTCAACCACCTTCATTCGTGGTGGCTTGTAGCCATCGAAGCCCTCCTTGCCGGGGTGGGTTCCGTCTACTCGGACAAAGTCCGCCTCAAGCCCAATGGCCCCTTTTTCGGCATTCTCGCCCTCGGCGCCTGCGCCTCAGTCCCCACGGCAGTTCCCTGGTACGGCGCCCTGCTTATCGGCGCCGGATCGGCCGCGTTCTCGCTCTTCGTCGGTTTCGGCGGCTGGGTCCGCGGCCGTGTCTGGAACCCCGGCGCGGCGAGGGACTCCGTCCGGCTGCAGGGACGGCTACGGCGGAAGGCCGTCATCCACGCCGCGCGCTACGTACTGGCGGTGGGAGCAGCCGGTACGGTCGGCGTCCTCACGGGCAGCGGCCATCCGCACTGGGCCATGGCGGCGGCCGCCGTTCCGCTCGCGGGGGCCGACCTGCCCAGCAGCGTCCACCGCGGCATCCACCGCATTATCGGGACGCTGCTCGGGCTGGTGATCGTCGCCGTCGTGCTGCTGCCGGGGCCGTGGGCCCTGCTGCACCTTTTTCCGGGAGCCGAAGCCGCCGTCCTCGCATTCCTGGTGATCACCTTCCAGTTCACCACTGAGCTGTTCATGACGCGGCACTATGGCCTGGCCATGGTCTCGTTCACCCCGGTCATTCTCCTCATGACGCAGCTGGCTGCTCCGGCCGACCCCTACATCCTCATTGCCGAGCGCGGCGTGGAGACCCTCGTAGGTGCCGTGACCGGCATCCTGGTGGTGGTGCTTATCCGTTCCCGGCGGAGGCCCGCCCCGGCTCCTTCGGCTTCTTCGGGGGCCCGGCCGTGATCCGGTCCGGCAGGATCCGCGCGGCAGCAGCGAGGACCTTATAGCGCTTGGTGGGAATGGAAACCGCCTTGCCCCGTGCATTGTCCGCCAGGCCTTCCCGGACCACTCTGCCCGGACGCAGCCAGGTCCAGCCGGGAGCCACGGATTTATCCATCCCCATCCGGTCGTGGAACTCCGTATGGACAAATCCCGGGCAGACCGCCGTGACCTTTACTCCCCTCGGGGAGTACGCGAGGTTGGCCCAGCGGCTGAAGCTCAGCAGCCAGGCCTTCGCCGCCGAATATGAACCGCGGGGAAGGAACGCCGCCACGCTCGCCACGTTGATGATCCTGCCCGATCCGCGTTCCAGCATCCCCTGCAGTGCGGCGTGGCTGAGCTCCATGGCTGTTTCCACGTGCAGTTTCAGGTGCTTCTTCTCGTCCTCGATGCTGTTCTGGTCGAAATCGTGCAGCAGCCCGATCCCGGCATTGTTCACCAGAATTTCGACGGGACGAGAAGCGTCGGAGAGACGCGCGACGACGGCGGCCACGCCGTCGTCGTCCGTCAGGTCCGCGGGCAGCACTTCAGCCGTGGTTCCGAACCGCCGCGTCAGCTCTGCTGCCACCGACTGCAGCCGCGCCTCATCGCGGGCCACCAGCACCACATCGTGGCCCTGCTCCGCGAGCTGGTGCGCGAACTCCGCTCCGAGTCCCGCGGTGGCGCCGGTGACAAGGGCTGTACTGCCGGATCTGGGTGTCATGGCCCCAGCCTAATTGCATCCGGGCGGTTTGCCTCCGGGCCGTTCGCTGCAGAATCCGTGGCTGCCGGAGGGAGCGCGGAGTAGAGTGCCTACAAGGTTTCAACAGGGCCTGTGCCCAGGCGTACAGTCGGGGCGCGGCAGGAAGCAGGGGGACATGCCCGACGCCGGTTCTGACCCGATCGACTTCCGCGAGATTGATGTACACGGAAATCCGACCCATTTCGGTCGTGCGAATCCCGGCCGCGAATCCCCGCCCGGACCTGGGACCCACAGCCCCGGGGCCAACGGCCCTGGCGCCCGCGAATGGAGTTCGGCCGAGGCCTCCGGGGCAGGGTTCACCCCGCGGGGAGGCCGCTTCCCGGTCAACCCGTTCATCGCGGTCCTGTGGGTCCTTGTTGCAGGTCTGATCCTGGCCGCCTTCGGAGCGTTCAACGTCGCTCAGGAATCCCTCAACGCGCCAACGTCAGTCGAGTCCCCGCAGATGGGCTATATGTGGATGAGCTTCGCACCCTTCCTGCTGTTCGCCGGAGTCCTCGGCCTGCTGGGGCTCCTGTTCTGGCACGCCACCCAGTGGGGCAGCAACCGCGAAAAGCAGCCCCCGCCGTCGTAATCCACCCGGATCCACCAGACGGGGTGGTGCGGTGCCCGCGTTCAGCCGCAGCCGCGTAAGCTATCCGGCCGGCACCTCAGTACCGGCGAGCCCTCCGGAATGGCCGGCGAGCCCTCCGGAGCTGTGATCATCGGAGTCCGCCGCCTCACGCGCGGTGGCTGCCGGCCGCCGCATCTGGAGTTCGTCCGCGACCTGGATGTACCACGCGTAGGCACCGAAAGCGGGGCTGGGGGTGTCCAAATGCCGGTACAGGGCATCGGCCAGTTCTGCGAGCGCGGATTCGGGCATCGCCGCCACTGTCGCCGCCGGATCGACGGTTTCGTCGAGGTATCGGGCAAGGTCCTTCTCATTCATCTGGCACTCCCCGCTTCAACCAGCCCGGCAAGTTTTCCGTTCACGGCGGGCAGGTGGCCAACCGCCCCGGTCAGCGGCGGCAGCGCGCCAGGTACCAGCTCGGTGTCGGCGTCCCCGGAATGAATGGGGCAGACCGGGATGTCGTCGGGTTCGAGGATGGTCAGTTGGAACATGTCTGCGTCTTCAAGGGCAGCAGCGGCAGCATTTCCTAGTTCAGGATGCACGTCCGCATGTTCGCTGTTGTCATGCGGTTCCGGCAGTGCGGCGTTCTGCAGGTAGGACAGTACTGACGGCTCAAGGTGCGAAGACCCGCGGAAGTCCAGGGTGATGCATGGGCCGGTACCCAGCCTCTGGGCGCGGAGCAGGAGGTGAAGCAGCACGGGGAAGTTCGTCTGGGTCAGGCAGCCACCAATTTCGAGGGTGACACGTCCGGGATCGAGATCCACGCGGACCAGGACACGCAGTTTGTGATTCAAAGAATTCTCCAAGGGAAAGTCCGTAAGCCAACTGCATAGCCCAGACTTAATCGTACGGAACTGTCGCGGGCGTCACAAGTCGCGGCACCGGGCACGAACGTCGGGCACGAACGCTTGGCGCCAACGCCCGGGGCACGCACGCCAGCTTAAGGCCGGTGGACCGTCCCGAGGTGTTCTGCCGTATCCGGCGGAGTTCTCACGTACCGAGGAGCTTGGGGGCGGCCTCCTCCGGCCAGTCGATGCACTGCGTGTAAATCTCATGCTTGCGGAGGTAGTGCGCCGTGAACGGGCAGTGCGGAATGATGCGTTTTCCCGCGGCTACGACGTCGTCCAGCGCAAAGTGCACCAGCACGTTGGCCAGGCCCTGGCCCATAAACTCTTCGGCCGTCTCCGTGTGAATGAAGTCGACGTGGCCGGGTTTGTCCATGATCCTGATGTTGACCGCCAGTTTCCCGCCGACGTGCAGCTCGTAGCGGTGGAGCGCATCGTTCCGGAAGGTCGTGACATCCGGGGTGAATTGGTCCTCGGTGGATACCGTGTTCTCCGTCATGGTTCGACATTGGCACTTAATGACTGTGCTGGCAATGGCTCCTCCGCGCGGACCGGCACCCGGCCCAGCAGCAGGACAGCGAGCGTGAAGCAGGCGGCGCCCCCGCCCAGCAGGGTGAGCGTCAGCCCGTTGAACGCGGCGTCAGCCACGGGGATAAAGACGACGACGACGGCGGTCACCACCGCGGCAGAAGGCCGCCCGCGCGAGTGCGCCGCCGTCGGCCGTTCCTCCAGCCGGCCGAACAATGCGACGGCGGGCAATAGCAGGGCAACAACGCCAAGCAGCACCAGCGGCCTCGACCACCACCACTCGGCGGTTCCGGACACGGGCTTGGGGAAGTCGGTGAGCAGGAGCAAGCCGGTCATGGCGGCGAGCAAGGGCAGGTGCCAGAGGTAGACGGTCATCGCACGGCGGCCGACCAATGCCACCACTGTCCGAACCCACCGCATGGAAGCGAGCCGGCCCAGCACGGGCCCGGAAAGCTGCAGCGTGGCGGCCTGCGAAACGCCGAGCAGCAGCAGGCACAAGTTGGGAGGATTCAGGTTCACCAGCATGTTGTTCCGGTACAGACCCAGACCCGTAACGACGAGGAGCAGCAGATTGCTGGCGGCGATCAGCCCGACCAGCCAGGAAATCCTGCGCCTGGCGAGATAACCGTCGGCCACAAAAAAGCCGAGCTGCTGCACGGCGCACCACAGGAAAATCATGTTGACATAGGCGAGCAGCGGCATGGCGCCGCGGAGACAGTCGATCGCCACAATTAGGGACGCCAGGCCGCAAAGTGTCAGCCAAGGTGCGCGCCGATGGAGCCGGGCCAGGAGCGGGATGTTCAGTTGCGCCGCCAGATAGGCTGCGAGGAACCACAGCGGCATGCCGGCCCCGCTGGCCATGAGTTCCACCACCTGGGGCGCAACGCCAAGGAGCAGGGCACCCCACAAACCGAGGAACATCACGGCCAGCAGCGCCGCCGCCGGCCGGATGAGCCGCAGCAGCCGCGTCTGGGCGAACTCATAGCCGTTGCCGCCGCGGGCCTGCGTGCGCCGCCATGACTGCAGCCCGGTGATGCCGCCGGCCACAAAGAAGAGCGGCATCACCATGAAGATCCAGATAACGGGTTCGAACCAGTCCTGTTCCGCGAGGGTGTTGACTGTGGTGACCGTGCCGTCGGGGTGCAGCACCGGGCTGGTCATCATGCAGTGTCCCACCACCACAAGGGTGAGGCATGCGAACCGCGCCAAGTCGATGGCCTGGTCGCGCTCCGGCGCGGCTGTACCGGCAACGGACCCCGGCCGACGCAGTGATTCCTCCATGGCGCCCCTTACAAACGCGGAACTGGCGAATGTCTTGGTACCGTCCATTCTCCGCCCGGTCCAAGGCGGTTGCCAGCAGGGTCAGGCTTGGCTGGACATCTGGCGCAGCTCGGCCTTCCTGATCTTGCCGCTGGCGGTCCTGGGCATTTCGCTGACGAACATCACCGACTTGGGGATCTTGTACCGGGCGAGCCGGCCGTCCAGATACTCGCGGAGCTGCTGTTCGCTCAGGTCCGCGCCCTCGCGAAGCAGGATCACCGCGCGGGGCACCTCTCCCCATTTGTCGTCGGGCACACCGATGACAGCTACGCTTCCGACGGCCTCAAGTTCGATGATGGCCTGCTCCACTTCCGCCGGGTAGATGTTCTCACCGCCAGAGATGATCATGTCCTTGAGCCGGTCAGAGACAAAGACAAAACCGTCCGGATCCCTGTACCCCATGTCGCCGGATTTGAACCACCCGCCGTCGGCGTAGGAGGCTGCCGATTCTTCGGGACGGTTCCAGTATTCATGGATGACGTTCGGTCCCTTGATCTGGATTTCCCCGACTGTTCCGGCCGGAGAGGGATTCCCGAGCGGGTCCGCAATCCGGATGTCGGTGAAGAAATGCGGCAGGCCTGAGGAGCCAGCCTTGTCCCGGGACCGGGACACCGGGAGGGTCGTGGCCCCCGGCGCCGTTTCAGTCATGCCATAGCCGTTGGAGAACCTGAGTCCCCGCGCTTCGTAGGCCTCCAGCACGCGAAGGGGTACCGCGGAACCGCCGCAGGTGAGCTTGTTCAGCGAGCTGATGTCCGCCGTCGCCCAGTCCGGATGCTCGCAGAGCAGCTGGTACGTGGTGGGAACGCCGCTGATGGTGCTGACCCTGTGCTGTCCGATGAGCTGCAGGACCCGTTGGGGATCAAATTTGGCTTCCAGGATTACTGTCCCGCCTTTGAGAAGGGTGGGAAGCACACCCATGTCCAGGGATGCCACGTGGAACATCGGTGAAATCATCAGGGCCACGTCGGCGGATGAGAAGTCAAAGTCCACAATGACGTTGATGCAGTTCCACGTGATGTTGCCGTGGGTGAGCAGGGCACCCTTGGGACGACCCGTAGTGCCGGAGGTGTAGAGGATCATGGCACCGTCATCCAGGCCGACGGCCTCATCAAGGGGCTGCGCCGCACCGGAAGCCACGACGTCGCGGTACTCCTCCCGCGCCGGCTGCCCGGCAGCCCGGCTCTTCCCGCCGGAAGTGGTTTGGTCGGTGGCCGGTGCGGAATCACCGGGACGGCCGGCGGCGGTTGGGCCGCCCCCAGTTGAGCCGTCCCCGGAGTCGTCGACGGCGATGAGCCTGCCCACCGCCGTCCCGGCGGCGCCGCGGGCGGCGAGGTCGCTGAGGCTTTCGGCGTAAATCAGGACCCCGGCTGCGCAGTCCTGAAGCTGATACTGGATTTCCGGAGGCGCCAGCCGGGTGTTGAGCGGAACAAAGATGGCACCCAAAAGGCCACAGGCGAAGAGCGTTTCCAGGAAAGCTGGATGGTTCTCGCCGAGGTAACCAACCCTGTCCCCCTGGGCCACGCCCCGGTCCCGCAGGGCGTTCGCGAGCCGGTCGGCTCGTTCGGCCAACTGCTCGTAGCTGAGTTCATGGTCCCCGGAAATGAGGGCGGTCTTGGTGCCGGACTTCGGGCTGCGCCGTCGCAGCCACGAACCGATGCCTGAATTCTCCATCGTTGGTCCTTTCTTATCTCAAGGTAGTCCTGCGGAGGCGGGTCAGAGCTTCACGGTCTGCAGATCGTTGTTCTTCGGTTCTTTGGTGAGCAGGATGAAGACGATGGAAACAACCGACATGATGGCGAGGTACCAAACCACCGAAGCCGTGTTTTGGCCCGAGTCCTTGAAAATCTGCGCCACGATGCCCGGCGTGAACCCTGCGCCCAGGAGCGTGGCGAGCTGGTAGCCCAGCGACGCACCGGTGTAGCGGGACGTGGTGCCGAACTGTTCGGAGACAAACGCAGCGAGCGGGCCGAACAGCGTGGAGTGGATCATGAGGCCCACGGTGAAGGCAACGAAGATCAGCGCGATGTTGTTGGAGGACAGCAGCTGGAACATCGGCACCAGGTAAAGGATAAAGAGCACCAGCCCGCCGATCATGACAGGCCGCCGCCCCAGTTTGTCCGAGAGCCGTCCGCCCATCACAACGAACGCGATGGAGATGAGTGAGGCCGCCGCGTAGGCATACAGCACGCCCTGCCTGTCGGCGCCCTTGGAAACCGCGAACGTGACGGCGAACGTGGCCAGGACTACCTGCAGCGCGAAACCGGCTGCGCCCGCGAGCATGGTGAAGATCAGGGTCTTGGGCTTGCGGATGACCTGGAGCAGCGGAATCCCCTGCTTGGCCGCGGCCGTTGCGTGTTTCCCCTGTTCAAGCCGTTCCTGTTCAAGGGCCGCCTTGAAGATGGGGCTCTCGGACACCTTGAGCCGGACGAACATGCCCACGCCGAGCAGCACGAAAGACAGCAGGAACGGCACTCGCCAGCCCCAGGCAAGGAACTGGTCGTTGGGCAGCGAGGAGAAAGCACCCATGATGAACGTGCCGAGGACGGCACCGGTCGGAGCGCCGGCATTGACGAAGGAAGCGGCAAAGCCGCGTTTGCCCGATTCGGAATGCTCCAAGGCCATCAGGGCAGCGCCGCCCCATTCGCCGCCTACCGCGATGCCCTGGAAGACGCGCAGGATTACGAGCATTACGGCGCCCCACGGGCCAGCCACGGAGGCGCCTGGAACCAGCCCGATCAGCGTGGAGGCCAGGCCCATGACCAGCATGGAGATGATCAGCATGCCCTTTCGGCCCATTTTGTCCCCGAAGTGGCCGAAAATGATGCCGCCCAGCGGTCGAGCCACGTAGCCGGCAGCGAACGTTCCGTACGCCGCCACCACACCCACCCAGTCGTCCATGCCGGAGAAGAAGACCTTGGGAAAGACCACGGCCGCAGCTGTGGCGTAGAGGAGAAAGTCGTAGTACTCGATGGTGCTGCCCAGGTAGCTGGAGGCAATGACGGTGCGCGCCTCTTTGCGCCGGCTGGCAGTGTCCATGGCCTGAAGCTGCGATATTTGGGACATCGTTGTTCCTTAAAGCAGAGGGGTGGGTGGAAGGGGGTGGAGG
>NZ_CAKKLY010000046.1 GCF_918698095.1 Arthrobacter sp. Bi83
CCTTGGCCAGGGCCAGGACGGACAGCGGGGTGTATTCGGACGGTTTGACCACCACGGCGTTGCCCATCCGCAGGGCGGGGGCGATCTGCCAGATGGTGATCATCATGGGCCAGTTCCACGGGCCGATCGCGCCGACGACGCCGATGGGCCGGTAGTGCAGTTCTGCGCGGGTTTCGCCGTCGTCCACGACGGTTTCCGCCTCCAGCGGCGTTCCGGCGGCGGCGCGCAGCCAGGCGGCGCAGGCGCCGACTTCGAAGCGGGCGTTGGGGCCGTTCAGCGGCTTGCCCTGCTCGCGGGAGAGCAGGCGGGCGAGTTCCTCGGCGGAGCGTTCGACGGCGTCGGCAGCCTTCAGGAGCGCGGCGCTCCGGGCGTCGTGGCCCAGCGCCGCCCACGCCGGCTGGGCGGCCGATGCGGCGGCAATGGCCTGCTCCAGGTCCTGGACGCTGTGGACCGGCGCCTCACCGACTGCTTCTCCGGTGGCGGGGTCAAGGATGGTCCGGGTTTCGCCGGACTCCGGGGTGATCGAGGCCAGCAGGGCATCGTAGGTTTCCATGGGGTACTCCACTAGTAGTCAAGCGATGGTCCTGCTCAGGTGGGCGGGACTGGGATTGGGTAGCGTATTTCAGCTGGCGCCGATGGGGGCGCGGGACTCTACGGCCAGTTGGTCCGCTACGGCTCTGGCTGCGTCGAGGCCGCTTTCGATCGCGCCGTCGATGAATCCTCCCCAGCCGTTGGCGAAGTCGGATCCGGCGAGGCGGACCCGGCCTTCTGGTCTTTGGAGTTCGGCCAGCGAACGGGTGAGGTACCAGGTGTAGTGCATTGGCCAGGTGGATCTGGAGTGTTCGTCGTCGATCCAGTTGTGACCGGCTATTTCGAGGACTTCCAGTCCTGGGACGAGGGAGTCGAGGTGACTTTGGGCAGCTACAGGGTCGTCGACATCGATGGCGGCGGCGTCAGGTCCAAAGCAGACGAGGGTGGTGCTGTCATGGTCAATGTATTCGGCCTGAGCGAAGTTGAGCGCCCCGTTTTCAGGGCCGAGGGCAACGAACCGCTCTTGGCGGCCTTTGACTTTGATCCACAGTTTGGCTCCCTGCCCGGCTTGGCCCTTGGCTGCCGCTGCCAGTTTGGCGGGAGAAAGAGCGGGCTGGATGTCCACGTCGTTCAGCACGCTCAGGGGCAGGGCAAGGACGATTTGCCGGGCCGCGTACTGTTGGCCGTCGGCGGTGTGGACGATGACGCCGGCGTTGTCCTGGGCGATGGAAACAACGTGCTGGTTCAGCCGCAGCTCCGCCGTGGAATCGGCAAGGATGGCCTCAGCGAGGCGGCGGGTGCCGCCGTCGATCTTGAAGCTGGCGCAGGCCTCGAACATGATCTGCCATGAGCCGGTCGCGACCGCGCACCAGCGCAGGGCCTGGGTGTAGGCGGCCTGGTCGAGCTTGCCGTTGAAGTTCAGTGTCCAGAAGGAGCGGAGGAGCTGGCGCTGCTCGTCGGGCAGGTCCAGCCGGTCGATGGCCTCGGAAAGGGTAATGCCGTCGATGTCCGCGACTCCTGGGCTGGACAGTGGCGACCAAGGAAGCGGGAAATAGTGGCGCGAGTCAGCCAGGAGGGCCTGGTTCGGGGCGTCGAGCAGTTCAAGCAGACTGTCCGCGCTGCCTTCGCGTAGCTGGCCGTTGGCGGTCCAGAAGGCCTTGGTGAACTCCGGCCCGGGGACGGGGTTGATCCCGTAGCGTCCCATTTCCGCCCAGACGTAAGGCTGGGTCCAGTGCACCCAGGTGCCGCCAAGTTCGAGGTTGCGGCCCAGCCGTTCGTCGAGGTGGGTGCGGCCTGCGATGCGGTCCCGGGCTTCGAGCAGGGTGGTGGTGTGGCCGCGACGCGAGAGTTCACGGGCGGCGGTGAGGCCGGCGAACCCGGCGCCCACAATGATGACATCGGAGGTTTCCACGGAGATTCTCCCCTTAGCTGTAGACGAAGAATTCGATGGTGGGTTCCAGGACGGTCCAGCGGGTCATCGCACCCTTGGAGAGGGAGGCCATGGACCCGGCTGTGAGGTCGAAGGTGTCGGCGCCCTTGACGTCGATGCGCAGGTGTCCGGAGACGATGTAGATGGTTTCGTCCTGGTCGATGGGCAGGTCGAAGGGTTCGGGCGCCTCCTCGGGCGTGACCTTCCAGATGCCGGAGCTCAGCGCGTCGTTGCCATTGTCGCCGGGGCGGAGAAGCCATTGCACATTCCCGAGTTCGAAGGGTTCGAAGGCTGCGTCGGTGTGCTGGGTGTGGAAGACCTGGGACATGATGTTGCTCCTTGAGTTTGTTGGCCGGACCGGCTGGCCGGGCATCGGTTTGCGGTTAGTGTTTGCGGGTGTCCTGCGGGTACTCGGTGGTGTTTAGCACGCTGAGCCGTGAGTTGAACGGCAGGATGACAGGCTCGGCGGCGGGGTCGTCCCAGCCGAACATCCGCCCGATCGAGCGCTGTTCACGGAGATCCACGAGCAGCACGGCTTCAACTGTCATGACTTTCTCGGTCCAGAAGAAGATGTAAAGGTCTTCGGCGACGGCCCAGGTCATGCAACGGTCCGTATCCGCGAGTCCGGCCTCTCCGCCGCGGACGCAGTTCCAGGTGAACGTTCCCGCATTCAGGTAGATGTGCTCGTAACTCTCCACATCGCTGTAGCGGTAGAAGATCCGCTTCCCGACCAGGCCGGAGGATCGCTCGTGCAGGGATGACGAACCGTCGGCGTTCGAGTGCGTGAATTCTGTGGTGCTCCGGATCCTGCCGTCCACGGTGACGAAGGCGGAGACGCCGCTGGTGACGGCGCCGGTGTTGCGGTCGAAGATGATGGTGACGTTTTCGGCGTCGATGCCTTCACTGCGGACGAAGTCGATGATGAAGACGCCAGGACGGGCTTCGATTGCTTTGTAGGTTGCTGTTCCGCTTCCTGAGGGGCCGGACCAGCCTAGGGAGGACGCGTCCTTGAAGGCGTATTCGGTGATGGAGCCCGCAGGTGCCGGTATGGTCAGGGCCGTGTTGGACAAGGCGGAAGTGGCAGGCAGTGTCTGGTCGCCGAAGCCGTCCAGCATGGCTGACACGGGGGGCCATTCGTCTTCGGGGATGTAGTCCTGGATCTCTGTGGACGTCATTGGATGGTTCCTTTCATCGGGCACGGGGGTGCCCTGGGGATGGGCGTATCGGAAGTGGATGTCAGAGGATTTCTGCGGCGTAATTGATCGCGGGCTTTTGCCTGCCCCGTACCAGTCCGGCTGCGAAGAAGAGCGGGATGCCGATGAGGAGCCAGCGTGCCACGCCGCCAGCGCCGCCAAGCAGGACGTCGTAGTTGTCCAGCGTCAGGTAACCGACAATTACGAAGGCAAGGAAGGACAGTGCGGGAGCGATCACGGTCACCCAGAGGTTGTCGCGGACGCCCGTTCTGGCGAAATAGACGAGGATCGCGGCCGAGGTCACCAACAGGATTGCGATGAACCCGGCCGTACCCAAGGCTACGAACCACGCGAACACGGTGGTAATGGGGTCCGCCCCGGTCAGGAGGAAGGTGCTGATGATGGCCAGAACAACGAGCCCATTCACAAGGCCTGCAAAAGACGGGGCGCCGGTCTTGGAGACCGAGGCGAGCTTGGCGGGGAGTGCGCCGGCCCGTCCGAGCGCAAACAGGTAGCGTGAGAACATGTTGGACAGTCCCAGGAGCATCGCGATGAAGCTGGTGACGACGAGTACTTGCATGGCGACGCTGAGCCATGAACCGGCGCTGGCTTCTGCCAAATCGAAGATCATTCCCGAGGGGTTTTCCGTGGACGCCGCCTGAATTTTGTCGATTCCGATGGCGCCGCTGATGGCCCAGGTGGAAAGTGCGTAGAAAACGCCGATGAACGCGATGACGAGGTAGGCGGCGCGCGGAATTGTGCGTCGAGGATTCTTCGCCTCCTCGGCGAAGACAACGGTTGCTTCGAAGCTGGTGAAGCATGCGAAGGCGAAAAGCAAGGAAATTCCTAAACCGGGTCCGAAGATGTTCGAGCTGGTGAAGCCTTCGAAGGTGAAGATTCCCAGGCCGTTTTGGGCCACGAGAGATACAACCAACGCAGCTATGACCAGCGTTTCGCCAAGGATGAGAACTCCCAGCACTTTCAGGCTTGCGTCGACGCCCCGCATCGTCAGCCCGGTAGTTACCGCCAGAATGACCACGATCCAGACGTAGACAGGAAGTCCGATGCCGGTGAGGCTTTCAATCAGCTGCTGGGCAAACACGCCGAACTGTGCCCATAGGCCGATCTGAAGGCTGAGATAGGTCAGTATCGCGATTCCCGCGCCACCCGTGGCCCACTTGTTGCCCAGGCCTTTGGCGATGTAGGCCACAAAGCCGCCGGCGTTGGTGATGTGCTGACTCATCCGCAGGTAGCCGACCGAAAAGAGAGCAACCAACAGTGCGGCGATGGCGTAGATCACTGGCGTTCCGGGACCGCTGGCGGAAAAGAGGACGGGGCTGGCACCCACGACCGCAGCCATCGGCGCGGCCGCCGCGATGGCAAAAAAGGCAATGGCGACAACACCGAGCCTGTTCGCTCTCAACCGGACCGAAGTCGCCGTGGAGAGGGGATCTTCTACTTCAAGATGTGCGGTGGTCTGACTGGATTCTTGATTCATGGGTGGGTCCTTCAGGAGTGCATTGTCGACGCCGATGCGGAGGGTAGGAAGCCTGCTGTAGCGCGCCGGTGCGCGGCAGCAAAAGGCCAGAAGCTGTTCCTGGGAGGGGCAGATCGTCGGGTGATCTGAGCCACAATTGAAACTATACGTTTGTATAGTTTGAACTGTCAACGGGCGACTTTGCGACGCGTAACGCGGCTAGACTCGCTGTATGAGCCAGGAAACTCGCAAGTTGCCGTACGGAGATGGCCGCGAGGCGCTGCTAGCGGCCGTCATCGACGTGGTCGCAGAAAAGGGCCTCCGAGGAGTGACGTATCGGTCCGTGGCAGCGCGTGCGGGCGTCAACCACGCCTTGGTGACGCACCACTTCGGGTCCTTGGAAGGGCTGCTGGCCGCCACGATGGAGTGGGCGGTACAGAGGTCCATCCGGGAAACGGGCCTGGCCGGGATCGCGGACTTTGACGATGACTTTGCCGACTCTCTTATTGCATCGGTCTCAGCTGAACCCGAACTGCAACTGTTCCAGTTCGAAATGATCCTAGAGTCGAGGCGCAATCCGCAGATCCGTTCCATGGTGGAGCGTCTCTACGAGAACTACGTAAGCACTGTTGAAGAAGCCTTGAGCAAACGGGGACTGGACACCAGCGGTGAGGCCTCCTTGGCCATTTTCGCCGCACTTGACGGCCTCATGCTGCAATTCCTCACGATCAGCAACCCGACCAAAATCAGGTCAGCAGTGGCCCAAGTAGGCCAGCTGGTGGCCGGACTTCGGGAGTCCAGCAACGGCAATGACGATCCCCGGCACCAGGTGACCGCGACGAGCTAGCGTGCCGCTGCCCTGCCGCTGAGCGCCTCGACCAAGCGACCGGGGCGCTGCAGTTCTCGTTCTCACAGACGAAGGATTTCAAGAACGGGTTGATTCGGGAATCGCGGTGCTGGTGGCGAGCTACCGCATGCGACGCGCCTACCTCATATCGGCTAGTCCGGTTTGCCGACAATCACCTGCGACGGACTGTGCGTGACGTAGCCATTAGCCCAGGAAAAGAGGGCCTGGAGCTTCTGCTGGAAACCGGGCAGCAAGGCGAGGTGAACTCCCAGCCAGGAGACGAACGCCAGCGGGCCTTGCAGTTGGATACGCTTGCGGCCGAGTTCGGCGACTGCGGCTCCGCGGCCGACCATTGCCATGTAGCCCTTGTCCCAATAGACGAACGGCTGGCGCATTTGGCCGGTGAGGTCAGCGTAGATGTTGCGGGCGGCCCATTTGCCGGACTGCTGGGCGACCGAACCGAGCTGGGGAAGTTTGGCGCCCCTGGCATCGGTGATGTTGGCTGCATCGCCCAGCACGTAGACGCCCTCGGCCCCGGCCGCGGTCAGATCGGTCAGCACGTCGATGCGTCCGCCTTTCCCCTGCGGCAGGCCGGACTCGGCGATGATTTTTCCGGCCTGCAGGCCCCCGGCCCACACAACGATCTTGGCTCGAATGACGGTGCCGTCCGCGAGCGTGACGCCGTCGGGACGGACGTCTGTCACGCCTTGGCCCATGTGTAGTTGTACCCCGAGTTTCACCAGACGGTCACGGGTATACGTCTGTGATTTGGCGGAGAACGCCATCAGCACGTTCGGCACCATATCCACGAGATGGACTCGACACCGGCCCGCAAGGCCGGGCGAAAAATACTTCGGCACAATGTACTTGACGTTCTCTGCCAGCGCACCGGCGGTCTCCACTCCGGTGGGGCCACCGCCGACCACAACGACGTCCACGCTGCCCGCATGTTCACGGTCCGCCTCATCCAGGACGCGGGTGAGGGAAGCGCTCAGCCGCGTGGCGTCAGCCACTGAATACAGCGGATAGGCGTGTTCTTCGGCGCCCGGAGTGTTGAAGAAGTTCGGGACGGCACCTGTGGCAATTACGAGGATCCGTGCCTGGTGACGGGAACCGTCGGCCGTGGTGACGGTTCGGGTGACGGAATCGATCGCCGTCACCTCCGCCGTGAGGACGCGCACGCCTTTTATGCCGCGGAACACGGAACGAAGAGGCCGAGCCACCGCCGACACGCCGATCTGCGACGCCGCCACCTGGTACAGAAGGGGCTGGAACTGATGGTAGTTGTTCGCGTCGATCAGGAGTACCCGAATGCCCTTGCGGCCGAGCTCCTCGGCCGCGGTCATGCCGGCAAACCCACCGCCAACCACGATGACCTGATATGTATCGTCCATTCGAGCAACATACCGTGCGGGTCAGCTGCGCAACAGGGCACGTTTGTGGCTCCGGGAAGCTCCGGCTTCCCCGGCCCGCCGGTAAGAGGGTATGGGGTTACTGAGGGCCTCCGCGGGCCGTGAAGATGTCAGATACCTCCACTAAGCCCCGGGGCCTCCTCACTTCAAGGCTTATGTCACCCACGTCATGGCCTGGAAGGCGGCTTCATGCTTACTTCGCGGGCTTTCCGAAATGGCTGTATCTTCAGGTCCGATCAAAGGGTGACGAAAGCTCATCCGGATGCAGCTCGGGTCTGGCTCGGACAAGACGGAGGGGATGGCGGAACGACCGTCCCGACCAGGCTATCCACTGCCATCTCGACCTTCGTGCGGACGTTTACGCGGCCGCTGACCAGCCGTCGGCAGCAGCCGCCACCACTACAACGCCACACACTGCAGAACGAGATCGAAGAACTGCGGGCCAAGATGCAAGACCAGGAGGAAGAACTAGGTGCCGCCCGGGAGGCGAACCGTCAACTCATAGGGCAACTCAACAGGCCGGCGCCAAGTGATGGTTTGGATGGCCGCCGCGGCACGATGCAAGATGCGACCCGCCAGGACTGAAGCCCTTGGATATCCCGGGGAAGCATCGCCTATGTGGTCCTTAGTGCCGGTTACTACGCCAGGCTTCGACCGTTCGGTTGATATAGGTCTCGACGCTGGCGCTGACCTTGGTGGACGGGTCAAGCAGCCATTGCAGCCCGATTCCGTCCAACACGGCGGTGACCAGGCGAACTTCTATCTCGATTTCGGCTGAGGTGAGCGGTGCCACGTCGCCGGCGTCGACCGCTTGCCGGAGATGGAGTGCGAGAGTTTCGAGGTTGTCCGTATAGCGGCGTTGAATGAAGACGTGAGCCGGATGGGCCGGGCTGGATGCCTCGGCCGCGATGGTGGTGAACAACTCGAGCAGCCCCCGGTTGCTCAGATGCGCAGTCATGACCTCAGGTAGTCGGCGGAAATAGTCCAGACCGAGAACACCCGTGAGGCTGGCTTCGACAGTTCGTCGGTCCCACTCCTGCAGCACTGCCGTGAGGAGTCCTTCCTTGCTGCCGAAATGCTGCAGCAGCGTGGCGTGGGAGACCCCGACCCGGTCAGCGATGGTCCGGATCGAGCCACCCGCGTAGCCGTTCTCTCCGAAGACCGCGATGGCGACAGCGACGATCTGTTCACGCCGCCGGATTCCGGTGCGGTAGGGACCCCGTGAGGTAGTCCCTGTGCTATTCGACATAGGTTCCACCTTCTCATGAATCCGTTGACCAAAACCTACCACTCGGTTACAGTTTATCTCCAGATAGGGGCGCCGTCGACAGCAGCCTCGACCACGACTCCCACGACGCAAACATCCTCCCTGACGTCCGGCACCTGCCAAGCCCGGCCGCCCGCCAACCACCATGGAAGACAAGGAACTCTGATGGAATACTCAGTCCTCGGCTCGACCGGCGTAAAAGTGTCCCGGATTTGTCTGGGCACCGCCACATTTGGCGTCGCACCGACCGCGCAGGATGCCGACCAGGTCGTTGGCGCAGCTATCAACCTGGGGATCAACTTCGTCGACACCGCCGACGTATACGGCAACATGCCGGTCTTCGACCGGCCCGGTGCCCCCGTCGCCGCTGATCGTGAACCCTCCGAGCAGATCCTCGGCCGTGCCCTCCGCGGACGTCGCGACGAGGTGGTGATCGCTACCAAGTCCAACGGAATCGTCGGGCACGACATCAACGACCGTGGCCTGTCACGTCGACACATCATCCGTCAGGTCGAGGCGAGCCTACGCCGCCTGGAAACTGACTACATAGACCTCTACTACGCCCACGATCCCGACCCGGACACGCCGTTGGAGCAGACCCTGGCGGCATACGACGATCTCATCCGGCAGGGCAAGATCCGCTACGTTGGCTTGTCCAACCATCCTGCCTGGCAGGTTACACAAGCCCTGTGGATCGCGGATGATCGGCGTCAGCAGGCGCCCGTCGCCGCCCAGGTAAAGTACAACCTCATCGATCGGGCCGCCCAACGTGAGCTGGTGCCCGCCTGCCAGCGGTTCGGGCTGTCGATCGTTCCCTACGCGCCGCTGCACGGCGGCCTGCTTGCCGACCTTCGCGTTCTGGACCGGGACGTCTCGGGTGACCAGCGTTTCGCCGGAGCAGGGTTCAGCGACGCCGAGATTGCCGTTGCTCGGCAGGTCGAGCGTCTCAGCCGTACATGGGGACTGGCGCCGTACCAGGTTTCGCTGGCCTGGCTGTTGTCCCGCCCGGCCGTCGCTTCCGCCATCGTCGGCGCCGAAACCCCCGACGAGCTCCACGCCAACGCCACAGCGGCCGACGTCAAGCTCGAACAGTCGCAGCTGGACACACTCACGGCGTTGGCCAGCGAACCGGCAGCCTTCCATCACCGCGCCGGCACCGGACCGGAACGGCCACCCGTCACGACCGCCATGCCATCAACCGACTGAGTGGCTCAACCTCGCCACTGAGCAGGTCTTGCGCCGGCACCAACCGCAGCCGGTCCCTCGCTCGACTGCGTACCCCAGCCCTTCATCACAAAGGAACAATCATGCCTCAAGCCGACCAGGACACCATCGGCCTCCTGACCGCCTACTTCGACGCCATGGAGGCCAAAGATCACGAACGGCTGGGTTCCTACTACGCCGACAACATCACCCTGACCTTCGCCAACGCACCGACCATCGCCGGGCGCGACGCCATGCTGGGCCAGATGATTACCCTGCTCGGCAAGGTCAAGTCGCTGGCCCACCCGCTGATCAACGTCTGGCAGGAAGACGGTGGGGTGGTCATCGTCGAGGTCACCAGCATCTGGCGCCTCCACGACGACAGCGAAGTGAACATCAACGCCTGTTCGATCTTCACCCTCATCGACGGCAAGTTCACCGACCAACGCATCTACGTCGACAACGCCCCCGTCGAACGCTTCCTCAGTTGACCAGCGTACGAAAGGACCGCTCGTGGCTCGCATCCTGATCACCGGTTCCGCCCAAGGGCTCGGTCGAGCCGCCGACACCACCCTGCTCGACGAAGGGCACCAGATTGTCGTTCACGCCCGCGACACCAACCGCGCGGCCGCGTTGACCGACTTGGTCGATCGCGGTGCGGCCCTGGTCGTTGGCGATCTTGCCAGCGTTCAGCAGACCCGCCACCTCGCTGACCAGGTCAACCAGCTCGGCCCGATGGACGCCGTCATTCATAACGCGGGAGTCTACGGCGACCGCGATCGTAACCCCAGCCCTGAGGGGCACCCGCGGGTGCTGGCGGTCAACACCCTCGCCCCCTACCTACTGACCGGGCTGATTCAGAAGCCAGACCGGCTGATCTACCTCACCAGCGACATGCACGTCAGCGGCGACGGCAACCTCAGCGACCTCGACTGGAACACCCGCCGGTGGAACGGCACCCAGGCCTACTGCGACAGCAAGCTCTTCGTCACCGCACTCGCTCTCGCCATCGCCCGCCGTTGGCCAGACGTCATGAGCCACGCGGTCGACCCCGGCTGGGTACCCACGCGCATGGGCGGCCCTTCCGCCCCCGACGATCTTGATCAAGGCCACCTCACTCAAGCCTGGCTCGCGGTCAGTGGCAGCCGAGATGCCACCCGCAGCGGCCAAGTCTGGCACCACCGCCGACCAGTCTCCATCGCCGCCGAAGCTCGCGACAGCAGCTTCCAAGACCGACTCCTCAAGCAGTTGGCCGAGATAACGGGGATTGAGCTCGAAGGGTAGTTGCGCGCAAGACACCAAACCGTCTAGAGGCCAGCCCACGGAGAACAAGTGAGCGACACTTATCGCGCACGAACAACTGCACTCTCACGAGGCCAAACGTCAGAATGGCGCCACTGACGCCAATAGAATACCGGGTCAGGTCCTTACCCTGGCGCGACCACGGACTGGCCCGATTCCGATCCCTAAAAATCAGAACACGATAACCACCAAACTTGGGCTCGAAAAGCATCTGGTCAGGCAAGGCAGAAGCCGGCGGGATGCCCTTCACCCCCTTCGCCAGCGCAACCTCCAGCGGCGGGCGAACCCCCGGCGATTCCCCCGGGCGAAGCGCCGGGGGAATCGTGTCACCGAACTGCGACATGCCCTCAGAATAGGCCTCCTTAGGCGGCCGCGATCTGTTCAATGGGTGGCCTGATGAACCGCTGCACGGGTCCTGAGTGCCCTTCCTTCAATCGCCCCTGATGGCCGCATGGCCCTGCCCGTTAAGCTTGCCCTCGAACGAGCCGAATCTACCAAAGCGCAGGCGCGTCTCGGAACCCTAGCAATACGAGACGGGAAGGTTTCTAGACACCGAGTTAGCTGGGCACAACGGTGAGCAGCTGCTTCCTGGTAGCGTCGCGCTGAGGGAACAAGTAGTCGACGGAGAACACGAAGTCCTCAGCGGCCATCAGGCAACTTTGATCTAAGTTCTTCTGCATGGGAAGCGATGGCCTGACGCTGGTCTCGGGTGAATCTTCTAGCCTGCAGGTCGAGGACTGCCCGGCTGCACAGCTCTCCTACACCCAACAGCTGACCCACCCGACGGATTGCTTCGTCCCCGTCCTCTGAATCCTCAATCATCTGGAAGACCTCGTCACGCCGATCCATCGCCTGTACCAGGGCATCGACGACCATCAATTGTTCCCTTGTCTGCCGCTCATCCTCATCCATGCGGCGATTCTTGCACGACGGAAGTCATTGGGGCATTGCGTCCAGTTGGGGATCCTTCACCAGATAGCTCAGTTGAAATGAGGACCGAAGGCTATGGCATCCAGATCATGGGCAGTTACTGTGGCTCCATGAGGGACAGGATGCTGCTGATCATGTGCGGGACGACAGAGGTTCCTGCTCCGTGCTGGTCTATAAGCTGGAGACCGACTGACGGAAGGCTGGCGCCGTGCGGAAACTGATCTACGGCATGAACCTGACCCTGGACGGCTACATCGCCGCGGCCGGCGACGACATCGGCTGGAGCGGGCCGAGCGACGAACTGTTCCAGTGGTGGCTCGACCAGGAGGTGGCTAGCAGCCTGTCGCTGTACGGCCGCAAGCTCTGGGAGACCATGAGCTCCTACTGGCCGACCGGCGACCAGCAGCCCAACGCCACCCCGGCGGAGATCGAGTTCGCGCGGAACTGGCGGGACACGCCGAAGGTGGTGTTCTCCTCGAAGATCGACAAGGTCGATTGGAACACGCGCCTGGTCACCGGCGACGCGATCGCCGAGATCACCCGGCTCAAGGCCGAGGACGGAGGCCCGATGAGCGTCGGCGGCGCAACGCTCGCCGGGGCGGCCATGCGGGCCGGTCTGATCGACGAGTACGCGCTGGCCACCCATCCGGTCCTGGTGGGCGGCGGCACGCCGTTCTTCACTGCGCTGGACAGCTGGGTGAACCTGGACCTGGTCGAGACGCGGACGTTTCCCGGCGGCGTGGTCCTAACCAGGTACGAGACGAGGCGCTGAGCGCGTTCCTCCGAGCGGTGGAGGAATCGATCCACCACCCGCGGCCCCACGTCGGGTGGCCAGCAGATGGAAGTCCGACTCACATCTACCGCTGGGCCACGCCCTGCTGAGGATCGCTTCTTACTCTCAACAGTTAGGTGTTCTTCAACACGATGTTGTCTCCAATGCCGAAGACACAGACACTCCCGGCAGGTTGGGTTGGACCTACGCAGTTTGCCAGTAGGATCCCTGACTGCGGCGCGTTGACCACGCACGGCTGAGCAGCCGTGGATGGTTCTGCTCTGACTGGATTAGTCCTTTAGTTATCCAAAAGGAACCTGTCGATCAGGTATTGGATTCCTGCCAGGGCGGAGACTAGGACGAGCATGCGGCACCCCAATCGCCCAAACGTGTGGCCAATCGAGAATGAAACTGCGATTCAAGGACCAACCCCGAACGAGGCAGTTGGAGAGGACTAATCCACGCGATGAGCCGCCAGCCCTCATCTGAAGAGATTCGTAGATCACGCGTGGCCGCCCGGCGAATGGTTATGAGCTTTGAGGGCGATCCGTCTATCGGCCTGTGACGCCGTCCGTGACGCTGCTTACCGCGAATCTTGCGCAGGACTTTTGGGGATAGTTTGTCGCCCTGCTGCGCAGCCTTCTTCAGTAACGCCCTGCCCTCCCGCACCTGGCCAGAATTCCAAAGCGCAAAGCCCAAGTTATGAAGTGCGCTGGGTTCACCCTCTGCGACGCTGCGTCTGAGGAGTTCAATTTCCGTCTGTGGGTTGCCCACCTTCGAATAAAGATCCGCCAGCACGATCAAAACCTCTACCTTGCCGTTTTCCAGATGTTTTTCCCGTAGATTGATCGTCATCTGTGGTGTGGATGAGTTCCACGGCGGCCTCAGGGCTCGTTTCGCATCCTTCGCGTAGGACCTCCACGGCGGACAGTTCATCGCCTACTGCTCTGTACGATCTGGCCAAGCGGAGCGGCACGAGAGGATTTTCGCCAGCGAGGCGCAGCCATTTTATGGCCTGAAGATGTTTGCCCATCTCCAGGGAGGTTTCTCCCAGATAAATAGGCCGCCTGAGGATCCCCTATTTCCAACGTCTTCTGGAATTGAGCTATTGCTTCCTTGGGCCGGTTGATGCCGCGAAGGAACCAGCCATAGTTCAGGTAGGCTTCCTTCACTCCGTGCTCGATGGCAAGAAGGTACGAGACTTCTATCGCTGCATACTTGGGAATCTGAGTGAGGTCGTTTGCAGCGTTGAAGAGCCCGTCCTGATCTTTGAACAGGATCAGTTCTACGGATGAACGAAAGTCCACGGGTTCTGGATTCGAGCTCATATCCTGCCTGTCTTGGAGGCTCCGACGCCAAACGTAGCGCAACCTTATCGTCCGCCAGGCGCGTCTGTTGATATGCCACGTGTGTCGATTACTGTCTTGCCTGGGTTCCATTTGCGGGAACCTCTGCCGGCCCTCCGCTGCAGCATTACATACGCTGACGTTTCCTGGCCCGAACGAAGCCCATAACTCCGACTAGAGCGAGCAGGCCCCCTAATGTTTTGACCACTCCGCCGGCGACCTAAATTGCGAGGGCGATCCCGCACAATCTCTTCAGCTTTCACGGGCTCCTCCAGTCGATTGGGTTCAAAATCCTTGCCCTGTTCGGAGCCTACAATCTTTCGCTCAAGTTGCCGGATACAAAGACAAAGCAAAGGGTCCCTCTGTCGAGTTGACCTTGTACCGCCAAGTCCACGCTAACGTCCCGAAAGCGGGGTGGCTCACTTACGTCCCGCAAGCCGGTCGATGGAAGGGCACACCCCTTGATTTCTCGAACGTGTGAGGGGCAGACATCGGGATGCCCCGTATGCCCTGCCCGGTTTACCGCCCCGGTGAACGTCCCCGAAGTGGAGCATGGAAAGTCTTATAACCCTAGGGATACGAGGCACGAGGTTTCAAGACACCGAATCGATTAGGAGAAGGGTGTCGGGCTCCCTCAGAAGGAACGTAAACCGGACGCCCCCTGATCAGTAACCTTTACAGGGGCCTGTGGGCCTCATTTTCCCTAGGACGGGCGCTACTGGAACGCGCCAACCCCGGCGCTAGATATTTCGGTTGGTAGATTGGGATCATCTCCAGAACCAGAGGTAATGAGGTGGCCAGTCATGACGACGGCAGGAAATGGCGACCGAGGAAGCCTGCTGGCGTTGCTTTCCGACAAGGAATTTTGGGAACCAAACGGCCGTGTCGGCGTGATCACCCAGGGTAAGTACACCAACAGGCTGATTCTTTTCCATCCGGAGCCAACGCCTGGTCAATGGGCGGAAGTCGTCAGCTCCTCATTGGAAGAAGGTCCCCTGGATTCCTATATTTTGGCTGATGAGTATGCCGCGAACGTCCTCGAGGAGTACGGAGTTGTGTGGCTAGCCAGAAGCAACGAGGAAGTCGCCTTGGAACAGACGGTTTTCGATTGGCGACAGGTGTTTAGACCGGCACGGCGAAGTCTGAAGCAGTCGATCAGAGAGCTATTGGGGCGAAACCAACCGGAGTGAACGGGAGGAACTTTTTGAGGGCCCCGATGGTGATGGCACAACTTATTTCGGATTCCCAAGCCAACAATTGTCGCTTGTGTGAGTAGTTTCTTGCCCCGGTTGGGAACCCCGTGCGGGATAGTCCGGCTAGCTCGGCCTGGTCTGTCTTTGAAACCTGCAAAACGATGCATTAGGTGGCGGGTAGAAGGGCGGATTCAACGGCGACAATTTTCGAGCCGTAGAGTCGGTCCATATTTTTCTGGATGGTTCCGTCGTCGTAAATGACCCTGACAAAGACATACCCGTTTTCGACCTTTGCATAAAGCAGCGCTGGATCACTGGATTGCGACAGATCGTTTCGGATCTTCCTCAGCTGATCCGGCGTGCCAACGCCTCGATGCGCTGTGTCCATTCGAGGGTCCTTTGGCCATGGCGCGGACTCATTGGGTCCGAGAGGGCGTGGAGGTGTTTGCCCAAGGGTGAAGGTTGTGCCGTCCCACGTCCCCTGCAGCAGGTAAGTTCCCCACGTAACCATCCCTGCGGTTTCCGAGCCCCTGACAGAGTTCCAGTTCCAGCCGTCAATGACTGGTCCCAAGGCTAGAGTGTCGGTGCCTTCCTCGCATAAATGCCACTTGAGGCGGAATAAGCCTCGGGGCTCCTGGTGGGGCCAGATACGTCCGTCCAGCCGGGGCCAAGAAGGATTGGCATAGTCAGCGCCAATTCGCGGAACGCCGACACTGACCTTTGCACGAAACACTGCACATGTGGAGTTGGTCGCTCTGTGGCGGCGTTTTTTGGTCGCTCCGTGTCGCAACAGTTCCCGTAAGGCGAGCACCCATTCCCAATACATCGCAGCCGCACGTGAGCAGAGGCGCATCTCATGACCGCCGACACGAAACGCCGAGGCTAGTCGACGCACCGGATCGCGTCGCAGACGTTCACGGCTGGGCGTGACGCTCCAACGCGTCCAGAGTCGTCTCGGGCGATGTGTTGAAGCAGAAGGTGATTCCGGGCGATTCCGCATTGCACACGTTGATGATCCGTTCGAAGAGCTCGGTGTACTCCGGGATCATCCTGATGCCGCCCCCGATCATCACTAGGCCGAAACGATCACGACCGAACGCCGAGCGAATCTCTGCTTCGGCCTCGTCCGGGGAGGTGCCGATCAGGCAGTTGACGGCGTCGAAGCCGGCGGCCGTAGTGGCCCCGAACCCCGCTTCGATCCGTTCGGTCATCGTGGCCTCGTCGAGGCCAGGAGGCAGCTTGCTATAGTCGAGGGCTCGCGCGTGGATGCCGATCATGAGGATTCGAGTCATGGCCTCATTGTGGCATGCACGCCTCACCAACGAATTAGCCAAACCGCACCACCAATCAGGCGGGCCCGCTGGATCCTTGCTCGACCCGCCCCGCCCCAGATGAGCTGTTCCTGTAGTGCAGAGGACTCCTGACGTTCCGTGCAGACGACTTCGGAAAATGACACCCCTAGGGCAGTCTCACTATCGGTCGTTCGCGAGATGAGGGGTTCAGTCGTTCCGGTGCCGTGTGCGAAGTCGATTCTGTTCGGTGGGGCGGCGAAAGGAGGCAACACCGAAGCGGTCTAGGCGTCGCGGGGTGTGTTGGATTTCGTGGGTGCCGGCGCCGTTTCCTGCTCTTCCTCCTGGGTCGCCGCCCAGCTCGCCAGAAGCCGAAGAGCGTCCGCCGTCGGTGTTCCCGGCTCCGCCGTGTAGATCAGGAGGCTCCATCCCTGATCGGCCATCAGCTCGCTGGCCTCAAACAGAAGGTCCAGGGTGCCGACGATCGGGTGGTGGAAGTGTTTGAGGCCGGTTGCGTGCCGCCGGACGTTGTGGGCGCCCCATTTGGTCCGGAACTCCTCGCTCCGGGTGGAAAGTTCACCGATCAGGTCCTGGAGGTCTTTGTCGTACGGATCGCGGCCGGCTTCGGTCCGGAGGATCGCGACGATCGCGTCGGCAGTGCCATCCCAGTTGGGGTAGAAGAGCTCGGCCTTCCTGCGGTCCAGGAAGGCGTGGCGGGCCAGATTGACCGGCCGTTCGGCTGAGGCGTAGGCGTCAACGTGCAGCGCTCTGCCGAGCGCGTTCGCGGCGACGATGTCCATCCGGCCGTTCCGCACCAGTGCCGGGCCGCCTGTGATCGCGTCGAGGGCGAGCTGAAGGCCGGGGCGGACCACGGGGTCCCGAGGTGAGCGGCGCTGGCGGCGGCCCGGGGAGGCCGAAGTGGCCCGTGCCAGATCGAAAAGGTGCTCGCGTTCGGCTTCGTCAAGCAGAAGTGCACCCGCGATGCTGTGAAGGACCGCGTCAGACGCTCCAGTGAGATCCCCACGCTCCAAACGGGAGTAGTACTCCACGCTCATCCCGGCCAGCAGCGCGACCTCGGTACGGCGAAGCCCGGGGACGCGCCGGTTCGGCCCGGGTGCCAGACCGACCTGGTCCGGCCGCACTTTCGCCCGCCGCGTCGTGAGAAACTCACGAACTTCGTCTCGGTTCCGCTCAGTCATGACACAACACTACGAGCGGTTTCTCTAGCGTGGGGTTCCCCGCCAGGACACCCCTCAGGAGGGAACCCCGCCCGCGCGGATGATGAGGTTCGATAGTGGAAGCGGCCCGACACCGCCTCAGGGCCAATCCCAGCCCCCAGCCATCTCCTCCAGAGGAAAACCTTGTCTCAACGCGAAACAACAAGCCCCTCCCCGGTTCCCGTTCCGGTCACGACTGATGGGCCACAGGCGCGAGTCACACTAGTGCTGGCCTCTCTCGGGTTCTTCCTCATCACTCTCGACATCCTGATCGTGAACCTCGCGCTGACCAGCATCGGCAAGGAACTCGGCGGCGGAACCGCCGGCCAGCAGTGGGTCATCGATACCTACACACTCATGTTCGCAGCGTTGCTGCTGTTCGCGGGAAACCTCTCGGACCGGATCGGCGCGAAAAGGGCCTTCGGAATCGGTATCGCCGTGTTCCTGGTGGCCTCGATCGCCTGCGCCATCGCGCCGACTGCGGGCTTGCTGATCGCCGCGCGCGCCGTCCAGGGTGGTGCAGCGTCGGTCATGCTTCCCGCCTCAATGGCATTGATCCGGCAGGCCTTCCCCGACCCGAGACGTCGCGCACACGCCCTCGGGATCTGGGCCGTCGGCGGCGCCGTCGCCGGGGCCGTGGGTCCACTTGTCGGCGGCCTGCTCACGACCATCAACTGGCGACTCGTGTTCGCGATCAACCTTCCCGTCTGCATCGCAATGCTCGTACTCCTGGCCTCCGTCGCCACCTCGCCGCGCCGGCCGGTTTCCTTCGACTGGGCCGGACAGACCACAGCGATCATCGCCCTGACCGCGTTGATGTACGGCCTCATCACCGGAGGAGCTGAGGGCTTCAGTTCGATGCCAGTCGTGCTGAGCCTGACAACCGCAGCCGCGGGCATCACGGGATTTCTCCTGATCCAGGCGCGCGGCCGGCACCCCATGATGCCCTTGGAGTTGTTCCGCTCTTCCGGAATGCGAGTGTCCCTTGCTGTCGGGTTTTCGTTCATGGCGAGCCATTTCGGTACCGTCTTCGTACTCAGCCTCTTCCTCCAACAACACCTCGGACTGACACCGCTTCAGGCCGGACTCGTCTTCCTGCCCTCCGCGGCGTTCAGCGTCGTTGGAAACATCGTCAGTGGAACTTTCGCAAACCGTTTCGGGCCCCGGACGCCAATCGTTCTCGGATTGACGATTATGATCCTTGGGCTCACCGCCATGATTATCACGGCACCGATGGGGTCCCCGCTCCTGGTGGGAGCCTTCCTGATCCTCACCGGCTCCGGCGGATCAGTTGCGATGCCGCAAGTCACCTCCGTTGTCCTCGCGAGCGCGCCAAGTGAGAAGGCGGGCACCGCAAGTGCCGTGTTCAACACCTTTCGGCAGGTCGGCGGCGCTGTCGCCATCGCTGTCTTCGGCGCCCTTATCGCCGACCGCTCCAACTTCGTCCACGGGATGCAGGTCAGCTTCATCATCGCCGCATCCCTGCTCTCGCTCACCGCACTCGCAGCCCTTTCCGTCCTCCGGCCGGCCACCGACACTCAAACGTCTCCCTCACACCGCACGCCTCTGAAAAAGGTCCCATAAGAAGCCGACCCCGCGAAGAAGGCCCCTCAGCACAGCAGGCTTACCTCGCGGCGTCCCAAATGCTGTTTCCTAACGGGACGGCCGGGGGATGCGAGCACGCCAAATAGTGCCGCGAAAAACGGGCCATATAGTCCTGCGATTCACACCGCGAGGGTGCCTTATCTGCGATCTCGTAGGCGTCTCACAACCCTTGAGATACGACACGTCTCACCGACTGAACGACCGCGGCGACGGCAGTGCCTTAGTTTTCGTGGAATCGTTGGAGTTCGTCCGCGGCTCGTAACTACGTCTCACAACCTTCTGGTTGAATCGCTGTATCCACCGTTAGTTACGAGACACATCTCTGATTTCGCAGTTCCAAATGGGGGATTGTGGTCATGACTGCCTGCGTAGCATTCGGATCTACGCTGCCGCTTTTGAGCCCCGTCGCTTGCGAAAGAACTGGACTAACTGCCGACGGCGGTTGCCTCAGGACCCGCCGTCGGGCATTCCGGCATCAAAGCCCGGCCGGCGCGGGCGGGTTCCGGGCGGCGATGAGGGTGGTGATCCAGACGAGGGCGGCGAGCACGGCGTAGCCGGCGGTGATGACGGGGAGGCTCAGGACCCGGCTGGCCTGTCCGGCGATGAGGCTGGGGACGGCGGACCCGGTGTACGAGATAGCGTAGATCACGGCAAGCAGGCCGGCGCGCTCCCGGGGGAGCGCCTCGGGCAGGAGAGTGTTCATGCTGCCGGAGGTGGCGATCCCCATCCCGATGCCGCCGACGACGCCCGCACCGATATACAAGCCAAGGATGCCGGCGGTGCTGGCGAACGTGAGGCCGATGCCTGCGGCGGCGACGAGCGTCATCCCGGTGCGCTGCGCGGCCGCGGGTGTGAAACGCCCGGCGATGAACCCGCCGAGGAAGCTCGGCGCCATGTAGGAGGCGAATACGGCGGCCGCGACGAGCGGACTGTGCGAGCCGAGATCCTCGGCCGCGATGGAGGGGCCGAACGAGGTGAAGTAGCCACCGAACGCCCAGGTGGCGACAAAGACGCCGGAGGCGAGGGGCAGGTAGGGGCGGGACGCGTTGGGAACGACGAGCCGTGGGATCAGTGAGGACCAGGCGCCGGCGGTGCGGGTGACGGTCTCGGGGCGGGTGGCGAGGGCGATCGCGCAGCCGAGCAGGATCACGGCGAACACGCAGAAGGTGAGCTCGCGCGGGGCCGGCGCGAACTGGACGAGCACCCCGGAGATGAAGACGCCGAGGGCGAGGCCGACGGTGGCGCCGGCAGTGGTGACGGCCGCGACAAGCCACCTGGGGCGCCGGGGTGCGGTGTCGACGATGTAGGCGCCGATGGCGCAGGAGGCCAGGCCGGCGGCAAGTCCTTGAAGGGCCCGGCCGAGCAGGAGCGGGAGGGAGCTGTGGACCCACAGCAGGGTGAGGCAGCCGGCGATGGCGATCAGGAGCGCGGCAATCGAGACCGGACGGCGCCCGTGGTGGTTGGAGAGCCGGCCGAGGACGAGCAGGGCGAACACGGCGCAGACGAAGTAGGTTACGGCGGCCAGCGAGAACTGGTCATTGGTAAGGCCGTCGGCACTCCGGTAGGTGTCGTAGAGGGGAATGGCTGCGGCTCCGGCGGCGAACACCGAGACGAACGAGACGGTGGCCGCGACGAAGCCGCGCCCTTCGGCGGGGGCGGCGTGGGATGTGTTTGGGTCATGTGCTTCCTTAGGCGTCAGCGGTTGACGAATCCCAGATGCTGGTCGTTGTAGCGGGCGCCCTGCACACCGATCCGCCGCGCGAGCGCGGCGAGATCTGCGGCCTCGTCCGCGGACAGGGCCACGGCCGTGGCGCCGGCGTTCTCTTCGATTCGGGGGGTGCTGCGCGTGCCCGGAATGGGCACAATCCATGGCTGCTGCGCGAGCAGCCACGCCAACGCGATCTGCGCAGGGGTGGTGCCCTTGCTGCGGGCGAGGCCGGTGACGTGCTCGACGAGCGCGGCGTTCGCGGACCTGTTCTCCTGGGTGAAGCGGGGGATCGTGGCGCGGACGTCGCCCTCAGCGAAGGTGGTGGCCGTGTCGACGGTGCCGGTGAGGAAGCCCTTGCCGAGCGGACTGAACGGCACGAAGCCGATGCCCAGCTCAGCGAGCGCCGGAAGCACCTCCGCCTCGGGGTCGCGGGTCCACAGGGAGTACTCGCTCTGGACCGCCGTCACCGGCTGCACCTCGTGCGCACGACGGATGGTCTGGGCCGATGCTTCCGACAGTCCGAAGTGCCGGACCTTGCCTTCTGCAATCAGCTCGCCGACGGTGCCGGCGACATCCTCGATGGGAACGCTGGGATCGACGCGGTGCTGGTAGAACAGGTCGATTACATCGGTCCGGAGACGCTTCAGTGAGGCGTCAGCGACGCGGCGGATCTGCTCGGGCCGGCTGTCCAGGCCGATGCTCTTACCGCCCTCGATGCGCCACCCGAACTTGGTGGCGACCTGTACCTGGTGGCGGATCGGCTCCAAAGCCTCACCGACCAGCTCCTCGTTCAGATACGGTCCATACACCTCGGCGGTGTCGAAGAAGGTCACCCCGAGGTCGTATGCGGAGCGGATCACAGCGATCATGTCCTCGCGGCTGCCAGGGTTGGGCCCGTAGCTTTGCGACATGCCCATGCAGCCCAAGCCGACCGCAGAGACGGTCAGGCCTTGTCCGAGAGTACGTGTGTGCATGGTTTAGTCTCCGTTGTGGTCGGTGGTCTGTTCGTGGTGCTTCCCGCGTCGATGGGACTCGAGCGAGGGGTCAGTCAGGACTGGGTGCCGTTGTACTCGTTGTCGGTGATGTGTTCGAGCCAGGTGGTGGTCGTGGCCGGGTCATCACCGTTCTCCAGCATGGCGATGTGCTCCATGAAGCAGCCGGGTGCGGCGGCGTGCCAGTGTTCTTCGCCGGGCGGGGTGTACAGGGTCTGGCCGGGGTGGACCTCGATGATGCTGCCGTCGCGGCCGCCGAACCGGGCGACGCCCTGGGTAACCCGGAGGTACTGTCCGCGGGCGTGGGAGTGCCAGGCGGTGCGGGCGCCGGGGGCGAACCGCACGGTCGCGACGATCATGCGCTGATCGCTTTCGTGGGGAAGCGCGATGGGGTCCAGCCACACATCGCCGACAAACTGCTCGGGCGGATTCTTGCCGGTGGGGTTGGTGGGTTCGACGTTCATGCGTGCTCCTTGCTGGCGGTGGAAGTCGATTCGGTCGCCGCCCAGCTGAGCTTCGCACGCCGGGCGGCGGGGAACTCACAAATCGCGGTGCGGTTGTCCATGCCGACCACGCTACAAACTCATCCGGTCCTGAGGGAGTCCCTGTCAGTACCACGCTTCGCCAGCCCACCTATCGGCAGGGTCTCCTACACCGCGGAGCCCGGGTCCACGTCCGAAGAGGCCTTGTGCCTGCTGGCATCCTGGGCGGCCACCGAGTTCCCCCGCACGCCCAAGCCCCGGTCGCCCGAGCTCCAGCCAAAAGCCGAAGCCTGACCAGCGTCACGGAGGGCCAGGGCCGCCTGAATCAGCGCGGCGTGCGTCAGTGCCTGGGGGTAGTTGCCGAGATAAGCCCCTGTGGCAGGGTCGATTTCCTCACTGAAAAGGCCCAGCGGATTGGCGATCGCCAGAAGAGCCTCGAACAACTCCGTGGCCTCAGCTGCCCTTCCCGTCAGGGCAAGGGCCTGCACGAGCCAGAACGAGCAGGGCAGGAAGGCGCCCTCATCCCCGGGCAGTCCGTCCTGGCCTGGCGGGTAGCGGTAGAGGAACGGGTAGCCGGCCGACAGCTCCGTCCACACAGCGTCCACCGTGCCCCGCAGGCCTTCAGAGTCCGGCGACTCGAAGCCGGTCACAGGCAGGATCAGCAGAGCCGAGTCGAGATCGCCGGACCCGTACGAGCGGGTGTACGAGTTCCGGGCAGTGTCGAATCCGCGGGTCCTGATCTCGGCGGCCAGATCGTTTCTCGCTGTTTCCCACCGGCCCCGCCGCCTGGCGCTGACTTGATGCGAGCGGGCAATTCGCAGTGCCCGGTCCAGGGCGAGCCAGCCCATCACCTTGGAGTGCACGTGCTGTGCCGCATCGCCTCGGATTTCCCAGATGCCGGCATCCGGTTCCGGCCAGCGCCGCGCCACGAGATCGGTGAAGCCGCGCAGCGCCCGCCACGTCTCCGAATTCAGCCTGTGCCCCTGCCGGACGAGGTTCCACGCGGCGTCCAGGACCCAGCCGTAGCCGTCGAGCTGGTGCTGGTGGGCGGCTCCGTTGCCCACCCTCACAGGAGCGCTGCCCAGGTACCCGGGCCAGTTCTGAAGGGTGCGCTCGCGGGGGACGTGTCCTCCGGTCAGAGTGAACAGGGCAGGGAGCCGGGGCCGCTGCAGCCTGCTGGCGTGCAGGAGCCAGTTCAGGAAGTTCAGGGCCTCGCCGTCCTTGCCCAGCCCGAGGAAGGCGGCGATGCCGATGCTGGCGTCCCGGGGCCAGGCGTACCTGTAATCCCAGTTCCGAATGCCGCCGGGGTCCTCGGGCAAGGACGTCGTGGGTGCAGCCACGGGCGCGCCCGAGGGGGAGTAGGTCAGAAGTTTCAGCGTCAGCAGGCTCCGCAGGACCGGTTCGCGGAACGGGACATCCTGGCTGATGCCTGACGCCCATTCCCGCCAGCGGCTTTCGTCGGCTTCCACAAGGTCCCAGGCGGTCTCGGGATCGACGAAGATCAGTGGTTCCGCGTAGGCCAGGGCGAGCACCATCACGACCGGACGGCCGGGCACAACGGTGATTTCCGTCGTCGTACCGGGTTCCACCCTTAGCCCGCCGCTGCAGCCGAGCGACATGGCCAGGGCGCCCCATTCGCAGGCCAGGTGCTGTCCCTGCCGGACCCGGGGGCGGAGATGGCGCTCGCCGAAGCGCGGGTCAAAGTCGACGGCGGCCGCTGCCGGTGCGCCCTCGGCGGTCAGCCGCCGGATGAGAAGAGTCGTGGGTAACAGCCCGCCGGATACCTCCGCCACCATCGCTTCGGTGAGTGACAGGGTGCCGCCGTCGGTGGCCCAAACCGTCTCGAGCGTGGCGGTGTGCGGCCGGTAGCGGCGGACAAGGCGCTTGGCGGGCAGGACGGGGCCGGCGCGGAAGCTGCCGGCCTCGGGGCCGCCGAGCAGGGCGCCGAACACGGGATCGCCGTCGAAGGTTGGCGCGCAGAGCCAGTCGATGCCGCCGTCGGCCGAGACCAGAGCCGCCGTGCGCGTATCGCCGAGCAGCCCGTAATCCGAAAGGGCAGGGGAGTTCATGTTGCCGGCTTCCATTTTGCGTCCACCTTCTCTCGAGCTGACAGGCGTCAATGGACCGTGAGGAGCAGTCCCAGCATGGAGCCGTAGATCACGTGGGCTGCCATGGCTACGGCCGGCGTCTGAATCCCGTAGTTCAAAGCCAACAGGCCCGGCGGCTCCAGCACCGCCCGGCTCGCCGGACCGGCTCTGGTGGTGGCCATTCGGGGATGAACCCCGGGCAGCAGGGGCAGGATGACCGTCAGCGCCACCGCAACGTGCAGGAGCCCCAGCAGTGCGCCGATCCACCATGTGGCCCTGCCCAACAGCGCGAAGACCGCCGCGTATCCGAGTGCGAAGGCCTGCCCCGCGGCCAGGTGGATGAAGAACCCTGCAACGCGCGCCTTGTCCGGGTCCGGGGTGACAAGGGTGCCGAGGACCAGAGGCAGATCGAGCCGGGTCCATCCGGCCATCTGGGAGGCAATCATCACCACGGTCAGGGCTGCGGTGGCGAGCAGACCGAACAGGGCCCAGCCTTGCCAGTCCATTTCAATCCCCGCCTCCCTGTTGCCTGCGCGTGGGTGACACGGGTTGCGCTTGCGCCGTTCCCATGATCTTTCTAAAACTAGATTCTTTAACTTTAGAGGGGGGATGGGCGGCAAATCAAGGGCCGACGGCGGCGGCTACTTTTTGGTCGGGCGCGGCGTGGAAGCCTTCGGCTCCTTGGGTGGCAGCCCGGCGACGTAGGAGTAGGCCTTTGCCACCCAGGCTTTAGCCCGTGCGTCATCGCCGTCGCCCTCGGCGTTCCATACTTCCGGCAGTCCCGTGTAACCGCCCATTGGCCGCTCCGCAGGCCCGAAGGGAACGGTGCGCTCGGTGCCTTCGAGTTCCTCTCTGTCCGCGTCTCCGAGTTTCACCCCGATGGTGGAGCCGAAGAGGCCCGCGAACATGTTCCCGTTGACGAAGGCGCCAAGGTTGCCGAACATCGGCTTGATCACGACCTCGGGGTCCGAGGGCATGACAGTGCGGAAGTGATCCTTGTCTGCCTCTGACGGCTTGGGCATCTGCATGGCTTCTTCTTCCGGTTTGCGCGGGAGCCCAATGGGCTGGTTTGTGTGAAGCATATTGCGTTCCGAGGGCGCGGGCGAGGTGTTTGTGGTCCGGGGGAGCTGGGTTGTTCAAGCGGTCCCAGGGTCATCCTCGATCCTGCGCTGACGTGCCCCATTTGGCTTTTGGTCAACGCGGTCCGAAAACCCGTGTACAGTAGACATCGTTGTTGTGTTTGTATTTGGTAGTTCAGGCAGTACGCGCGGTCGAAAGTCCGCGTTCTTCTGAAGTAGCGGTTTTGAACACCCCACACCGGAGGACCCGAAAGTCGGGACTTTTCCTCCACCTTCACGAAGGACAAAAATAATGGCTACTGGTACCGTCAAATGGTTTAACGCTGAAAAGGGCTTCGGCTTCATTTCCCCCGATGACTCTTCACAGGATGTCTTCGCACACTACTCTGCGATCGCTTCCTCCGGTTTCCGCTCACTCGAAGAGAACCAGAAGGTCTCCTTCGAAACCGAGCAGGGCCCCAAGGGTCCCCAGGCCGTAAACATCCAGGCTCTCTAAGACTTAGCTTTCAGCTAACTCTTCTGAGTCCGGAACCTTACAGGTTTCGAGCAGGGTCCGTCTTTGACGGGCCCTGCTTTTGTTTAACGCGGGTGTGCTGGTTTCGACGGGCTCAACCAGCGGGGTTTCGACAAGCTCAACCGCGCTGGCGTCCGGCCAGGAACGCCGTCAAGGCAGGGTTGTCGATCTCCTTCGCCAGCCAGGGCACGGTCTCCGCCGCTGCCGCGTCGCCGAGAACGGCCCGGTGCGACTGTGCCCGCACCACGAACTCCCGCATCCCGCTGCGGCTCGCCAGTTCGCCCAGCCGCCCCGCGAATTCTGAAGCCCGCGGAGACCGGGCGGCGATGGCGACTTCGGCCGCCGTGTCCAGCAGCCGGGCCGAATACCAGAGATACCACGGCTTGGGTTCAAGGCCGCGGTTAACCCAGTGTTCCGCGGCCGCCAGATCGCCGTGCGCCAGGAACAGGCGTGCCTCGGCGCCTGCGGCCAACGCCATGTAGCAGTGGTCGCCGGCCAAGTCGGCCATCACCCAGGACCTGTCAATCAGTTCGGCAGCTTCCTCCAGCCGGCCGGCGGCGAGATATGTTTCTCCCCGGACCCCGTCGACAAACGGTTCGAACGCCGTCCAGTGCTCCGCCGCTATCCAGTCCAGCGCCCGGTCCAAACAGGCCGCGGCCGCTTCCAACTCGCCTTGAAGCAGACGCACCCGTCCCAGCAGGGCCTCGCTGAACGCCTGCTGCCGGCGGTTCCCGACGGCTTTGGCGAGCCTTCCGGACTCGGTCAGCGCCGTCACGGCGTCCGCGTACCGGGCCGTGTCCGAGGCCAGCATGCCCTGAATGGCCAGGATCCTTGACTGTTCGTCGGGGAATCCCTCGGCCGCCACCATCGCCCGGTCAAGCCACCCGGCCGCGCGGTCGGGGACACCGCGTTGCACGGACAGGTAACCCAGCTCGCGGTAAGCGGCGGCGGCAGTCCGGGAGGCGCCGTCGGGCCCTTCGGCCGACAACGCCTGGTGCAGGAAGTCCGCCACCTCGGCGCCGCGGCCGCCCGCCTGGTGGATCAGCGCGCCGGACAGCGTCACGAGGGACTCGGCGAGCAGGTGGCGGTCGCTGGTGCGCTGGGCGAGTACGACGGCGAGCCGCAGCTGATCCAGCCCCCGGTCCACGGCGCCCGCCGAGAGTGAGGCGCCTCCGGCGTCGAGATAGGACCGGACCGTCGCCCCGGTGGCCGGCATTCCCGGGTCCGCCGCCGGCGCCGCATCGGACAGTGCCCGCCGGACTTCCGCGGGCATCGGCAGGCCGAGCTCCTGGCGGTAGAGCTCTCCGCATCTGGTCACATGCTCCCGGGCGCGGCGGTGCTCGCCCAGGGCCACGAACGCCTTGACCAGCACGACGTTGCAGTCCGTGTGGAAGGGATCCCTGTGCAGCGCGAGCGATGCCAGCTCCACTGCCTCGCCGGGAGCCCCCGTAGCGAGGGCAGCAAGGGAGGCCTCGTAGAGCATGGACTGAACGACGTTTTCCAGCCGGTAGCGCTGGTCCGCCAGCCACGAGTCGAAGACGGGGCAGTCGGCGAAGGACAGTCCCTCCAGCAGCTGGCCGTCGAGCCGGCGGGGGTCAAGGCCCGGGCTGCTTCCCGAGTCAATCACCTCGGCGGCATCGCAGCGCCACGGAGGCTGCACCACCATCCGCAGGGGATCGCCCGCCATCGCAATGCCGTCGAGGGTCCGCCGCAGCTCGGACAGGTTCCAGCGCAGCGCCCCGAGGGGATCCGCGGCATCCGGAAACAACAGCGAGGCGGTCCGGGAGCGGCCGGTGCCGTCAGCCTGCAGCGCGAGGTAGGCCAGCACCGCCCAGGCCTTGCGGCCTCTGGGCTGCGGGGGAATTGCGCCAGGGGACTCGATCCGGGGCGGACCGAGGAGCCGGATCCAGGTCTCGGCCATACGGCTCATGTTACCGCCGCGCTTCTTCGGCGTCTGCGTAGCATCACACGCTTGCTCACACGCCGCCTGGGGACACTGAAATCACCCAATCCACACTCAATCACCCGAGGTGCACCACAATGGTACTGCTCATCCTGCTTGTCGGACTCTGGGTTGTCTCGGCCACGGTCCGCTCCGTCGTTCATGACGGACGGGGCCACACTCCCAGTGTGCGCTCCACCGAACCGTGGAAAGCCGGCAACCTTCCCAGCGTGCCGTTTTCGGAGGCGCGGCTTTAGCCGGGTTTCGACAGGTCTACCGCAAAACTACGACGGCGGGAGGCCGGGAGCGTGTCCCGGCCTCCCGCCGTCGTGGCTCCGAAGAGGTGATCAGCCCGCGATGTCCACGGAGCGCGACTCGGCATCGCTGAGCCGGGCGGCGTCCAGCCCTGAACGGAAAGCTGGCGGCACGGCCCGGCGCCGCCTGACGGCTAGGGCCGCAGCTGCTCGGATGTGCGGCGGCCGGGAGTAGGCTCGATATATGGCCAGGTGTCTTCCGGGCGGCGACAAAGTTGAGCCGATGGGGAACGAATCCACGATGTCCGTCCGGCTGGATCCGCTGCACTATCCGTGGGATCCGCCAGAAGCCTCGGGTGTCGTCCTCGGCGAGGATTTCCTGCCTCTGGGGCTGGCAGCCGACCTAAACGCGGTCCTCTCCGGGGCCGACGCGGCACCGCTGGGCGCCCGGTCGCTGGTAGTTTCGATCGGCTCGAACTCCAGCCCTGATGTCATGAGGAGAAAATTCGCAAACTACGGCCAGCCGGTCAGCAGGATTCTGCCGATGGTCCGTGGCCGGCTACACAACATTGGCGTTGGCCATTCCGCCCACGTGAGCACTGCCGGCTACATTGCGGCCGCCCCGTACTCCCGGACGGGGAAGTGCACCACGGTCTGGGTGTCGTGGCTTGATGAGGGCCAGTTGCTGGCGCTGGACGCAACGGAGCACAACTACCGGCGGTTGGAGCTCAACGGGAAGGACTGTGGGCTCGTATTGGACAACGGCGAACGTCCGGCGACCTTTTCGCTCTATGCGTCGAGCTGGGGTGTGCTCAACGATGGCCACGGTGCGGAGCTTCCCCTGATGGATCAGCCGGCTCTTTTCGGGCTCCTCGCTGGCAGCCTGACCGGGCGGGACCTGGAGGATGAGAAATCAGTCTTCGAAGGTCCACCTGAACGGGTTGTTGAGCAGTTGGCGTTGGCGTCGGTCCAGGCAGGGGCCAAGGATTGGTTCCGTTCGGCCGGGTTGGTCACACAGGTGGACTTCGACTCTGTCCGTGAGGGCTAACCGCGGTTCTCAAAGCCAGTGGTTTTGACAAGCTCAACCAGCGGGTTCACCACCCGGCGGTGTCTGAGCCTTGCTTTGACCGCACCGGATGCACGTGCCGTTTCGGTTGGTTCCCCTCGGCGTTGTAGACCTCGTAGCGCGCCTTGCCGCCGAGTTTCGCCGCGTACATGGCGGAATCCGCCTGCCGCAGCAGCTCAGCGGCGTCGGCCGTTTCGGCGCTTCTCTGGGCCACGCCCATGCTCACGGAGACGGTCAGGGGATGATCGCCGATGAGGAACGGCTCGCTCAGCGTCTCGTAGATCCGTTCGGCGACGGGCCCCGTGGCGGGACTGCCGTCGTCGTTGTCCAGAACGACGACGGCGAACTCGTCACCGCCCAGCCTGGCCACCATGTCGTGGCTGCGGACGCTGGCCCGGAGCCGGGCCGCCAGCTGGATGAGCAGGTCGTCGCCGCCCTCGTGGCCGAAGGAGTCGTTGACGTCCTTGAAGTCGTCAATGTCGATGAACAGGAGGCCCTCGTGCCGCGTCCTGAGGTCGCTGCCGGTTTCAAATGACGCCGCCAGGCGCTCGGTCAGGGCAGCGCGGTTGGCTAGTCCGGTGAGGGTGTCGTGGGTCGCCCGGTGTGTCAGCGTGCGGTGGCTGTCCTGGAGGGCGGCGGCCATTCCGTTGAACGCGGTGGCCAACTCGCCCAGCTCGTCCCGCCTGGCGATGTCGATGCGGTGGCTGTAGTCCCCGGCCTGCAGCTTGTGGACGCCGCGGCGCAGGCTGTTGACGGGACGCATCAGGTCCTTGACCATGCGGCGGCGGAAGTACAGGGTGGCGCCGACGGCCAGGATCAACAGTCCCGTCCTGGCGATCAGGAGCAGCTGTTCGAGGTCGCCGGTGTCAACGAGGCCCCGGTCCAACGTCGCCAGCGACGAACGCTGGATGCCTGCCAGCTGATCGCGCACACCCTTGCTGGCTGCCGCGAAGGCGGGGGTCTCAGCCACGTGGTTCCCGTCCAGTTCGAGCACCTGGTCTCCCCAGAGGCCGCGTGCCGCCAGCGCCGCCTGCCAGTCCTGGCGCGCGCCGAGGAGCGCGGACTGGATGCCGCTGTCCTCGGGATCCGCGAGGACCTCGGCGGCCTTATCGAACTTGTCCGAGATGTCCTTTTGCTGCAGCATGAACGCCTGACGGTTCACCGGCGCATCGGCCAGCAGCTGATGCCCCAGTTGTTCGTGGTCGTCAACCGCCGCGGCCACCTGCGCGACCTTCCCCGACTCGAGCTGGAGCCGGCCGGCCGTCGTTTCCATCTGGTGCACCACGGCCCGTACGCCCACAATCGTGACGATCGCGCCCAAGACCAGTGCCAAGAGCATGAAGATGAAGGCCCTGGACCACTCGCGCTGCAGGCTCCACGTGCGGGCCGGACCTGTTGGGTCCGCCGTCGAAGTGGGGCTTGTCAGATCCGTTGGCGCATCGGCGGCTTCGGCGGGAGCTGCGCTGGAAAAATCGGCGGGCGTCTTCTCTGGGGCCGTCCCGCGAGGATCGGTTGACCCTACCCCCGGTCCGGTTGTCATACGAGGAGGCTAGCAGGAGCGGCATTCCCGGTGCCGTTGGAACGGACACATTTCGTCCGCGGGTTGTCGTGTGATGACGGCGCCGCACCGCGCGGCCCGAAAGTGGGGGAGACTGGAAGCCACTGAAACGAAGGCGGAAGACATTGATTACTCTCCAGCAGGATGCCGAAGGCTTTATCCGGATGAACCGGCACTTTCCCGAAAGCGTCCTGATCTCCATCACTTTTGCCGACGGCACAGTAGAAGAGATCGCCGGTGGCCGGCTCAACAAGGCCTACGACGACGCCCTGGCCGAATACCGAGCACAAAACCACCTTGACGCGAAGGGATTCTCGCGTTCCCCGCAAAAGAAAACCAGCCCCGGAAACAAGATCGACTTCGTAAAGGTCCATCCGGGCATGTGACTGAGCCGAGCCGGGCGCCGCTGATCGAGCTTGCCCCGCTGATCGAGCTTGTCGAGATCCGGCGTCTGCGCACCCGGTTTCGACAGGCTCAACCGGCGTTCCCCACTGATCGAGCTTGTCCCCGCTGATCGAGCTTGTCGAGATCCGAGTTCTGCGCACCTGGTTTCGACAGGCTCAACCGGCGTTCCCCGGTGATCGAGCTTGTCCCCGGTGATCGAGCTTGTCGAGATCCGAGTTCTACGCACCCGGTTTCGACAGGCTCGATCAGCGACAACCCCAGTCAGCGGATCAGATCCAATCCTTCCGGCGCAGGGGCGGCTCTGTCCCGCCCTTCCGCTGCACCAGCACCTGGTTCACACCCGTCAGCCCGTCCTCGAAACCCAGTGCGCTCGCGGCCATGTAGAGGCGCCAGATCCGGGCCCGGCCCGCGCCGGCGAGCCGCACTGCCTCATCCCAGTGCTCCTCCAGATTTCTCACCCAGGCCCGCAGCGTCAGGGCGTAGTGCCGGCGCAAGGCTTCGACGTCGAGCACCTCGAAGCCGCCGCCGTCCAGCGCCACAACCATGTCTGAAAGGCTCAGCATCTCGCCGTCGGGGAAGACGTAGCGGGGGATGAAGGAGTCGGGGTCATCCTCTGTGGGCCCGGCGTTCCACGATATTGCGTGGTTGAGCAGCCGGCCGCCGGGGCGCAGCAGCCCGTGGAGCTGAGAAGCGTAGTGGCCGATCTGTTCGCGGCCCACGTGCTCTGACATGCCGATGGAGCTGATCGAGTCGAACGGCCCGTCGTCGATATCGCGGTAGTCCTGAACCCGGATGTCCACCCGCTCCGTCAGCCCGGCTTCCGCCACCCTCTTGCGCGCCAGTTCCGCCTGTTCGGTGGATAGCGTCACGCCGACGACGTTGACCCCGTAGTGCTCAGCGGCATGCAGCGCAAAGCTGCCCCAGCCGCAGCCCACGTCCAGGACCCGCATTCCCGGCTTCAGCCCCAGCTTCCGGCAGACCAGATCGAGCTTCGCTTGCTGGGCTGCCTCAAGCGAGATGCCTTCACTGTCAAACACCGCGCAGGAGTAGACCATCGACGGGCCGAGGACCAGACGGTAGAAGTCGTTGCCGACGTCGTAGTGGTGCGAGATCGCCGCGGCGTCCCGTTTCTTTGAGTGCCGGTGCCCGTGCTTTTCGACCTTCGCTTCTTCGGGCGGCGGCGCGGGGTTCGGTCCGACCGCGCCCAAACTGACGGCAGTGGTGAGCAGCGTCCCCAGCTCACGCGCCGTTGGCTTCTTGAAGGGGCCGGGCTCGGCGAACTTGCCGGCGGAGCTCAGCGCCGCGAAGGTTGCAAAGATGTCGCCGTGAGGATCGATTTCTCCGGCCACGTACGCCCGGCTCAGGCCAAGCTGCCCGGGTGACCACAGGATCCGGCGCAATGCCCGCCGCGACGTGAATTCGATAAGCGGTGCGTTTGCCGGGCCTGCTTCCGATCCGTCCCACGCCCGCAGCCGGACGGGGATCTCCTCCGTGCCCAAAACAATCGCCAGCGCTTTGGCCAGCCGTGGTGCCACACCCGATGTCTTTGCCATGTTCGTCGCCTCTCGTCCGGTGCCTGCCTCAGGCTAGGTCCTGCTTCATTGCAGTCCCGTCGCTAGAACCTAAACGTACACAAACCGCGGCGTTCCGGGACAGAGAGACAAACCTGTCCGGTCTTCGTGTCGGTTGGCTGCCGCTCGCGGCGTTTGTTGTTATGAACTCTGGACCGGGCATTGGGGCGGTGGGATCCTGATCGCACACACTCTCGAAGAGGGAAGCTGGTGGCAGATCATGGAGGATTCGCCGGAGACACGTCAGAGGTTGTCCGACCGCATCGACCAGAAACAGCAGGACATCCGGTCCTATCTGGGACGGCAACTGCCCCGCCGGCACAAACTCACCGAATTCAGCGTCGTCGGGAGTGTGCTGGCGGCTATGTTCACGGCAGGTCCGGCGTTCGGTGGCACAGGGTTCACCGCCGCCGTCCAGGACACCCTTTCCCTTGGGGACCCTTCGGTGGTGTGGCGGGTTCTTTGTTTGGGAGCGGTAATTCTTTCCGTCGGGGCGGGGCTCGCCACGAACTTCGCCAACTCCCAGGCTCTGGCCGAGAAGGTCAGCGCAGCGGAGACGGCCATCGCACAGTTGGAAGGGCTGCAACTGTCCCTGGGCTTCGGCCACATAGCGATCGACGAAGCGGCGATGCTCTATAAGCAATATGTCTCCCACGTGGCGTTCATGGATGTTGCACGCGCACGCTAACGGGTGACTGCGGCCGTTGGGCCGCGGCTGCCGCCAAGCACATTCGCAGTGTCAGGCGTTTCATTCCCTCTGCCTAACTTGGGCTCCAGCCTTACTCCTCTGCGGCCAGTGGGACTGCCCGCGCTGGAGCAGTCGAGTCTGGACCGCGCATCGGGGCGGTGGGATCCTGATCGCAGATACCGTCCGACAGGGAGGCTGGTAGCAGATCATGGACGAATCACCGGAAACGCGTCAAAGGCTGTCCGACCGCATCCAACAGAAGCAAGAGACCATCCGCTCCTACCTGGGGCGGGAACGACCCCGGCGGAACAGGCTCTCAAACATCAGCATCGTGGGTAGCGCACTAGCCGCCATGGTCACCGCCGGACCGGCGGCTGGGGGCACCGGGTTCACCGAAGCAGTACAGGGCATATTCTCGCTCGGCGACGATTCCGTGGTGTGGCGATTCCTGTGCCTGGCAGCCGTAATTCTGTCCGTCGCGGCGGCCCTGGCCACCAACTTCGCCAATTCACATGCGCTGACCGACAGGGTCAGCGCAGCGGAAACAACGAACGCCCAACTGGAAGGGCTGCAGGACACGTTGGATTTTGGCCACATTCCCATTGACGACGCACTGAAGCTGTACCAGCAATACGTCGCCCAAATCCCATTCGTGGACCAACTGCCGTCGCGCTGACGTTTCGGCCAAAATAGGAATGCCCGACGGCGGGTGGCCGGCAGAGATGCCGGCCACCGGGTACGACGGCACTAGGGATGGTGAAATGACGAATTTAGGCGAGCAACTCGCAGATATTCGTCACTTGGGCATCGCCCTCGAACGGGCTAACTTGCCTTCCCCTGCTGTCGAGCACATACGTTACGCTGCCCACGGTCAAGTAGACTCCTTTCCTGTCGCCTACCGGAATGGTCAACACATTGCGCCCCGTTGCTGTAATGGTCTGGTTGCCCGATGCCGAGGTTGTAATATGCGAGGATCCCGTGATCACATAGGTAACGCTTTCGCGGGTCTTCACATTTGTCAGAGTCACTTCCTGGCCGGGAGACGTGAGCAATGCTCCGCCGGGTAGCTCAATGAAGTTCGACTTACCTGTGAGCACACCCTCGATTCGGAAGCCGCACTCTTTGAGAGTAAAGGTGAATGTGCCGATCGGCTCGGGTGCCGCGGTGGCCACGGCTCCCGTTCCTCCGAGCAGGCCCGCTAGAAGGCACAACAAAACAGGCATTCTTTTCATGACAAAACTCCATCCAAGCTTGGTTGGGAAGCGCTCGACAAAAGACGCGTCGAAGGTTTGCGAATGAAAGATTCTATGGGCGGTGGGTATTCGCAGATTAATATCCAATAGGGCAGCTCCCGGTGGAGAGTGCTGCTAACGAGTCGCCGCGGAGAAGGCGCAAAGCACCGATTCCCACTCATTATTTCTTACTCGAAAGTAAGGGTCCGCTCCCGGCATTATCTTCTTTGCTTAATGCCTAGGTGCAGGATATTAGTCCCTGCCGCGCGTGCTTGGGAAGACAATTTCGCTAAATCCCCAATTGAAATAAACAGTTGTCAGCTCTCACTCAAGTGTTCACCCCCACGTCTCCAACGGTTCACAAGCGCCGTCAACGATGGCACCATGACTGCTTTCACTCGCCGAAACGTCCTCAAAGGTGCCATCGCCGCTGCCGGTGCTGCCGCCGTCGCACCCTCACTCATTGTGCCCGCGCACGCCGCCCGCCCATCCGGCGTCCCGCTGGTCCGCAACCGCCTCACCCTCCCGTCCGGCATCTCCACCGGAGACGTCACCACCAACTCCGGCGTGCTCTGGTCCCGAGCCTCCGGTCCCGGCCGGCTCGTGGCCAACCTGCTGGCCGTGGACGAGTACGGAACCCCGCTCCGGGGCGGACGCGCCTTCCAGCGCGTGCTCCGCGGGACCACGGCCAGCGAGGCCACCGACTTCACCTCCAAGATCAACGCCCAGCACCTCCCGGCCGGCACCCGCTTCGCGCTCACCATGCACTTCGAGGATACCGAGGGCCACGCCGGCGAGACTGCGCACGGCTCGTTCAGCACGGCACCCGGTACCGGCACATTCCGCAGCGGCCGCACAGCCCGCCGGCAGAGCTTCGTCTGGACCGGCGACACCGCCGGCCAGGGCTGGGGCATCAACGAAGAGATCGGCGGCATGCGCGGCTACGCGGGCATGCACGCCACCAAGCCGGACTTCTTCATCCACTCCGGCGACACCATCTACGCTGACGGCCCCATCACCGCCGAGGTCACCGAGCCGGACGGCCAGGTTTGGCGCAACCTGGTCACCGAGGAAGTGTCCAAGGTGGCCGAGACCCTCAACGAGTTCCGCGGCAGGCACCGCTACAACATGATGGACAAGAACATCCGCGCCCTCTACGCCGACGTGCCGGTGATCGCCCAATGGGACGACCACGAAACCCACAACAACTGGTACCCCGGGCAGATCATCACCGACGCCCGTTACACCGAACGCCGCGCAGACGTGCTCGCCGCCCGCGGCCGCCAGGCCTGGCAGGAGTACCAGCCGATCGCGCAGCTGAGCGACGGCAGCACCGGCTTCGAGCCCGCCCGCATCTACCGCAAGATCTCCCGCGGCCCGCAGCTGGATGTCTTCTGCCTGGACATGCGCACCTTCAAGGACCCCAACACGGACGGCAAGGAAACGAGCCTCACCCACATCCTCGGCGAGGAGCAGGCGCGCTGGCTCATCCGTGAAGTGAGCAAGTCCAAGGCGACCTGGAAGGTCATCTCCGCCGACCTCCCGCTCGGCATCATCGTGCCGGACGGCACCGTGAACGAGGAATCCCTCTCAAACCGCGACGCCGGAGCCCCGTTGGGCAAAGAACTCGAGATCGCCGGGGTGCTGTCCGCGTTCAAGCGCAACCGGGTTAAAAACGTGGTCTGGCTCACGGCCGACGTCCACTACTGCGCCGCACACCACTACTCGCCGGAGCGCGCGGCCTTCCGCGACTTCGACCCCTTCTGGGAATTCGTGGCCGGCCCCATCAACGCCGGAACGTTCGGCCCCAGCCAGATGGACGGCACCTTCGGCCCCGAGGTCGCATTCTTCAAGGCCGGTGCCTACGCCAACCAGTCCCCGCGCAACGGCGAGAGCCAGTTCTTCGGCCACGTGGACCTCGGCGAGGACGACGTCTTCTCCGTCAGCCTCCGCAACGCCAACGGCGCCGTGCTCTGGAGCAAGGACCTGCATCCCGAGCGCTGAGCGCGAAGGCACTAAACCCGGTTTTGACAGGCTCAACCAGCGGGATCGGTGTCGACGGACCCAACCAGGGCAAAGTTCGACGGCGGGTGACCGGCAGCAATGCTGGCCACCCGCCGTCGGGGTTTCCAATGCTTTTTGGTCCGTCTGCAGGCGGGCCGGCTATTCGAAGGACTCAATCCTCGGGTTGCCCTGGACGCTGCCCCTTTGCTTGGCGTCTTTCAGGTCGGGATTGGCGAAGAAGGCCCTGGCGGCGTCCACCATGTAGGTGAGTGGCTTACGCCTTCGGGCCTGCGGTCAGGTAGTTGTGGACGTCGAAGAAGGTGATCTCCGGCGGGCCAGGGATGCCGACCTCGGCGACGGTGGGAAGGGTCTTCGCTTGTGTGAAGGTGTCGAAGGCCTCCCGGCTCTCCCACGTGTCCACTACGCGGATCCCGGTGTCCGTGGCTGCCACCCAGTGGGTGAGGCCGCCCGGGGCACCGGGTCCGCCGGGCGTGAAGCCCAATTTCTCGACGACTTGGTCGTACTGTTCGAGGGTTCCGCCGGGGAAATCCAGGATGACGGCGATGGGCATAGCGCGCTCCTAAAGGCTTTCAGAACAAACCAGAGACGGCCCGGGATTGGACCGTCTAAGCCCCGTGGTACTCCGCACCCGGCGGGGTGTCAACGGGTAGTTGCTTGGGCTGCGGACTGCAGCCGGCCGAGTGCCCAGACCGCGGCCCTAAGCGTAAACTGAGAGCCACAAATCGGCTCATCGCCGCACGTCCTCGACGTCCGGCGGTTGGTTTGGTTCAGGTGGCGGGCGCGAGGAGGATCCGTGGTCAGATCGGCTGAAAGTGTGGTCATCAGGCGGACCCCGGAAGACGTCTTCGCCTACGTTGCGGATCTTCGCAACGAGCCCAACTGGCACGTCGACATTGACTCGGTGGACGCGGCCACCGATCCCGTGCCCTCCGTCGGCAAGACCTATCCCCTCCGGTTCAAACCGTTCATGGGCAAGACCGACGGACAGTTCACTGCACTGGACGTGACGCCGGGGGAGCAGTTGGTGTACCGAGGGGACTTCGCCGGGCTCCAGCCCCTGATCACCTACAAGGTAGAACCCGCACCGGAGGGCGCCAAATTTACCCGGAGCGTGGACATGAGGCCGCGCGGACTCGGCATGCTGATGGCACCGGCAATGGCCTTCATGGTGCCGCGCCGGAACAAGGTCTTTGTGCAGAATCTCAAGGCCGTCCTCGAACGCTGAGCCTGGTCTTCACCGGCTGTTCATCACCGCCGGCTTCACAATCCGCCCGGGAAAGTAATCTGGCATCCCGTCTGCGAAGATAATTTGGCTAGGGGGCAGAACGACAAGCTTTGGCGTCCGGCAACAATGCCAGGGGGAGGCAAGCAGTGCCAGGAATATGCTTTACGGCCATCGACTTCGAAACGGCCAACAGTGACCTTGCGTCGGTGTGCGGCGTGGGATTGGTGAAAGTCCGGGACGGACGCATCGTGGACACGACGTCCTGGCTGATCAAGCCGCCGGCAGGACTTAACCGGTTCGATCCCGTCCACACCGGGCGCCACGGCGTCACCGAACGGGACGTCTCCACAGCCGCCGGCTGGGAAATGGCCGTTGAAGGGATCCTGCACTTCACCTGCGAAGATCCCCTGGTTGCCTTCGACGCCCCCCATGACGCCGATGTCATGCGCAAGGCGAGCGGGCACCTGAAGCTGGATCTCCCCGCGAAGGACTTCTACTGCGCCCTGCAGCTGGCACGGAGCCAGCTGGATCTGCCGACGTACAGCCTCGACGCCGTCCTTTCCGCGCTCAGTCTGCCGCCCGCCGAGGCCGGCCCGGGTGCTGACGCCAGGGCCAGTGTGAATGTAGTTCGGGCCATCGCCGGCCTCCGCGGGGCATCCAGCCTCGCCGGGCTCTGGGATGCGCCGACGGCGAGCATCGGCAGCAAGCCGCAAGGGCGGCGCCGCCTCTAGCTTTCCACGCCCAGTGGTGCGTCCCGGAGGGCGCGGTCCGTCTCGAGTGCCTCTGTCCGCATTTGATCAGCATGCTGACGGCACGCCGCCGCTGGCCCCGTCCTCCTGTCTGCGAGAATGCTCGTGGTTTCGGGACCGGCGCCTGCCTGCAGCAGATGGCGGTTCCAAGCGAACGATCAGGCCTGGCGGCCGCGGAAGGGGATACATGCCGATGTGGGCGCAGGCCATGTTCTGGGGAACACTTGCCGGAGGCGCGCTGGTGCTCGGCTCGTGGCTGTCCTGGAAATGGACGGTCCCGCCGAAGCTGGTCTCCTCCATCATGGCCTTCGGCGCCGGTGTACTGATCTCGGCGCTCGCGTTTGAGCTCGTTGACGAAGCCGTGCAGGGTGGCGGCCTCTGGCCCACCGCCGCAGGATTCATGGCCGGATCCCTGATCTACGTCAGCGCCAATACCATGCTGTCGAAATCCGGGGCCAAGCACCGCAAACGCTCCACGGAACTGCAGCCCTCTGAAAAGGACACCCCGGGAAGCGGCACTGCCATCGCCATCGGAGCGCTCCTGGACGGCATCCCTGAATCAGTGGTTCTGGGCGTGGGCCTGATCGCCGGTGGTGCCGTCAGCCCAGCCATGCTCGCGGCCGTGTTCATCTCCAACGTCCCGGAAGGGCTGTCCAGCACCGCCGGGATGAAGAAGGCGGGCCGCAGCGCCAAATATGTGTTCGGCGTCTGGGGCGGCATCGCCATCCTCAGCGGCTTGGCGTCCCTTATCGGTTTCACAGCCCTGGAGAGCGCCCCCGATGAACTCGTGGCCTTCATTACCGCAGTCGCCGCCGGCGGCATCCTGGCCATGCTCGCAGACACGATGATTCCCGAGGCGTTCGAGGAACACCACAACCTCACGGGCCTGGTGGCATCGGTGGGGTTCCTCACCGCATTCACCATCCACCACACCGGCGGCTAGGCGAGACTCCCCGCAGCCCAGCCCGAACGGACACGCCCCCGGCGCGGCAGCCGGACTGAGGCTAAGCCTCCTTGGGAATGATGACCCACAAGGCGATGTAGACGAATTCACCGATCCCGAACAGGCCGAAGAGCACGAAGCCGATGCGGACGAGGGCCTTGGGGATGCCGAAGCGGGCGGCGAGGGCCGCGCAGACGCCGGCGATCATCTTGCCGTTCCTGGGCCGAACCATTGCTGTTGCCATTTCGCCACACTAGCAGCCGGGCGCAGGGGCGTCATCGGCTTGGGGAAGCTGCTTTCGGCAGCTGCGGTGTACCTCGACGACGGGAGGGCCGGCAGCGCTGGCGACCACCCCGCCGTCGAGCCTTCTCTGCGCGGAACTCGGCGCAGAATCCTGTTAGGTAGCTGCCCCGGTCGGCGTCCGGGCGAGCGGCGGCCCTTTGACCAACCGACGGTAATCGAAGGAAACGGTGGACAACGGGGGCTGGCCCGTCATCGACGCCTGGACTGCCGGCGGACCAGTCGGGCACCGGAACAGAGGGCTCATCGAAGTGGATGTCCAGGGGGCTCATGGCTGCCCCCGGTAGTCATCCCGGCTGGAAATCGTGCTGGCCCGAAAAGTCATGTCCCCCCCAATTGCATTTGCGGACACATCCAGCATTGACCGGAGATGCTACGGAAAGGTTGGGC
>NZ_CAKKLY010000047.1 GCF_918698095.1 Arthrobacter sp. Bi83
CCGTCCGCGGTGGTGGTGGTGGGTTGGGTGCGGGGGTTGGTGGCGGTGTTCATGGCGGTGAGGAGGTGTTCGTATTGGTCGGTGGTGGCGAAGATTTCCAGGTGGTGGAGGCCGCGGCGGGGCCGGCGCGTGAAGGCGCCTTGGCGGTGGCGGAGTTCTTCTTCGCTGGGTTCGGTGCCGTCCTGATCGATGGCGTCGGTCCAGCGGTGGGCGATGCGGAGCAGGAAGTCGTGGTCGTTCTCCAGGGCGGTGCGGTTCAGGGCGGCCTCCATGGTGTGGAGGGTGGCGGGGTCGGTGATGGGGCGGGCCTTGTCCAGGGCGGTGGTGATGATGGTTCCGGCGCGGGAGGCGATGGTCCCGGCGGCGAGGTTCGCGGCGGTCTGTTCGCAGGCGGGGGGCATGGGGTGGGCGTTGAGGCCGGTGCGGGGCAGCACGGCCGCGGCGAGGGCGAGCCGGCGGCGGGCTTCGCCGATGCTGATCCGGAGCCGGACCCGGAGGTATTCGGCGGTGTTCCGGCACCCGTCATCGGCAGGCACAGACCGCACCCGCGCCGGCCCCGGCGCTGTTCCCGGCGCCGCGGCTGCGGACATCGCTCCGGATCCGGTGACGTCCCCTGCGGTGTCGGTGTCGGTGCCCCAGCCGGTGGTCCAGCCGGTGGCTTTGGCCGCGGGGCCGGCGGCGTTGACCGCCTCGGTGCGGGTCCGTTCCACCGCGGCCGCGGCGAGCAGCTGAAGGTGCTCGGTCCGGCGGGAGAGCTCCTCGGTCAGGTCCGCGAAATCCGCCGCCTCCCGGAAGGAAGCCAGCCCGAGTTCGTTGTCCGCGGCGTCGACTGCCGATGCCAGCGCCTCCAGACACTGTTCCAGGGCCTCAGCAGCCCCGCCACTGAAGGCGGTGCCAGTAGACGTCACGCCGGTGACAGACCCGCTGGTGACAGCACCGCCGGCGGCGGCACCGCCGTCGGACGCCGCGTGATCCGTGAGCAAAGCTGAAGCGGGAACGCTGCGAAGCGCGCGGCCCCGCAACAGGGAAGCCGCGCTAAGGCCCGGCGTTACCGCCTGGCCCGCGGTGTGATCCGCTGCGTGTTCCCCCATGGCTTCCATAGGAAAACTTTGTCAGAGGGGTCTGACATTTTTAGCTGCGCAAGGATAACCGAGTTGAAGGGAGCGAAATCTTAAATGGATGGCCACGAAGATAGACCGAACAGCCACAGACCACGGCCTGGCGGGAAACGTTGTCGCGAACCGACCGACGGACTACGTCTCTGAAACAGCGGACTCCCTGCTCTGCGAGCTGCCCTTAGATCCGGAACCGCCCGCAGACGGCTCCTTCTGCCAAGGCCATCTGCCTGTGATTTCCAGTTCCAGCGAGAAGCTCAGGAAAGTACGGATGAGCACGATGATGGCCAGCACGCCGACACTTTCAAACGTCGGAGTGACGGCTACGGTGCGGATGATGTCGGCTGCAACGAGGAGTTCCAGTCCTAGCAGAATGGAGCGGCCGAGCAGTTGGCGGTACGAGCGGTAGACGGACATGCGCCCGGCATCGGCGGGCAGGCGCCGGGGCTGGTAGCCGCGCAGTGCCATGGGGATCGAGACCACAGCGCCGATCACCATTACAGCCACGCCTGCGAAGTCCATGAACCTGCCGACTGCTTCAATAATGTGCTGAAAATCCATCGGGCCCCTCGTTGAAGTTGCGTTCGGTCTCGTTCGGTCCGGGCTGGTTCCCGTTTCCCCAGCGAGCTTGGTCCGGGCGGCCGGTGCTGCTTAGAGCAACGGCCTAGGGGTGCCGCACTCCAACCCCGGCCAGAATGTCGCGGTATCCCTCACGAAACGTCGGATAGGCGAAGGAATATCCGGTCCCTCGCAGCAACGCGTTGCTGCATCGCTTGTTGCCGCCGCGCGCCTCGCCAACCGGGCCCGACGGCGGGACATCGAGCCCCAGCTCCGATGCCAGGAACCGCAGGACATCACCGAGTTCGGCAGGATCGTCGTCAACCCCGATATAGACAGGCGCGGGCTCCTCGGCCATGGTGCACAGTCGAAGGATGGCGCCGGCGGCGTCGTCCCGGTGAATCCGGTTGGTGTATCGCTTGTCTTCGGGGATCACGGCCGACCCGCTGCGGACCTGATCTATTAGCCTTGTACGCCCGGGCCCGTAGATGCCCCCGAGGCGTAGCACCACAGCCGTCGTGGACGTCCCGTGCAGCCGCGTCAGGAGCAGATCCTCGGCCTCGCGGAGGATGCGGCCAGAGAAGCTGCCGGGTGCCGGCGTCGTGCTTTCATCCACCCAATCGCCGCCGGCGTCGCCGTAAACGGCGGTGGAGGAGACAAACAGGACGCGACGCGGCGTCACACCGTCGCGCACGAGCGCGTCCAGGACATGTGAAAGGCCGTCCACGTACGCCGCACGGTATGCCGCCTCAGTCGGCGAATCGGCGGCAACGGCAACGACGACGGCGGTTGTATCTGCCGGGACCGGCGGAAGGTCAGCGGTGCTCAGGTCAGCCGCCGCCCCTTCGATTTCCACTGGCAGTTTCGCGGGCGAACGCCGCCACCCCACAACGCGGTGCCCGGCTGCGGCGAACCGCAGCCCGACTTCGGTGCCCAGGTCGCCACAGCCTGCCAGAAGGATAGTCATGTCTGCCCTTACAGCGCAGGAACTGGGAAGAACACTCGGGGATCCTGCAGCAGGGCTGGGTAGTCGAACGCTGAACGGTCAATGATCTCGGTGACTTTGAAGTTGCGGCCGAAGCGGCCGTCGTCGAGCGTGATGGGCCGGCCGAGAACCATGCCGACGGCGAACTTGCTGCCGCCTTCAAACGGTACGGCCACCGGCGACTTGCCGGGCAGGGTGGAGAAGGCCGCTTCCTGGCGCTGGCGTTTCCGCGACGGCTTCTTGACGAGCTGCTTGGGAGGCAACTTGCGGGCGACCTTGGACGGGCGGCGCGAGCCTGAGTCCGCGTAGACCGGCTGGTAGTCGTCTTCGGTGCTGGCCGCAGTCAGGGGTGCACGTCCCACGGCCGGCAGTCCCACTTTGTCCAAACGTTCGGGGTCGATGTCACCCACGTGCTCGCGCAGGATCCACAGCACGTCGTCCTCCGGGTCCTCGGGCAGGAACTCGTGGCGGGGTTCAGGCCAGACATACTCCAGGTCGGCTTCCGTGTCCGGGAAAACCGGCGCATAGAACCGCGGATCCTTCCGGATGAGGTTGGAACGGTGGCTCAGGTGCAGTTCGGGGTCGCCCAGCCATGGCGGCATGGCGATTTTGGCGGCGTAATCCGGGTGGGCCGCCTGTGGGGCGAACTCGCGAATGTTGTCTCGGGTGTTGTCCGCAAACCCCCGCTTGGTCCACTCGTCGGCCATGGCCAGGCCGTACATGGTGAGCGCCGGGACGTAACCCATCCACATGCGGATGGCCGGGTGTGACTGCCAGCCGTACTCCGGGATCACCAGCGCACGCAGTGTTTGCAGCGCCTCGACGCGCTGCTTGCCGAGCCTGGCGGGGTCCAGCACGGCAGCGCTTTGCTGGAAATCGGGATACGGAAGGAAGGTTTGCATCCTTTCAGTCTGACGCCCCGCGCCCGATGTGCCAATTACGGTGTCCGAGCCCACACGTTCGCAAACGCCCAGCCCAAATGAAGGTGTTCACATAGTGGACCTATGCATACACCAATGTGCGCCGACCACTAAGATAGCCGAAACCTCACCAGCGTCTGGAAGCCCTCACATGACTCTTACCTCTCCCGCGCCCCTGTTGCCCGCGCCCTCAGCGGCCAAATCACACGGGTCACAGGCGCCTCAGCACTTCGTTCCGAAGTACGGCAAAATGCTTGGCCCCGAGGCAAACGGCATCCTGGTTCTGGACGAGTTTACGCTCGATCCGGCGGCCGCCCGCAAGGACCAGCACCGCTTTCGAACGGCACTCGCTTCCGTCGCGTTGACTCTGCGCCGGCTGGTGGCCCTGCGCGTTGTGATCGCGATCGTCGCTGTTGCCAACCTGCCGCTGTTCCTGATGTCGACGGGCTGGTGGATTTACGCCGTCTCGCTCGCTCTGGTCATCGGAGTGCACCTGGCAGTGAACTGGCTGAACAAACACGAACCGCGGGTGAAGCAGCGCCACGAGCTTGAACTCCACCGGCACCGCGAACACAGCGCCAACTACCGCAAGGTGCGTGACGCCGTGAAGTTCGTCATCGACACCCCTTCCCGCATGAACGAGCACCTCTACCTGGAGCTGCTCCACGCCAAGCGGGTCGCCCTGCACCTCGCATCGGGCACAGTGGCCCTGCTGGACACGAGCGACGACGCCGCCTGGAAGGTGCGCATCGTTCGTGAACTGCCGGCAGCAGCCTAAGGCGACGCCTCAGAAGTAACCGCCTGACGCCTGCCAGGCAGTAGCATCAGCAACTGAACAGACAACGACGCCGGGACGCCCCACAATGGGGACGTCCCGGCGTTGTATTGCTTTAAGGGAAAGACTTGAGAGGAAGAACCGCTGGAAAACGACGGCGGGCGCCACCCGCGAACGTCACGTTCCGGCGTCGTCCCCGGTTCAGCAGCGACCTGACGCCCGGGTGCGCGAAGCGGACAGTCCGGACGCCCGACTGATCCAGGCGAATGACGCCGGGCCGCCCCGCAGAGGGGAGCGGCCCGGCGGCCATCGTGGCGAATGACCGCCTGCTGCGGAAGAAAACACGTTCGCGCGCTGACGTATGAAAAGCCAGTTAAAAGAACGACGCCGGGCCGCCCCCACAAAGTGGAGCGGCCCGGCGTTGGACTACAGGGGTGGGTCTACACGACAGTGCGGAACTGTCAGCAGGCCACGGCCGCCAAATTAGGCAGGCAGCTGCAGAACCTGGCCAACGAACACCAGGTCGGGGTCGGCGATGGTGGCAGCGTTGGCGTCGGCGAGGCTCTGCCAGCCGCCGTCAACACCGAGCTTGTCGGCGATCTTGCTCAGGGTGTCGCCGGCCTGAACGGTGTACGTCTCGCCGCTCACGGCGACGGCAGCCACATGCTTGGCCTGGACGGGGGCTTCGGCCTGCACGGGAGCCTGGACCGGGGCCGCGGTGGCGACCGGGGCCTGGGCAACCGGAGCAGTCTGAACCGGTGCGGCCTGGACGGGTGCACTCTGCGGCAGGATCTGCGGGGCAGCTGCGGTAGCGCCGCCGCTCAGGCCCAGCTTGGCGGCGCAGGCTGGCCATGCGCCCCAGCCCTGGCCGGCCTGGACCTTTTCGGCTACAGCGATCTGCTGGGCGCGGGAGGCGCCTTGAGGGGAGCCGGTGCCGCCGTAGGCGGCCCAAGTCTGCGGGGTGAACTGCAGGCCGCCGGAGAAACCGTTGCCGGTGTTCGTGGCCCAGTTACCGCCGCTCTCGCACTGGGCGAGGGCGTCCCAGGTGGAGGTGCTGGCGGTGGGGGTTGCCGCGTTTGCGGCGGTGGCGGAAAGTGCAAGCCCTGCAACAGAAACGGCGGCGAGAGTTACTCCACGGCGCGCGGCAGTGCTGAAAGTAGATTTCTTCATGGTGGGATGCTCCTGAGGCCACCCGCGCTCGGTCCGTCCCCGGACGTTGTCGCGCTACCGCCCGCCCCTGACAAATAGAGGTCATTTCGGTGTCCGCCGGCCGGGCAGTAACTGGTGGAGGCGGCACCGGGCATTCATGGGCCCGCGTGGCGCGGGCATGTGTTCAACGGTAAAGCAGTGAGTCCCCGTTATCAAATCGAGATCAATATTGACAGTCAAGTGGGCGGCTGGAGGCCCATGTGACAGGCGCCCAAGTCGAGCGGGGGCCGCCGCAGACGGGTCCGCGGCGGCCTCTTTCGCCTCAGGAATTCAGTGCTGTGGCCAGGTACGGCGCCGTCCGGCTGTCGGGTGAAAGCGCGACGGCGGCTGCCGTACCGGCGGCGACAATCTCACCGCCGGCGTCACCGCCCGACGGTCCCAGATCGATGACCCAGTCCGCGGCGGCCACGACATCCATCTCGTGTTCTACGACGACCACCGTGTTGCCGGCATCCACCAGGCGGTGCAGCTGCGTCATGAGAAGCTGGACGTCCGCCGGGTGCAGGCCGGTGGTGGGTTCATCCAGCAGGTACAGCGTGTGGCCACGGCGGGCTCGCTGCAGCTCGGTGGCGAGCTTGATGCGCTGGGCTTCGCCGCCGGAGAGCTCAGTGGCGGGCTGGCCCAGCCTGAGGTATCCCAGACCCACGTCCCGCAAGGTCTGCAGGCTGCGCGCGGCCGCCGGAACGTCGTCCAGGAATTCTGCTGCCGCATTGACGGTCATGCCCAGGACTTCCGCCACATTCTTGCCGCGGTAGGTGACTTCCAGGGTTTCCGGGTTGTAGCGCGAGCCATGGCATTCCGGGCATGGACCGTAGCTGCCGGGCAGGAACAGCAGCTCCACGGCCACGAAACCCTCACCCTGGCAGGTCTCGCAGCGGCCGCCCACCACGTTGAAAGAGAAGCGTCCTGCGCCGAAACCCCGGGACCTGGCCTCGTCCGTGGCGGCGAATTCCTTGCGGACGGCGTCGAAGAGCCCGGTGTAGGTGGCGAGGTTGGAGCGCGGGGTCCGGCCGATCGGTTTCTGGTCCACCGTCACCAGCCGGTCCACTCGGTCCAGACCGGACACGGGCCCGACTGACAAAGGTGCTGTGACCTCGCCGGCGTCCTCCGGTTCCTCCTCCAACGCTGCCCTGTCTGCGGGCCCGGCCCCGGAATCGGAATGCAGCCGGGCGCCGACCACTTCCGCGAGCACCTGGCTGACCAGCGTCGACTTGCCGGAGCCGGAGACGCCGGTCACCGCAGTCAGGACGCCCAGCGGGAAGTTTGCATCAAGCTCGCGCAGGTTGTGGCGGCTGATGTCCCGCAGCTCAAGCCAGCCGTCGGGTTCACGGCGAGTGCCACCGTCGGCCGCTGACCTGGCGGAACCGTCCGGAAAGAGGAACGCCCGGGTGACGGACTCCTCCACGTCGGCCAGGCCGGCCACAGGACCGCTGTAGAGCACCTCGCCGCCGCCTTCTCCGGCGTGCGGCCCCACGTCCACGAGCCAGTCAGCACGGCGCACCACGTCCATGTTGTGCTCCACCACGAACACTGAGTTGCCGGACGACTTGAGCTGGTCGAGCACCGCCAGCAACGGTTCGGCGTCGGCGGGGTGCAGCCCGGCGGATGGCTCATCGAGCACGTAGATCACGCCGAACAGCCCGGAGCGCAGTTGGGTGGCGATGCGGAGCCGCTGCATTTCGCCGGGGGAGAGCGTGGGGGTGGAGCGTCCCAGTGCCAGATAGCCCAGGCCAAGCTCCAGCAGCACGTTGACCCGCTGCAGGAGATCCCGCGTGATGGCGACAGCCACCTCGTTTCCTTCGCCCGAGCTCTGCTGCCGTGATGCGGTGACCGAATCGGTGAGCTCCGCGGTAGGACGGATGATCTCTGCCAGTTCGGCCATGGGAACGGCGTTCAGTCCGGCGATGGTGTGTCCGGCGAAGGTCACCGCCAACGCCTCTGGTGTCAGTCCGGTGCCGCCGCAGCGGGGACACGGCCCGGTTTCCATGTACGCCAGGACACGCTCGCGCATGGTGTTGCTCTTGGAGTCGGCGAGGGTGTGCAGGACGTAGCTCTTCGCGCTCCAGAAGCGGCCCTTGTACGGTTTGGCCACGCGGTCGCGCTGGGGCGTCACCTCTACCACCGGCTGTTCGTCGGTGAAGAGAATCCAGTCGCGCTGCTTCTTGGGGAGCTTCCGCCATGGAGTGTCCACGTCATAGCCGAGGTGGGTGAGGATGTCGCGCAGGTTCTTGCCCTGCCACGCGCCCGGCCAGGCGGCGATGGCGCCGTCCCGGATGCTGAGCGAGGTGTCGGGAACCAGGGACGCTTCGCTGACGGTGTGCGCGATGCCCAGGCCGTGGCACTCGGGGCAGGCGCCGGCGGCGGTGTTGGGGGAGAAGGCATCCGAGTCCAATTGCGCCGCACCAGCCGGATACGTCCCGGCCCGCGAAAACAGCATGCGGAGCGAGTTCGACAACGTGGTGACAGTGCCCACCGTTGACCGGCTGCTGGGCGTGCCGCGGCGCTGTTGAAGCGCGACGGCGGGAGGCAGCCCGGTGATCATCTCCACTTTCGGGTTGTGCCCCTGCTGGATGAGGCGCCGGGCGTAGGGCGCCACGGATTCGAAGTAGCGGCGCTGGGCCTCGGCGTAGATGGTGCCGAACGCCAGCGAGGATTTACCCGAGCCGGAGACGCCTGTGAAGGCGACGATCGCGTCGCGCGGGACATCCACGTCCACGTTGCGAAGGTTGTTTTCGCGGGCTCCGCGCACCCGGACAAAGCCGTCTGCTGTGTGGTCAGGCGCCAGGTCCGGCAGATGATCAGCATACTTTTCACTTCGCATCTGTTCGACTCTAGCGGTGATGGCAGATCCGGGGACTATTCTGGCGGAGTGAACACTTACGACGCCGCCACCGAACCGACCGATCAAGCCCCGATTCTGGACGGAACGGAGGGCCCGGCGGCCCCGCCGCTCACGCCGTTGGCCGAACTGCACCTGCATATCGAGGGAACGCTGGAACCCGAACTGATCTTCGCACTGGCCGAACGCAACGGCATCGAGCTGCCGTATGCGGACCTGGACGAGCTGCGGGCGCGGTACGAATTCACGGACCTGCAGTCCTTCCTGGACCTGTACTACGCCAACATGGCGGTGCTGCGGACCGAGGAGGACTTCGCTGACATGACCCGCGCCTACCTTGGCCGGGCCGCGGCTGCGGGAGTGCGTCATGCGGAGATCATGCTGGACCCGCAGGCCCATCTGTCCCGCGGCGTTTCATTGGAGACCTGCGTCAACGGTGTGGCCTCAGTGCTCGCCACGTCGCAGGAGGAGTTTGGGATGTCCACCCTGCTGATCGCCGCCTTCCTGCGGGACCTGTCTGAAGAGTCCGCGCTGGAGGTTCTTGAAGCATTGATCGCGATGAACGCGCCGATTACGGGCATCGGCCTGGATTCTGCGGAAGTCGGCAATCCGCCATCCAAGTTCGAGCGGCTGTTTGCCCGGGCCGGCGAAGCAGGCCTGCGGAAGATCGCGCACGCAGGCGAGGAGGGACCGCCGTCGTACATTATTGAGGCGCTGGACGTGCTGGGGGTGGATCGGATCGACCATGGCATCCGGTGCATGGAGGACCCCGACCTGGTGGAGCGGCTGGTGGCCGACCGCGTGCCGCTGACCGTCTGCCCGCTGTCGAACGTGCGGTTGCGGGCGGTGGACATGCTGGCTGACCATCCCCTTCCGGCGATGCTGGCGGCCGGACTGAACGTGAGCGTGAACTCGGATGATCCGGCGTATTTCGGCGGCTATGTGGACGATAACTTCGCCCAGCTGGAATCGGTCATGGGGCTGTCCGAATTCGACCGCGTCCGGCTTGCCGCGAACTCCATCGGGTCCTCGTTCGCCAGCGACGAGCGTAAGGCGGAGCTGCTGGCTGAACTGTCAGGCTGAGGCCGGCTGGCGCGGGGAGGAACCGCGCAGAATCCACCATCCCAGGGCGGCCATGGTGAGTCCGATGGGGATTCCGTACGGCGGAAGGCCCGCGTTGTAGCCCAGGACGCCGGCCACGACAAACGCCACGCCCGCCCACGCCGGGAACATCCGTGACCGCCAGCCGGTGATGCCGAAGACTATCCAGCCGAGTGCAAACAGGACATAGCTGGAGAGGCCGCCGACAGCCAGCATTCCGGATCCGCCCGCGAGGATCGCGCCCGGTGCAACGTCGGCGATCCAGGGGCCGGCGAACCCGTCGAACCACATGTTTCCGGCCATGTCCAGGGTGCCAACGAGCGCGAAACAGAAGCCGACGGCGCCGAGGCCGCCGGTACGTCCGGCGGAGCGGAAGTAGACCGATACGAGGGCGAGGACGAGGCCGATGAAGACCGCCCAGTACAGTGCGTTGGTCACCACGAACGGCGTCTGGCGCATCATCTCGATCCGGTCCAGGCTCCGGTCGGCGGCGAGCAGGCGGGCGACGTCCACAGCGGCGAATGCGAGTCCGGCCACCAGGGCGATCGGCCCGGCGGCTGAGGCGAGCGGTGAGGACATCTTTCCTCCTTGGTTTCTGGAGCCCTTACATCGGGCGCATCTTGAGGGAGAAGCGCCCGACGGCGGTGGCTGAGCGGGGTGCCTTGCGCCAGGCTTTGCGGTCGAGCAGCAGGGTGGCCAGGACCGCGGCGAGCACCACGGCGAAATAGATCAGTTCAGCGCGGCCGCCGGCTGCGCCGGTGAAGCCGAAGGAACCGACCGTGAAGGTGCCCTGGCTGTTGTGGAACAGGAAGGTCAGCAAAACGCTTCCGCCCGTGCGGTTGAAGAGCCATACGTACAGGAAGGTGATGACGAACGTCGTCGGCAGTCCGATCAGGCTTAGGCCGTTGAAAAGGATGAGCGGCAGGTGCCAGATGGCGACAAGGACGCCGAGGATCGCCGCCGACTGCAGCGGCGGACGGGCGGCCTGCAGGAGGGGAAGGGCGTAGCCGCGGAAGCCCGGTTCTTCACCCAGGGGGCCGTCCAACGGGTTGACGAGACGCACGGCAAAGGCCATCAGCAGCCCGTTCCAGGTTAGGTCCGCGAGGCCTGGGGCGGATGCGCCGAGAGCGATGTTGATGAAGCCGGTGACCAGCACCAGCAGCGCGGGAAGCAGAAGCGCGACGGCGTACCAGACCCAGCCCACGCGCCACCGCACGAGCCGCCGGCCCCAGGCCCGGAAGCCGGGCCGGCCCTCGGCCAGGGCGATCACAATGACGGCCGCCAAGAGCGGGCCGACGGGCAGGAACTCCATCCGCGGCATCAGCCCTGCCGCGTAGAGAGGCCACGATGCCCAGGCAATTGCGTAGGCCAGAATGAAGAAGGCCACAAGCCTGTGACGTCTTAGCCAGGTGTTGGAACGACGCACGGCGGCTCCAAACGGTCAATGCGTAGTGCCCCAATTGTCCTCCCGATCCGCTCCAGGGCGCCAGAGAAGGATGGGCGGCTTCCCGGGCCACGCCGGCGAGAGAGCACTGTCCCAACTTCCAGGCCAAATGCTTGCAGCCCCTTCCCATTCCTGCTAGTCCTGTGACTGGGGTAACACAATGTGTAGTGCCCGGGCCCTAAGCAGCAGGACCCAGACGATGCAGCGAGTCAAGGAGAGTGCAGCATGCCGCGCAAGAATCCGCGTGTGGAAGAGGCTGACGACAAAGACCTTGAGGTGGGCAGGCCGAAGGAATGGGCAGCCGGTATGCCCGGTGTCCTGCACTCGATGCAGCCGGCCCTGAAGCACATGGGCGTGGTCAGGACCGAGAAAACGCTGCTGGCCATGAACCAGAAGGGCGGTTTCGACTGCATGAGCTGCGCGTGGCCGGATCCCGACCACCGCAAGGCCTTTGAATTCTGTGAGAACGGCGCGAAGGCCGTCACATGGGAGGCCACGCCGGTGGTGGTGGCGTCGGAGTTTTGGGCAGAGCACCCGGTCAGTGAACTGCGGCAAAAGCCCGAGTACTGGCTGGGAATGCAGGGACGCCTCACCGAGCCGGTCTACAAGCCTGCAGGGGAGGACCACTACAGGCCGGTCAGCTGGGACGAGGCATTCAGGATTCTCGGCGACAAACTCAAGGGCCTGGCCAGCCCGGACGAGGCTGCTTTCTACACGAGTGGCCGGACGTCAAACGAGGCTGCCTTCATCTACCAGCTGTATGTGCGTGCCTTTGGAACCAACAACCTGCCGGACTGCTCCAACATGTGCCACGAGTCCTCGGGCTGGGCCATGGGCCAGACCATCGGCATCGGCAAGGCCACGATTTCCTATGACGACTTCGCCAAGGCGCAGCTGATCATCATCATGGGCCAGAACCCTGGCACCAACCATCCGCGCATGCTCACGGCACTCGAGGAGGCCAAGGAGGCCGGCTGCGAGATCGTTGCCGTCAACCCGCTCCCGGAAGCCGGGCTCATGCGGTACAAGAACCCGCAAAAGGTCAAGGGAATCGTTGGCCATGGAACGGAAATAGCAGACCAGTTCCTGCAGATCCGCGTCGGCGGCGATATGGCTCTTATGCAGGCCATCTCCAAACGGGTCCTCGACGCAGAAGCGAAGAATCCCGGAACGGTGCTGGACCACCAGTTTCTCGAGGAGCATTGCCAGGGGCTGGAGGAACTCAGGGCGCACCTGGCGGAGCTGGATGAGGACAATGTCCTTGAGGCCACGGGCCTGCGGAGCGACGAGATCGACGAACTAGCTGCCCGGTACCTGAAGGCGGACAGGGTCATCGTCACCTGGGCCATGGGCATCACCCAGCACAAGAAGGGCGTCGCCACCATCAAGGAAATCATCAACCTGCTGCTCCTGCGCGGCAACATGGGCAAGCCGGGCGCCGGCGCCTCGCCCATCCGCGGTCACAGCAACGTCCAGGGCGACCGCACGATGGGCATCTGGGAGCAGATGCCGCCAGCCTTCCTGGACGCCCTCGGCAAGGAATTCGCGTTCGACCCGCCCCGTGAGCACGGCGCGGATTCCGTCCAGACCATCAGGAACATGCGCGACGGCGACATTAAGGTTTTCGTGGCGCTGGGAGGCAACCTCGTGGCCGCCATTTCGGACACCCACGCTGCGGAGGCGGCCATGGAGAACACTGAAATGACGGTGCAGATCTCCACGAAGATCAACCGCTCTCACACCGTGACCGGCAAGGAGGCGCTCATCCTGCCCACCATGGGACGCACGGAGATTGACATGCAGGCGTCGGGGCCGCAGTTCGTCTCTGTTGAAGACACCGTGTGCGCCGTCCACTCCTCGGAGGGCAAGGTGAGGCCAGTCGCGCCGAATCTGCTGTCCGAGGTGGCCATCGTCTGCCGCCTTGCACGGGAGACGGTGGCCGGAAGGACCAGCGCGGACTGGGACGGCTTCGAGAAGAACTACGACCTCATCCGCGAGCACATTTCCCACGTCGTGGCCGGGTGTGAAAACTACAACGACAAGATCCGGCAAAAGGGCGGCTTCGTGCTGCCGAACGGCCCGAGGGACTCGCGCACGTTCCACACGCCCACGGGCAAGGCGATGCTGACGGTCAACCACCTGGAGCACGTGGAGCGGCCGGCGGGAACCCTGATCCTGCAGTCTGTGCGCTCGCACGACCAGTTCAACACCACCATCTACGGCCACGACGACCGCTATCGCGGCATCAAGAAGGGCCGGAACGTGGTGTTCGTCAGCCCCGAGGACATCGCTGAGCTCGGCCTCAGCGACGGCCAGTTCGTGGATATCCACGGAGTCTATGAGGACGACGTGGAGCGGATCATGAAGAACCTGCGCGTGGTGTCCTATCCCACGGCCCAGGGCTGCGCCGCCACGTACTACCCCGAGGCGAATGTGCTGGTTCCGCTAGACAGCGTGGCGGAGGGAAGCAACACCCCGGTCTCGAAGGCGGTGCTAGTGCGGCTGGAGCCGGCCACGGCCTGACGGGCGCAGCCTGAGTCGCCGGGGCAGGGGTCTCGGGGCCACGGCGTCACGGGGACACGGGGACCTCCCGCGCGTGCGCTGGCGGGCCGGCGCACCTGCGTGGTACCGCTAACGGTCATTGAGCGGTGCTGGACCAGCCCTTGCTGTCCGGGCCGCCGTCGGCTCCGTGCTCGCACAGCTGCAGCACCACCTGCGCAGCGGACTCCACGGCCTCCGTTGGCGTGGTCTTTCCGTGCTGGGCTGCAAGGCCGGCCGCGTAGCCCACGAGCAGGGCGCTGACGGGCCCGGCGGAACCGTTGACAGCCTGCGCCGATTCGTCGGCGAGCCGGCGGACCAGCCCGTGGTCAACCTTGAGGTCCAGGATCTGCAGGGCCTGGGTGAGCCGTCGGCTCCACTGGTCGAGGACCTGATCTTCGCTTGTATCGCCAGTGCCGCTGGTGCCCTCGGTGCTGCCGGTCATGGGATTCCCTTTCGGTGCTGCGGGGTCGGTTTAGGTGTCGATCGTGTTCATGTGCGGATAGCGCGCGCCAGCCGCGGCTCCCGCCGGGGCCAGTTCATCGAGGCGCGCCAGGTCCTCTGCGGAAAGCTCGACGGCGGTCGCCCCCAGGTTTTCGTTAAGCCGGTCCCGCTTCTTGGTGCCGGGAATGGGCACGATGTGTTCGCCCTGCGCAAGGAGCCACGCGAGCGCCAGCTGTGCGGGCGAGCACTGCTTCTCATCCGCAAGGTCCTTCACCCGGTCCACGAGCTCCAGGTTGCGGGTGAAGTTTTCGCCCTGGAACCGGGGCGAGTGGCGACGGAAGTCATCCGGTGCGAAGTCGTCAGGGCTCCGCAGCTGGCCGGTCAGGAAGCCCCGGCCCAACGGGCTGTAGGGGACGAATCCAATGCCGAGTTCCTCGAGCACGGGGAAGACCTTCGTTTCGGGTTCGCGCTCCCACAGGGAGTATTCGGTCTGCAGGGCCGTGATGGGGTGGACCGCGTGGCCCCGGCGGATGGTCTCGGCGCTGGCCTCGGACAGGCCCAGGTGCCGGACCTTGCCGGCCTCGACGAGCTCGGCCATGGCCCCCACGGTGTCCTCGATCGGTACCGTCTTGTCCACCCGATGCTGGTAGTAGAGGTCGATGTGGTCCACGCCGAGGCGCTGCAGGCTCGCATCGCAGGCGGACCGGACGTAGTCGGGCCGCCCATTGATGCCCACCCACGAACCGTCCTGGCGGCGTTCGTTACCGAACTTGGTGGCAAGGACCACGTCCGAGCGGCGGCCCGCGATCGCCGTGCCCACGAGCATCTCGTTCGTGAATGGCCCGTACATGTCAGCTGTATCAAGGAGGGTGCCGCCGGCATCGAGGAAAGTGCGGATCGTGGCAATGGACTCATTTTCATCGCCGGTGCCGTAGAACTCGCTCATCCCCATGCAGCCAAGGCCGAGGGCGGAAACGGTCAGGGAACCAAGGGTGCGGGATTCCATCCGGCTCTCCTCATCAGGTATTTGCGGCGGAGTGGCTCAGGGGTGTGCAGACCGCCACTATAAGCACCTTGCTTTCGGGGCCACAATGGCCGGAACGGTTCCCTGGGCGGCATTCTTGCCCCACTTCAGCCGGGCTGTGCCGCCGGCGGGCCTGTGTTTCCGGGGCATATTCCGGGCCTGACGGCGGCATGGTTCCGTAAAGCGGTGCAGTAATGCACCGGACCGTCCCGTCTGGGTGAGACGCGGGTTGGACCAGCGGTTTGGACCAGCGCGGTACTCGTCGGAACGGCTAGGGCGTCGGGCTTCCGCCGTTGACGTTCAGCGTTTCGCCTACGACGTAGCTCGACTCCGCCGATGCAAGGAACACGTACGCAGGGGCAAGTTCCGCGGGCTGGCCTGCCCGTCCCAGCGGGGTGTCCTTGCCGAACTCGGGGAGGGCTTCCTTGGGCTGGCCGCTGCTGACCTGAAGCGGTGTCCAGATGGGGCCGGGAGCTACCGCGTTGACCCGGATTCCCTTTGGCGCCAGCTGTTGGGCGAGGCCCTTGGTGAAGTTGTTGATGCTGGCCTTTGTGGTTGCGTAGTCCACCAGGGTGGGCGAGGGGTTGTAGGCCTGGATCGACGTCGTGTTGATGATGGTGGAGCCCGCCGGAAGATGCGGTACCGCTGCTTTGGTGAGCCAGAACATGGCGTAGACGTTGGTCTTCAGCGTGTGGTCGAACTGTTCGTCGGTGATGTCGGCGATGTCCGCCTGTGCCACCTGCTTGCCGGCGTTGTTCACGAGGAGGTCCAGTCCGCCAAGCTCGCGGAGCGCAGTGTCCACCAGCTCGCGGCACGTGTTCGCGTCCTTAAGGTCGCCGGGAACCTTCACGGCCTTTCGCCCGGCCTTTTCGATCAGGTTGGCGATCTTCGCGGCGTCCTCTTCCTCTTCAGGAAGGTAGGAGAGGACGACGTCGGCACCCTCGCGCGCGAACGCAATCGCCGTGGCAGCGCCGATGCCGGAGTCGGCGCCCGTGACAATCGCCTTGCGCCCTTCGAGGCGGCCCGTCCCGCGGTAGGTGTCCTCACCCAGATCGGCCTTGGGTTCCAGCTTTGCGTCCAGGCCGGGCTCGGGCTGGTGCTGCTTCGGCGGCTCGATGTGCTCGTAAGCCGTGACGGGATTTTTGAACGTGTACTGATCGGTCATGGTGCTCCTCCTGATGGCGGGGTTGAACACGGACAGGTTCGCAAGTGGTTGAACAAGCTCCCAGCAGAATGCTAAGCATGCTTACGTTCAAGCCTAGCGAACGGTCTGCCGCGTGGCCAGCACGATCGGTGCCTGGGGGTCCCGCGCAGTGCTGGGTGCTGTGCGGTCAGGCCCTTTCGCGGACGGGCCAGCCTCACTGGGCTGGCAATTCCAGGCCTGCTGAGCCGGCTGGTATTGGCGAGCCGCATGATGTGAGGAGTGCAAGCGATGGACAATCAGGACATTCTGCAGCGGATCCAGTCGCTGGTTGACGAAGAGCACCGACTGCGCGAGGTGGGGGAGGGGCACGCGTCGGACGGCGCCAGCCCGGAGCCGGAGGATCGGCTGGCCCGGCTGCGGCAGGTGGAGGAGGCCCTGGATCAATGCTGGGATCTGCTGCGGCAGCGCCGGGCCAAGGCGAAGGCCGGGGAGGATCCTGACGAGGCCGACGTGCGGCCCGCCAGCGAAGTCGAGGGCTACCGGCAGTAGGCCCGGACTCCCGTCCTGGCCGCCGCAATCCGGCGTGCCGACGTCGGGAGCTTTACTGCTTCAGTGCTCTATTGCTTCGGCGCTTTACTGCTCAGCTCCGCCGTGCAGGCCGTCGTCGCTGCTGTCGCCCGAAGTTGCATCCCCGGTGTCATCCGACAAGTCCATATTGCCGCGCGCTTCGGCCATGGTGGGCCCGCCGGGCGGGATGTCGTAGCGCTCGGGGCGGATTCCGTGGGACTGTTCCTCGATCAGCGCCTGCTCTTCACTGAAGCGGATTGCGTTGGCGTCATCGCCCGCGTCGCCGGGGCCGTCGTCGCGGATCTTTGAGGGGTTCGGGACTATGAAGCCGTCGTCCTTGGCATTGTGCTCGCTCATGGCCTTCATCCTTTCCAGTGCTGTGCTGTCCTGGTAATCAACGCACATGGTAAGCCTACTTTCGATTGCGCGCGGCGGGAAATGCACTCCTTTGTCAACCACCCGGTCAGCTGGGTTTTGGCTGCACCACCGCGGCGGCCGACGTCCGGAAATCCGAGACTCCAGGCTCAGATCGGGTGTAATCCGCGTCATATCCGGTCGCGACACGCGGTATTTACCATTTCAAGTCGCCAGATTTACCGTCTACTTGGCAAACTACTGGGGGAACAATCGCTCTTTAAGGGGAACCATGCGCAAGACTGCCGCAGAAAACACCAACTTCCGGCTGAAGGCCGTGCTGGACGTTCTGGCGGAGGGGGTGTTGACTGGTGAGTCGCAGAATGCTGGCGAAGTACTCGCCGAGGCACTCATCCGAGTTCCGTTGAACGCCTACGAGGCTGAACTGCTCAGCGGGGGGATCCCCCGCGGCCACAAGTCGCTCACTACTGCCACGGCCAAGCTGGTCAAGGCCGGTTGGTTGGTCAAGGGCCGCTCCGGCTGGACCATCACCGAAGACGGCCTGCGAGCAACTGTCGCGTTCGCGGACGCCGACAGCTTCGCTGTAGCGCTCGACGCCGGAACGCCGGTTCCTGCCAACACGCCCCTTCCGGTGGCCGTGCCCGCCAAACCTGCCGCTAAGAAGGCAGCTGCTGTCAAGGCTGGGAAGGCTCCGTCCAAGGCTGCGAAGGTCGTGGACAAGGCTGCCAAGCTGATCGAGGACGCGGTTGCTCCCGTTGCCAAGGCGGTTCGCAGCAAGAAGGCCGAGGCGAGCTCCGAAACTGAAGCTCCCGCCGTCGAAACTGCCCCGCAGCCGGAAGCGGTAGCCGTTGCCGGTGACTTCAACACGCTGCTGGGTGCCCCGGAGAACTGGGCTCCGCAGTATGACGAAGCCCAGATGGAGCTCGACGCCCTCGACCAGCTGTGGAAGCTGACGGCTGACATTCCGGCCGGCCACTACACTTTCAAGATCGCGCTGAACCGCTCCTGGGAGGAGAACTACGGCGCTTTCGGTGCTTTCGACGGTGCAAACCACGAACTGCACCACGACGGCGGCCGCCTCACCATCCGGTACGACCACCGCACGCGGGATATCACCGTAAACGCATGACCCGGCCCGCCAACTGACCCAGGTCAGTACGCGGCCCGCCAACTGACGCGGCCCGTGAACTGGGACAGCTCAGTACGCAGCTGAGAAGCCCCGTTGCCGCAACCGCGGCAGCGGGGCTTCGCTGTGTCCGGAAGCGCCGGTCGTCCCGAAGCGGCGGTCTGATGCAAACGTGGCGGATGCTCCGGGTTTGATTCTCCGGGAGGATACAGGCTGTCAGGCTGTCCGAGCGTCATTCGTGGGCGGACAGGTCTTTTCCCGGTCCTCGAACACTTCCTCTCCCGGGCCGCTGAAGGCGCGCGACCGCTCCACGGCTGCAATGGAACCGGTGAACAGCTGGGAGTCGCGCGGATCCGACGGCTGCCTAGGCTGCGCCTCAAGCTACGGGCGCTGGGGCGAGGTAATCGTGGCATGTGGCTGCGTTGAATTTTGCTGCGAGGAATTGACGGTTTCCCAGCGGACATGGGGCAGTGCCTGCGGATGCTGTCGCTGCAGGAATCCCACCAACTCTTCGCGGACGAGGCAGCGCAGGTCGAACAGGGAGGCGCTGTCCGCGGCACTCACGAGGATCCGGACGCGCACGAAGCCGCTGGTGGCGTCGGTGACCTGGAGGATGCCCACGCGTCCAGTTTTCGAAGGGCGTGGTGGTGAAGTAGGTGGAGGGAAGAATGAGGCGGCGGTCATCCCAGATGTGGACCACCACGTAGGTCAGGGTAATCTCCTCGATCCGGCCCCATTCCTTCTGCACCACCACTACGTCGTCAACGCGGATGGCATCGGTGAAGGCCAGCTGGACGCCGGCGAAAACGTTGACCAGTGCGGACCGTACCGCCAGGCCGGCAACGATGGAGATCAGTCCGGCCGAGGCCAGGATGCCTGCCCCGAGGGCCCGGACGTCCGGGAAGGTGAGCAGCGCGATGCCGAGCGCCAAAATGACCACCAGGGCTATGCCGATGCGCCTGGCGAGAATCACCTGGGTGCGCAGGCGTCTTGCGCGGCGGTTGTCCGCCACGTCCACGCTGTAGTGCATGAGCATCAGTGCTTCGATGATCAGCAGGATGGCAACTGCCAGCCAGGCCACAGAGGCGATGAGCGCGATCAGCAGGATGTGGTCCACATTCGTGCGCCACGGGGCGTCGTCCGTGATGAGTGCCAGGGCGATCCGGATGCCGGTCAGGCAGAGGGCCAGGCGGAGCGGAACCCGGCCCATGCGGGAGGTCTCGCGCAGCGCGGGTAGCCTGCGGTTGAGGCGGAGGAGGATTCTGCGGAGCAGCCAGGAGAGGAACAGCCCTGCGGCTACGGCAACGGCTATTGCGAGACAGGGCATTGCTTGGTTTACAAGGTCTTGCATGCATAAACCGTTACCAACCTCTCCTCAGCCTGTTGAAATCGTCGGGAATGGGCTATGGCGGCAACGGTTCGGTAGCGATCGGGCCGATTCCAAGGTTTTTCCAAGGTCGGCTGCCGCACAATTAATCCATCGTCTTTTCTAACCTTTGAGGAGGGGCCTTGATGCGCCGATCAGCATCAGCATCATCAGCAGTGACGGTTTTCTCGGGTGTGTGCGTGGCGCTCCTGCTCGCTTCCTGCGGTTCGCCGGCATCGGCTCCGCCCACAACGTCTCCGGCAGGGGGATCGCCCACAGCGTCCGCCAGCGCGAGCGCCACATCGTCGCCGTCGGCTACCCCTTCGGCGGGCGCCACCACGCCCGCCGAAGGCTGGAAGACCTTTACGACGACGGACGGTTCGCTGTCCTTTGATTACCCGGCCGATTGGACCATCAAGGATCCGGCCGGGCAAACGCCCGCAGGCGGCGGCGCTTTTGTGGAAGTCTCCAAGGCCAACGGAAAGTCCATGGCCACCCTGCGCACCAACGTGGTCACCGGCGCCGAGTGCACCAAGAAGCAGCCTTACGGAATGCTGGACTCCCAGCCTCTGCCTGCGCTGGCCCAGGCAGGAAAGACACCCCGGTTCGCCTTCGAGTCCCGCATGGACCCCGAAGCAACCGACCCGACGAAGGCGAATATCCTTGCCTACGGCATCACATCCGCGCCGGAGCCCACCGGAACTGAGGCCTGCCCGATTTTCCACTTCTTCACCTGGCCGCCGAGCGGTGCGATGTTTGGCGGTGTCTACAACCCGTTCGACACGACGCCCGGCAACGAACCGTTCGTGGACACACCTGAGGCATACAAGGAGACGGCCGAGTACAGGGACATTCGCAAGATGATCACATCCCTCCGTCCCGCGGGCTGACAACCGCTGGGCGATGAGTGCGTGCTGGTCGGGCCTCTCGGGACCGTCCCGCTGGTCGGTCAGGGTGTGCTGCTCGAGCCTGTCGGGACCGAAGACCCGGCGCTACATTGGACTCATGACTCACTCAAATGCGTCAGATGCGGACAGCGTGCGCCTCACGGCGCGCGTCACCGGGGCAGTCCAGGGCGTCGGCTTTCGCTACTGGACGGCGCGCAAAGCCGACGAGTTGGGAATCACCGGTTCGGTAAGGAACGACGACGACGGTTCGGTCGCCGTCGTCGCCGAGGGGCCGCAGCCGGTCATCATCGAATTCCGGCGCTGGCTCGGATCCAGCCAAGCTCCCGGCCGGGTAGCCCACGTTGACGAGAAGATGACCCCGGCCGAGGGGAAGTTCAACACTTTCAACGTGGTGGGCTGACGGGGTTTGTTGACCGGCAGACGGGACAGCTGCCGGGTGGACGGTCCTTCGACGTGCGGGCTGTCGGCGTCGACTAAACGCTCACAGCCGGGGAGGGCGCGGACTGAGCCCGATGAAAGCACCAAGCTCCTCCAAAGCCGAGGGTTTGTTGGGCATGTAGTTTGTCAGCTCGGGGGAGCGGACGATCACCGCCCGCCACTGGCCGCGTGACACAGCAACGTTGATGCGGTTGCGGTTCAGGAGGAACTCTGCGCCGCGGGGTGCTTCGGCAATGGCAGAGCACGCCATGGACACGAGCACCACGGGAGCTTCCTGCCCCTGGAACTTGTCCACCGTTCCCACCCGCACCTCTGCCAGCCCCTTCCGGTCGAGCGCATGCCGGATGGCCTGCACCTGGGCGTTGTAGGCGGCCACCACCAGGATGTCTTTTGCCTCGAGCCGGCGGACCGGATCAGCCATGCCGGGAGTCCATTTGAGGCCGATATGGTCGTTTGCCAGTTCGACGATCTTCGCGGCCTCCTCTTTGGAACTCGTCGTGTTGCCGGTGTGCTCCACGAGGACCGTCTCCACACCGGCCGGCACGCCGTCCAGCTGCCGATACGTGGCAGCCGGCGCTGACTCGAGCCTGCCGTCGTAGCTGAGGAGCGAAACCGCCTGACACAGCTGGGGATGCATCCGCCAGGAATCGGCGAGGAAGTAGCCCATCTCGGAGGGCATGGTGGCGTGGCCGGCGGACAGCCAGCCGAGGGCTGACTCGTCAACAGGCTGCGGATGGGAGCCTTGCGTGACTTGGGGCAGTTGCTGGGGATCGCCGAGCAGCAGGAGGCGCTTTGCAGACCGGGCAACGGCAAGGGTGTTGGCCAGCGAATACTGGCCCGCCTCGTCGATGACCAGCAAGTCCAGTGAGCCGGCGGGTACACACTTGCCAGTCATGGTCCAGGCCGTCCCGCCGATCAAGCAACCCCCATCGCCGGTGAGGATCCGTGCGACGTCATTGTCCGTGGTCAGGTGCCAGGGGACGTCGGAGCCGGAGCGCGGAGCCCTGACGTCCTTGGCCACAACCCGCGGGTCGACGCCCGCCTTCTCGATGGCCGTGCAGAGCATGTTCTCGATGACCGCGTGCGACTGGGCAACGACGCCCACCTTCCACCCGCGTCGCACCAGGCGTGCGATGACGTGCGAGCCAACGTACGTCTTGCCCGTCCCCGGCGGCCCCTGGACTGCGAGGTAGGACCTGTCCAGATCGCCGAGGGCTTCAGTGATGGCTGAGACGTAGTCAGCGTTGCCGGAGTCGTCGTGGCCGACTGCCGGGAGTGCCTCCAGCGTGGCCAGGCGCGGGGGCACCCGGCGGAGGACGTCGAGTCCGGAGTGCTTGGGCAGCGATGGAAGCGTGGACCCTACGAGTTGCGCGAGGTCGGCCAGGGCCGCCTCGATGTTCGCTGTGGGAATGGGCCGGTCCGGGGTGAGGGCCACGGGCAACTGGAAGTACGGCGGTACCTTGCCTGTTGACTTCTCGGTGATGGTGATGATGGTCTTGCCCGGCTGGCCGGGGTGGTCCTCAACCGCCTCCACCAGAGTGCCGAAGATTCCGTCGCGGGACAGCGCCTCCCGCCCAATTGAATCGGCGGCTGTGCCCGGAGCCCGCGGCGTACGGCCGCCGTCGACCTCTCCGAGACCGTCGGGCAGGGGATCCTCGAACATCCGGAACCACGTGGAGCCTGTGCGGAACTCCGAGCCTTCGCTCATGGTGCCGGTGAGCCGCAGGGTCCTGGATTCCGTGCGGGCGCGGGAGCTGGGCGGTGCCCAGTCGGAGACCACTGAAGCGTCCTCAACCACGAAGACGTTGCGCTGGTCCGACCAGCGGTCCACCTCCGATTCAAGGCGGTCGAAATGCTCCCACCAGAACTGCTTGCGTTCCCGGCGGTGATAGCCCGTAGCCGCCGCCACCATCGCCACGGCCTGTTCGTCGGCGGTGAGTTCACGGTTATCCGGGAGTGAATCCAGATAGGAGCGAAGGGTTTCTTCCTCCGCAGGCGGTTCCGCGCCGGACTCGGCGGCACCGCCCTCAGAGGCGATGGCCGGGACGGTCGCCTCACGGGAGGCGTCAGAGGCGGACGGCCCGCGCAGCTGCAGCAGCCAGTCGCGCAGGCGCAGGGTGGAGAGGCAGTCGTACTGGTTGTAGTCGGAGATGGAGGAAAGGATGGCAGCGGCCTCGGCCTGAGTCTCGGGTCCGCCGTCGCGTGCGGTGCAGAACGCCGCGTAGGCCACCACCGAAGCACCGGCGTCTTTGACGTCTCCGGACCTCAGGTTGCTCCCCATGTACAGCGGCTCGAGTTTCTTGATGGAGTAGGAGGCCTCCGAAATCCTGAGCGAGTGCCGCACTGTGGCGTAGAGGTCCACGAGGACTCCCTCGCGAAGCCAGGAATCCACAATGTCCTCGCCGGCGACGTGAGTCAGCGAGAGGTGGCGCAGCGCTGTCTTTTCGTACGGCGCGTAGTGATAGACGTGCATCTCCGGATACCTGGCGCGGCGTTCCTCCACGTAGGCGAGGAAGTCGAGGAACGCCTGCCGTTCACCAGAACGGGAATGCGCCCAGAAAGGCCGGAACACGGGCGTCGCGCCGGGTGGATCCCCGGGCAGGGGCGCCTCGATCACGCCAAAGAGGTATTCCAATCCCCACTGGCCCGTGACGGGATCCTGCCACAGCGGGTCGCCTTCGAAGTCGAAGAAGATGTCGCCGTCGCTGGGAGCGGGGATGCTGGCCAGGGCGTTCTCAGGCAACACTTTGAAGGTGATGGTATGTTCCTGGCCGTCCTTGAGGAAGGTCCGCGAACCGTCCGGAGATTCACGGGCGGTCTGCATGCGGGCCTGGTCACGCAGGCGCCGGGTTGACCCGGTGGCCTTCTCCGGAGGCAACTCCGCGAGGGCATCGATGCTGGTGATGCCGCCAGCGATCAGTTTTTTCCGCTGGACGGAGGTCATGCCGGCCACCATCAGCAGGTCGCGGTGTTCGGACACCTGCTCGGCGCAGTAGTCGCACCTTCCGCAATAGCCGATGCCCGGCTGCTGCCACGCCACGGGAACACCGGAGACGCGGTGTGCGGCGGTCAGTTCGCGGAAGCGGTCGCGGCGCTCGCGGTACACCGGCAGCAGGTCGGTGAGCGAGTGGATGCTTCGTTCGAGGTTGCCCAGCACCAGCGTGACGCGGGGAGCGGGATTAAGTCCGAGTTTGATCAGCTGGTCCCCGTAGGCGGCAAGCTGCAGAAGCGCGCCCACCTTGGCATGCCTGGCCAGCTTGGTGTCCCATACGGCGTAGCGGCCGCCGTTGGCGTCAGGACCGGGTTTGTCCGCGGCCTCGCTGCCAGTGCTCTCGCTGCCAGTGCCATCCTTAACCAGGAAGTCCGCATAGCCGAGGAATTCGCCGTCGAAAAAGGTTGCTTGGAAGACTACGTCGGCCCCTGCCCGGAGCGCCGCTGCCGTTTCTTCGTGCCTGGCGGCCAGGTCTGACCGGGCGGTGGTTCCGCGCTCCACGCAGTACACGCCGGTGCCGCGGGCCGGATCCCAGGCGCCGTACTCTGCGATGAGGCCGGCCAGCACCTGGTGCTCGTGGAGATCGCCGAGTTTGCCGGCGCGGGCCTGCATCTCGTCGGCGGGAAAGTCGGCCTTGGAGGAGCGGCCGAGTTTCTCGTCCAGGATCCGGAGGGTGCGGTATTCGCACTCGCTTGCGGCCACAAGGTCACTGGCCGAGAACACCAGATCGGCGGGTGCTTCCAGCGTCAGGGCATCGAGCAGGAACATGGGGCCTCCCCATTGGCAGCCTCACTCCGGGAGGGCTCCCGGTGTGCTAATTCGAATCTAGCAAGTGGCTCTGACAATGAAGGCTCTGACGGTGAAGGCCATCTGCAGCGTTGGCGGAAGTGCCCCGATCGGCTTACGTGTGGGCGTACGTAAGGCAGTCGGCGTTGTCCGGGCCCGGGCCCACGTGGACTTCCGGTGCCTGGCACATCAGGTGGTCGTTATGGACGCACTCCCCGCGCTGGCAGGCACCGACTCCGGCCAGGACCTTGGGCAGCCCGCCGTGGATTCCGGTGTCGATGAACGTGGCACAGGAGGCGTGGTCTGTGGTGCCGCCGACCGTGATGGCCTCGGCATTGCAGTGGGTGTGATCGTTGAAGGAGCAGTTGGATACGCTGCAGTCGGCGACATGCGTGGACATAGCAAGTTCCTCCATGGTTCTGGCCGTCCCGGCTGGACGGCCCGCTTGTCCCAACGTAGGCCTGTCCGGCCTGATCAAAAAGACCCAATAGTGTTGCGTATTTATCCGCCACCAGGCCCTGCCGGGCGATGATCGCGGAACGTTATAGACCTCACCAAGGCGGGCGTCTTAGACTGGCGGCACCCTCCACCATCAAAGGCACCGACGACGCCGTCCGGTCTGCCGTCTGTACCCGCCCTGGAGGGAACATCAGGACGCTTGATGAATCACAGCCGGCCCTTCATTTGGGAGGGTCCGTGACGCCAGGAGGAAAAGATGGAAGGGAACAAAGCCGTTGCCTACAAAGGGCCCGGCAAGGTGGAAGTCATTGACATCGACTACCCCAGCTTTGAACTCAAGGACGGGCCGGGCGTTAACCCGGCAAACGTGGGGCGTTCGGTTCCTCACGGGGCAATTCTCAAGACGGTGGCCACCAACATCTGCGGCTCCGACCAGCACATGGTCCGGGGGCGGACAACGGCGCCGCCGGACCTGGTCCTGGGCCACGAAATCACCGGCGAGGTAGTGGAAGTGGGGCCGGGCGTCGAGTTCATCAAGGTGGGTGACCTCTGCTCGGTGCCGTTCAACATTGCCTGCGGCCGCTGCCGGAACTGCAAGGAGCGCAAGACCGGCATCTGCCTGAACGTGAACCCGGACCGCCCGGGCAGCGCCTACGGCTACGTGGACATGGGTGGCTGGGTGGGCGGCCAGGCCAACTATGTGCTGGTGCCGTACGCCGACTGGAATCTGCTGAAGTTCCCGGACAAGGACCGAGCCATGGAGAAAATCCTCGACCTCGCCATGCTCTCGGACATCTTCCCCACCGGGTACCACGGCGCCGTGAGTGCCGGCGTGGGTGTCGGCTCCACTGTTTACGTCGCCGGTGCCGGTCCTGTTGGCCTCGCTGCGGCGACCAGCGCGCAGCTGCTGGGTGCCGCCGTCGTAATTGTCGGTGACCTGAATGAGCAGCGGCTCGCGCAGGCGCGCAGCTTCGGGTGCGAAACCGTGGACCTGTCCAAGGGCGGTCCGGCGGAGCAGATCGAGCAGATCCTCGGCGTGCCGGAGGTGGACTGTGGCGTGGATGCCGTGGGCTTCGAGGCCAAGGGCCACGGCTCGGGCGCGCAGGAGGCCCCGGCCACTGTGCTGAACTCGCTCATGGAACTTACGGCTGCGGGTGGCGCACTCGGGATTCCCGGGCTCTACGTGACGGGCGACCCCGGGGGCGTGGACGAGGCCGCAAAGAAGGGGTCGCTGAGCCTGAGCCTCGGCACGGGCTGGGCGAAATCGCTGAGCTTCACCACGGGGCAGTGTCCGGTGATGAAGTACAACCGGCAGCTGATGATGGCCATCCTGCACGACAGGGTGCAAATCGCCAAGAACGTCAACGCGAAGCCGATTCTGCTGGACGATGCACCCAAGGGCTACGCCGAATTCGACGCCGGCGCCGCCACCAAGTACGTCCTCAACCCGAACGGATATCTGAGCTGACGGCATGAGCAGCAGCACGGGGTCAGCGGCCACTCAATATCCTGCGAGGATCGGGCCGTGAAAGACCCCGCGTTGCTGGGGCCATGACCGATGTTCCCGCACCGCACGTCGCACTCGAGGACGCTGCTGAAGCGGACGCCATTGAGCAGTCGGCAGCAACCCCGGGCGGGGACGAGGAGGACTACCCGTTTGCGGGAGAGGAACAGCAGTAGGGGAGCCGAAACAGCGGGATCCGGCTATTCGCAGCCCACGCCGTCGCCGTCGCGGTCCAGCTTTCCGCTGTAGCCCGGCTGGCCGGCGTGGATGGGCGCGGCACCGGCCGCCCGGACTGCCGCGCAGTTGGCGTAGTAGGCGGCAGCGGGAGCCGGAGCGGCTTGCGCGGCCTCGGCCGCCACAGGCGCTGCGGGACCCGCTGGAGCTGGCGCGGGAACCGCGGGCGCCGCTTGGGCCGGAGCCGTGACGGGGGCGCTCCCCTTCGTCGGAGCCAGGACGCCGGCACACTTGGACAGCACCGTGGCCATGGCGTCGTGCTCGGCCCGCGTGACCCAGAGCTTATAGGTGGTCTTGACCGAGATCTGCCGGGCGACGTACGCGCAGCGGTAGGCCGTGTTTCGCGGCAGCCAGGTGGCGGCGTCGCCGTCGCTCTTTTGCTGGTTTTCCGGTCCGGAAACGGCGAGGAGGTTCAGGGGATCGTTGGCGAAGGCCGTGCGCTGCGCCTCTGTCAGCTGCTGGGCACCCTTCTGCCAGGCGTCGCTGAGAGCCACGACGTGGTCGATCTGCACCGCGCTGCTCGTGTTGACCCCGCGCTGGAATGCGATGACGGTGGCCGTGTACGGATCATTCAGCGTGCCCGAGAGGACCACGCAGCTTCGGGTCCCGGGCTTCAGCGTTGTGGCCGTGAGGTCCCTGGTGAGGATGTCGTTCCGGGTGTCGCAGCCGTTGTGGTCCGTGTCCGCCCACGCCTGCCCGAACTGCGTCCGGTCGTAGCCGGTTTTCGGCGCCCGGCCTTTGATGGGCAGGGTCGCAAGCAGTTCCGTGGCCTTGGTGGCGTAGGCAGGCCGTGCCTTGACGTTGTCCAGCCGTGCGGGCTCGAACGGCGGCGCAGTGGCAGTGGGTGAGGCGGTGGGTGCGTCGGTTGCCGTCACATCCGCCGAGGTGCTTGTTCGGGCGCCCGACGACGGCTGTTGCGTTGCGCTGACGGCGCCGCCGCAGGCTGTGGTCGCCAGAATCACGGTGGCGACGATGCCACCCTTGACCCAGTCGACAGCGCCGAAGGATGCGCTGGTGCCGAAGGCTCCGCTGTAGTTGCCGCGCGGCAGTGGACGTGCTCTCTTCAACTTCTTGTGCCCCCGTGGCGGTCGTTGTGCGTTCAACGATCGTACCCACCGAGCGAGCTGGATCGGGGATCTTGCGCCAAGCCTGCGTAAAGCGTGCGAACAGCAGTTAAGCGGAAGGGCCTCGCGTCACCTGTCGGTGTGCGAGGCCCCTCCTAGCGGCAGGACCACCGCAACTGGGGGACGCGGTGGGCCTGTTAACAAAGATAAAGAGGTTTCCTGAAAATTGGCTAGGAGTTTTGGGGGGACTGGCACCGGCCGGTAAGGGGGAGTGGGGGGCCAAGCTTGGAAGACCTTGTGGAGGGCGAGGCCCCCATCGCTTCAGCGCCCAGGCGGAAGCTTCGGCAGGACCTTGACTTCACTCCCGGCCTGAACCAGTGTGGAAATCGCACCGTTTCAGCTGGTTTTCACCCTTTTAGGAGATGTGCAATGACGCTTCCCTCAGGCCTGACCCCGGGTACCTGGACCCTTGATATGTCGCACAGCGAGATTGGATTTACCGTCCGGCATGCCGGGATCAGCAAGGTCCGTGGCCGGTTCACGGATGCCAATGCCGAAGCCCGTGTCCGGGAATCGCTGGCTGAATCCTCTGTGCGCGCCACAGTGAAGACCGCGAGTTTCGACTCCGGTGACGCCAACCGCGACGGCCACGTGCGGGGTGCGGACTTCTTCGACGTCGAGCAGTATCCCGAAATGACGTTCCGGGCCAAGGGCATCGAGGGCGACGGCGAGGATTACACGGTCACCGGCGACCTGACGATCCGGGGGATCACCAAGCCCGTCGAACTGGAAGTTGAGTTCACCGGCGTGGCGGTTGATCCGTTCGGTGCCACCCGGGCAGGTTTCTCGGCGGAGACGGAAATCAGTCGCAAGGAGTTTGGCCTGACGTGGAACGCAGCGCTGGAGACCGGCGGATTCCTGGTCAGTGACAAGGTGAAGATCAATCTCGAAGCTGCGCTGGTCAAGCAGGACGAGGCGGTACCGGGCCAAGCCTGACCATGAGTAGCAGCCGCGCGTCTGTCCGAGGTGAATCGAACTAGGACAGGCGCGCGATGCTCCGCCGGATCGGCCGTGAGGCCGTGCCGTCGGAAAAGAGGTCAGGCGAGGATGCCTGAATCCGTTTGACGTCTTCGAAAACGCCCCGGAGGTGGACGCGCAGGGAGCTGTCGGCGTCGGCAATATTGTTGGCTTCCAACGCGTCCACCACTGCCGTGTGCTGCTCAATCAGCGTGGAGACAGGCCTCGTATCGATCAGGCTCAAGCGCCGGGCGCGGTCCAGGTGCGCCTTGGCCGAATTGACGGCCGTCCAGGCCGACTCGTGCCCCGCCAGCCGGAGGAGTTCACGGTGGAAGTCTTCGTCCAGCCGGAAGAATTCCTCCACATCACCCTGGGCCTCGGCCTCGCGCTGGCTGGCAAGAATCTGCCGCAGGCCGGCAATCCCCGGCGCGTCCACCACCAGGTCACCAAGGGATGCGCATTCGATGGCCTCCCGGACGAACTGAGCTTCGGCAACCCGGCCCAGGTCCACGAGGGAGACGAAGGATCCGATTTGCGGGAAGACCTGCACCAGCCCCTCTTCGCGCAGCAGAATCAGGGATTCCCGCACCGGTGTCCGGCTGACGCCGAGCTCCTGCGCTAGCTCGTTTTCGGACAGCGGCTCACCGGGAGGGAGCTGCAGGGAAATGATCCGACGCCGGAGTGTTTCCAGTGTCTGATCACGCACCGAGAGCCTCGGCGACTGTCCTTTATCGGGTTTTTCTATTGCCATGCGTCCAGTCTAGCCATCGTTGACAAACTAGAATGGTAGTGCTTGTATGGTAGCAAGAGCCGCCGAAAAAAGCCCCGTACGCCAAACCTGCTCAGCAGAGCGTGCACCCGGGGAAGGCGGCCACCCTCGCACCGCAAACATCGCCACCTCCCTTTTTCATCGCCTGCAAAGGAGCACCAGATGACCGAGAGCATTGCGCCACCCACCACCAAGCCGGAGACGAGGACCACCCGGGACCTGGCCAGGGTCGCAGTTTCAGGCTGGCTCGGGACGGCCATGGAGTTCATGGACTTCCAGCTCTACTCCCTGGCCGCAGCCATCGTCTTCAACAAGATCTTCTTCCCTGAGGTGAGCCCCGTGCTCGGCCTCATCGCCGCGATGGCCACCTACGGCGTGGGCTACGTCGCCCGCCTTGCAGGAGCCGTCTACTTCGGCCGCATGGGTGACAGGATCGGCCGCAAGAAGGTCCTCTTCATCACCATCGCCCTCATGGGCGCGTCCACCACGCTCATCGGTGTCCTCCCCACGTACGCGATGATCGGCATCTGGGCTCCGATCCTGCTTGTAGCACTGCGCCTCATCCAGGGCTTCGGAGCCGGCGCCGAGATCGCCGGGGCCACCGTGATGCTCGCGGAATACGCCCCCGCCAAACGACGCGGCCTGATCTCCTCGCTCGTCTGCCTTGGCACCAACTCCGGCACACTCGGAGCCTCTGCCCTCTGGGCGATCCTGGTCGCGGTCCTGCCGGAGGACCAGCTGCTCAGCTGGGGCTGGCGCATCCCGTTCCTGGCCAGCTTCCTGCTGATGATCTTCGCAGTCTGGATCCGCCGCTCGCTTAAGGAAAGCCCGGTCTTCGAACAGCGGGCCGACGTCGTGGACGGTGTTGCCCTCGCCAAGAAGGACATTGCCCAGGCCGCCGTACCGGCCGGCACCAGCACCATTGAAGCCGCGCTGCACCAGCGCAAGGGCCGGGCCTTCCTGATCGCCCTGGGCCTCCGGTTCGGACAGGCCGGCAACTCCGGGCTCGTGCAGACCTTCCTCATCGGCTACCTCGCCACCGTGCTTTTGGTCGACAAGACCGTGGGCACCAGCGCCATCATGTACGGCTCCCTGCTGGGCTTCATCACCATCCCCATCATGGGCCTCCTGGGCGACCGCTTCGGCCGGAGACCGCTGTACCTGGTCCTCAGCACCCTCACGGCGCTGTTCGCCATCCCGATGATGCTGATGGTCACGAGCGGCAACACCACCCTGATCACCGTGGCCATTGTGGCCGGACTGAACCTAGGCGTCCTGAGCCTGTTCGCCATGGAAAGCGTGACCATGGCCGAGTTCTTCGGAGCCCGCACCCGCTTCACCCAGCTGGCCCTGGCCAAGGAAATCGGCGGCATCCTCGCCACGGCCATCGGCCCGCTGCTGGCCGCCACGCTCACGGCAATCACGGGACACTGGTGGCCGCTCGCCGCGATGCTCATCGGCTACTCCCTGATCACCCTGGTCGCCGCAGCCGTGGGTCCCGAGGTCCGCGGCCGCGACATGGTCCGCCTGGAAGACGCCGTATGAAAGCGGTAGTAGTCCACGGACCGAACGACCTTCGCATCGACGACCGCCCGGAACCCGTAGCCGGACCCGGCGAGGTAGTGCTCGACGTCGAGTGGGGCGGGATCTGCGGCTCCGACCTTTCGTACTGGCGCCACGGCGCCTCGGGGACTGCGGCACTGAAGTCGCCGCTCGTCCTCGGCCACGAGGTGGCCGGCCGGATCGCGCAGCTTGGGTCCGGAGTGGAAAACCTCGACGTCGGCCAGCCGGTTACGGTGCACCCCGCGGAACTCGTGGGGGACGGGACCATGCCGGCACGGCTCGCGGGCAGGACCAACCTCTACCCGCAGATCCGCTACTTCGGGTCAGCTGCCTTCGACCCCCACACTGACGGCGGCTTCAGCGAACGGAAGCTTGTGCGGGCTTCGCAGATCCGGGCCCTGCCCGACGGCGTGGACACCCTTCGCGGGGCGCTCGCCGAACCGCTCGCCGTCGCCATGCACGCCGTAAGCAGGGCCGGATCCTTGGCCGGACGGGATGTCCTGGTCAATGGTGCCGGACCGATCGGCTCGCTGGTGATCGCAGCAGCCAAGTACGCCGGGGCCAGGACGGTGATCGCAGCCGACATCAACGATGCCTCGCTGCGGATCGCCGCAGCAATGGGCGCCGACGAGGTCCGAAACCTTTCCGGAGTCGGCGCACTTCCAGAGGACATGGAGCTGGTGTTCGAAGCCACCGGCATCCCGGGCGTGCTGGGCGGCGTCCTCGGCGCCACGGCCCGCGGCGGAACCGTTGTCCAGGTGGGCAACCTGCCGGGCACCCCGGCGCCCGCGGCACTCGGAGACCTGGTGACCCGGGAAATCACCTGGATCGGCTCATACCGGTTCGCGGACGAGATCAGCGACGCCCTCCGCGCCATGGCCGAAGGCCTGGACGTATCGCCTGTCATCACCCACAGGTTCGGCATCGACCAGGCCGAGGAAGCCATGCGGGTTTCGGCCGATCCGGCGTCCGGCAGCAGCAAGGTCATGCTCCGCCTCACCGCCAACTGACTGGCAGCAGGTGTCGTTATGAGGGCTCAAAACGACACCTACTGCGAGCTTCTTGCAAATCTCCCACGCACCCACGAAGGACCAACCAGTGAAAATCACCGACGCACGGGTAGTGGTTTCGTCCCCCGGACGGAACTACGTCACGCTCGTTATTGAAACCGAGGACGGCATCACCGGCATCGGCGACGCCACCCTGAACGGCCGCGAGCTGGCTGTGGCGTCCTACCTGTCCGAGCACCTCTGCCCGCTGCTGATCGGCCGCGACGCCCGACGGATCGAGGACGCGTGGCAGTACTTCTACAAGGGCGCCTACTGGCGCCGCGGGCCGGTGACCATGACCGCGATCGCCGCGATCGACGTCGCGCTGTGGGACATTAAGGGCAAGGCGGCCGGCATGCCGGTCTACGAACTCCTGGGAGGTGCCGCCCGCGAGGGCGTCATGGTCTATGGGCACGCCAGCGGCTCAAGCCTGGAGGACCTGAGCGCCGATTTCCAGCACCACCTGGACCTCGGCTACAAGGCAATCCGCGCCCAGGCTGCGGTGCCGGGGCTGGAGAAAACCTACGGGATCGCGCCCGTGGATGGCAGGACTTACGAACCGGCCAGCGGCAACGTTCCACAGGAGGACATGTGGGAGACCACGTCCTACCTGGACTTCGCGCCGAAAATGATGGCGCACGTCCGCGAACAGTTCGGCTACGGCGTCCACGTCCTGCACGATGTCCACCACCGGCTGACGCCCATCGAGGCCGGCCGGCTGGGCGCCTCGCTGGAGCAGTACCGGCCGTTCTGGATAGAGGACCCGACGCCGGCCGAGGACCAGTCGGCGTTCCGTTTGATCCGCCAGCACACCACCACGCCCATCGCGGTGGGGGAGGTGTTCAACTCGATCTGGGACTGCCAGCAGCTGATCACCGAACGCCTGATCGACTACATCCGCACGTCCGTCTCGCACGCCGGCGGCATCACGCACCTGCGCCGCATCTTCTCGCTGGCCGACCTGTACGGGGTCCGGTCCGGCTCGCACGGCGCCGGCGACCTGTCCCCGGTGTCGTTCGCTGCGGCGCTGCACGTGGACATGAGCATTCCCAACTTCGGCGTCCAGGAATACATGGGCCACCGCGACCCCGTCGGTGAGGTCTTCAAGACTTCCTACACCTTCACAGACGGCTACATGCACCCGGGTGATGCTCCGGGACTCGGCGTGGAATTCAACGAGGAAGCGGCAGCAGCCTTCCCGTTCGAGCCGAAGTACCTCCCCATCAACCGCCGGCTCGACGGGTCGGTGCACGACTGGTGAACACCGCACCGCAAGAATCCCAGCCCCAGCCCTTCGACGTCGTCGTGATGGGTGAAATCCTGCTGGAAGTCGCCACCGACGCCCCGTTCGGCCACGGCGTTCCGGCGCAGCTGGGCATCTCCGGCGATGCGCTGAACGTGGCGGCGTCCGCCGCCGCGGCCGGTGCCCGCGTGGGGCTACTGTCGGTGCTGCCCGACGACGATCTCGGCCAGGCGATCGCCGCCAGGATCCGGGAACTCGGCATTTCAACCGAGCTCCTGAAATTCAGGACCGGACAGCAGGGCGTCTACCTGGTGCACTGCGATCCCGACGGGCAGCGGGAGTTTTCGTACGCCCGCAGCGGCAGCGTGGGTTCCACGCTGTCCCCGGAGGATATTGATCCCGCCGTCTTCTCGGCGGCCGGGGCAGTGATTGCAGGCGGGATCGCCTGCGCCATCTCCGCGTCCTCGCGTGCGGCGGTCCTGAAGGCTGCGGCCCTGTCCCGCCGTTTCGTTTTCGACCCCAACTTCCGTCCCCGGCTCACCTCCGTGGAAGACGCGACGGCGGTCCTCGCCGATCTCGCGCCGCGGACGTTCCTGGTCACTCCGTCCTTCCCCGGGGAGACGTCGGCCCTGCTGGCCTGCTCCTCACCGAAGGAAGCTGCCGCCAAGCTGCGCCGCCTTGGCGCGGCGACCGTCGCCGTGACCTGCGGGGCGGAAGGAATCCAACTTGAAGGCGAACAGGACTCCGTCTGGATCGACTCCATTCCCGCGCCGTCGGTGGTGGACCAGACAGGGGCGGGCGACGCGTTCGTCGGCACCCTGACCGCACGGATGGTGCTTGGCGACTCCCTTCCCGTGGCCGCCCGGTTCGGTGCGGCAGCCGCATCGCTCGTGGTGGGCGGCAAGGGCGGGACCGGGTTCATTCCCACCTTCGAACAGACCCGCGCGCACGCGTCCACCGGAGCCAAGGGAGGCCTGCCATCGCACGCCTAGACGCCTCCTCGCTTGCCGCGCAGGGGAACCACCGGCCCTTGCTGCAACGCGGCACGCTGCGGCCCGGCATTGTGCACCTTGGCTTGGGCGCCTTTGCCCGCGCTCACACGGCCGTCATCACCGAAAACGCGATGCTTGCCTCCGGCGATTTCGATTGGGGGATCACCGGAGTCACCCAGCGCTCGGATACCGTCGCGCGCCAGCTGGCGCCGCAGGACGGACTCTTCACCGTGACCGAAAGGGGCAACGGTGCGGCGCCCCTCCGGGTGGTGTCCAGCATCGTGGAAGCCATCTCGGGACGGGACAATCCGGCGTCGGTAGTGGACCGGATCGCCGCCGAGGCGACGTCGGTGCTCACGCTCACCATCACGGAAAAGGGGTACCGGATCGATCCGCGGACCGGAACCCTCAACGTCGCTGATGACCAGGTCCGGGCGGATCTTGCCGGCCAGGCGCCGCAGTCGGCGATCGGCCAGATCGCGAGGGGACTCCAGCAACGCTCTCGTGCCGACGCAGGCCCCCTCACCGTGGTCTCGTGCGACAACCTGCCGGGCAACGGGGAGCTGACCCGCAAGCTGGTGCACGCCTTTGCCGCCGCGCTGCCTCCCGGGGAGGCGGAGCCGCTGCTGGCCTGGCTCGACGCGCATGTCACCTTCCCCAACACCATGGTGGACCGGATGGTGCCGGCCACGACGGCCGGTGACCTGGACGCCGTCGAACGTGAACTCGGGCTCCGGGACGAGGCCGCCGTGGTGGCCGAACCGTTCCTGCAGTGGGTGATCGAGGACAACTTCGCCGCCCGCCGCCCTCGGTGGGAGGACGCCGGGGCGCTGTTCAGCTCCGACGTTGCAGCGTGGGAGGCAGCCAAGCTGCGGCTGCTGAACGCGAGCCACTCCATGCTGGCTTACCTGGGGCTGGCTGCTGGCAAGACCACGATCAGCGACGCCGTGGGGGAGGACGTGTTCCTCAGTGCCTGCCGGCGCATGATGGCCGAGGACGCGCTGCCCACCATCAGCCTGCCGCAGGGACTCGCCGGCGAAGCCTACTGCGCCCAGGTGCTGGGCCGGTTCGCGAATCCTGCCCTGGGCCACACCACCGCGAAGGTGGGCAGCGACGGCTCGCAGAAGATCGGGCTGCGGTTGCTGAGCACTGTCCGCGGAAATCTCGACGCCGGCCGCGAACCACGGTGGGCCGCCCTGGCGGTGGCAGCCTGGATGCGCCATGTGGCGACCACTCCGGAAGGTCAGCTTGACGATCCGCTGGCGGCGGAGCTCCATGCTGCGCTTCCTTCATCGCGCACTGCCTCGACGGTGGTCCCGGCGCTGCTCGGCTGCCGCAGCATCTTCGACGGTGAGCTGGCCGCGCACGGCGGTTTCTCCGAGCTTCTCACTCACTGGTACCGCACCATCGACATCCACGGGCTGGACGGCCTGAGAAATGAGATCAACCATGGCTGACGCCACCAGCGTCCTGCACGTTTCCCCGGTCATCCCGGTGGTGACGATCGACGATCCGCAGCATGCCGTTCCGGTGGCCCGGGCACTCGCCGACGGCGGCATCCGCATCATCGAGCTCACATTGCGGACCGAGAGTGCGCTGACATCGCTGAAGCTGATCGCCAACGAGGTGCCGGACATCCTGGTCGGAGCGGGCACGGTCGTGACGCCCGGCCAGGCGGATGCTGCGGTAGCCGCCGGCGCGCAGTTCCTGGTCAGCCCGGGCGTGACACCCGCGCTGCTCCGTCACATGCTGACCCTCAACATTCCGGTGCTGCCCGGCGTGGCCACGGTGGGCGAAGTGATGGCAGTCCTGGAAAGCGGTCTCGACGCCATGAAGTTCTTCCCCGCCGGACCTGCCGGCGGTCCGAAATACCTCGCGGCGATCGGCGCACCCATTCCGCAGGTGCAGTTCTGCCCCACCGGAGGCATTAGCCTGGCCTCGGCACCGGACTACCTGAAACTGCCCAACGTCTCGTGCGTCGGCGGCAGCTGGCTCACGCCCCGCGACGCCGTGGAGAGCAATGACTGGGGCCGGATCACGGAGCTGGCCCGGGAAGCCGCCGGAATCGGCCAGCTGCGCGAACCCTAGGGGACATCCGGCGTCGCGGACCGGCACGTAAAGTCGGGCACATGACCGCTTACCGTTCCGCGGCCCGCCGCCCGGCGCGCTCGCCTGCCTGTTCCCGCTCGGAAAGGGTGAACTGGAAATAAGTGCCCCGCCGCCGGGGTTAGGCTGCTACAAAGGCCGCTACCAAGGAGTTCGACGATGACTGCTGTCACCATCCGCCACACCCCTGCCCGGGAGCGCTTTGAAGTGCTCGCCGACGGCCACGTCATCGGCAAGGCCTTGTACAAGATGTACGACGACGACGGGTCGCCACAGCGGATTTTCTATCACACCGTGATCAACGAGGAGTACGGCGGCCAGGGGCTGGCCGGCCGGCTCGCAACCGTGGCACTGGACGAGACGGCGGACGCGGGTCTGACCATTGTGCCGGTGTGTCCCTTCATCAAGAAGTTCCTCACCAAGCACCCTGAGTACTCTGAGAACACGACAGCCACCACACACCAGCACCTGGCGTTCCTGAATGAGGCGCTTGCCGCGCACGCAAAGACTCAGGCGTAGTTCCCGCCGACGTTGTCACGGGGCTAGTTGGGTCAGGGCCGCCAAGCGGCTGCCTCAGGTGTACATGAGGGAACCCGGCGTGGTGAGGATCTGCCCGGTTTCGAGCCAGGTCTTCAGGCCGGACAGGATCATCGGCCAGCCGCCGTAAAGTTGCTCGTTGGCGCCTTCGCGGAGCTGGTCATGGGTGACGGTCAGGTGGCAGGAGTCGCCAACAGGTTCGATCTCCCAGGTGATCCGCGAGGTGCCCTCGGCCTTGACGTCCTCGCCCCAGAGCGCGCGCATGGTCTGCACGAGCCGGCGCGGCGGGTCGACTTCGACGTTCTCGCCCTCGCCAAGCAGATCCCCTCCGCCGGGGGCCATCTCGAACCGGGACCCCGGCGTGAAGTCTGACTTGATGTGCATTCCGAACTGGTATTTGCCGCGGATCTCGCTGTGCGTTATGGCTTCCCAGAGCTGTTCCGGAGTGGTCTTGATGTAGATTTCGAAGATCTTTTCCATGGGACTTTCCAATCTGGATTTGAGGTCGCTGAGGGCAGCGGCCCATGGTTCTGAATATTTGCTCACCCAGCGGTCGTGGACGAGCCTGATGGGCACCGGATTCAGGAAGTGCAGCTTCTCGCGGCCGCGGCGCCGGGTCACCACGAGGCCGGCTTCCTCAAGGATCTTGAGGTGCTTCATGACCCCGAAGCGGGTGATCTCGAAGTGTGCTTCCAGGGCGCTGAGTGTTTGGCCGTCTTCGCGGAAAAGCTGGTCCAGCAGCTCCCTGCGGATCGGGTCAGCCAAGGCCTTAAACACCGCGTCCATACGGTCAGAATAGGTGACCATTTGGTCACATGTCAACGGGTCCGCGTAGCAGCCCGCCCATTTTCAGCGCTGGGAACGGCGAGTGCTGCTGCCCGTTGGGAGGACTCGAACGCGGCGAGAGTCAACAGGCGTAAGGGAGTAGAAGGGGGTGAACCTGGCTCTGGTTCCGGGGGAAATATCCGACCGGACCACCGAAGCGGCCTCCAGTGCCGCAAGGTGGTACCGGACGATGTCCCTGGTGGCGCCAAGAGCGCTGCTGAGCTCCGACACTCTGCTCGCCCCGTTGTGTGCCAGATACTCGACGATCCGGGATCTGATCTGGTTACTCCGAACCTTCGGCTCGTGATTGCCAGCGTGGACCGTCATCTGGCTGCTCGGGACGCTAACTACCTCAGTCAATGCAACTGCCTTTCAGCGTGCTCAGGAAAGTGTGCGCAGGAAATGCAGGCCGGCCGGATACGGGATAGCGGGGCATAAAACGCCGTGGCGTCAAAGCCCCGACCGGCCGGCCGGCCGGGTGGGTGTGGTCCGGTCAGTGCGTTGCGGCTTCCAGCTCTTTGACCTCGTGCACGTCCTGAGCCGGGAGCGAATCCTGGCGGGGAGCAGCCTTGTCGTGGTTTCGGCCGATGACTGCGGTGGCGATGGCATTTCCGAGGATGTTGGTCGCGGTGCGTCCCATGTCCAGGAGCTGGTCGATCACCAGCAGGACACCGATGCCCGCTGCCGGGATGCCGAAGGCGGGTACGACGGCGGCGACCACGACGAGTGACCCGCGCGGCACGCCGGCCATGCCCTTGCTGCTGAGCAGAAGCATGGCGGTCATCGCGATCTGCTGGCCAAGGTCCATGTCGATGCCGTAGGCGTTGATCAGGAAGACCGACGCGAACGTCATGTACATCATGGAACCGTCGACGTTGAAGGAGTATCCCAGCGGCAGCACGAAACCGGTGGTGCGTTTCTCGATGCCGAACTTCGTCAGGCCTTCAATGAGTTTAGGCAGTGCGGCCTCGCTGCTGGAGGTGGCGAAGGCAATGACCATGGGTTCGCGCACGATCCGGACGAGACGGAAGGCCGCGCGTCCGAGGAATGCAACGGCCACGGCGATCATGAGGGCCCACAGCGCCGTGAGGGAGACGTAGAATCCGCCGATGAAAGAGGCGTAGGTCGCAAACGCATCAATGCCCTGGGATGTGAACGCGGAAGCGATTCCCGCGAAAACGCCTACGGGTGCCGCCAGCATCACGTAGCCGGTGACTTTGAGCATGACGCCCATCAGTTCATCGATGGCATTCGCTATGGAGGAGTGGCCCTTCTTCCGAAGATTCAGCAGGGCGATGCCGAAGAGTGCGCCGAAGACGAGGATCTGGAGGGGGTTGTTGTTCGTCAGTGCGGAAAAGACGCTGGTGGGAATGATGTGGGTGATGAACTCCTGGTAATCAAGGGCCTTCGTTTCCATGCCGGCGTCCCCGGTGGGCGCAAGGTGGAGACCGTCGCCCACGTTGAGTACATGAGCCGTGATGAATCCGAAGGCGCCGACCAGGACGGAGGCGGACAGGAACCAGATCATTGAACGGCCGAAGAGCTTTCCCACCCCCGCGGATTTGGCAGCTCCTGCGATGCCGGAGACAAGGGTGGCGAAGATCAGCGGGGCGATGATCATCTTGATGAGATTCAGGAACATGTGCGTGACAGTGTCGAGGACGGCCACGACAGTTTCGCGCGCTGCTCCGGCGAGCAGCCAGTGGCACACGAGGCCGCTGATGATTCCGAACAGGAGCGCTGCCAGAATCCACATCGTTGTTTTGTTTTTCATGATCAATCCTTCAGGTAGGTCCAGTTTCACGGGGCGGGACGGTTCCGGGCACGACGGCGTGCCCCGAACCGCGGTGCGGGGAAGGTGTTGGGTTGCGCCGGTTGAGCTTGTGCCCCGCTGGGCGGAGCTTGTCGAGACCGTGTTGGGTTGCGCCGGTCGAGCTTGTCGAGACCTAGATTTCGACAGGCTCAATCAGCGGACTATCTCGACAGGCTCAATCAGCGGACCAGCTCAGTCAGCGGTGGCTTCGACGCGCTCGACGAGCGGCTTCTCTATTTGCTGAGGTTGGCGAGGCGTTCGGGGCTGAGGAGTTCCTGGAGTTGGTCGGCGGTGAGGAGGCCGTGTTCGAGGACGAGTTCGGCCACGCCCTTGCCGGTGGCGAGGGCTTCCTGGGCGATGG
>NZ_CAKKLY010000048.1 GCF_918698095.1 Arthrobacter sp. Bi83
CCACCATGCTCCACACCCCCGCCGGCGCGGACGACTTCTCCCGCGCCCGCCAGCTCGGCGAGCTCAACTCTGTGGTCTCCTCCACCCACGGCATGGCCTACCTCGCCGAGGCCTACACCGGCTGGCCCGGCGACCGGTAGGCGGGGAAACAAAATCGATGCCCTGTCCTCGTCTATGCAGGGCTTTCCACCTGATTCGACCTCAAACGGAAGTGTGTTCCTGTGCAATACATCAGGCTTCGTGACCTCACCGTCTCCGCGCTAGGGCTCGGCTGCATGGGTATGTCCCATATCTATACGGGCCATAAGCAGGCTGACAAAGAGTCTATCCGTACTATTCATCGTGCCCTGGAACTGGGTGTGACCCACTTTGACAGTGCTGAGCTCTACGGGCCTTTCAAGAATGAAGTACTTCTGGGGACGGCTTTGAAGGGCCGTCGTGACCAGGTCGTTGTTACTTCGAAGTTCGGTCTGGTCTCGCATGTGGGGAATGCCGGGCCTTTGGATAGTTCGGCAGCAAACATCCGGGCGGCGGTGGAGGGCTCCCTCACCCGCCTTGATACCGACTACATTGACCTCTATTACCAGCACCGGGTCGACAAGTCCGTGCCTATCGAAGACGTCATCGGTACGCTGAAAGAACTCGTTACCGAGGGCAAGATCCGTCATATTGGCCTCTCTGAAGCGGGCCCGGACACTATCCGCCGGGCGAACGCGGTTCACCCGATCACTGCTCTTCAGTCTGAATACTCACTATGGACCCGTGACGGTGACGACGGAACCCTGGACCTGCTGAAAGAGCTCGGCATCGGTTTTGTGCCGTACTCACCGCTTGGCCGTGGCCTCCTCACCGGAAAAATCAGGTCCCTTGACCAGCTGGATAAGGATGACTGGCGCCTAAGCAACCCCCGTTTCATGGACGGTGCACTGGAGAAGAACCTCCTTGTGCTGGAAGAGGTGGAAGCTGTTGCTAAAGAAGCAGGAGCCACTCTTTCGCAGGTCGCGTTGGCTTGGCTGCTTAGTAAAGGTGATGACTGGTCGCCGATTCCTGGCACCATCCGCATCTCCCACCTCGAAGAGGATCTGCTCGCTGTGGACGTGAAACTCACCCCAGAACACATCGCGGCCCTCGATAACGTTACGCAGCCCGTGGGTGAGCACCATACTGCCGCCCAGATGAAACTTTTTGACCGGGAGAATACGATCAAAGACCAACGCGGGGATTAGGCTCATGACCGCGAATCCCAAGATCACTATCATCGGTCAAAATGAGACTGGGTCCAAGGTTGCCGATGTGCTCACGAGGGCCGGTGCCAGTGTCATCAGGTTTGATCCCGCTTCGAAGTCTCCTGCGGGAAGCCTTGAGGACGCTGTGGTTGGTGCTGACGTGGTCCTCGCCGTGGGTTCTTCCTCGGGGCAGCCAAGAATCGCGGAACGTGTTGTTCCCCTGCTCGGGGAGGATGTGCTTTATGCAGATTTGAAGACGGGCACACCGGCAACGAAAAGGCAGCTCGCGGCACTCTTCCCGGATGGTTCCTTCGTGGATGTGACCATCGTCCAGCAGGACCCCGTCCCGGTCGAGGGGCTGGTTATGGAGGTCGCCGGTACCGGAGCCCGACGGCTGATAGAGCTGCTCAAACCCTGCGGGCTGACCCTCCGGTATGTTTCAGAAGTTCCGGGCGAAGCAACGGCGCGCCATCTCATCCGCAGTCTGCTGACCAAGGGGATTGCCGGGGCTGTCATCGACTGTCTTTGGGCGGCCGAAAGCATAGGCATGCAGAGTTGGGCCTACCAGGAAATTCTGGAGAAGTTCGAAGCCAGCTCAGCGGAAACGGCCCAGCAGTACATGTCTGGTACTGCTCAGCACATCAAGCGTCGGCAAATTGAAATCATGGATGTGGTGGCGATGCTCAACGAGACCGGGTATGAGAGCACCATGCTTCCCGGGATCGAGTTCAACTACGGGCGCATCCTGCACGGAAAGAAGATTCCGTACAGTAAGCGCCCGTAGTCCGGCCTTCTAGTACTCGAGTTGCTGTTGCAGGGCGTCGAGCACCACATAGCAGGGAAGAACCTGGGCCACGCTGGAGTTGGGCTCACGCTTTTCCTTGATGGCGTCCACGAACTCGCGATCCTGCAGTTCGATGCCGTTCATCGATGCCGCCACCTTGGAGACGTCGATGGGGTTTTCCTTGCCGTCGACGAGGTCGTCGTACCGGGCGATGTACGTGTCGGTGTCGCCGATGTAGCGGAAGAAGGTCCCGATGGGGCCGTCGTTGTTGAAGGAGAGTGAGAGCGTGCAAATCTTGCCGTTCTCGCTCTGAAGCTGGATGGACATGTCCATGGCTATGCCAAGTTCGGGGTGCTTGGGTCCCTGGACGGCGTTGGCCTTCACAATCTTTTCGCCGGTCTGGTACTGGAACAGGTCGACCGTGTGGGCGGCATGGTGCCACAGCAGGTGATCGGTCCAGGAGCGGGGCTGGCCGAGGGCGTTGGTGTTAGTCCGGCGGAAAAAGTAGGTCTGCACATCCATCTGCTGGATGGAGAACTCACCCGCGCTGATCCTGTTGTGCACGTACTGGTGCGACGGGTTGAAACGCCGGGTGTGGCCGGCCATCGCAATGAGGCCCGTTTCCTTCTGGGCGTCCACGATCTCCTGTACGCTCGCCAGTGAGTCTGCCATGGGGATTTCCACCATGACATTTTTGCCGGCGCGCAGGGCTTCCAGGGTCTGGGCGCGATGCATCTGGGTTGGGGTAGCGAGGATGACCCCGTCAAGGTCATCCTGCTCCAGTAGTTCGGAGTAGCTGGTGAAGGCGGCTTTCGCTCCGTACTTGACGGCGACCTCCTTCGCGATGTCCATCTTGCTGTGGGCAACGTACTGAATTTTGGCGTCAGAGATATGGCTGATGGCGTCGAGGTGCTTGTGGCCGAAGGCGCCCAAGCCTACGACAGCGATATTTACGGTCATGCTTCTTCCTTCGGAGTGAGGATCAGGTGTCCAACAGAGGTGTTGGAAGCAGGTACGTGGTTGAACCGGTAGACCTCGTCGACTTTGTCGCCGAGGGCTCCGCGCATGATGAGCCACATGATGAGCTCAACGCCTTCAGAGCCGGCCTCCCTCATGTATTCGAGGTGGGGCTTGTATTGAAGTACTTCGGGCTCGTTGATGAGGTCGTCCATAAACTTCTGGTCCCAGGGCAAATTGATAAGACCTGCGCGAGCACCCTGGATCTGATGGCTCATGCCTCCGGTTCCCCAGATCTGAACATTGAGGTCTTCGTCGAACTCCGCCACCGCCCTTCTGATGGCCTTGCCGATCGAAAGGCAACGTTCGCCGGAGGGCTGGGGGTACATCACGACATTTACGGCCAGAGGAATAACTTTGGCCGGCCATTTGTCCGGGGTGCCGAACATGAGCGACATGGGCACCGTCAACCCGTGGTCCACCTCGAGGACGTTCAACACAGTCAGGTCGAAGTCATCAAGGATGAGGGAAGCAGCCAAGTGGGTTGCCAGCTCCGGGGCGCCTTCTACCGGGGGGACCGGCCGCGGCCCGTATCCTTCATCGCAGATCTCGAAGGACTCGGCCACTCCCACGGCGAACGTGGGCATGATTTCCATACCGAAGTAGGAGGCGTGGTCGTTGTAGACGATGATCGCCACGTCCGGATTGTTGGTTTTGATCCAGTTCTTTGAGAACTCATAGCCCTCGAACATGGGCCTCCAGTAGTCCTCTTCGGTGCGGCCCATATCGATAGCTGCCCCTACTGCGGGCACGTGGCTGGTCGCGATTCCGGCGGTGATTTTTGCCATTACGCTTCGCCTCTTTCTTTCTTGGAGCGCCAGCCATCAATGTGCCGGCCACCGCTTTTCATCATCGCCTGGTACTGCTCGACATTCATGTCGGTCATGGTGCTCACCGCCTGGACGTACGACAGTCCTTCTGCCGCGAAGATTTTGGACAGGAAGTAGACGTTGCCGCCGTTGTCGAGCATCTTCTGGAAGTCACGGGTGAGGACAGCCTCTTTTTGCTCCTCCGTCATCTCCCACTCATCCAGATAGGAGCGCTCATCGGCGAGGAACCTCTTGCGGTTCTCCTCCTGACGAAGGCTCATGCAAAATTCGTTGAAGTGGAAACCTTCACGGGCTTTTTCAATGGTGAAGATGGTCGTGCCGGGAAGGTCCTTGAACTGCTCAAAATCGGGCTTCATCATCAGCTCCAATACATGTTGTTGGGGTTGGCTACGAGCAATTTCTCCTGCAAGGCCGGGCTCATTGCTATCGACGGGACATAGTCCACGAGGATTCCGTCGTCGGGCATCTCTTGTTTCATGTTCGGATGCGGCCAGTCGGTCCCCCACAGAACCCGGTCGGGGAACTCCTCCACCACGGCCCTGGCAAAGGGCACCACATCGGCGTAGGCCGGGGCGCCGCTGACCGTGATGCGGTCCGGGCAGCTGACCTTCGAGTACACGTTGGGGTTCTCCTGCATGAAGCGCAGGAACTCCGCAAACTCCGGTCCGTCCACAGGTTTGGTGACGTCGGGCCGGCCCATGTGGTCAATGACAATAGGAATGTTCAGGGACGTGAAGAAGTCCCACTTCTCCCGCAGATCGGCGGGTTCGAAGTAGAGAACAACATGCCATCCCAGGGGACGGATTTTCTCGATGATTTCGCGGTAGTACTCGTCCGGTTTCGGATCAACCAGACGCTTGACGTAATTGAACCGGACCCCCCGCACGCCGAGTTCATGCATCCGGGCCAGCTCCGTGGGCGTTACATGGGGCTTGACGGTGACCACGCCGCGGGCTTTGTCGTTCGAGTGCTCCAGGACGTCCAGGAGAGCCGAGTTGTCCGAACCGTGGCAGGTGGCCTGAACAACCACGTTCTTTTCAAAGCCGAGAAAGTCCCGCAGCGCGAACAGCTGATTCCTGCTGGCATCACAAGGCGTGTACTTGCGTTCGGGGGCAAAAGGGAAGAGGCTGCCGGGGCCAAAAACATGGCAGTGCGCGTCGACGGCCCCGGCTGGAACCCGGAACGTGGGCTTACTCGGGTTGGGGTGCCAGTCGAGCCAGTCTGCGTCTTTCGCAAAGGTGAGGATGTTCATCAGACCAAGGCCTCCAGTTTTTGTTTGAGCCGGGGAAAGACCGCCTGGGCGTTGGTAGCGAAGATTCGTTCGCGCTCCTGGTCGGAGATGTCAGCGGCGTCGATGTAGCGCCTCGTGTCGTCAAAGTACTCGCCGGTCTGAGGATCGATGCCGCGGACGGCGCCGATCATTTCAGAACCAAACAGGATGTTTTTGTTGTCAATGACGTCAAGGAGCAGGTCGATTCCCGGCTGGTGGTAAACGCAGGTATCAAAGAAGACGTTGTTCATCAGATGCGTACCCAGGTCGGGTTGCTTGAGCATGTCCGCGAGGCCGCGATACCGACCCCAGTGGTAGGGAACAGCGCCACCGCCGTGGGGGATGATGAACCGCAAGGTCGGGAAGTCAGCGAACAGGTTTCCCTGCAGAAGCTGCATAAATGCGGTGGTGTCCGCGTTCATGTAGTGCGCGCCAGTCGCATGGAAGTTGGGGTTGCACGACGCCGAGACGTGAATCATAGCGGGAACGTCGAGCTCCACCATTTTCTCGTAAAGGGGGTACCAGTACTTGTCGGTCAGGGGCAGCGAGTCCCACTGCCCGCCGCTGGGGTCGGGATTAAGGTTGCAGCCGATGAAGCCAAGTTCAGTGACGCATCGTTCGAGTTCCTTGATCGATTCTGTCAGGTCAGCCCCGGGGGACTGCGGGAGCTGGCCGACCCCCACGAACGTTCCAGGAAAGAGATCTACGACGCGTTTGATCAGGTTGTTGCACGCGATGGTCCATTCCAGGCTGATGCGTTGGTCACCTTCATGGTGACCCATGGCGGATGCCCGTGGAGAAAAGATCGTGAGGTCGATACCGCGATCCTTGATGAGGCGCAGCTGGTTCGATTCAATGGACCGACGAATGATTTCGTTGGAGATCTTGGGGTAGGCGGGGCTGGGCTGACCGACCCTAAATGCCGCCAGCTGGTCAATCCGCCACTGATTGTGGAGCTCGGGAGCGGTTGTGTAGTGGCCATGGCAATCGAGGATCATGAGTTCTCCCAAGATGATTGAGGGACGAAAATTGAGCCCGACATCAGCATTCGAGCGGTGCGAAGCAAGGCGGACTTGGTCACGACGGGCTCGCCCGATGACGTGTCAACGTCCATTTGGACTGTGAAAAAGCCGGAGGGATGCTCGACTTCAACCTCGACGCCAGAACCGGAGTTGCTGTCGTGTGGAACCGGGTCACCGGTCCGGGCGGCGACGCTGCCTTCGAGCATGCAGGCGGTGGCGACCGAAACGGCACCCAGCACACCAATGGATTCATGCACCCGGTGGGGGATGAACGTGCGGGTGCTGACGAAACCGCCTCTCTTGGCGGGAGCCAGCAGGCTCATCTTGGGAACGGTCTTGCTGGTGACATCGCCTAGATTCATCAAGCGCCCCACGTCCAGCCGAATCTCCTCCAGCCGGGCCCTAAGCACCGGATTCGCTTCGAGTTCGGCCGGTGTTTCATAGCCCGTGATGCCAAAATCGGAGGCCTTGAGGCAAACCACCGGCATGCCGTTGTCGATGCAGGTCACCTCTACGCCTTTGACCACGTCCACCACGTTGCCGGTGGGCAGAAGCGACCCACAGCTTGAGCCGGCGACATCTTCAAAGTTGATGGTGATCGGTGCATGCGTTCCGGGAACGCCGTCAATGCGGGCGGAACCAGCGTAGTTCACCACTCCGTCCGGGGTCTCCACGAAGGCGGCGGCTTTCGAATCGGTGTTCACCATGTAGATGGAGACCGCCGTGATGCCATCAGCGGCAGGAAGAAGACCCTTTTCAAGGGCGAACGGACCGACGCCGGCCAGGATGTTGCCGCAGTTCTGTTGGTCGCTGACCTCGGCGCGCTCCGGCCAGACCTGCAAAAACAGATAGTCCACGTCGATTCCCGGGCGGTTTGACCGGCTTATGACGGCCACTTTGGAGGTGAGCGGGTGACCGCCGCCCATACCGTCGATTTCGCGTTTATCCGGCGAGCCCATTGCTGCCAGCAGGAAAGCGTCACGTGTACCGCGGTCATCAGGCAGATCCTCGGCCAGGAAATAGAGCCCTTTTGAGGTTCCACCACGCATCACCGTGCAGGGCACAGCCACCTGCGTATTGGTCATTTCGCGTAGTCCTCGTAGACCAGACCCTTGGTGGCGAGCTTGTCGCGCATGTTGTAAATGTCCAGGCCCAGCTCACCTGATCGAAGACGTGCACGCTTGGCGGCCTCGTTCGCTTCACGCTCACGGCCCTTAGCCAGGACGGTTGCCGCCTCCTCGCGTCGAACAACGCAGACACCATCGATGTCGGCCACGATTACGTCACCGGGGCGAATAAGCTGGTTGGCGATCACGATGGGAACCTGTACATTGCCGACGGTCTCTTTCACCGTTCCCTGAGCACCGATCGCCTTGGACCACACCGGGAAGCTCATTTCCGTCAGCGTGTCCACATCGCGAACACCGGCATCAATGACAAGGCCACGCACACCGTGCGCCAAGAGGCTTTCGGCGAGCAGGTCGCCCAAATATCCATCGTCACATGGGCTGGTGGGCGTCACGACTAGAATGTCTCCCGCCTGGGCCTGCTCAACAGCAACATGGATGGACCAGTTGTCCCCGGGAGCCACCTCACAGGTGAGCGCGTTCCCTGCGATCCTTGCCGGGAAGATGGGCCGAAGGCGGATATCGAGCAGGCCAGTCCGGCCTTGGGATTCATGAACTGTGGCGACACCCAGCTCAGCAAGCCCATCAACGACGTCAAGGGCGGTGCGGGGGGTACCTCGAACTACTCGTGCCATGATTCTCCTTTGAATACCGTGCAATGCCTTTTGGTACAGAGAACGTCATGTCACAGGCCCTTCCAATAAACATTCCGCTGAACGGAAGCAATCGCTAACGCGAATTTCATGAACGGATCCCTCATGGGGGCGAGCATCCCAATGGCGTACAGGCTGGATCTTGATCCTGCGGACCCGCGCAGCACGTCCGGCGGCCCGATTCGGGCTGTCAGCGAAGAGTGGGGCGCAACGATGGTGGCACTGAGCGCTGCTGACCTTCGCGAGCCCGACCTGACGGGGAGCCTTGACCTATCGAAATGCAGGATCAGACACAGCAATCGTGTCGTCGCAACATACCTGGCAGCCAGATACGAACGAGATTTCCCGAACGAGCTCAAGACGCTCCTGCTCATGGTTGAAGGCGATTTGAACACCCTCCGCGAGTTCCTGCCGCTCACGGCCACCGGGCATGAACAGGCCACATTCCGAGCGCGAACCGTGACGGTGTACCACTCACTCTCGGCCCTGCGGCAGGTGGAGCAGCCTTTCCCCGTGCTAGATACGGCTGGGATGCGTGGACTAAGGACTCTACTGTCTGATCCGCCGACCATGCGGCTGATGTGCCGGGAAGCGGGGTTGGTGCGAAACAGGTGCGTCCACTACGAGATGAACGACCCCGCCATTTAACTTGACCCTAGCCTTCCCATGAGTGGCGTAGTTGAAGCCGTCTACCCCGGCAACACCTGGGAGCGGATCGACGAGGATGTCTCAAACGTCATGGAACGATTCGCAGACCACCTCGCCACGTGGAAACCCTGATCTCTGGAGCGAGGTGCCGGGGCTGGTGATAGAGCACGAGATGCAGTAATCATCATTCAACACGAAATGACGTCCGTTGCCGGCTGCATGGACGGACTTACGGACACCGCAGGAATCACATCCCAGCTTGATGAGCCGCCGTCCTTCAGCCCCTTTTCAACAGGGAGAACATCAAAACGACTAGTGCAACTTCCGCTGTGAAATGCATCGCTGTTGCAGACCTCCACAACCAACGTTGCTCGAGTATCGCGTTCAGGGGCCTCCAGTTCGTACGAATTGGCGCAGATCCGGCAGACTTGTCGCAAAGTGGCCGACCCACGGCGATTGACGCCGTCGGATGCGAACGCCACGAGTAGGTCAGGGGAGACATGGACGTCCGGACGAATAGCGAGTACTTAGACTTCCTGGCGGAGCGCCTCGAGGAGTTTTCGAGGGCGTTCGAAGAATTCATGACGCACCATGTCGAGAACTCCGGGTTCGGGGCTATGGCCTTGGGGGTGGCTCCTGCTGTCCTGCGGAAGGATGGCGCTGACAAGGCGCGTGTCCGAGTTCTCACTGATGAGCTGAACCGCCTCGCCGGAGCGCTCATGGATCTCAGCGGCGTCACGGACGTCCGACTCGCAGTCCAGGGATTCGGGGCGCTGGACCCCTTCGTGAACTGGCAGCGGATGCTTGAGCCGAAGCCGCTGCTCGACGCCCCTGTCGTCCGAGGCTGCTGTCTCCAGGCGGCAGGCCGACTGGAGGGTCTCAAGGCGAAGGCCAAGGCGCTAACGTCGCCGACGATAGAACCCTCGCTCCTGCATCCTCTGGTGTGGGCCGCGGCCCAGCGTCTCTGGAACGATGGCCATCTCCGTCAAGCAGTTGCGGCCTCCGCGGAAGCCGTCAGCGGCCAAATGAAGCAGCTCACCAGCCGGAACAACGCGAGCGACACTTCTCTGTGGCAGCAGGCGTTCGCTACCTCTGACCCTCAGGAGGGTAAGCCCAGGCTGCGCTGGCCAGGCGACTCGGACGACCAGGACGTCAAAACGATGCAGTCCGGCCTTCTGAGCTTCGCCCCCGGAGTCAACATGGTGATCCGGAACCCAGCGACGCACGTCGCAGAGGACTTTACCGAACAAGACGGCCTCGAACAGCTAGCGACGCTGAGCGTTCTTGCCAAGTTCGTGGACCGGTGTGTCGTTGTGTCCGTCGAAGGCGTGACCACACCTGAGGCCGAGCCGGTGTGGCCAGAGCCTGCAGGCGAACCCAGCCAGGTTTTGACCAGGGAAAACGGCTAGATCGGTATGGTTGCAAAAGAAGGCCTGTCTGTCTCCGCGCGATTGATGCTGAAGAAGACGAAACGGCGCTACATGGAGTCACGGGACTTCAACGGGCTGCATATCAGCACCACCCGGAATTCACGCGACGAGATCGAGGCAGCGGTCGAGCTGGCAAACGCCGACCTGATCGAAGTAGTTGGCCCGAGTGACTACATGAACATTCACATCCGCCCTTGGCCTTCGCGCAGGACCGTCGCCGAGCAGATCGAAGAACTTCGAGCACTCTCCGATGACGATTACGGTGTCTGCCTCTACCCAAAGGCGAAGGCACTGAGGAGGATGAAGTTGCCCGAGAAGTTCGACGACGCCCCCTTTGCCAGGGCAATGGCGCGCGGCCGGTCCACGCTGGAACTCGCGTTCTTCAGCTCGGACGTTCTCGAGGGCTACCGCAACGACGCCCGCTACAGGTTCGGAATGAGCGACTTCGGCATCAACTTCGGGCTGTCCGACGAGGCGTACGACGACAAAGACCAGCCAAAGAAGGACAGAGTCGGGCTTATGCACCTCGGCTTCGCCTACGACATGCGCCATTACGACCCGGAGCTCCCGGAATCGCCGATCGTCCGACGCGTCGCGGCCTTTTACGGTGATTTGGACGACCTGACCCCTGAGCACCAGCAGCGTTGGGCGAGTTTTCAGGTTGACGCGGAAGGGATCGTCCCTCACCCCGTCTGGTACGCCTCGCAAATGGGCCGCTGGCCGGATGGCATGGGACCCTTCACCCGGCTCGCGCAGGAGCTCAAAGCCATCAGCGACCTATTCGAGAACGTATGGGGTGCGCGACTCTTCCGGTCGCACGAACTGCCCGACGACTTTGGGTGGATCCTCCGGGCGGACCAGCGGGAATGGGACCACTTCATTCACTCGTTCGACAAGCTCCTGTCGGACAACATCGACGGCGCTGCACTCGACAAGGCCACGGTTCCACGGATAAACGAGCGAAACGACCGTCTAGGCACCCTTGGCCGGCTTGAGCTTTTCATGACGATGAACCATGTGAAGGCAGATCGTGCTAAGTGGGCGTTGAAACCCTTGCGCCAAGTCCGCGCGGCGCGGCAGAAGCCCGCCCACGCCCTGCGCACCAACTTGACGGACCGCACCTTCATCCGCAAACAACGGGACCTGCTCCACGACGTCGATGAAGTCCTGATCAACATTCGCCAGTGGCTATCGAGCCACCCGCAGAACCGAGGTTGGGAAGAGCCATGGCCCGACGCCAAGGACTATCCGCTCTGAACAAGGGCCGCGTGCACTCTAGCCGCTCTGGGAGTCGAAGACATGATCGACGACTTAGTAAACCATCTGGTGCGTCCGCTAAGAATTTATCGTTCTGTGCGGCATCTCAAACCCGTCGATCGTTCCACACCGAACTGGTGCCCGCACGTCGTCGAACAGGCCCGGATCCGCGCGGGCTGTAGCACCCAGGCATCCGAAAATAGGGAAGGCTTATCCCAGGTTCCTGATCCGCAAATTCTGCAATTGGATCACTTCTACTTTACAAAACGTCCATTTTGAGCCTCGTCGGAGGCGCGGTGGCAGCCAAGAAGCAATCGCGCGGAAGTAAGTCCAAAGAACCTACCTCGGCATCTGATCCGCGGCCCGCTGGTAATCCATCGGGTCAAGGAGGAGAGTTCCCCGCCGTGAACGACGCACTCCGCGCGGCTCAGAAACCCCATCGCCTGGTGCCTGCATAGTGCGTCGATGCCATCCGCGGAGCCCACCACTAGTAGTCCTACGGGCTGACCTCGGCGCACGAGGTGCTGAAAGGCGGCCACCAGCACTGGTACTCCTCCGGGAAGCGGCGCGGCGACGCCACGGAGGATGAGGAAACCGGTTTCCTGTAGCGTGAGGGGTGTGCCGCCGACCTGATCTGCGGTGAGTTCGTACAAGGGCCAGCCGGCGGCATCAACGGCCTGACGAGCCATCTCCATGACCTCGTCGCTGGCAGTCGCGTTCCCGCACTGTGCCAGAGTTAGCAGCGCGGGCGCCCCCGGGCCATCGGCTAGAGACTCAGTGAGCTCCTCGCCCCACTCCGCTAAGTTCATGCTCATCACCCTAATCGATTCGACCCGAGCGGCAGCGAGCACAATTTTTCCTCGCTGTACGAAGTAGCCGCACACCAGGCCCCCAGCCCGAGAAACGCTGAGCAGAGAAGGTGCAGCAGGCGCATGTGAACCTCGCCAAAGCCACCCTTCAGGGGGCTGACGAGGTCGGAGGATCGGCGCTTTTCACCCCTTTAGGTTTGGGTTAGGGTCGCGTATCGAGGCACCCTTCGTGGACGAGGAGGAAATGGCAATGGCCCCACCTGCAGGACCCTCTGACGAGAAAGACGACGGGCAACTTGTGCCTGATTATTAGGCGGAGACCATCGCCGCCCTGTTCCGCGCCTTGGAGAGCGTCGAGGCGGACGTTTCACCCCAGCTTGTCCGGTCGGTGCAGGCGACGATCAACGCGGTCAAGCGTGTCGGACGTGAGTTCGGGTTTCTGACGGCGAGTGAAGTCCGGGACGTCCTCGGCCCCGGGAATGAGGCGGACGCGCTTGATTTCTCGTTGCGGTACCGAGGCCAGGAGTTGTACCCCGGATTCGTTGTTGAGCCGTCATGCGGCGGTGCCGGGTCGATGAGGGTTCGCCCGCTCATGCAGGATTTGAAGACGATCGCGGACGAGTACAGCTGGGACGGTGCTGACGTTGTCCTGTGGATGACATCTCCGACGACATGGTTCGCGGACGGGGGCCGCCCCGTCGACCATCTTGACCAACCAGCCCGTGTCCTCGCGGCCTTCGAAGACGAAGCCGGAGCCCAGTGGTGAACGCAGCGCACAGGCCGGAAACACCCGGGAACTGCAACCCGAAGGCGGATATGCACCTGCACTTCTACTCCGAATCCCTCGACATGAATTTTCCGGTCTCCCGGCTCGACTGGTCCGAGTGGTACGCGGCTTTGTCGGCCGCCTCCCCGCATCTGGAACGCGAGGACCTGCTGGCTACCCTGCTCAAGGAGGCTTCATATGGAGACCCAGTGCCCGGACGACCCCTCGTACGACATGCCCTGGTACGAAAGAGAGAACTACATCGCCCAGGCGGTCATCACCGCCGGCTGGGCAGCTCCGAACCGCCAGCCGGCACCCGGACCCGACCCGGGGAACGAGCCGGCAGGGGAGCAACTTTATTTCCGTTCCCGGTCCGGGGACGTGGAGTACCCAGTGAGCGAGCTCGACTGGAGCGGCTGGTACACGACAGTAACAAGCGCGAACCCGCAATTGGACGACCTGCATCTGCTCGGAGAGCTCATCCATGCCGCCTCCTATGTCACACAGAAGGCAGGCATTCCCGAACCTGAACAGCACCGTACCTCGCTCACTCGATCGTTACCGCCGGATGGGTGCCGAGGGCCTTCAGGAAGGAGCTGACGCAAACGGGTCGCCGTTACATGGTCTCCAGATCCCGGGCACGGATCCAGATGCCTAGGCGGGAGAACTCAACTGGGGTGCCGGACTTAATTCTGGCCAGCCACCGCTCTGTGGCGTTCGGCAGGGTCGTGACAGCCCACTCTTCCGCCAGGGGATTCGGTTGTGTCCAGGGAGGTTTGGGGATTCCGAGCCGTTCGCATTCGCGGCCGATGACCGCGGCCAGCAGCGTGTCCCACCGTAGGGATCCGGTGGAGCCCGGAGGTATCAGGAAATCCGCATGATTCGACGGTGATGTCTGACGGAAGTCAGTGATGGCGGTGACCAGGACCCGGAAGGCGAAATCAAGGTCTCCGCGCTCCAACTCACACCGGATGATCGCGGTGGCTCTTCTCGAGCTCAGACGGTGTTCGTCCTTCATAGCCGTGAGCACACGATAGCCAAGGCAGACCGGACTCCGCATTTGCGGTTGCAGCGGTTACCGCCGCGGGCTGCCGGGTTAGGTGCCGACTTTGCGTCAGCATCCTGAGGCGCCGAAGCTTGGAACGGCCGATCTTAACCTTTTAAGGAGTGTTCAGAGTCACGAACCGCTCTGGAGTTCAGTATGCGGCGAATCAGACACGAGGGTGCCGCCAGGGGGACCCGTGCGGGAGTGTCGGGGCCGCCAGCAGTTAGCGACTGGAGCTGAGCGTTCACCGGCGATGACGGTGGGAAATCCGCTGGCCCCGGAGATGCGGATTGCGGCAGTCGGAGAAATACGGCTGCCAGGGTGCCTGTCGGGTGTTCAACCGCATCGGCCACAGGTGCGGCGCATTAGGGCGTCGGCGAAGGTTGGCTTTGCGGGTTGCGTATCAATTGGGCGTTTTGGTGCAGCCCATCGGCGTCCTTATGGCGGTTGAGTGTTTGTGGTCTCGGTTCCCGATGTCGGAGGTTGTGCGTGGATAGGCCCCAGGTCATCTGTCGTACCGCCGGCGAGGTTGTTCACGTAGCGTTCATAATCTGCGTCGACGGTGGCCCGGATGCGAAGGACGTCGTCCCTGGTCAGGAATGGCTTTTTCTCCATTGCGCCTTCCCCGCTTTAGGCGAATCCGCCTTGTTCGAGCGCGCCCAAGGTGTCCAGGAGGGGGCCGGCGCCATCGAGGGCGAGAACGTCAACGGGCCGTGCCCCTCCAAGGAATGGCTCGGACCCCTGAAGCCAAAGTAGTGCAGCCTCCGGAGTCATCTGGCTGAGCATACGGTTCACCAGCGGCCGGTCATCGCGGCCGAGGGCCGTCTTGACGATGACTTTGACTTCTTCCATGGCGGTCATAGCGGCCAGCCTAGACCGTGATTGCCGCTTCAATAAGTGGCTCTGCCAGGGTGACTTACGCCAGGTCCTTGCCCACGTCACTTGGCGTTCTCCGACTTCGTGAATGTCCGGAGAAGCGGAGGGTCCTCCAACGAAGGGGAACCGAGAAATCGGCGGTGATACCACTGCTGCGGATTCGGCCGCCCGTCGCGCGTTTCGCCACCCCTCCTGCAGAAAGCTGCCATGACAAACCCGTTGTGGTGTCGGCGCCGGACTCCGATCGGCATGGCGGAGAAGGCCGGCGACGCCTAGTATGTGTTGCAGAGGGGCCGACCGGCGCTAACCAATCGACCCCTCGGATGTGGCAGCGTCGTCAACGCCAGTAGCGCTCAACAGCAGCGAGCACTAAGGGCGTCAGGGCCGAGATAAGCAACGCAGTGGTTCCAATCCAGCGGCGGCCTTTCTCGGCCCTTCCCACAACTATCGAATTCGCCGCCGCGTTGAGGTTGGCATCAACTGCCCGGGCAGAAAGTCGCGGCGGTGGGGGTGCGAAATCAGCAAGGACTCACCGCTCTGAACTTGCCGCCGCCGGTTCAAAGGCCGGACGGGCAGGTTTGGGTTCGATGTACATACAGCGGGCTGTCCTTGATCCCAAAACTGTCTGAATCGTTCCCGTACTCCAAGCCTTGCCGCCTCGCGACGTCGGGATGCCGTCCTGGGTCAATTGGCCGGCGATGGCGGCAATGGTCATGCCGTCTTGGCGCATTTTCACGATGCGCTGGATTATCTGGACATCCAGCGCGCGCGGGCGACCAACATGTTTCGTTTTTGCTACTTCGTCAAGCACTTTTCTCATCCTTTGGCTGGTCTCGCTGGGCTTTTCAGCCTTAGCTGTGACGTCCGATTGAACCAGTCCTTGGGAATGTCCGGCCGCCAGTACCTGTGTGAGAAGGTCGTGGTGCTCAACCGCAAATTTCAGCTGGCCAACGGACATCTCGAGTTTGGAACGAACATCCTGTGGCAACGTGACCATGCCTGATTCAACGTCTGACAAAAGGGTCCTCAATATGGAGATAGGGTCCTTCTCACGCCGTTGGCCGTGGCCGCTAGTTCGGGAGCGTCGCTCCGGAGGGTTTGCATTTGGCAACTTTGGTTCTCTCTGTCGTGGGCGTATCGGATCAAGAAAATCCGCGAAAACACGGGATATTTGGGCAGTTACCGACGATAAGAGAGATTATCGTCGGTAACGCGAAAACGGTGCGATAGGTCGAATTTACATATGCCGAAGAGCCCCTTTAGTACATGTCCGGGGAGCCCAGCTCTCGTACGTAGTCGTTGCTCCGTCGCGGTCTCCCCCATGCTCGGATGAAAGAGTGCGTCATCCATAAGTGGGCGAATGGCATCGTTTATAACGGGCTAGGGGAGTGCTCCTAACCTGCGCGCTTGTCTCGCGAGTTGACGCTGCGCAAGAAACGATGCGCCAGCAACGGCAGCGTCGGGGCCGAAGCCGAGACAATCAGCGCAAGTGCCGGATGGGTCGATGACGGAGGCTGGGCGGGATCGCTCGCAAACGGCGCAGAGGTTTTCTTTTGGGTTTCTAGTTTTAACTCCCACTGTGGCACCCCTTTTGGGACCCCCCAAAGGCGACTTTTGGGACCCGCCAGTTTGGGACCCCCCAATTTGAGACCTCTCAATTGGGGACCCCTCAAGCTGGGGGGCCTCAGATCGGGACTCCTCAGCGTGGGGAGGCGAGGTTTTTTGACTCATGGTTAGCCGGTATACCTTTGGTCGATTTCCAGCACGGAATTTGAGCGCAGCTTCCTGGTTTCCGTACTCCATGAGGCCGATAGCGGCGAGGTGCTTGATATGGCGTCGCACCGAAGTTTCCCCGAAGCCCGTGTCCATCACCAGAGTTGCAATGCTCGGGTAGATGTTGTTGCCGTCCTTGTCGGCGTAGTTAGCCAAGGCTGTGAGCATCCAGCGATGGCTGGGGTCTAGCTCAAAACGCTTTCCCATGTCCCGGGCCCAGGCTTGGGCCTCCCAGCTCATTTCTGGGCCATCCCGAGGAAGAAATTGCCGTGCACGGCAGGCAATGTTTGGTGACTGTTCGCCTTCGGATCGAACGCGATTGACAACGATTTCTTACTCGACTCGAGAACGGCAATGCTAGGCTCAGGCATGAGGTCCCTTGGATCTTGATCGGCTATTGGGCGCTTCCGGCGGATTGTTTGGCGACGACTCCGGGGGCGCCCTTTCTTTGCCTGCAGGCTGCAGGCTGCAGGACTGGGCTGGCGGCTAGGCACTTGGGAGAGCTTGGCCGGTCTGCGAGCGAGTCTGTTCGTCGAGCCAGGCTTCCACGTCGCTGGCTCGGTACCGAACTCCGCCGCCAATCTTCACGAACTTGGGGCCGATGCCCTTGTAGCGCCACTGCGCTAGGGCGGGTGCAGTCTTGTGAAGTTTTGTTCCGAGCTCTGCTGCGGTAAGCAGTTCTGATTCCATGGCCCGACTTTCTCTTATTCAGCGGTTTTCACGTCGTATTAGGGACGATAGTTTCTTATCGCGCGTGTTGTCAAAATGGCGTGTATCGTTTCTTATATGGCGGAATATAAACAGCGTGTTCGAGGGCACGACATGGGCCCAACCGGTGAAGCCGTAGCTCGGAATCTCAAGCGTTTACGCGGCAGTCTGACGCTTCGGGAACTTCAGCGGAAGCTCAGAGATGTTGGGCATGAAATCTCCGCGAGCGGCCTTCAAAAAATCGAAGCTGGTGCGAGGCGCGTCGATGTAGACGACCTAATGGCTCTGGCAATTGCCTTAGGTGTCAATCCAAACGCGGTCCTATTGCCTTGGTCTTCGGATGAACCACTCGAAGTAACCGGCGCCAAGGTCGGAGACCTGGTTTTGATGTGGGACTGGGCCGAAGGCGAATCCCCGATCGAGGGCAACCGTCAAGGCCTCGACCCGAACTACGACCGCAAAATCCGCCCCGCGGGTGTTGGGTCGCGGGTGCCCTCGAGCGACGCACCAATCAGCGACGAATTCAACTTGCGTTTGGCTGCGATCGGGGAAGACATAAAGGCCCTTATGGAGCAGGTAGGTATTGAAGGACGCTCCGCCGATGGCAACGATTGAGCCCTATCACACCACGGCGGGCCGGCGCTATCAGGTCCGGTATCGCAAGCCGGACCGGACCCAGACGAAGAAGCGGGGATTCCGTACCAAGCGAGACGCGGAGTTGTTCCTGGCGAGCGTGGAGGTCTCCAAGGCCCGCGGGGAGTTCATCGATGCTATGGCAGCCAAGGCACTCATTGGGCCGCTGGGAGCCGCGTGGCTGGCCCGTCAGACCCATCTGAAGCCATCCGCGTACCGGCCGCTAGAATCCGCTTGGAGAATCCACGTCCTGCCCGCATGGGGGAGTGTCGCCGTGGCCGATGTCCGGAAGACCGCTGTTCAGCAGTGGGTGTCCGAAATGACGCTCGGGGATCCGGGCGCGACGCCGGCGCGGAAGCCCAAAGGGGCCACTCTGGTAATCCGGGCCTACGGCGTGCTGGCATCTATCCTGGATGATGCCGTGAGCGATCGACGGACTCTCAGCAACCCCGCCCGGGGCGTGTCCCTACCCCGCAAGGTGAAAAAGCCTCACGTCTACCTCACCCATGAGCAGGTGCATGCACTGGCTGCTGCGAGCAAGTATCCGGGTTTGGTCCTCGTGCTCGCGTACTGCGGCATCCGGTGGGGTGAGGCAACGGCTCTGAGGGTCAAGCACCTGGATATGCTGCGCCGCCGGCTGATGATCGAGGAAAACGCCGTTCAGGTTGGCTCCGTGATCGAATTGGGCACCCCGAAAAACCACAAGAAGCGTACTGTGCCCTTCCCGCGATTCCTGGGGGAGCACCTGGCACGGCAATGTGAAGGCAAGGCGCGCGACGATCTGGTGTTCCCCGGCGAGAACGGGCACCACTTACGGCTGGCCAGAGTGCATGAGGACAACATGAGCTGGTTTGGCAGCGCAGTAAAGCGGACAGGTATTCCCCGAATCACACCTCACGACCTCCGGCACTCGGCCGCGAGCTTCGCCGTGTCGGCCGGCGCGAACGTGAAAGTGGTCCAAAAAATGCTCGGCCACAGCTCGGCAGCCATGACGCTGGACACGTACGCGGATCTGTTTGACGGGGATCTGGACTCAGTTTCGGACGCTCTAGATCACGCCGTCTCTCTGGCGAATGTGCCCAAAATGTGCCCACCCGCCTAATTCCGGGCAAAGCAAAAGGCCCTGCTTCCCTTGTAAACAAAGGGAAGCAGGGCCTTTCTTATTGGCGGTGACGGTGGGATTTGAACCCACGTTGGCTTTGACACCAAACAACATTTCGAGTGTTGCACCTTCGGCCGCTCGGACACGTCACCAACCTGTATAGGGTACCGGAGCAAGGCCTCCATCCCCAAAACGGCACTCTGCAGCGGTCTGCCAGGCGGGCCACGCCGGGCCTCCTCTTCCCCGGAAACGCGGCCGGGCACTAGATTCATAAGCAAGATGACTACTTCCCAGCAGACCGCACAAGCGACCTCATATTGGACCACCGGCCCGGACCAGGGCGAGCTCCGCACCGAGGAGCTTCGCCGTCCTGGCCCCGATGAGGCTATGGTCCGAACCCTGTATTCGGGCATCAGCAAGGGCACCGAACTCGTGGTGCACCGTGCCGCTGTTCCGCCCTGTGTGGCGGAGCAGATGCGCGCCCCGTACCAGGAGGGTTCCTTCCCCTCGCCGGTGAAGTTCGGCTACCTCTCCGTGGGAGTCGTGGAGGAGGGCCCGGAGAGCTGGGTCGGGCAGGCGGTGTTCTGCCTCCACCCGCACCAGGACCGGTACGTTGTTCCGGTTTCCGCGCTGACCCGTGTTCCCGACGCCGTCCCTCCCCGCCGGGCGGTGCTCACCGGCACCGTGGAAACCGCCGTCAACGCGCTGTGGGAGGCCGGGCCGAGGCTGGGCGACCGCATCGCGGTGATCGGCGCGGGACTGGTGGGGGGCATGGTGGCCACGCTGCTCCGCACGTTCCCCTTGGCGAGGCTCCAGCTTGTGGACCTGGACCCGGCGCGCAAGGAGCTCGCCGATGCCCTGGGCGTGGACTTTGCCCACCCCGACGACGCCCTGCCGGACTGCGACATCGTCTTCCACTGCTCGGCCTCGGAGGGCGGCCTGGAACGCAGCCTCAAGCTCGTGGGCGACGAAGGCGAGATCATCGAGATGTCCTGGTACGCGGACCGCAAAGTCACCCTCCCACTGGGGGAGGACTTCCACGCCCGCCGGCTGTCCATCCGCGCGAGCCAGGTGGGAGCCGTTGCGCGGGCCCGCCGCCACCGCCGCACCACCGCCGACCGGCTGGACCTTGCCGTGTCGCTGCTGGAGGACCCTGTCTTTGATGCCTTCCTGACCGGCGCCTCAGCATTCAGGGAGCTGCCCGAGGTCGTCCAGCGGCTCTCGGACGGCAGCCTGGATGCGCTGTGCCACGTCATTGACTACTCACGCAAGTACCCGTCAACCGAAACGAAGAGGTAACCAGTGTTCAGCCTGACCGTCCGACGCCATTTCATGATCGCCCACAGCCTTCCCCGGGAGGCGTTCGGGCCCGCCCAGGCCCTGCACGGGGCAACCTTCGTGGCGGAGGTGACCTTCCGTCGTCGTTCGCTCAACGACGACGCCATCGTCCTGGACATCGGCGCCGCGGGCGGGATCATCGAAGAGGTCCTCGCGGGGCTCAACTACCGCAACCTGGACGACCACCCGGACTTCGCCGGCAAACTGAGCACCACGGAGGCACTGGCCCAGTACATCGCCGAGGCCGTGGCGGATCAGCTGCGGGACGACACCGACGGCCGCGAGCTGTCCGGCCTGGACGTCACGCTGCGGGAAAACCCGGACGCCTGGGCCTCCTTCGCCCTCGACCTGTCCCGCGGCTAGCTGCACCATGCAACCCCGTCCGGCCGCCGTCCGGCTGCTCGTCCCCGGGAACATCCGCCACAATTCGGGCGGCAACGTCTATAACGCGGCACTGGCGCACGGACTCTCGCAGCTGGGCGTCAGCGTGGACGTGGAACCGGTGGGGGGCACCTGGCCGGTAGGCAGCAGTGAAGAACGACGGCGGCTGGCTGGCCTGCTGCGGTCCGGCACCGGTGACCCGGCCCGGGGATTATCGGCAGGGGGAACCGTGACGATCCTGGACGGGCTCGTCGCCTCCGGCGCCCCTGAAGCGCTGGAAGCGGCCGTCGCCGGCGGGCAACGCCCGTGGATCCTGCTGCACATGCCGCTGATCGACCATCCGGAACTGGAGATCCGCGCCCTCCGCGCTTCCGCCGGCGTGATCTGCACAAGCGGCTCTGCCGCGGCTGAGATCACCCGGCGTCACGGCGCCGCCCGCGTCCACGTGGCGCTGCCCGGAACCGAGAAAGCCGAGCCGGCCGCGGGTTCCGAGCCGCCGCACATTCTCTCCGTGGCCGCCTTGCTGCCGAACAAGGACCAGCTGCTCCTCCTCGGCGCCCTGGCCCAGGTGCAGGACCTGCCGTGGACGGCGGCGCTGGTCGGTTCTGATGAGGCGGACCCGGACTACGCGCGGGAAGTCAGGGCGGCGCTGGGCGGGTACGGGCTGGAGGGCCGCGTGCGGCTTGCCGGCGAACTGACGGGATCCGCGCTGGAAGAGCAGTGGCATGCGGCGGATCTAAGTCTGCTCGTGTCCAGGGTGGAGGCGTTCGGGATGGTGGTTACCGAGTCGCTCGCTCACGGCGTTCCCGTGGTGGTCCGCAGCGGCACGGGCGCCGTCGAAGCACTGAACCTGGGTGCCGTGAACCCGGATGCGCCGGAACGCGGCGGAATGCGGCTGCCGGGGGCCGCCGTCGTCCTCGACACAGACCCGGCACCACTCGAAGCGGTGCTGCGCAGCTGGCTCACCACGCCGGAGCTGCAAGCGCAGTGGCGCCAGGCGGCGCTCGCCGGACGGGACCGGCTTCCCGGCTGGCACGCGACCGCCCGGCACGTCCTGGAAATCATCGGCGGAACGGCTCCGGGGCCCGGCCATTCCTCGGACCGGCTTGCTAGTGGACAATGAGCGCATGACTATCCACGTCTCGCAGTCCGATGGCATCCGCACCGGGGAGGTCCAACCAGAGGCGCTCACTCCCGAACTGCTCCGGGCGTGGGCCTGGCACAAGCAGGGACTGGACGGCACGCTGGCCGGCTTCACCTCGGACGAGGTGTTCGCCCGGGCAGGCTGGGCACGCTCTGTGGGCGGCGCCAATCCCTACCTGACGCTCTTTGCGCGTGCCGGCATTCGCCGCGATCAGGTGGACCAGGACGTCCTGGACCTGCGGATCCACGAGCTGCCCACGGCCCGCGGCTGCACGTACGTCCTGGGCCGGGAGGACTTCGCGTGGGCCTTGAGCCTGGGCAAGAACGCGGAAGAGGCTTTCAGGGTGCTGGGCAGGCTGGGCGTGGACCGCGGCGAAATGACCCTGCTCGAAGAGCAGATCCTGCACGTGCTCTCCGAGGCTGCCGGGCCGATGGACCCCAAACAGCTCAAGGATGAGTTGGGCGAATCGGTCCGGAACCTCGGCGAGGAGGGCAAGAAAAAGGGCGCGGCCACCACCCTGCCCACGGCCTTGGGGCTGTTGCAGGCCGACGGCCGGGTGCGACGGGTCCCCATCAACGGACGCCTGGACCAGCAGCGCTACGCCTACACTCTTTGGGCCTTGCCGCCCAGCACCCTCGACCCCGAGGGCGCCCGCGCCGAGCTGATCCGCCGCTACCTGGGCTGGACCGGCGGGGCCACCCTCAAACAGTCCCAATGGTTCACCGGCTTCACCGTCGCCCAGAGCAAAGCCGCACTGGCCGCCGTCGGCGCCGTCGAGGTTCCCACCGCCGGCGGTGACGTGCTCTGGATGCTGCCCGACGACGTCGAACGCCTCGCCGGGTTCACGCCGCCGGACGAGGAGCAGATCCAGCTGTTGGCCGGAACCGATTCGCTGGTCCTGCAGCGGCGGAATTCCGGAGACCTGTTTGCCGAGGCGGACAAGGGCAGAAAGGTGCTCAACTCCACTCTGGCGATTCAGGCCGATCTGCCGGACCACCCCATTCTCGACCGCGGCCGGATCATCGGGCTGTGGCAGTACGACCCAGTAAAGGCGCGGATCGCGTTCTGGCTCTTTGACGGCCCCACGCCGGCCGTTGAACGGCGGATTGCCGAGGTCGAAGCCTGGATCCAGGAGGACCTGGGCGATTTCCGGTCCTTCAGCCTCGATTCGCCGGCGTCCCGGCAGGAGCGGATCGACGCCCTGGACGCCGCCAACGGCCGGGGCAAGCCGTAAGGGCTAGGGGCGTTCGATGCCCCGGGGTTCGGCTTTTCCGGGCTCCGTACTGACCCCGCCGTTCAGGGGCCCCGTCCTGCGGTGCGCGGCGAAGAAATCCCGCAGCACGGCGCCGCACTCCTCCTCCTGCACTCCCGCGTAGACCTCCACCCAGTGGTTAAGGCGGCGCTCGCGGAGGATGTCGAACACCGACCCCGCGGCCCCCGCCTTTTCATCCCATGCGCCGAAGACCACACGGTGGATCCGTGCCAGCACTATCGCCCCAGCGCACATGGCGCACGGTTCCAGCGTCACCACCAGGGTGCAGTCCTCGAGCCGCCAGCCGTCCCCGGGACCGCCGTGCTGCGCGGCCCGTTCGCGGAGCCGCGCGGCAGCCTCACGGATGGCCACGACCTCGGCGTGGGCCGTGGGGTCCCCGAGCGCCTCCCGTTCGTTGCGCCCCGAACCCAGCACCGCGCCGTCAGGCCCGATCACGACGGCGCCGATGGGCACATCCTCGGTGGCCAGAGCCCGCCGGGCTTCGTCGAGGGCGAGGCCCATCCATTCGAGGTGTTGCGGATCTGCCGGGGCCATGGGTCAATGATAGTTTCGAAGGGTACTTAGTTTCAGACAGCACCTTGCCGGGAGCGATGATGAAATCCGTGACTGACCGTTTCGGGCGGTGGCTTGGCCCCTACGCGGCACTGTGGATCACGCTCATCGTCGGCGGCATCCTGGTGATCACCCTAACGCTGCTCGGAGCCGAGGTGTACGACAGCGTGGTGGACCAGAAGGGTGTGTCCGGCCTGGATGAACCAGCCCTGGAGCTCGCCAAACAGTACCGGACTCCCTGGCTGGACAGCGCCGTCACGGCCTTCACCAACATCGGTGGCGGCATCGGCATGCCCATTTTGGCGAGCATCCTGGTGGCCTGGCTGATCTATGTCAGCCGCAGCTGGCGGCCCCTCATCCTCGTGGGCGGCGCCGCCGCTGTCTCGGTGACGGCAACCACCGTGGGCAAGACGCTCCTGGGCCGCACCCGCCCGGACCACATCGACGCCGTGCCGCCGTTCGAGTTTTCGCCCTCGTTCCCCAGCGGCCACACGCTCAACACCACGGTGGTGATCGGCGTGGTGGTGTACCTCGTGTGCCTGCAGGTCCGCACGAGGCGGCTCAGGGTGGCGGCCATCACCGCGGGGTCCGTGTTCATCATCGCCATGGGTTTCAGCCGGGTGTTCCTCGGCCATCACTGGATGACGGACGTGATGGCCGCATGGCTCCTCGGGCTGGCCTGGGTGGGCATGGTGATCCTGGCCCACCGGCTGTTCCACGTGATCCGCCGCAGGGAGCATGCGGGTCCGGCGCCCACCTTCGAACACCCCGCCCACCTGCCGGACAAGGAGCTTCCCGACGCCGGCGGAGGAGCCGGAAGCCGCGGCGGGAAGGCAGCCTCCGGGTGATAGTTTTGACCCATGCGCACACTCGTCGTGGACCATCCGCTGGTCGCCCACAAGCTCACCGTCCTGCGGGATAAGAACACCCCCTCGCCGGTTTTCCGCCAGCTCACCGAGGAACTCGTCACCCTCCTCGCCTACGAGGCAACCCGCGACGTCCGCACCGAGCCGGTCACGATCGAAACCCCGGTGTCCACGACCGTCGGCACCGCGTTCACCAAGCCGACGCCCCTGGTGGTCCCCATCCTCCGTGCCGGCCTGGGGATGCTCGAGGGCATGACCAAGCTGGTCCCGACGGCCGAGGTCGGTTTCCTGGGCATGGCCCGCGACGAGGAGACCCTTGACATCATCACCTACGCGGAGCGCCTCCCGGAGAACCTCACGGACCGGCAGATCTTTGTCCTGGACCCCATGCTCGCCACCGGCGGCACCCTGCGCGAGGCCATCAAATTCCTCTTCAAGCGCGGCGCCTCGGACGTCACCTGCATCTGCCTGCTGGCTGCGCCTGAGGGCCTGGCCAAACTTGAGGAAGAACTCTCCGACGCCGACGTGACCATCGTGCTGGCCTCGATCGACGAAAAACTGAACGAGAAGTCCTACATCGTGCCTGGCCTCGGCGACGCCGGGGACCGCCTGTACGGCATCGCCGGCTGAGAGGGGCCGGGCATCCCGGGTCTTCCGGATCCTTTCGTGCCGGGCTAGCCTGTGCACCATGGACTGGAAACTTGAACTTGTGTTCGTCCCCGTGTCCGATGTGGACCGCGCCAAGGACTTCTACGTCAACAAGGTCGGCTTTAACGCAGACTACGACGAGCGTCCCATGGACGGGATCCGCTTCGTCCAGCTGACCCCGCCCGGCTCCGGCTGCTCGATCGCCATCGGGGAGGGCCTCAACGATGCGCCGCCGGGCACGGCGCCGAGCCTCCAGCTCGTGGTCAGTGACATTCAGGCGGCTCACTCCCAGCTCAAGGCCAACGGCGTGGATGTGAGCGACGTGGACGTCCAGGACTGGGGACATTTCGTGTATTTTTCCGACCCTGACGGCAACAAATGGGCCGTGCAGTTCATCCCCGGCAGGGAAGCCGCCCCCGAGGCCGCCGGACAGTAGGGCAAAATGGGGGCATGACTTCCAGCACAACACCTGCTCCGGCCCGGACCCTCACGGCCCGTGCCGTCCTTTTCGATATGGACGGCACCCTGGTGGATTCCACCGCGGTGGTGGAACAGGTGTGGGGCGAGTTCGCCGCGCGCTATGGACTGGACATCGCCGAGATCCTGCGGACCTCCCACGGTGTCCAGGCCGGGGACACAGTGCGGCGTTTCGCTCCTGCTGGCGCGGACGTGGTGGCCCTTACCGAGGAACTCGGCGCAATGGAGCGGGTCCGGACCGAGGGCATTGTCGCCCTGCCCGGTGCCGCTGAGCTGCTGCGCACGCTGCCCGGGGACTCCGTGGCCCTCGTGACGTCCGCCGACCGCATCCTGGCGGACGTCCGCATGGGCGCCGCCGGCCTGGCGATGCCTGCCACGGCGGTGACCGCGGACCTGGTCACCCGGGGCAAGCCGCATCCGGAAGGCTACCTGCGGGCCGCCGAACTGCTGGGCGTGGAACCGTCGGAAGCTGTGGTCTTCGAGGACGCCCCTGCCGGCATCGCGGCAGGTCTGGCGGCCGGCATCCGCACGGTGGCGGTCGGCCCGAACACCGGTGTAGTACCCGACGGCGTGCTGCATATCCCCGACTACTCTGCGGTCACCGCTTCGGTGGGGTCCGGCACGGACGGCCGACCGGTCATCTCCTTCCGGCTCTGACGCACGCCCCTTAGGGCACCGGCCCCCTCGAGCCCCTGCCCCTCTGGCGCACGCTGCGGTCAGGAAAGGTCGTAGACCGTGGCGCCTCCCACCGTCCTGGCCGTGAAGTTTGCCGCCACCCAGTCGGAGATCCTGGCCGCCGCGTCCGACCCCGTCTCGCCCTGCATCATGCTGCCGCCGATGAAGTAGTGGATTTCACCGGCGGCCACCAGCTTCTGGAACTGTTCGAGGGTCGGCGCGGGATCCGTTCCGTTGAACCCTCCCACCGCCATCACCGGAAGTCCGGACGCCAGCGGCGCCGCGAGGACCGCCGCGAGCGCGACTCCCGCCGTCGTGCGCTGCGATGCCTTCCGGAGCTGCGCCGATGACGTCCGGAGGTCCTGCCCCGCCAGCGCCAGCAGGAGCAGGGCCGCCGCGGCCAGCGACGCGAGCAGCACCGTCCAGCGCAGCCAGGGCAGGTACGCGGGGGAGCGGCCCAGCAGCTGGAAGGCCAGGCACCCGGCAGCGATCACAGCTGCAGCCAGCGGCAGGGCTGCCGCGGGACGGGCGCGGCGCTGCCACAGAAGGATGCCGCCCAGCCCCGCCAGGCCTGCGATGCCGGGGGCCAGGGCAACCATGTAATACGGATGGATGATGCCGGCCATGAAGCTGAACGTGAGGCCGGCGACCGCCACCCACAAGCCCCAGATCACCACGGAGGCCCGCACCACATCAGTCCGCGGGGCACGCCGGCCGACCCACAGCAGGGCGCCGGCAAGGATCAGCACCGACGGCAGAAGCCACGCGATCTGGCCGCCGAATTCGCTGTTGAACAACCGCAGAAGCCCGGGCGTTCCCCAGCCGTTCCCGCCGCCCACGCTGCCGGTCTCGTCGCCGTTGAGCCGGCCCAGGCCGTTGTAGCCGAGCGTGAGTTCCAGGATGGAGTTGTTCTGCGAGCCGCCGATATACGGCCGGTTTTCTGCCGGGATGAGTTCGACGGCGGCCAGCCACCACCCGGCGGCGGCCACCATGGCACCGCCCGCGCCGGCGAGCCGCAACAGCCTTTTGCCGAGGCCGCCGGGTGCAGCGAGCAGGTACGCGGCGGCCAGGCCAGGCACCACCAGCAGGACCTGGAACTGCTTGGTCAGGAATCCGAGGCCGAGCAGCACACCGCCCAGCAGGAGCCAGCGGAAGCGGCCATCCTGGATCGAGCGCAGCACTGCGTAGGCAGCCGCGGTCATGACGAGAACCAGCAGGGCATCTGGGTTGTTGAAGCGGAACATCAACGCAGCCGCCGGGGTCAGCGCCATAACGGCGCCCGCCAGCAGGCCGCCGCAGTGGGCGGGCCGGTCATCGCCGGTGGCGGGTGCGGCGGCGCGGCGCACCGCAAGGTACACGAGCCAGACCGTCGCCACCCCCATCAGGGCCTGCGGCACCAGGATGCTCCAGGAGTTCAGTCCGAACAGCCTGACGGACAGGCCCATAATCCAGAGGGCTGCTGGCGGTTTGTCCACCGTGATGGCGTTGGCGGAATCGGAGGAGCCGAAGAACCACGCCGCCCAGTCCTGTGAGCCGGCCTGCGCCGCGGCCGAGTAGAAAGCATTGGCCCAGCCCGAAGCTCCCAGGTTCCACAGGTAGAGGACGGCAGTACCCAGCAGGAGCCCGGCAAGCTCGAGGCGGCTCCGCAGCTGGGCGGGCGGCCCGGTTTCCGCTGGTTGCCCGGCACCTGCGGATTGTCTGGCCACGCCGGGTGCCGTGGAACCGGGGCGCCGGAAGCTAAGGCGGGAAATGGTGTTGGTCATGACGGCCTACTCGCTCAGCTTGTACACGGTGGAAGTGCCCACGGTCTGGGCGTCAAAGTTGGCGGCTACCCAGGTGGCAACCTCGGAGTTCCCCCCGCGCATGCCGCCTCCGCGCATGCCGCCCATGCCTCCGCCGGAGATGAAGTAACCGATCTCGCCCTTGGCCACCATTTCCTGGAACTGCGCCAGGGTGGGGTACGGGTCGCCGCCGTTCCAGCCGCCCAGGGCAATGACGTTGGTGCCCGTCGCCAGCTCCAGGCTCGCGGCCTGACTGGCCCCCGAGACGATTCCTGACCACTTCGCGGTGCTCGACTTGAGAAGCGCGGTGAGCTCGGAGCCGGCCGATCCGGCGCCGTCGGCCACGCCTGCCGGGCCGCCCTGCCCTCCGTTGATGCCCGCACCGCCGGCGATGTCCGCCCTGCCCGTCTGGCCTCCGGGACCGCCCATGGCGGACGCGGTGGGTCCCGACGTCGGAATGGAACCGGAGTGGGGCTGGGCGGCGGTGGCGAAGGTCCAGGCCGTGCTGCCGAGCCCGCCCGCCAGCAGCGAAACGACCACAACACCGGCCGCCGCAGACTTGCGCAGCCGTGCGGAAACGTTCTGGAGCGAGTCGAGCCGCAGCGCCAGCGCTGCCGCCGCCAGCACGCCGAGGACAACTGCGGCCGGCCTGAGCCAGGGCAGCCAGGACGCGTCGCGGCCCAACAGCACTGCGGACCAAACGGAGGCCGTCAGGACTGTTGCGGCCAGAACGGTCCTGGCTGGCCAGTAGGACCGCCCGCGCCACAGTTCAACGGAACCGATTCCCACCAGCGCCGCGATGGACGGTGCCAGCGCCACAACGTAGTAGGGATGGACCGTTCCTCCCATGAAGCTCAGGATTCCAGCCGTCACCAGCAGCCAGCCGCCCCACAGCATCAGGGCCGCCCGGGTCCGGGAGGTGCGGGTCTCGCGGCGTGTGAACCAGAGGCCCGCAACGAGCAGGATCAGCGCAGCCGGAAGCAGCCAGGACACCTCGCCCCCGAAGCTGCCACCAAACATCCGTGTAATGCCGGCCGCTCCGCCGAAGCCCACGTTGCCGGACATGCCGCCGCCGGCGCCTGGGGCGGTTCCGCCGCCGGGCGTGCCCCCTCCCGAACCGGTGATGCGGCCCAAACCGTTGTAGCCGAACGTGAGTTCCAGGAAGCTGTTGTTTTCCGAGCCCGCCATGTAAGGACGTGCTGAGGCGGGCGTGAGCTGGAACAGCGCGATGTAGCTGCCCGCGACGAGGACGATACCGCCGGCAGCCGCCAGCAGATGCAGCACCCGCCGGCCCAGGGTGGTGGGCGCGGCCCAGACGTAAGCCAGCGCGAGGCAGGGCACAATCAGGAAGCCCTGCAGCATCTTGGTCAGGAACGCGAGTCCGATCACGGCACCGGCCACGGCCAGCCACTTCCAGCCGGCCTTTTCGATGGCGCGGGTGGTGAAATATGCTGCCAGCACCAGGCACAGCGTTAGCAGGGCGTCCGGGTTGTTGAACCTGAACATCAGCGCGGCCACGGGGGTCAGGGCCAGTGCACCGCCGGCCAGCAGCCCGGCGGCCGGACCGGACACACGCTTCACGGTCAGGTAGAGAAGCCCGACGGCGGCCACACCCATGAGTGCCTGCGGCACCAGCATGCTAAGCGGCGAGAAGCCGAAGATCCGCCCGGCCAGGGCAGGAATCCAGAGTGCCGCCGGCGGCTTGTCCACGGTGATCGCGTTCCCGGCATCGAGGGAGCCGAACACTAAGGCGGTCCAGTCCTTGGTGCCGGCCTGGATGGCCGCGGCATAGAACGAGTTGGCGTATCCGGTGGCTTCGAGGTTCCAGAGATACAGGACCGCCGAGAAGGCCAGCAGCAGCGCGGCTGACGGTCGGACCCAGCGGGACTGGTTTCCCGTCAGCAGGGAATGAAGGCGTGAACGCGACACCGGCGTCTGCCCGGAGACGCCCCGTTCCTGTTCTGCGCCGGATTCGGCCTCCGTGCGGTGCTCTGCACGGCTCACTGTGGTGGTCATTTGCTTGCCTCTTCTTCAGCGGTCTTGGAGTCTGTGGCGGCGGAAGCCTGGTGCACCGGCGGCGACTGCCGCCGTCGGAACACCCATAGCCTGAACAGCAGGAACTTCACCGCCGTGGCGGCGAGGTTGGCCGCGGTGACGGTGACCAGCTCAAGCCAGCGGTCCGGCGTCGTGCTTCCATGGACGAGGACGAGCGCCCCGGAGGTGAGGGCCCAACCGATCCCGAAGACCAGAAGACCCTCAAAGTGATGGCGCGCAACGTCGCTGCCGCCGGCGATGCCGAAGGTGAAGCGCCGGTTGGCCGCGGTGTTGGCCACGGCCGTGGTGAGCAGGGCCAGGAAATTGGCGAGCTGCGGATCCATGAAATTGCGGCACAGGAAGAAGAGCAGCAGGTAGGCCAGGGTGGACGCTGCGCCGATGGTACCGAAGCGGACCAGCTGGCCGAACAGGCTGCCGCCGGGGCTCTGTTCCTGGCTGCGGGAGGCCGCGGGAAGGGGGCCGCGGGCCAGCGCACCGCGAAGCTCGGCGACGGGAATGCGCCCGGACACCATGTCCCTGCTGAGCCGGGCCATGCCGCGGACATCCGCGAGGGCGGTCTGGACGATGTCCACACTGGAATGCGGATCGTCCGTCCAGTCCACCGGAACTTCGTGGACGCGGAGCCCGCACTTTTCGGCCAGGACCAGGAGCTCGGTGTCGAAGAACCAGGCGTTGTCCACGGTGTGCGGCAGGATCTGTTGGGCGATGTCCGCCCGGATCGCTTTGAAACCGCACTGCGCATCGCTGAAGTGCGCCCCCATCACGGACTGGAGCAGGAAGTTGTAGCTGCGGGAGATGAACTCGCGCTTGGGCCCGCGGACCACCCTGGAATTGCGTGTCAGCCGCGTGCCGATGGCGAGGTCTGAGTGCCCGGAAATCAGCGGTGCCAGGAGGGGACCCAGAGCCGCGAGGTCGGTAGAGAGGTCCACATCCATATACGCCAGGACGGGTGACGGCGAGGCCAGCCACACTTTGCGGAGGGCGTTGCCGCGGCCCTTCTCCTCGAGGTGCACCACTGACACTTCTCGCAGCTCCCTGGCCACCCGCTCGGCGGTCTTGAGGGTGTCGTCCGTGCTCGCGTTGTCCGCCACGGTGATGCGGAACGGGTGCGGGAAGCTGCCCCGGAGATGCGCATGCAGCCGGCGCAGGCACTCCTCCAGGTCGCGTTCCTCGTTGTAGACGGGGATGGTCACGTCCAGCACGGGAACCGCGGCGGCGGTGTCGATGGGTGAGCGCCGCAGATGCCGTGCACGGGCAACGGCCGGGCTGTGCCCGTCAGACGGCGCGGAGTGGACCCGCGCGGGCGGCTGGGGGTGCAGTGGAGGGTGCGGCTGGGTTCCTGAGGCCTGGTCTGTGAGGGTCATGCTTCAACAGTGGCGGGGCCTCATATGAGGGTTTTAGGGCGAAGCTGTGCGGGGGCTGTGGAAGTTTTGGCCCCTTGGAAGGGCGGCCGCCGCATTTCTGCACCGCTTCCCGGCCGCGCCCACGTGCAGGGACGCCGACGGCCCCCGGATCACGTGGATCCGGGGGCCGTCGAAAAACTCAAAGGGGTGCAGAAACGCGCGCTCCGCTTCCCACCGACTGGCGGCTTAGTACCAGTTGTTGGCGAGGTGGAAGTTCAGGGCGCTGCAGGGGGAGCCGTAGCGTTCCTTGACGTAGTCCAGGCCCCAGTTGATCTGCGTGCGGTAGTTGGTGCGGTAGTCCGGTCCGGCGCTCGCCATTTTCTCGGCAGGCAGGGACTGCACCACGCCGTAGGCGCCGCTGCTCGCGTTGGTGGCGGTGGTGCGCCATTCGGACTCCTTGGTCCAGAGCCTCTGCAGGCACTGCATCTGGTCCGCGGCCCAGCCGAAGGAGGACAGCTTGCTGGCTGCATAAGCCTGAGCGCCGGCGGGGTCATCCACCGAGGCAGGAGCAGCGGGCTTAGCCACCGGAGCGGCAGCCCGGACCGGGGCCACCTTGGCAGCCGGCACGGCAGCAGCCTTCGCCGGAGCAGCGGCGGGCTTGGCTGCCGTTGCCTTCGGGGCGGCCTTGGCAGCGGGAGCCTTCGCGGCGGCGGCCGGCTTGGCGGCGGACTGCGGGGCCAAAGCGGCTGATGTCGGCGCCGGCAGGGCGGAGATCAGCGTCTTGTCGAAGTTGAGCGTTGACGCCGCGTCGGCCGTGGCGGAGGCCGCTGCGGGGCTGGCTACCGGGGCAGCCTGCTCGGCGGCCTGGCTGGCCGCACCGACACCGATGAGCACGGCACACGCCGTGGTCACCACGGCCGCGCGGCGGCCGAATGACGGGATGTCAGCAGTGAGCCGGCCCCAGGCCGACATGGGCCGGACAGGTTCGGCGCGGTGGCGTGAAAGCTTCTGCCGGGACTGCGTGGAAGCGCGATCAGGGCGCGTTTGTACCTTGAATTCAGACATGGTGGATTGCCTCTCAACACCTGCGGAGTTAGCTGTCGGGTTCGGATGAGGTCATCCGGCCGCACGGCGATTCACGTGTCGGCTTCACCCCAAGGGCTTGATGCGGATTGCCCGGGACTCTGGTTCCCCCGCCTCTGCCTGGTCAAGCGGAATCCGGGAAGCGGCAGAGCTGGGCGTCCATCCGGATATGCGGCCCTGGTGGTGGCCGCACTCTATCGACCGTACAGGAGGCTCACGCTTAAGTCACATTTAGGTAACAGAGATCACGACGACGGCGCGTCGCCTTGTGCAGGCAGTCGGACCGCGAATTCGGTGCGGCCGGGCCGTGAGGAGACCTCCACCGTGCCGCCGTGGGCTTCCACGATCGACTGCACAATGGAAAGCCCCAGCCCGCTGGTTCCTTCGGCGGAAGCCTGCCCGGACGGGGCCGCCGTCTGGGCGCCCGGCGCCGCCGGCACGGGGGTCGCCCGGGCCGCGTCTGCGCGGGCAAAACGCGCGAAGACCCGGTCCACGAACTCCGCGGGGATGCCCGCGCCGTCGTCCGTCACGGTGATCACTGCACTGCCGTCGGCGGACCTCATGACTCCGGTGACCACCGTGGTGCCCGGCCCGGTGTGCTTGCGCGCGTTGGAGAGCAGGTTGACCAGCACCTGGTGAAGCTGTGAGGCGTCGCCGCGCACCACTACCGGCTCTTCGGGAAGTTCGAGGTGCCAGTTGCGGTCGGGCGCCATGACCTTTTCATCGCTAACTGTCTCGATCACCAGCTGCGTGAGGTCCACGTCGCTGAGCTTTAGCGGTTGCCCCTCGTCAAGCCGCGCGAGCAGCAGGAGGTCCTCCACCAGCGTGGTCATCCGCACGGACTGGCTCTGGACGCGGGCGAGGGAGCGCTGGCCGTCGGGCGTGAACTTCTCGGTCATGCGCATCAGCTCGGTGTAGCCGCGGATGGCCGTGAGCGGCGTGCGGAGCTCGTGCGACGCGTCGGCCACGAACTGGCGGACCTTCATTTCGCTCTCCTGCCGCGCCTCGAGGGCATTGGACACGTTGTCCAGCATGAGGTTGAGGGCATGGCCTACGCTGCCCACTTCCGTTCCGGGGTGGGCGTTCGACGGCGGGACGCGGACGGCGAGTGCCACCTCACCGGCGTCGAGGGGCAGGCGGGAAACCTGCGTGGCCACCTCCGAGAGCTGTTCGAGCGGCTTCATGGTGCGGCGGATGAGCACGGTTCCGGCGAGGCCGATGAGGACGAGGCCACCCAGCGACACCAAGGTGATGGTCACAACAAGGGACGTCAGGGTGTTCTGCTTTTCGGTGAGGGGAAGCCCGGTCACCATGACGTCGCCATAGGGCGACTGGGCGGCAACCAGCCGGTAGGCCCCCGTGGACAGGGTGCGGTCAACGGGGACGCCGTCGCGGCGCAGGCCCAAAAGAACCTGGTCGTCTGCCGCCGACAGTGTCTTGCGGGTGAGATCGGCGGCCAGGAAACCAGCACTGCTGACCTCGCCGTCCTGGATCCTGGCTGCTATGGTGCCGACGCGTTGGCCCCTGCCTTCGAGGGGATCGGGCTTATTGCCCGATCCGCCGAGCGGGGGACGGCCAAAGTCCCGGGCCCTGTCAGCTGCGCCGGTGAGTTGATCGTCGAGCTGGCGGGTGAGGAACGAGTCCATGCTGGCGTAGCTGAACAGGCCCACCGCGGCGCAGATGGCCACGAGCAGCGCCATGGCAACGAGGACCAGCCGGGTGCGGAGATGCCAGGTGCCGGGCTTCAGCACGCTGCGGCGCGGCGTTCGGGTGGCTCCGGAAAGGCTTGTCACGGCCTAGTCTGCCGGTTTGATGACGTAGCCCGCTCCGCGGACCGTGTGGATCATCGGCGGGTGCACGGCATCCACCTTTTTGCGCAGGTACGAGATGTAGAGCTCGACGATGTTGGCCTGGCCCCCGAAGTCGTAGTTCCAGACACGGTCCAGGATCTGGGCCTTGCTCACCACCCGCTTGGGGTTTTCCATGAGGTAGCGCAGCAGCTCGAACTGGGTGGCCGTGAGCTGGAGTTCGTCACCGGCGCGGGTGACTTCACGGGTGTCCAGGTTCAGGACCAGGTCTCCCACCACGAGTTCCGCAGAGTCCATCGCCGCCACGCCGGAGCGCTGCACGAGGCGGTGAAGGCGCAGCAGGACTTCCTCCATGCTGAAGGGCTTGGTGACGTAGTCGTCGCCGCCGGCAGCGAGGCCCGCGATGCGGTCCTGTACTGCGTCCTTGGCGGTCAGGAACAGCGCCGGCACTTCCGGTGCGAAGGCACGGATCCTGCCGAGCAGCTCAACGCCGTCGAAGCCGGGAAGCATCACATCCAACACGAGGACGTCCGGGCGGAACTCCTTGGCGAGCTTGACCGCCTCAGGGCCGTCGGCCGCAACGGCAACGGACCAGCCCGCCATGCGCAGTCCCATGCTCATGAGCTCGGACAGGCTGGGTTCGTCGTCGACCACCAGGGCACGGATGGGGGAGCCGTCCGGATGGGTGAGCTGGGGAAGGTTGTTGGTCATGGAGTGCGAAGTGGCCATGGGACAACTCTCCGTTCTGCGGTTTAGCCGGCGCTTTGGGGTTCCTGTGCGCCGGCTGTGAATCCCAGCGTAGCGAGCTGGACAGGGGAGAGGGGCTTTTCGAGATCACAGGCATGGCTCTTGCCCTGCACAGGCCAGTCACAGGAAGGCTTCCCAGTCTGGAAGGGACATAATCAGCACCCCAAAGGAGATAGCTATGAGCGGACAGCAGCAACCACCTGTTCCCGAGGCCCGCCCCGTACCCCAGTCTCATCCCGCCACCGAACCGGTGTCCCTGGCCCAGCCGGCGGCGGCCACTGAACCCGTGCCTGCCACAACCCCCGTTCCGGAGCCGTCGCCGGGCTGGGGCGCCGGATGGGGAGCGCCGCCGTCGGCGTCCTCAGGCACCGCCGCTTCGGCCGAGCCGACTGGCAACGGCGCAGGCTGGGGCACCGGATGGGGAGCGCCGCCGTCGGCCGGTACTGCCGGTGCGGCGTCTTCCGCCGGCAAGCCGTGGACGCTGAAGCGGGGGCTGCTTGTGGCCGGTGCGGCCGCCGTTCTGGCGGCCGGTGCCGGAGTGGGCGTCTACAGCCTGGGCAATAATGCTGCCGCTGCCAACGGCGCCGCGGGCGCCGGCGGCCTCGGCCAGGGCGTACTGCCGCAAGGAGGGGTGCCCCAAGGCGGTACCGCTCCGGATGGCACCGTCCCGGGCGGGACGGCTCCCGACGGAAGCGGGACGCTTGGCGGGCGGGGCGGCGGTGTTGACGGCGGAGCGGTGCCGGGCCAGGGCGCCCCCGGCGATTTCACTGCCGGCGGGCTCGGCGGCATGGCCAGCGGCGTCTCGTCTGCCGTTCACTCGGAGTACGTGGTCCAGGAGAGCGGCCAGTACGTCACCAAGGTGGCGCAGCTGGGTACGGTCTCCAGCGTCGCCTCGGACTCAGTGACCGTCAAGAGCGCGGATGGCTTCACCAGCACCTACACGCTCGACGACGCCACAGTCGTGGGCAATCAGCAACAACGTCGCCAGCAGACCGGAACCGGCGGGCTGACCGTCGCCGATATCGTCTCCGGGGCTGCCGTCAGGATCGTGGCGGCCAAGGAAGGATCGACGCTGACGGCGGAAAGTGTCCTGGTGACCGCCGCCACGCAGGCCGGGCAGACCAGCTGAGACCAGCGCAGCAGTTCGGCTGCCGGTTTGCCGGGTCCGGGGAACGGAGGATTTCGGCAAACCCGCGGGCGCTTGACCGTGGCGACCGGGAGTGCTCCGGCAAAAATTTCCAGTCCGGATCGCGTCGTAGCTGGACAACCGCCGATTGGCGGTTGCCGAATTCCGGCCGCTCGGATCTGACTGAATATTCACCGGAAAAAGAGGAGTTTCACGCACAAAATTCGACAAAAGTCGCTTTCTGAACGTTCGTTCTGGAAAAAGACCGCCGAAAATTGAGGCGTTCAGAATTGTGATTTGACCCACAAAGGGGGCTTTCGTCTCACGATGCGGACGTGAGCGTCCATTGTTACTTGCAAGTTTTCATTGTTACGTTGCACACTTCAAATGTGAACAAGAACTCAACAGCACCTGCAACCGCAGAATATTGGCCCAGCACACCCGCTGCTGCCGACATGCGCTGTTGTCGAATGCACGCCTGACTTTCTACCCCACGAAGTTTTTAGGCATTCGCCCCCCAGCCCAGCGTCGGGCGCCCTCCCCAGAACTCATTGCGGGGAACCAAGCATTCGAGCCGCGATGACGGCCATTCACATTGAGGTAAGCATTCATGTCAGTTGCATCTGGATACGTCCACATCTCCGTCCGTAACGCCAACAAGGCCGGACAGGCCTCCGGACTCCGCCAGGGGTTCGGCGCCCGCCCGGCGTTTCCCCCGGCCGGCCAGGGAAACAACTTTCCGGCCCCGGGCTACGCGCCCCAGGGATACAACCCCAATTCTTACGGCCAGTTGCGCGCTGTTCCGGCTGAGGAAGCCGCCCCTTTGACCGCCCCGACGCCCCTGCTGGCTCCCGCTCCCGGGACGTCCGTCCGCCCGGTGCCGAACGACAACGTGGCCCGCGGATTTGTCCTTTACATGGGGATTGACGAGGAAACCGCGGCTGCTGCCGGCACCTCCATAGCCAAGCTTGCCCAGGAGATCCGGGCCTACGCCCAGTCGCTCGTTTCCGGTGCTGAGAGCTACGCCGCCGTCGCAGTGGCGCCGGCCAGCGCCCAGGGTTCCGCGCTCGACGTCGTCCGCTCCACGTTCGGTGACCCCACCGTCAACACCCGTCAGCGCACTGAAACCGCGCGTCTCCAGCCGGCCCAGGATCCCCGTCCTTCCGGTGTCCTGATCGACCTCGCCCGCCGCGAAGTCCACCTCGACGGCGAATCCCTGAACCTGACGTTCAAGGAATTCGAGCTCCTCAACTACCTCGTGGAGAACGGAACCCGCACCGTGGGCCGCGACGAACTGCTCGAGGGCCTGTGGCGCAACGCCGAGGAAGTGCCGAACGAGCGCACCATCGACGTCCACATCCGCCGCCTCCGCTCCAAGCTGGGCCGCCTCGCCAACACCGTGCGTACCGTCCGCGGCCAGGGTTACCGGTTCTACGAGCACCCCGAAGTTGTTGTCTGGGCCGCTCCGGAATACTCGATCTAGCCTTAACTTCGTGCAAAAGCGTCCGTTCCCCTCAGCGGGAGCGGGCGCTTTCGCTTTCGCGCCACGATCCCTCGGCGCCTGCGCTCGCTTCCCCCCGCCGTCCCCCTCACCTCGCAAGCTCGGTCAGGGAACCTCGACAGCGGTGTTCGCGCAACAACGGCGCTTTCGGGATGTACCGCTGCGTTGCAGCACCCTCTCCCACCCGAACTGCCGCTTTTGCGCGTCCGGCGCCAACGAGCATGTGCCTCCGCGGCTGGTCTTTTTGAACTCTATTGCCTTCTCTTCCTCCGGCGTAGGCTCGGATCGTTGATCCGACTATGAGGAGGAACCATGTCTGTCGCACGCATCACCACCTTGAGCGCCAACTCCAAAACCTCTTTTGACGACGCCATCAAGGAAGGCATTTCACGCGCCAGCAAGACACTGCGCGGTGTGTCCGGCGCCTGGGTCAAGGAGCAGAAAGTCGAAATCTCCGACGGCAACGTGGTGGCCTGGCACGTCGTGCTGGAAGTGACCTTCGTCCTCGAAGACTGAGTCGGCGCGCCCGGCTGCCGGTTGGTTGGGTAGTAGGGTGAGTCCATGAGCGGGCACCACAAGAAACGGCTGGTCATCATGCGCCACGCCAAGGCCGACTGGCCGGGCGGAGTGGCGGACCACGACCGGCCGTTGGAGGAGCGCGGGCACCGCGAGGCTCCGCTGGCCGGCAAGTGGCTGCTCAAGCACCACATCGTCCCCGACTTCATCCTGTGCTCAAGTGCGCTGCGTACCCGCCAGACCTGCACCTGGGTATGCAGCGAGCTGGGCGACAAAGCGCCGACGCCGAAACTTGAGGACGGACTCTACGGCGCTTCGGGGCTGAGCATGCTTTCGGTGATCAACCACGTTCCGGACACCGTCACCACGCTGATGGTGATCTCCCACATGCCGGGCGTGCAGGACCTGGCCATGCACCTGGCGTCCCGGGATTCGAATCACGATGCCTACATGGACGCGGCAACGCGTTTTCCTACCAGCGGACTGACCGTCCTCGAGACGGAAAAATCCTGGGCGGAGCTGGACGGACAGGATGCGCGCATCACCCACTTCAAGGTCCCCCGCGCCCACTAAGCTCCGGCGGGGCGGTGGTGGGG
>NZ_CAKKLY010000049.1 GCF_918698095.1 Arthrobacter sp. Bi83
GCGTACGGGAGTACGTTTTGACCGCGTCTTTCACCTCCGCCGCGAAGTCCTCGTTGTCCCACTGCCGCCGGGCAAAGCCCACCAGGGCAAAGCTGGGCGGCAACAGGCCGCGGTTCGCGAGGTCATAGACAGCGGGCATGAGCTTCTTGCGGGCGAGGTCACCCGTGACTCCGAAGAGCACGAGCGACGACGGTCCGGCAATCCGGTTCAGACGGCGGTCCCGCGCATCCCGCAAAGGGTTCCCGCTCCTGCCCGCTGACCTCTTGCCGTTCAAAGTATCTGGCATGGTTGGTTTAGTGCCTTAGCTTTCAGTGGCTGACGCGCCGAGGCGCATTTTTGCCACAGGGGATTTGCTCCTAAGGCTGTCACCTGCGCAGGGAGCGTTGACCCACCAAAGCGGGCGGCGCCACCCACCCGTTAGGATGGGCGCGCTTCAAAGGGCGGGCACCATCCCGCCGTCGTCCTGGCTAGGCGGCAAACAGCGCTGTCCGCACGGCCTTCTCGAAGCCATCGACGTGAACGCGGGCCAGCTCTGCGGCACGGGCCTCGTCTCCGTCGATCACAGCTTCAAGCAGGTCGACGTGCTCATGCACATGCCGGGAAAGGTTTGGCAGCCTGTCCAGCACCATGCACCAAATCCGCGTTGCGAGGTTGTCGTAGCGGATCAGCACGTCTTCCAGGTGCGGATTCGCCGCTGCAGCATAAATTCCCTGGTGCACCCGGGCGTCCAGCCGCAACGTCTCCACAACAGATGCGCTGTCCACGTCAAAGGACTCCACTTCCGCCACGATGAGGCGGAGCCGGTCCCGCGCTGCCGCCGTGCCCACCCTGGCGGCACGGGCAGCCGCGAGGGGCTCAAGCTGAGCCCTGATTTCCGAGATGAACGCGAGGTCCGTCACCTCCACGCGCGTCGCGAAAGTGCCACGCCTCGGATAGGTCACAACGAGCCGGTCCACTTCAAGCCGTTTCAGCGCTTCCCTCACGGGAGTCCGTCCCACACCGAGTTCCTTGGCAATCCCCTCGTCGTAGAGCGGATCACCAGGACGGATCTCCAGGGTCAACAGACTGTCACGTATCCGTTCGTAGGCCACATCAGCCAAGGATTTCGAGACTCCGGCCTCCGTCACCGCGAAAGCTTCAAACGCCACCGCTCCGCCTCTCTCATCGGCCAAAATTCGACTATTGACCTCGTCCGTTCACCAGTATACGCTGGCCATCACCCCTGATATATCAATAAGGTGGTCAACCATATATCTGAAGGAGAGGCATGACCGCAGTGGCCGCGTCCCCAGAAACCAGGCCAGCTCCGCAGGCAGAAGCCACTGGAGAAGCCAAGACCAGCAGGTTCGTACTCACATTGTCGTGCGTCGAGCGTCCCGGCATCGTTCAGGCAGTGACCACGTTCCTGTTTGAGCGGGGTTTCAACATCGAAGAGCACCAGCAGTTCGACGACGGCCTCCGCCAGACCCTGCACCTGCGCACTGCCTTCTCCGGAACTGCGGCTTATGCCCCGGAAAGGCTTGAAGAGGAGTTCCACCCCATCGCGGAACGCTTCGACATGAAGTTCCAAGTGCACGACGAAACCAAGCAGCGCGTTCTGGTCATGGTTTCCAAGTTCGGACACTGCCTTAACGACCTGATTTTCCGCTGGCGGGGCGGCAGCCTCGGCGGCGATCTGGTTCTGGTGGTTTCCAATCACGAAACGCACCGGGCGATGGCCGAGGCTGCCGGCCTGCCCTTCATTCACATCCCCGTGACGCCGGAAACGAAACAGGATGCCGAGCGCCGGCTGCTCGAGCTCGTGGATGAGTACAACATCGACCTGGTTGTCCTGGCCCGCTACATGCAGGTCCTTTCCAATGAGCTGTGCCGGTCGCTCACGGGCAGGGCAATCAACATCCACCACTCGTTCCTACCGGGATTCAAGGGAGCACGCCCCTACCACCAGGCCTACGACCGCGGAGTCAAGCTTGTGGGCGCAACCGCCCACTACGTCACGGCCGACCTCGACGAGGGCCCGATCATCGAGCAGGAAGTCATCCGCGTCGATCACAGTTTCAGGCCGACCACGCTCTCCACCATCGGCCAGGACGCTGAGGCCCTGGCCCTGGCGCGAGCCGTTCGCTGGCACTGCGAACACCGTGTGCTGATAGACCAGGCCAGCACAATCGTCTTCCGCTAAAGCAGCCACCTACAGGCCGCAGAAGCCCACAACCCAAATCAGCAGGAGAAACCACATGGCATCGACGCCACGAATTGTCATCATCGGAGCTGGCATCGTCGGGACGAATCTCGCCGACGAACTGGTCGCCCGGGGATGGAACAACATCACAGTCCTGGACCAGGGGCCTTTGAACATGCCCGGCGGATCCACCTCCCACGCTCCGGGCCTGGTGTTCCAGACGAATCCCTCCAAGACCATGGCGTCCTTCGCCAAGTACACAGTGGAGAAGCTGCTGTCCCTTACAGAGGACGGCGTCAGCTGCTTCAACCAGGTGGGCGGCCTGGAAATCGCGACCACCGAAACCCGTCTCGCTGACCTGAAGCGGAAGCTGGGCTATGCCTCCTCCTGGGGAATCGAAGGAAGTATTCTCTCCTCTGCCGAGTGCAAGGAGCTCTACCCGCTCCTGAACGAGGAGAACATTCTCGGCGGCCTCCACGTTCCAAGTGACGGCCTGGCAAGTGCCGCACGCGCCGTTCAGCTGCTGATCAAACGCACAGAGGCGGCGGGAGTCAAGTACCGTGGCTCCACGGCCGTGACAGGAATCGAACAGTCCGGACGGCGGGTTACCGGCGTCGAGACCTCCGAGGGCGTCATTCCGGCCGACATCGTCATCTCATGCGCCGGCTTTTGGGGAGCCAAGATCGGCGCCATGATCGGCATGTCCGTTCCCCTGCTCCCGCTGGCCCACCAGTACGTGAAGACCACTGCCGTGCCCGAGCTGAACGGCCGCAATGAACTGCCCAACGGAGCCACGCTGCCCATCCTGCGCCACCAGGACCAGGACCTCTACTACCGCGAACACGGCGAACGCTACGGCATCGGCTCCTATGCCCACCGCCCCATGCCCGTCGACGTCGACACTCTGGGAACCTACGCCCCCGAGAGCGTCAGCGAACACAACATGCCGTCCCGCCTCGACTTCACGCTGGAGGACTTCCTGCCGGCTTGGGAGGCCTCGAAGGAGCTCCTTCCCGGACTGGCGAAGAGCGAAATCGAGGATGGCTTTAACGGCATCTTCTCCTTCACCCCCGACGGCGGACCGCTCCTTGGGGAGTCCAAGGAACTCGACGGCTTCTTTGTCGCTGAAGCGGTCTGGGTCACGCACTCGGCCGGCGTTGCCAAGGCGATGGCCGAACTGCTGACCACGGGCAAGTCCGAAACCGACCTGGGTGAATGCGACATCACCCGCTTCGAGGACGTCCAGCTCACCCCCGAATACGTCAGCGAGACCTCGCAGCAGAACTTCGTGGAAATTTACGACGTCCTCCACCCGCTCCAGCCCCGCCTCTCCCCGCGCAACCTTCGCGTCAGCCCGTTCCACGCCCGGCACAAGGAGCTGGGGGGCTTCTTCCTGGAGTCCGGCGGCTGGGAGCGGCCCTACTGGTTCGAATCAAATGCCGCCCTCCTCAAGGAGATGCCGGCGGAATGGCTGCCGCCGGCCCGGGACACCTGGTCCCAGATGTTCAGCTCCCCCATTGCTGCCGCTGAAGCGTGGAAGACCCGCACCGCAGTCGCAATGTATGACATGACGCCGCTCAAACGGCTGGAAGTGTCCGGTCCCGGAGCCCTGAAGCTGCTTCAGGAGCTGACAACTGCGGACCTGAACAAGAAGCCGGGGGCCGTCACCTACACGCTTCTGCTCGACCACGCAGGTGGTGTGCGGAGCGACATCACAGTAGCCCGCCTGAGCGAGGACACCTTCCAGCTCGGAGCCAACGGCAACATCGACACCGCCTACTTCACGAGGGCAGCCCGGCACCAGACGCAAAGCGGGTCCGCCGCTGATTGGGTCCAGGTGCGCGACACCACGGGAGGCACCTGCTGCATCGGCCTGTGGGGGCCTTTGGCCCGCGACCTGGTCAGCGGGGTCAGCGAGGATGACTTCTCCAACGACGGCCTGAAGTACTTCCGGGCCAAGAGCGTTGTCATTGGCGGGGTCCCGGTCACGGCCATGCGTTTGTCCTATGTTGGCGAACTTGGCTGGGAACTGTACACCAGCGCCGACAACGGACAGAAGCTGTGGGATGCGCTCTGGCAGGCAGGACAGCCCTTTGGCGTCATCGCGGCCGGACGGGCGGCATTCAGTTCCCTCCGCCTCGAAAAGGGCTACCGCTCCTGGGGAACGGACATGACCACGGAGCACGACCCCTTCGAAGCGGGTCTCGGGTTCGCCGTGAAGATGTCCAAAGACAGCTTCATCGGCAAGGGCGCGCTCGAGGGCCGGACCGAGGAGGGCTCCGCCCGGCGGCTGCGCTGCCTGACCATCGACGACGGCCGGTCCATCGTCCTGGGCAAGGAACCCGTTTTCTACAAGGAGCAGGCAGTCGGTTACGTGACCAGCGCCGCTTACGGATACACCGTGGCCAAGCCGATTGCCTACGCCTACCTTCCGGCCACCGTTTCCGTCGGCGATGCCGTCGAGATCGAATACTTCGGACGGCGTATCAGGGCCACCGTTTCGGAAGAGCCCCTGTACGACCCGAAGATGACCAGGCTCCGCGGGTAATCAGCCCGCAAGGCCATTTGGGGGCACGCAGCCCGGCTCATCCTCGCAACGGGAGCCGGGCTGCGTGCAGCCCCCGTTCCGCCCCCAGCCTCAACCAGCCCAGGAATGGAAAAATGATCGGTTCAGAAACACTTAATGACTACCTCGGCAGGCTTGCTTCACGGAGGCCCACCCCTGGTGGCGGCGCGGCCGCAGCGCTCCATGCTGCGCAAGGTGCAGCCCTGGTGGCCATGGTGGCCAGGTTCAGCAGCGGCGGCAAATATGAGCAGCACGCACAGACGACGTCCAGAATCATTGCCGCAGCCGACCGGCTCACCGGCGAGACGTTGGAGCTGGCCGACGCCGACGAAGCCGCCTTCAAAGCCGTCATCACCTCTTACAAGCTGCCGGCGGCAAGCGAGGCCGACCGTGAGACGCGTGCGGCCGCCATCCAAAACGCACTTGTTCAGGCCGCCCAACCGCCGGTCCGTCTGATCAAGCTGGCGGGCGCTGTCGTGGAGCTCGCCGCTGAACTTCTGGATATTGCGAACCCGAACGTCATCAGCGACATTGCCGCAGCCGCCGACGCGGCCAGGGCAGCGGCGACTACGGCCCGCGTCAACATCGACATCAATGTGGTGGCCATCAAGGACACCCAGGCGCACGCCTCGCTGGCGGAACAGACGGACGGCCTCGAAGAAAAAGTCGTCCTGGCGGCGGACTCGCTCTCACGCCAGGTGCGGGAAAGGATCCTCCGGTGACGGCATCTTTGCTCTCCGGCAAGCCTCTTGCCAAGCTGATTCAGCAGCAGGCGACAGCCCAGGCCAAGGCCCTGGCCGAGGAGGGCTCAGGCCCTACCCTCGCCGTCGTGGTTGCCACTGAGGACAGCTCGACCCACTGGTATGTGCGCTCCATAGAGCGCGCCGCCGAAAACGCCGGCATCGGCTGCAGGATTATCGACGTCGGCCACGACGCGACTGAACAGGTACTCATTGCCGTGTTGAAGGACCTCAGTGCCGAGCCTTCGGTCAATGGCATCATCCTGCAGACTCCCCTGCCTCCGTGCGTCAGAACCCCGGAACTGGTCAAGTACATCTCCCCGGAAAAGGACGTCGACGGCGCAAACCCGTTGAGCCTGGGACTGCTGGCCGTAGGGGAACGCGCCTTCGCACCGGCTACGGCACGGGCCGTTGTAGAAATGCTGGACCACTTTGAGATTCCGGTGGCGGGCCGCAACGTGGTGGTGGTGGGCCGTTCAACTGTGGTGGGCAAGCCCCTGTCCCTGCTGCTTTTGCAGAAGGACGCCACCACCACCGTCTGCCACTCGAAGTCCGGCCCTCTCGCGAAGTACACCAAGGCGGCCGACGTCGTGGTTGTTGCGGCCGGCCGCACCGGGCTGCTCACCGGGACGGATGTTTCGGAACACTCGGTGGTCATCGATGTGGGAACCAATGTGCTTTCCGACGGCTCGCTCGCCGGCGATGTCGACGAAGCCAGCGTCCGGACGGTGGCTTCAGCGCTGACGCCGGTCCCAGGCGGCGTCGGCTCAGTCACGACGGCGCTGCTGCTTCTCCACACCGCCGAAGCGGCGCGGGACCAGACACGCGCGGCCCGGACGCCTGTACTCACACCATGACCGACGCACTAATGGCACGCCGCACGGCGCTTCATTCCGCCAGCACAAAGGTCGTGGCCGACTGGACCGCGCTCATGCCAGGCGATTTCGTCACGGTGCTGGAGTCCTACACAGTTCCCCACAGCGGCTGGATCGACGACCTGACAGAGGACGGCCGCATCATCTGGCTGGTTCTGACCTTCGGGGGTGGCCGCCGTATGTTCTTCCGCGAGAACGGCGACATCATCACGGTCGAAGTTCCATAGGCCAAGCACACCCCTACTGCCCGGCAAAGATCTGAAGGAAGAGCCAATGGCTTCCAAAGCACCACGCGAGAATATCGACGAGTCAAAGCTGACTGTCAGCAAACCGAAAACCAAGGCCGTAGGCATCCCCGCGGTGGCCAGCGCCCTGAAAATATCCCTGGAGCAGATGGGCCCGCTGCGCAGCGTCCAGACACTCATCGCCGTCAACCAGATCGACGGATTTGACTGCATGGGCTGCGCCTGGCCGGAACACGAGAAGCGCAATGCAGCGGAATTCTGCGAGAACGGCGCAAAGGCGGTGGCAGAGGAAGCTACCCGCCGCCGGGTCACCCCGGAATTCTTCGCAAGGCATTCCGTTGCCGACCTGAAGACGCGTGATGACTACTGGCTCGGACAGCAGGGAAGGCTGACCCACCCAATGGTCCTGGATGAGGGCGCGTGCCACTACAGGCCCATCGGCTGGGACGAAGCCCTGGAACTGGTCGCCCAGGAACTCAGAGACATGGACCACCCGGACCAGGGCGTTTTCTACACGTCCGGCAGGACGTCCAACGAGGCCGCATTCGTGTACCAGCTGCTTGTGCGCGGCGTGGGCACGAACAACCTCCCGGACTGTTCAAACATGTGCCACGAGTCCTCCGGCTCGGCGTTGGTGGAGACCATAGGCATCGGCAAAGGTTCCGTCAGCCTCAAGGATCTGGAAACGGCGTCCCTCATCTTCGTGGCGGGCCAGAACCCGGGAACGAATCATCCGCGCATGCTCAGCGCCCTGGAGAAGGCAAAGAAAAACGGCGCGGCCATCGTCTCCGTCAACCCGCTCCCCGAGGCCGGACTGCTTCACTTCGAGAACCCGCAGAACATCTCGGGGATGCTGGTGGGCTCGCAACTGACGGACGATTTCCTGCAGATCCGGGCCGGTGGCGACCAGGCACTCTTCCAGGGTCTTGGGAAATACCTGCTGGAAGCAGAACGTGCAGGCAGGAACAGCCCGGGCTTGACAACGGTCCTTGACCACGACTTCATCAAGAACCATACGGTCGGCGTGGAGTCCTACCTTTCGCAGTTGGAACAGGTGCAGTGGGACGAAATCGTCGAGGCGACCGGGCTGACCATGGAACAGATCGCCGCCACCGGTGAACGCCTCCTGGCATCAGGGTCGACCATCGTCTGCTGGGCGATGGGCCTGACACAGCACAAACACTCAGTGCCTACGCTTCGGGACGTCGTCAACGTCCTGCTGCTGCAGGGCAACATCGGCAAGCCCGGAGCCGGTGTTTGCCCGGTTCGCGGACACTCCAATGTCCAGGGCGACCGGACCATGGGCATCTTCGAACAGATGCCGGCAGCGTTTCACGACCGGCTCGACCAGGAATTCCAGTTCCGCTCACCCCGGGCGCACGGCTACGACACCGTCGCTGCGATCCGGGCGATGCGGGACGGAAAAGTCCGGCTGTTCGTGGGCATGGGCGGGAACTTCGTCCGGGCGGCTCCGGACTCGGATGCCACCGAGAAGGCCCTGGCCAATACCCGGCTGACTGTGCAGATCTCGACGAAACTGAATCACTCGCACCTTTCGACAGGAAAACGCGCCCTGATTCTCCCAACGCTGGGCCGCACTGAGCGGGATACCCAGCGGTCCGGCGACCAGAGGGTTACCGTGGAGGATTCCATGAGCGCTGTCCATGCATCCCGCGGCCGGCTCAAGCCCGCCAGCGAGCACCTAATGTCCGAGGTCGCCATCGTCTGCAACCTCGCGCACAAAGTGTTCACCGACGCCGGCCTCCCCCTTTCCAACACGCCGGCAGCCGACTGGCTCTCCCTCCGGGATGACTACTCCCTGATCAGGCAGCACATCGAAGCTGTCTTTGATGGCTTCGAGAATTTCGAGGAGAGAATCCAGCACCCCGGCGGTTTCGTTCTGCCCCACCCGCCGCGGGACAAAAGGGAATTCAAGACACTGTCCGGCAAGGCGCACTTCACGTCGAATGCCCTGGAGTACCTTCGGGTCCCGCCCGGCCGGCTGATCCTGCAGACCCTTCGTTCACACGACCAGTACAACACCACCATCTACGGCAAGGACGACCGATACCGCGGAATTCACGGAGGCCGGCGCGTGGTGCTGGTCAACGAGGCGGACATAGCCGAGATGGGCTACGCGGACGGGGACATGGTGGACCTGGTTTCAGAGTTCCGGGGAACAGAGCGCAGGGCGGAGGATTTCCGCATCGTAAGCTACTCGACGCCCAAGGGTTGCGCAGCCTCGTACTACCCGGAAACCAACGTGCTGGTGCCGCTGGACTCCGTCGCTGACACCAGCGGCACCCCGACGTCCAAGTCCGTCGTCGTGCGGCTGGAACCGGCAGGAGCGCGGCTTCATGCTTGATGCCCCTGATACCTTGCTGCGCCGCAAGGGGGTGGACCGCCCGCGGGTGGAGCGGGCGGTCCGGGAGTTCCTTTTGGCCGTCGGCGAGGACCCCGACAGGCCTGGCCTGGCTGAGACTCCGGCACGCGTGGCCCGCGCCGCAGTGGAAATGTACGGCGGCCTCCACGAGGATCCAGCCACTGTACTGGACAGGACATTCGACCTAGGACATGAGGAACTGGTCCTGATTAAGGACATTCCTTTCTACTCAACCTGCGAGCACCACCTGGTGCCCTTCCACGGTGTGGCCCACGTTGGCTACATCCCGTCGGCGGACGGAGTGGTAACAGGCCTCAGCAAGCTGGCCAGGCTGGTGGATGCGTTTGCGCGCAGACCGCAGGTGCAGGAACGCCTGACCACCCAGGTGGTGGATTCGCTCGTATCGTCCCTCCGGCCGCTGGGGGCGATCGTAGTGGTGGAATGCGAGCATCTCTGCATGTCCATGAGGGGCGTCCGGAAGCCGGGCGCGAAGACCATTACCTCGGCGGTGCGCGGACAGCTGCGCCTGCCGGCAGCCCGCGCGGAGGCACTCAGCCTGATCTTGGGCCGCTGACCGCGATGGGGTGATGGCGGTCCTTCGAAAATCGGACGGGCGCCGCCTCTGTTCTCTGATATATCTTTAAGATATATTTGGAATATCAGATGGTGCCGCTGCAGTGCGGGACAAAGTCCCCAAATCCATGCGGCAAGTACGTTCCCCGTGAACGGTGTTTCGGAGGCCTGAATACCTGGGGAGGTAAGCGCCGGAACACCGCTTTCGGGGAACGAGCAGGTGCGGCGCCAATCCCAGAAGCGCCGCCACCGCGTGGCTGCCCCGCCGATCCAACAAACCAAGCCACCAACGAAGGGACGACCAGTGGTAGCTCTAACCCTTCACCCCGTCGACAGGCCGGGCATGGCCGGCGGGCGTGCCGCTGACGGGGAGCACACCTGGGCGGAAGCACGCCGTCTGGCCTTCGACTGCGCCACGCCCCTTGGACCAGAACGGATTCCACTCGGGGAGGCGAACGGAAGAATCCTGGCCGCTGACCTCAGCGCGCTTCAGGAGATGCCCCACTACGCCTCGTCCGCCATGGACGGCTGGACGGTTAACGGTGCCGGCCCGTGGGCGCTGACGGAACCAGGAAAACCCCTCGGTCCCGGTGAGGCCAGCCCGGTGGTCACAGGTGGCGTCATCCCTCCGGGCTCCCAGTCTGTGCTCCGTGTCGAGAGCGGACGGCTTGCGGACGGCGCAGGCGGCCAGGCCATCCTGATAGTGGGCGACGCGGCGTCCCCCGGTGAACCCCGCCCTGGCCAGCACATCCGTAAATCGGGCGAGGAAGCGGCCGCCGGCGAGGTGCTGATCCCCGCCGGGACAGCCCTGAACCCTGCGCATATCGCACTGGCGGCCGTCGCCGGCTTCGATCAACTGACAGTGCGCGGCAAACCGCTGGTGAAAATGCTTATCACTGGCGCAGAGGTGGTCACGGCGAGGATTCCGGTGCCGGGACAGGTCAGGGATGCCTTCGGCCCCCAGTTCCGCACCATCATCCAGATGCTCGGGGGTGTCCCGGGGCCACTGGTCCGCATCGGGGACTCCTACGAGGAATGGCTCACAGCACTGGGTGCCTCCGAAGCGCCGATGGGCCAATGGCCCGACGTGGTCGTGACCACCGGCGGGACAGGGCGCTCCGGCGCTGACCATTTCCGCAAAGCCGTGGCCGCTCTCGGCGGACGGCTCCTCATCGACGGCATCGCCATGCGACCGGGCCACCCCGCCGCCTTGGGCAAACTGCCCAATGGCCGATTCGTCGTCGGACTTCCCGGCAACCCGCTCGCTGCCCTGATGGCGCTCTTCACCATTGGCGGTCCGCTCCTGGCCGCGCTCGGCAATCAGCCCCTGGCCGGCATCAGCCGGCTGCCGTGCGGCACGGTAATCGACGCCCACACGGCATCCACACGGCTCATGCCGTTCCGCTGGGTCAACGGCCTGGCGACACCGGCCCACTACACGGGGCCCGGGATGATGCGCGGGCTGGCCACCGCCGACGGCGTCATGGTGGTTCCGTCGGCGGGCGTTCAGCTACGGGAACCGGTTCCGGCCTTTGCGCTCCCGTGGCGCCCGGACCTGCGTCCGGCGCTTCCTGGCAGATTGATCGGGGAGGACTAGGACGTGGCACGCATGACCCAGCGGCGGAAGGTCCACAGGTACCTGCTGGACGGCTCCGAGGCCGCTATCGCATATCCCGTACGGGTACGCGAAGACGTGCTGGCGGCCGAGGAACCACTGGAGGTCCGTTTCAAAGACCTGTCATTTGCCGTGACGATGCGGACGCCCGGGGACGACTTCGACCTCGTTGCCGGTTTTCTCGTCTCTGAGGGCATCATCAGCAGCCAGGCGGATCTCGTGTCGCTCCGCTTTTGCGCCGGCGAGGATGAAACCGGCAGGCAAACCTTCAACGTCGTTGAAGCGCAGTTCCGTCCCGGCCTGGCACTGCCGGACACTGGCCGGCACGTATACACGTCCAGCTCCTGCGGCATCTGTGGAAGCACATCCATCGAAGCCGTCCGCAAAACCCTCACCTACGACCTCCATGAGGACCAGCTGCGCGTGCCGGTCGACGTGCTCGCGCGGCTGCCCGAACAGTTGCGCGAAGCCCAGGCATTGTTCGACAAAACCGGCGGCGTCCACGCAGCAGGACTGTTCAAGATCGGCGACCGCGGAGAAGCGGAGCTCCTTTGCCTCCGCGAGGACGTGGGCCGCCACAATGCCGTGGACAAGGTGATCGGGTGGGCGCTGCGCGAAGGGCTTCTGCCCCTGCGCGGAATGGTCCTGCAGGTCTCGGGCAGGGCATCATTCGAGCTCGTTCAAAAGGCAGCCCTCGCCGGCATCCCGGTATTGGCCGCGGTCAGTGCACCCTCAAGCCTGGCGGCGGACCTCGCCGCCGACACCGGCGTAACACTCGTGGGCTTCAGCCGGGGCAAGAGTCTCAACGCCTATGTGGGGCAGGAACGGCTGGCACCTGCGCTAACGGCACCTCCCCGGGCGGCACTTCCATTGACGACTCCATTGACGACGGCGGGCCAGGGCTAGGTGCCGGTCTTACCTGAAAGGAAACCAATGGCCGGTACAGAAGTGGCGGGTACAGAAGTGGCCGGCGCCATCCTCAGCCCCGATCCCCTCTCTGAGGACGTGGCTCTTGCCGCCGTCGAAAGCGCCACAGCGGGTGCAGTTGTCAGCTTCCGGGGCGTGGTCCGGAACCACGACGGCGGCAAGGCCGTGGAGCGGCTGTGCTACACCGCCCATCCCACCGCCCAGAAAGCGATAGCGGAGGTCGCGGCTGCCGTCCTCGCCGAACACTCGGGGGAAGCCGGCCAGCCTGTCGGAATCTGGGTGGCCCACCGGGTTGGGACGCTGCGCATCGGCGACCTGGCCCTGGTGTGCGCCGTATCGGCTGCGCACCGCCGGCAGGCGTTCACCATCTGCTCTGAGCTCGTGGACCGGGTCAAAGCCAGCGTACCCATCTGGAAAGAACAGTTCTTCAGCGACGGCACAGTCGAATGGGTTGGCGCCGAAGGCGCTGGCGCAGCCGCGCTCTCCGACGCCGAAGCCGCCATCAAGATCGGCTGACCACACCCGGCAACGACAGGGAACCCCGCCGGTTGAGCCTGTCGAAACCTCAGTTCACGGATGCTGCGAGTAGGACAATGACGGCCGCGCGTCCGTCGCAGTCTAGGATCAGACTTGTGAAGCAGGCGGGACAACGCAGAGTCTGACCCCTGGTCACGGCGACAAAACGGGAGCACCTCTGATGGCTGCAAGAGACGAAACAGGGACTGATAGGGATCCGGACGCCCAAGGCGGAGGCGTTCAGTCAGTCGACCGTGCGCTCCAGATCCTGGAGATCCTCGCCAGGGACGGACACGCAGGCGTTAGTGATATTGCTGAAGAGATGGGGGTTCACAAGTCCACCGCCTCGCGGTTGCTCGGATCCCTCGTGTCCAGGGAGATCGTGCGGCAAAACAGCGATCGAGGCAAGTATCAGCTGGGCTTTGGCATCCTGCGCCTAGCCAGCTCCATTCCCGGCCGGCTGAGCCTGGTCCACGAAGCGCGTCCGGTCCTGGAGAGCCTTGCAGACCAATACAAGGAAACGGTCAACCTCGCCGTCCTGCGTTCCAACTACGCGGTGAACGTGGACCAGGCCATGGGCCCGTCAACGCTGGCCACCTACGACTGGGTGGGCAGTCTCACGCCCCTCCATGCCACGTCCAGCGGGAAAGTACTGCTGGCAGCACTGCCGGTGGAAGAACGGGCCCGGATCCTCAAGAAGGTGGGCCTTCCCGCCCGCACCCCGCGCACCATCACGGACCGGGATACTTTGGAGAACCAGCTCCTCGACGTTTCCCGCGACGGCTACGCAGTTGTTCACGAGGAATTCGAGATCGGACTGAACGCCGTTGCAGTGCCCATCTATAACCACTTCGGGACGGTCATCGGGGCCGTCAGCATCTCCGGCCCCGCCTTCCGCTTCGACCCGGAAAACACTCCAGGTCTGATCCAGGGCCTCCAGGACGCCGGCCTGAGCATCAGCGGAAAGATGGGCTACACGCGGCGATGAACCCGGACCGGGGTCCGGGGTCATCGCGGGTGTTTGGTTCTGCCGTTAGTGGCCGGTGCTTTTAGGAGGCCGGGGCTGCTGGGGTTTCTTTGCGTTCGAGGGTTTCGGCGCGTTCCTCCAGCGGCGGGGTGTTCTCGGTGATGCCCAGCAGTGCCTCTCCTGAGAGCGGGACGTCGCCGACCTTTTCCTGGACCCAGTCGTGGAAAGCACCGATGTGGTGTTCGCTGGGGACGAGGACGCCGCCCTTGGAGTACACCTTGGAGGCCATGCCGGGCTGGCAGCGTTCGCACGCGTCGAAGTCCTGCATGTTCACCCGGTGGAACAGCTCCACGGAGGCGGTGACGTCCTTGCCGGACTCCACCACCGAGGGCAGGTACAGCCAGTCGCATTCGACGATCGTGTGATCCGCCGACATCGGGAACATCCGGTGGATGATCACGTGGTCCGGGACCAGGTTCACGAACACGGTCGGCTTGATCGTGATCGCGTAATACCGCCGGTCCTGGTCCTCAGCCACGCCCGGAATCAGGTCCAGGCCCTCGGACCCGTCCACCGTGAAGCCCTTGATGTCCTCACCGAACTCCGCCCCGTGGCCCACGAAGTACTGCGCGGCCAGGCCGTCGGCGAACTCCGGCAGGACCTCGGTCAGCTCCGGGTGGATCGTGGCGCAGTGGTAGCACTCCATGAAGTTCTCAATGATGAGCTTCCAGTTCGCCTTCACGTCATACCGGATCCGCCGGCCCAGAGACAGATTCGCCACGTCATAGCCATCGATCGCGTGCACACTGCCCAGGCGTTCCTCGATCGCGCCCATCACTTCCTCTTCGAAGGACGGCGGTTCCTCGGCCAGACAGACCCAGACGTAGCCCAGGTACTCGCGGATGTGGACCTTGGCCAGGCCGTACTCGTCACGGTCGATGTCCGGCATCTTGGTCAGGTTCGGGGCCGCGATCAGCTTGCCCTCAAAGTCATAGGTCCAGGCGTGGTACGGGCACTGGAAGTTGCGGGCCGCTTCGCCCTTTTCCTCCATGCACAGCTTCACGCCGCGGTGCCGGCAAACGTTGTAAAACGCCCGGATCTGGCCCTTGCGGGTCCGCGAGATCAGCACGCTCTCCCGGCCCACCTGCACCGTCTGCCACGCCCCGGGCTTGTCCAGATCCGCCGAACGGATCGCGCAGAACCACATCTGCTCGAAAATCCGTTCCTGCTCCGCCCGGAAAATAGCCGGATCCGTATACAAAGAACCGCCCAGGGTCGGAATCAGACTCGGCGTGGTTACCTCAACAGACAATTTTGTTCTCCTATTCCAAAGACACAAAAAACAACTAAAACAAGAAGGAAAATTGGGGCTAGAGCCCCACGGCGGCACCGGCAAGGGCGGGTACGTCCGCCGGCGTCGAGACTTCGGGCACGACGGCGGCTGCCGGCTTGGGGGCCGACGCCGCGAGGCTCCTCCGCCACTTGGTGAACAGCCGTGGCTGGTTCATGCCCAAAACGGCTACGGGAACGTCCTCCCGGTAGTACACGGCCAGCAGGCTGTGCTCGGCAGCATCCCCCGCGTCGACGTCCAGGCGGTCGTAACCGGCTGAGTGGCCAGCGAACTGGATCTTCACACCATGCTGGTCCGACCAGAAATACGGCGGCTTCAACGGCTGCGCCGGGGCGTGGCTATCCAGCAGCGCCTGCACCGCCAGCGCCGCCCGCTCCAGGGCCCCCGTCCAATGCTCCACCCGGCGGTGCTTATCCACCGCGGCATCAAACCACGCAGCGCAATCCCCCACCGCCACAATGCCCGGAACGTTAGTCCGCCCCATCGCATCGCACAACACACCACCGTCGACGTCCACCCCCGAACCGGCGAGCCATTCGACGTTGGGTTCGGCACCGATGCCGACCACCACAACGTCCGCAGCCACGAACGTCCCGTCAGCCAGCCGAAGGCCGGTCACGTTTCCTTCGCCTGCGTAGAAGTCTTCAATAACTGCCGAGGAGATGATCCGGACACCTTTGGCGGTGTGCAGGCCCGCCACCACCGACCCCATCTCCATGCCCAGCTGGGCTGCAAAGGGCACCGGCTTGGTGTCAACGAGGGTAACGTCCATGCCACGTGAGGCGGCCGAAGAAGCAACCTCGGCGCCGACGAAGCCGGCCCCGATGACGGCCATTTTGCTTCCCGGCACCAGTTCCGGCGCCAGGCTCTGCGCATCGGCGAGGGTGCGCAGGGAAAAGACGTTGCTCAAGCCGGCCAGTGCCGGCAGCTGACGGGCCCGTGCGCCGGTGGCGATCACGATGCCATCGGCCTGGACAACCTGGCCGTTGGCCAGACCAATAATTTTCGAAGACGCGTCCAGGGACACGGCACGTGAACCCAGCAGCCATTCGGCGTCGAGGTCGTCACCGTCGGTTTCCAGGGACAGATCCTCGGCCGTGATCGACCCCAGCAGGAAGTCCTTGGAGAGCGGCGGCCTGTCATACGGGCGGTGCTCTTCATCGCCGATGATGACGAGCCGTCCGGTGAAGCCTTGGGCGCGGGCTGCCCGCGCGGCGGAAAGACCGGCCAAGGAGGCTCCCACGATTGCAAGTGTCTGCATTTCTCTCACCCTCTTTCAATTGCTTCTTAAGCAACAACAAGCGCTATATGCAACAGAGTGATCTATGCCACGGAACCTGTCAAGGGGCCCGTGACTCATTAAAGAAGAGGTACGTAATTGGACCGCCAGCCCTTGACAAAACAGTGTGAGCGAAAGCACTCTGTTGCATATTACGACGTGTGTTGTTCCATGCGGAACAAAGCAGATTTCAGCCGTCCATACCGTTTAAACGAGAAAAAGAGGTCTACTCATGCACAAGGCATGTCCGCTCAGTGAGCTGGCCCCGGGTGAAGCCCTGCGCCTGAACACCGCGCCGCCCATCGCTGTTTTCCACACCGAAGACGGCGAGCTCTTCGCCATTGATGACACCTGCACCCACCAGGATGCTTCCCTGACCGATGGCTGGGTGGAAGGCTGCGAGGTCGAGTGCCCGTTGCACGCCTCAAAGTTCAATCTTCGGACCGGCAAGGTTGACGCACCGCCGGCCAAGCTGCCCGTCCGTACGCACGAAGTCACCGTCGTGGACGGCGACATCATGGTCATCGAATCCGAGGAGGCGCCCAACCTTCCTCCCGGCCTGACAGTGAACGGCCACGTCTAACGCCAGCACGTCCGGTGGCCAAAGCAGCGCGGCTAGGGCCACCTCCGCAACCGCAGCCTCGTCTGCACGAACCTAGGAGACAACCCTTGTCCACAGTCCTTGAAGGCGTCCCCGCCAGCAGCGCCACAACCACGGCCGGACCCGGGGCCAACGCCCACACCGCAGAGTTCGTCCTGACGCTGGCCTGCCCCGAACGGCCGGGCATCGTCCGCGCCATCACCACATTCTTGGCCGACCGCGGCTTCGACATCGTGGAACACCAGCAGTTCGATGACCACGTCAGCGGCAACCTTTACCTCCGCACGGCCTTCACCCAAAGCGGCGATGCCGGCGATCAGGATCCCTTTGCCAGGCTCGATCAGCGGGACCCTCAGACGGCCGAAAGCCTCAGATCCGAGTTCGCAGCCATCGCCCACGAGTTCGGCATGAACTTCAGCATCCACGATGGCCGTCCCCAGCGGCTCCTGGTCATGGTGTCGAAGTTCGGCCACTGCCTGAACGACCTGATTTTCCGCTGGCGGGCCGGCAGCCTCGGCGCGGAGATCGCCGTCGTGGTTTCCAACCACGAGGACCTGCGCCCCATGGCCGAAGCCGCCGGGCTGCCTTTCATCCACGTTCCCGTCACGGCCGCAACCAAGCCGGAGGCCGAGGCGCGGCTGCTGGAGCTCGTCGCCGAGTACGACGCCGACTTGGTGGTCCTGGCCCGCTACATGCAGGTGCTGTCCAACGACCTGTGCACCAACCTCCGCGGGCGCGCCATCAACATCCACCACTCCTTCTTGCCCGGCTTCAAGGGTGCCAAGCCGTACCACCAGGCCTACGACCGCGGTGTGAAGCTCGTCGGGGCCACGGCGCACTACGTGACGCCGGACCTGGACGAAGGACCCATCATCGAGCAGGAGGTCTTCCGGGTAGACCACAGCCTGGATGCGGACGCCCTGGTGACTGTGGGCCGTGACGCCGAATCGCAGGCCCTGTCCCGGGCGGTCAAGTGGCATTGCCAGCACCGCGTCCTGCTCAACAACACCCGCACCGTCGTATTCCGCTAACGCGAACCAGGAGAAACACTTATGAGCGCATCACCACGCGTCGTCATCATCGGCGCCGGCATCGTCGGCACGAACCTGGCCGACGAGCTGGCCAGCCGGGGCTGGAACAACATCACTGTCGTCGAGCAGGGACCGCTGGAGCTCGCCGGCGGCTCCACCTCCCATGCTCCCGGCCTGGTCTTCCAGACCAACCCGTCCAAGACCATGACGGAATTCGCCAGCTATACGGTGGACAAGCTGCTCTCCCTCAGCGCCGACGGAGTGTCCTGCTTCAACCAGCTGGGCGGGCTCGAACTGGCCACCACGGAGACCCGGCTGAAGGACCTCAAGCGCAAGCTCGGATACGCCACATCTTGGGGCATCGAAGGCCGGATCATCGACCCCGACGAGTGCGAGAAGCACTACCCGCTGCTGAACTCCAGCGCCCTCGGGGACGGCCGCGAAGTCCTCGGCGGCCTCTACGTCCCCACCGACGGACTGGCCTCCGCGGCCCGTGCCGTCCAGCTGCTGATCAGCCGCACCCGCGAAGCCGGCGTCACCTACCTCGGCTCCACCGCCGTGACCGGCATCGAACAGACCGGCGGCAGGGTCACCGGCGTCGAAACGGCCGACGGCGTGATCCCGGCGGACATCGTGGTGTCCTGCGCCGGATTCTGGGGCCGCGAGCTCGGCAAGATGGTGGGCATGAAAGTCCCGTTGCTACCGCTGGCCCACCAGTACGTGAAGACCACGGCGTTGCCGGAACTCAAGGGCCGGAACGAGCTTCCCAACGGCGCCCGCCTGCCCATCCTGCGCTACCAGGACAAGGACCTCTACTACCGCGAGCATGGCGACCGGATCGGCATCGGCAGCTACGCGCACCGCCCCATGCCGGTGGACATGGCACAGCTTCCCCGCGTCGGCGCCGAAGAGATGTCCGATCACCGCATGCCTTCCCGCATGGACTTCACCATGGAGGACTTCCTGCCCTCCTGGGAGGACAGCAAGGACCTGCTCCCGGCCCTGCGCGGGGCGCAGATCGAGGACGGCTTCAACGGCATCTTCTCCTTCACCCCGGACGGCGGGCCGCTCATGGGCGAGTCCCCCGACCTCGAGGGCTTCTTTGTTGCCGAGGCCGTCTGGGTCACCCACTCCGCCGGCGTGGCCCGGGCCATGGCCGAACTCCTCATCGAGGGCCAGTCCCGGACGGACCTGCACGGCTGTGAGCTCACGCGCTTCGAGAAGGTCCAGACCAGCGACCAGTACGTCAGCGAAACCTCCCAGCAGAATTTCGTGGAGATCTACGACGTGCTGCACCCGCTCCAGCCCAAGGAGTCCCCGCGGGACCTGCGGGTCAGCCCGTTCAACGTCCGGCAGAAGGAGCTGGGGGCGTTCTTCCTGGAGTCCGCCGGCTGGGAGCGCCCGCACTGGTTCGAGGCCAACGCCGGCCTCCTCGACGAACTTCCGGCCGAGTGGCAGGCGCCGGAGCGGGACGAGTGGTCCGCGATGTTTTCCTCCCCCATCTCGGCGGCCGAAGCGTGGAAGACGCGCACCGCCGTCGGGCTCTATGACATGACGCCGCTGAAGCGGCTGGCGGTGACGGGTCCCGGCGCCGAGGCACTGCTGCAGCGGCTCAGCACCGGAAACATCACCAAGAAGCCCGGCGCCGTCACGTATTGCCTGCTGCTGGAGCACGACGGCGGCATCCGCAGCGACGTGACCGTTGCCCGTCTCGCGGAGGAACAGTTCCAGCTCGGCGTGAACAGCAACGTGGACTTCGACTACCTGCGTGTTGAGGCCAGGAAGCAGTCGGCCGCGGACCCGGCCCGGTGGGCGCATGTCACCGACATCACCGGCAGCACGTGCTGCATCGGCCTGTGGGGGCCTCTGGCACGTGAAGTGATCGGCAAGGTCAGCACCGACGACCTGTCCAACGACGGCCTGAAGTACTTCCGGACCAAGGAGATTTCGGTGGGCGGCATCCCGGTCACGGCCATGCGGCTCTCCTACGTCGGCGAGCTGGGCTGGGAGCTGTACACCACGTCGGAGTACGGGCTGAAGCTCTGGGACCTGCTGTTCGAGGCCGGCCGGGAGCACGGCATCGTCGCCGCCGGGCGCGGCGCGTTCAACAGCATGCGGCTCGAGAAGGGCTATCGGCTGTGGGGCACGGACATGACCTCGCAGCACCACCCCTACGAGGCCGGCCTGGGTTTCTCCGTGGCCAAGGACAAGGTGGGCTTCGTGGGCTGTGAGGCGCTGGCCGCACGCAAGGAACAGCCCGCAACCCGGGCACTGCGGTGCCTGACCGTGGACGACGGCACCTCCATGGTCCTGGGCAAGGAGCCGGTGTACGTCAACGGCGAGGCCGCCGGCTACGTCACGAGCGCCGCCTACGGCTACACGGTGCGTAAGCCGATCGCCTACGCCTGGCTGCCTGCCGCCGTAGGGATCGGTGACTCCGTGGAAATCGAGTACTTCGGCAAGCGCATCGCGGCGACCGTCACGGCCGAGCCGCTGTTTGACCCGGGGATGGAGCGGCTGCGCGGCTGACGGCCATGCGGCCGTCCTGACCCTCTTTGGCGCCAGAACGACGGCGACACACCGGTGAGTCCGGGGTGTCGCCGTCGTTCTTGGTTAATAGAGGGTCAGGACGGCAGCCGGTAAGTAGCGCAAACGAACACTTTAAGCCCCCGCTGCGGCCGCCTCGGGCCGCTCCGCGGGGTGCGCGGCTTCCTCCCGGGCCGGCACGAACCGGACGAACATCGCTTTGAAGCCGGGGGTGTTGGATTCCCGTGCCACGTTTTCCTTGTGGACCAGGGCGTTGGCCTCGGGGAAGTACGCCGCGGCGCAGCCCTTCGCCGTCGGGTAGGCCACCAGCCGGAACTTGTCCGCCTGCCGGTCCTTCCCCCGGAACGTGCTGACCACGTCCACCAGGTCCCGGTCCTTGAAGCCGAGCTCGGCCAGGTCTTCCGGGTGCACCAGGATCACGCGGCGGCCGCCGGAGATCCCGCGGTACCGGTCATCCAGGCCGTAGAAAGTGGTGTTGTACTGGTCGTGGCTGCGGATGGTCTGGAGGACCAGGTGGCCGTCCGGCGGCGTGAGGTACTCCAAGGGGCTCACCGTGAAGCGGCCCCGGCCGATGTCCGTCTTGAAGGAACGGGTGTCCCGCGGCGGGTTGGGCAGCACAAAGCCGTTCTTCGTCCGGACCCGGGCATTGAAATCCTCGAACCCCGGAAGAACCCGGGAGATATGGTCCCGAACCACGTCGTAGTCCTCGGCCATGGCCTTCCAGTCCACCGGGTGGTCCGGACCGAAGGTTGCCTCGGCCATCCGGGCCACGATCACCGGCTCGGCGAGCAGGTGCTCGGACACCGGCTGGAGCCTGCCCTGAGTCGAGTGGACCACGGACATGGAGTCCTCCACGGACAGGAACTGGGCGCCCTTGGGGTGCTTGTCGTCCTTGTCCGTGCGGCCCAGCGTGGGAAGGATCAGGGACGTGCGCCCGTGCACCACATGGGACCGGTTCGGTTTGGTGGAGATATGGACCGTCAGGCCGATCCGTTGCATGCCGGCTTCCAGGGTCTCCGTGTCCGAGCACGCGAGCGAGAAGTTCCCGCCCATCGACACGAACACGTCCACCTCGTCGCGTTCGAACGCCTCCATGGACTCCACTGCGTCGTACCCGTGGTGGCGGGAGGAAGCAATCCCGAACTCAGTGTCCAGCGCCGCCAGGAGCCATTCCTTCGGCTTTTCCCAGATGCCCATGGTCCGGTCGCCCTGGACGTTCGAGTGTCCGCGGACCGGGCAGGCGCCGGCCCCCGGCTTGCCGAAGTTGCCCTGCAGCAGCAGGACGTTGACCATCTCCTTGATGGTGTCCACCGAATGCGGCTGCTGCGTCACGCCCAGTGCCCAGCATAAGATCGTGGCCTTGGACCGGACGAGCATCCCGGCCACGTCCTCGATCTGCTTGCGGGTCAGGCCCGTGGCCTTCTCGGTCTCCTCCCAGTCCAGCTCCCGGCGGGCGTCGCGGTACGCGTCGAAGCCGTCGGTCACCTCCTCGACGAAGGAAAGGTCGACGACGGTGCCCGGGTTCCGCTCTTCCTCCGCCAGGAGCAGGTGGCCGAGAGCCTGGAACAGCGCCATGTCGCCGCCCACCTTGATCTGCAGGTACTCATCAGCCAGCGGCGTGCCGCCGCCCACCACGCCCGAGACGGTCTGCGGATCCCTGAAGTTGAACAGGCCGGCCTCAGGCAGCGGGTTCACCGCCACCACCTTGCCGCCCTTGTCCTTGCACTCCTTCAGCGCCGACAGCATCCTGGGATGGTTGGTTCCCGGGTTCTGCCCGACCACAAAGATCAGCTCGGCATCGTGGATGTCATCCAGCGAAACGGTCCCCTTGCCGATGCCGATGGTCGGGTTCAGCGCCGAGCCCGAGGACTCATGGCACATGTTCGAACAGTCCGGCAGGTTGTTGGTGCCCAGGGCCCGCGCGAACAGCTGGTACATGAACGCCGTCTCGTTCGCCGTCCGGCCGGACGTGTAGAAGACGCAGCGGTCAGGCGTGCTGGCCCGGATGTGCTCCCCGATGAGCCCGAACGCCTCCGCCCAGGAAATCGGCGAATAGTGCGTCTCACCCTCCCGGATCACCACCGGTTCGCTGATCCGGCCCTGATTGCCCAGCCAGTATTCGGTTTTCCCCGACAGCTCCGCGATGGAATGCGTGGCCCAGAACTCGGCTCCGACCGTCCGCAGGGTGTTCTCCTCGGCCACGGCCTTGGCACCGTTCTCGCAGAACTCAGCCGCCTTGCGCTTCTTGTCCGATTCCGGCCAAGCACAGCCCGGGCAGTCGAAGCCGCCGCGCTGGTTCAGCCGCAGCAGTGACTGCGCCGTCCGGGCCACCCCGGCTTGCGCCACGGCACGCTCCAGCGCAACCATCACCGCCTTGACGCCGGCGGCTTCGGTCTTCGGTTTGTGGACTTCGAGCTCGTCCTCGTTGATGTCCGCGACGGGGGCGGGCTGCTTCCCGAACTTCATTGTTCCAACTTCCTTACCGCTAAATTCCTGCTGGTTCGATCGCACATAAGGCGCGCCAGGCTTCCCTGGCGCGCCTTATTGGGCTGTTTGATACTCAGAAACCCCTGCTTACTGGGATACCTTGGCGAGCGTCTCGCGCTCCGCCCCAATCGTGGTGTTGTCGCCGTGCCCGGTGCGGACCACCGTTTCGGGAGGGAGCGTCAGCAACCGTTCCCGGATCGAGGCGAGGATGGTCGGGTAGTCGCTGTAGGACCTGCCGGTCGCCCCCGGGCCCCCGTTGAACAGCGTGTCCCCGGTGAACACCGTTCCTTCATCCGCCAAGAGAAAGCAGGTGGAGCCGGGCGAGTGGCCCGGGGTGTGGATGGCTGTCAGCGTGGCACCGCCCACCTGGAACTCCTCGCCATCGGCAAGGTCACGGTCCGGCTTCACGTCCGGATAGACCTGTTCCCAGAGCACGAGGTCCTCGGGGTTCAGGTAGATCGGGGCGCCAACGGCCTCCGCCACCTCGCGGGCCGCGCCGATGTGGTCGTTGTGAGCATGGGTGAGCAGGATGGCAAGAACCTTCCGGCCACGGACCTGGCTGATGATGGCTTCTGCGTCGTGCGGGGAGTCGATGATGACGCATTCATCGCCATTGCCGACGATCCAGACGTTGTTGTCCACGTCCCAGGTGCCGCCGTCGAGCGAGAAAGTGCCCGAGGTAACCAGGTTCTCGATGGTGACGCTCATGCGGATGCCCCCGCCTGCAGGATGTCTTCGACGGACTGGACCTCGACCACAGACCGGAGAACCTTGCCGTCGTGCATCTTGGTGAAGGCCTCTTCCACCTGGTCGATGGTGATGCGTTCGGACACGAAGGCGTCCAGGTCGAGGTTGCCCTGCTTGTAGTGCGCCACCAGCATCGGGAAGTCCCGGGAGGGCAGGCAGTCCCCGTACCAAGAGGATTTCAAGGAACCCCCGCGGCCAAAGACGTCCAGCAGCGGCAGCTCGAGCTTCATGTCCGGCGTCGGGACGCCCACCAGCACCACACGGCCGGCCAGGTCCCTCGCGTAAAACGCCTGCTTGTACGTTTCGGGACGTCCGACCGCTTCAATGACGACGTCGGCACCGTTGCCTCCGGTCAGGGCCCGGATGGCCTCGATGGGATCTTCCTTGCTGGAGTCCACTCCGTGGGTGGCGCCCAGCGACCTGGCCATCTCGATCTTGTTGGCGTCGATATCCACGGCAATGATCGTAGTGGCGCCGGCGAGCTTCGCCCCGGCGATGGCTGCGATGCCCACGCCGCCGCAGCCGATCACGGCGACGGATTCGCCGCGCTTGACCTCACCGGTGTTGATGGCGGCGCCGATGCCTGCCATCACACCGCAGCCGAGCAGCCCGACGGCGGCGGGATCGGCGTCGTCGTCCACCTTGGTGCACTGCCCGGCGGCGACGAGCGTCTTTTCGGCGAAGGCACCGATGCCCAGCGCGGGCGAGAGCTCAGTGCCGTCCTCCAGCGTCATCTTCTGGGTGGCGTTGTGCGTGTTGAAGCAGTACTGCGGCTGGCCCTTGGCGCAGGCGCGGCATTCGCCGCACACGGCCCGCCAGTTGAGGATCACGCGGTCGCCGGGAGCCACCTCGGTGACGTCCGGTCCGACGGCGCTGACCACGCCGGTAGCCTCGTGTCCCAGCAGGATGGGGAAATCATCGGTGATTCCGCCCTGCTTGTAGTGGAGGTCGGTGTGGCAGACACCGCACGTGAGGATGTCCACCAGCGCCTCGCCCGGGCCGGGATCCGGCACCAGGATCGTCTCGACCGAGACCGGGGCGTTCTTTTCCTTGGCAATGACTGCCTTTACTTTGTGAACCATGATTCCTGTGTTCCTTTCCTGAGCCCGGGGGACTCTTTGGCAACGGCGCCCGTTGCCAATCTAGCTGACTCGTTCCGGTTCCAAATCTTCGTCCAGCGGCTCGATGCCCTGCTCAGGGCAGCCGTTCACGTCATGCGGACCAGGCGTGGCAACGCCAGGCCTTCCCTGATCGAGACGTCGGCCTGCGCACCATACGGAGTCAGCTGAATTGCGTATTACACAACACGATGCACATAGCGCGTACTGGAAAATATGACAGTCGCCACGCGAGAGTGTCAATAGATTGCTGGGCCTCACCGTCCGGCCGCCATTTGATGACGCCTCGCACGTCTCACGCATATCGCAACCTAGTCTCACTCATTGCAACTAATTGGCCGTCGCTTTGGTGCGCATTTCACCGCGCAAACCGCCGCGATCTGCAGACCAATTTACCGGTCCGAAACAAAAAATCATTGACTGTGTGACAGGTCACGCCTAATCTGGTGCAACAGCGTTGCGCTGATTGCAACTCAAAACACTTTGGTGGACATATGAGTAACGAAACTTCCTCCCCCGCCGCTCTTGCGGGACCAACCAGCCCGGAGTCGAATGACGGGCATGGCAGTACATCGCCCGGACCCGCCACACTGAGCGGTCGCGTGGATCCGGACGGCAGCAGCGGTGACGATGTCAGCGGCGTCAGCAGGGAAACGCGCCGGAAGGTAGTCACGGCCAGCTTCATCGGCAACTTCGTCGAATGGTTCGATTACGCCGTCTACGGCTACCTCGCCGCCACCATCTCTTCGGTCTTCTTCCCGGACGCCGACCGGCAGGCGGCCCTGCTGGCCACCTTCGCCGTCTTCGCGGTCTCGTTCTTCGTCCGCCCCCTTGGCGGATTCTTCTGGGGACACCTCGGCGACCGCCTGGGACGGCGGAAAGCACTGTCGCTTTCCATCGTCATCATGTCCGTGTCGACGTTCTGCATCGCACTGATCCCTGGATACGCCAGCATCGGAGTGATGGCGCCGATCCTTCTCCTCCTGGTCAGGGTCGTTCAGGGCTTCTCCGCCGCCGGGGAATACGCCGGTGCTTCGGCTTTCCTCGTGGAGTACGCACCCGCCAATAAGCGCGGCCTCTACGCCGCCGTCGTTCCAGCCAGCACCGCGGCCGGCCTGCTGCTCGGTTCCCTGATCGCGGCGCTCCTCAGCACCGTCCTCACCCCCGAGCAGCTGCATGAGTGGGGCTGGCGGCTGCCATTCCTGCTCGCCGCGCCCATGGGCCTGATAGGCCGTTATATCCGCACCAAGCTCGAAGACACCCCTGCCTTCCAGGCCCTGGCTGCCGAGGACCACACAGTCAAAACACCGGTCTTCGCGATGTTCCGGACGTACCGCAAGCAGCTCATCATCGCCACCGGCGCTGTCCTGCTCAACGCTGTGGGGTTCTACGTGATCCTCAGCTACATGCCCACGTATCTGTCGGAGGAACTCGGCTTCGGTGCGGCCGAATCGTTCCTGGCCACCACCATCGCCCTGGCCAGCTACATCGGCTTCATCTTCCTGACTGGCAGCGCTTCGGACAAGTTCGGCCGAAAGCGCATGCTGATCACCGCTTCCCTGCTCTTTATCGTGCTGACGGTCCCGGCTTTCATGCTCCTGGACACCGGAAATTTCCTGGTCATTGTCCTGGTCCAGATCCTGCTTGGCGGCATGCTGACGCTCAACGACGGCACACTTCCAAGCTTCCTGGCGGAGCTGTTCCCCACCCGCGTCCGTTACAGCGGATTCGCCGTCAGCTTCAATCTCTCCAACGCTCTGTTCGGCGGTACGGCACCGTTCATGGCCACGCTGCTCATCGGCCTCACCCAGAGCAAGGTGGCCCCGGGCTGGTACCTGGTGGCAGCATCCGTCGTCTCCCTGACCGCCGTCCTGTTCGCCACCGAGACGTCCAAGAAACCGCTCCGGCAGGAGTGAACCGCATGTCCGGGACCCTCACCTCCGGGACCCTTGCACCCCAGCCCGCCTCCGGCGGGGCACACCTCAAACTTTCCTCACTCAATTCAGCACTAAAGAAAGGTACAAACCCATGACCACCATCGAAACCGAGGCCGTCAACGATGTCGCCAAGCTGGACCGCCTGAAGGTCCTCAACAATGGCGAAAAAGTAAGGCTGACATTCTCCGACGCGGAGTTCGAACGCCGCCTGGCCGGCCTGCGCCGCATCATGGCTGAGAAGGAACTGGACGCCGTCGTCCTGACCAGTTACCACTCGATCAAGTACTACTCCGATTTCCTCTTCACCTACTTCGGCCGGTCCTACGCCATGGTGGTCACCAAGGACGACACCGTCACCGTCACCGCGAACATCGACGCCGGGATGCCGTGGCGCCGCAGCTACGGCGACAACCTCGTCTACACGGACTGGCGCCGCGACAACTACATCCACGCCATCCAGGAAGTGCTGCGCAGCCGCGGCATCAACGCCCGCCGGATCGGCGTCGAGGACGACTCGCTGCCGCTGGACAACCGCAACAAGATCCAGGCCGCCTTCGCATCCGCAACCCTGGTGGACGTGGCCCAGGCGGCCATGCGCCAGCGGATGATCAAGTCCGCCGAGGAGATCGAGGTGATCAAGCACGGCGCACGCATCGGCGACCTCGGCGGCGAAGCCATCCGCAACGCCATCACGGCCGGCATCACCGAGTACGAGGTGGCGCTGATCGGAACCGAGGCCATGGTCCACGAAATCGCCCGGACCTTCCCGGACTCCGAGATCCGCGACACCTGGGTGTGGTTCCAGTCCGGCATCAACACGGACGGCGCACACAACTGGGCCACCACCCGCAAGATCCAGGAACACGACATCCTGTCGCTGAACTGCTTCCCCATGACCTCCGGCTACTACACCGCACTGGAGCGCACCCTGTTCTACGGCGAACCGGATGCCCGCTCGCTGGAACTGTGGAACATCAACGTGGAAGTCCACAAGCGCGGCCTCGAACTCATCAAGCCCGGCGCCGTCTGCAAGGACATCGCTGCCGAACTGAACGAGATCTACGTGGGCCACGGCCTCCTGGCCAACCGCACCTTCGGCTACGGGCACTCCTTCGGCGTCCTCAGCCACTACTACGGCCGGGAAGCCGGGCTGGAGCTCCGCGAGGATATCGACACGGTACTGGTACCCGGCATGGTGGTTTCAATGGAGCCCATGATCACGGTCCTGGACGGCCAGCCCGGAGCCGGCGGCTACCGCGAACACGACATCCTCGTGGTCGGCGAGGACGGCGCCGAGAACATCACCAAGTTCCCGTTCGGCCCGGAATACAACATCGTGGGGGCATAACAGCACCACATCAGCCTTCACCGGAAAGCGGCGCCACGTCCTGCGTGGCGTCGCTTTCCGGCTCACATACGGAATGATGGTGGACACCATGACCTCTGCAGAAGCTCCCGAAACCAGCGGCAACGGTGACACCAAGGGCACGTCGGTCATCGTCAACGCCATCGCCGTGCTGCGAAGTTTTACGGCGGACGAGCCGCTGCTCGGCGTCACCGAGATCGCCAACCGCGTTGGCCTGCACAAGAGCACCGTTTCCCGCATCCTGGCCACGTTCGAGCAGGAACACTTGGTGGAGCGCGATCCGGAGACCCGCAGGTTCCGCCTGGGCCTGGGCCTCATCGCCGTCGCCGGGCCGCTGCTGGCCGAACTCGAAGAGCGCCGTGTGGCATACCCTGTCCTGCGCGAACTCGCCGAACAGACCGGCGAAACCAGTGCCCTGATGGTCTGGAGCGGCTCCGATTCGATGTGCGTGGAGCAGATCGCCAGCCATCACCAGATCAAGCACACCACCCCGCTGGGCGCCCGCTATAACGATGCCCTGAGTGCCTCTGTACAGGTCTTCCTCGCCGCGGAGTCCCCCGACCGCGTCCGTACTTTGCTGCGCAGCGGAGCGATCACTTACCCGGGCCTGGACGACACCAGCCTCGAGGCCTATCTGATCCGGCTGGGCGACGTCGCCCGGCGCGGCTGGGCCGTTAACTACGGTGAATCCTCGCTTGATGAAGTGGGCGTCGCGGCCCCTGTCTACGATCACCGCGGCGATATTGTGGCGGCGGTGCTCATCCCGGCGCCCCGCTTCCGCGTCTCTCCGGACACACTGCAGAGCCTCGCTGAATCGTGCTCTGCCGCTGCCGGGCGCGTAACCTCGCGGCTTGGCGGAGCTTCCCCGCAATAGCCGTCACACCACAGCCGGCATCACGGCCCTGCCGCCGCTCTGAACGTCACGCACGCGTCCAGGCCGGTGATTCCCCCGGACTCGTTCGGGGCGGTGTTGGCCCCGGGATCCCGCGGGGCCAGCGAAGCAACGGCTCCGCTGGCCTCGGCCAGCTGCTGTACGATTGCCAGCCCCAGCCCCGTTCCCTCGGAGCTGCCCGGCCCGCGCCAGAACCTGTTGAACGCCCGCTGGCTGTCCTCGGCGGAGAGTCCGGGACCTTCGTCGATAACGTGGAGCTCCACCATTCCGTCACTCTCAGGATGTGAAACCACCAGTCTGATTAGCGAACCCGGCGGCGCCACGGCGAGGGCGTTGTCAATGAGGTTGTCGATGATCTGTTCGGCGGCGCCCGGCATGGCCGTGACATTAGCCTCCGGAAGGGCATCCAGGCTGATCCGGACTCCGGTTTCTTCGGCGAGCGCCTCCCACTGCTCCAGCCGGTTCCAGGCGACGGCACTCAGATCCACGTTGGCACGTGCCACGTCCCGGCTGTCCGCCCGGCTGAGGAGCAGCAGCCCGTCGATGATCCGCTGAAGCCGGTACGTTTCCTCCAGGGAGCCGGCCACCATGCCCCGGGCATTGTCCGGGTCGCTGCCGAGGGAGTCAACGGCGTTCTCCAGCCGCAGCCTCAGTCCGGTCAGAGGGGTGCGAAGCTGATGGGAGGCGTCACTGGCAAAGCCCTTCTGCTGCTGGAGCAGGTGTTCCAGCCTGTCTGCCATGCGATTGAACGACCCCGCAAGGGCACGGAGTTCCGGGGCGCCCTCGTCCTCTTCGGTCCGGGCTGAAAGGTCGCCCTCGGCAAGCCGCTCCGTGGCTTTCTGCAACCTGTTGATCCTCCTTGTGACGGCGCCGGCCATGAGGTAGGCCAGCAGGCCGGCCAGCAGCACGGTTGTGGCCGCCACGGTCCACAGCACCGTGAGCTGGCCGGACACCCGGTCGGTCACCTCCGATGCGGGGTAGGTCAGGCGGACCGCACCAGTAATCTTTTCGCCGCTGAGGACTGGAACGGTGACGTACACCAGGTCAAAGCCCAGCGTGTCGGAGTGCCGCTGACCCGACGTGATCTGGCCGCCCAGGGCCGCCGCGATTTCGGGGCGTGAGACATAGGAGGATCCGGTGGCAGACTGATCGTCGTCGGACGTTGCAACCGCGGTCCCGGCAGGATTCACGATCACCACCCTGGCCCCGCTAGCCTGGCCGTAATTGCGGACGGCGTCCGCCACGCCGGCGGGCGCCCCGGTGCCGGCTTCAAGCAGCTGCCTGGCTCTTCCGCCGAGCAGAAAGGCATCCCGCTCCAGGGACGTGGTGAGGCGGTCACGTTCGACGCGGACCAGGTAGTTCCCCAGCGGGATGTCCTGGACCAGCACCACCAGCAAGGTGATCACCATGAAGGCGGAGATCAGCCGCCACCTCATCCCGGGACGTCCAGCCTGAATCCCACCCCGCGCACGGCTTCGATCCAGCGCGGGTCCCCGAGCTTCTTCCTGATCGCGGCCACATGCGCGTCCAGCGTCTTTGTGGTGCCGTACCAGTTGCCGTCCCAAACGGCCCGAAGGATGTCGCTACGCGGGCACACCGCCCCCGGGTCTTCCGCCAGGTAGTACAGGAGCTCGAATTCCTTGACGGTCAGGTGGATTTCCATGCCGTCCACGAGCACGCGGCGCGAACGTTGGTCAATGCTGAGCGTGCCGATTTGCCTGGCACTCCCGCCAGCGGCCTGGCCCTCCCCTGCGTGGTCATCGGAGCGCCGTGCCACCGCCCGGATCCTGGCAATGAGTTCCCGCATGCCGAACGGCTTCACGAGGTAATCATCCGCGCCGAGTTCCAGAGCCAGCACTCTGTCTATCTCCTCGTCCCGCGCGCTGACCACAATGATCGGCGTCAGGGTCAGCGCGCGGATTTCGCGGCACACGTCGGTGCCGTCCATGTCCGGCAATCCAAGGTCAAGGAGTATGAAGTCAGGGCCCGAGTCGCGTACTGCGGCGAGGGCCGTCTTTCCGTCTGCAACGTGTCTGGTCTGGAATCCGGCGCGGACCAGTCCTTCAAGGACGCCGGCGGCAACCGATTCATCATCTTCAACAACCAGGATCTGCATACCTGATTATGTTCCCGCTGGGCCGAAACCGCTGGGGATACACACGGAACAGGGGGATTGCGGCACCATTCTTGGACAACTCTTGGATTTCCGAGGCACCAGCGACGATCGGACCGCGCCGCCCTCGCCGAGTTCATGCTGGGTTCTTTAAACGCCAAGCGCAGCCATGATCGGTGCGGAGGAAATGTGACCCGCAGCCACCACCGGCCGTGCGGTACTCTCTTGACACCGGCGCTTCCAGTCGGCTTCACTATTACGTATGCTGAAATAACAGTTCCATGATGCGGAAACCGCCAGCAGTTCGTCTCGGTTTCGCCGGAAGAAGACCCGGCTCTCCGCATAGCCGTCACCATGGATGCCAGCACCTGCACGAGGGATCACCAAGCATGAAGCTTGCCGAATTCAACGAAGCCGACCGCGCCGACGCCAGCGCGGCCCTCCGGCCCTGCATCGACATCCAGCGCTGGGTGGACCAGATCGCCGACGCCCGGCCCTTCGCCACCGGCGAGGCGCTGCTCGGCTTCGCCCGCCGGGCCGCCGCCCCGTTCACCGCGGAGGAAGTAGAAGCCGCCATGGCGCACCACCCGCGGATCGGTGAACGCCCGACGGCGGCGACCGCCGAGGCGTCCATGTCGCGTTCCGAACAGTCCGGCGTCGACCCCGCGGACACGGCGGTCACGGAGGCTCTGGCGGCCGGCAACCGCGCCTATGAGGAAAAGTTCGGCCGCGTCTTCCTGATCCGCGCCGCCGGCCGTACGGCTCCCGAAATCCTGGCCGCGCTGAACGAGCGCCTGGCCAACACCCCCGATCAAGAAGACGTCATTGTGGCCCGGCAGTTGCGCGAAATCGCCCTGCTGCGGCTCAAAGGAGTGATCAGCGAATGAGCGTTTCCCACGTCACCACCCACATCCTGGACACCGGTGCCGGCCGCCCGGCGGCGGGCGTCGCCGTCGTGCTTTATGCGAACGACGGCGGCAGCTGGACTCAACTGGCAAACGGCACCACCGATGCCGACGGCCGCGCCAAGGACCTCGGCCCCGCGGAGCTGGCACCGGGCAACTACCGGCTCAACTTCGCCACGGGCGCCTACTACGCGGGGCAGGGCACGGCCACGTTCTTTCCCGAGGTGGACCTCATCTTCGAGGTGACCGGGACGGAGCACTACCATGTGCCGCTGCTCCTGAGCCCGTTCGCCTACTCGACCTACCGCGGCAGCTGAAAGGGACAACCATGCGGCTGATGCGCATTGGCACGGCGGGAAACGAGATCCCCGTAATCATCGACGACGAAGGCCAGGCGTACGACCTGCGTCCCGTCACTGCAGACATCGACGGCGGCTTCCTCCAGACGTGGGCCGGACAGCTGGACGAGCTCGACCTGACGGGACTCCCGCGCGTAGCCATGGAGGGAAAGCGGATCGGCGCGCCGATCGCCCGTCCTGGTGCGGTGATCGGCGTCGGCCTGAACTATGCGGCGCACGCGGCCGAATCCGGCCTTCCGCTGCCGGAGCGGCCCATCATCTTCTTCAAGCACCCCAACACCGTGGTGGGACCCAACGACGACGTCGTGATCCCTCCCGGCGCACAGCGCGTGGACTGGGAGGTGGAGCTGGGCGTCGTGATCGGCCAGCAGGCCAGCTACCTGAAGTCCGACACCGAGGCTGCCGCCTGCATCGCGGGATTCGTGCTGTCCAACGACGTCTCCGAGCGCGAGTACCAGCTGGAACACTCCGGACCGCAGTGGTCGCTGGGGAAGTCCTGCCCCACCTTCAACCCGGTAGGCCCGTGGCTGGTGCCGGCCACCGCCGCCAACGCCGGCGCCATCGAACTGGCGTCATGGGTCAACGGTGAACCGCGCCAGAAAAGTTCGACGCAGGACATGGTCTTCGGGCCCGCCGAGCTGGTCCGCCGCCTTTCGCAGTACATGGTGCTCGAACCCGGCGACCTCATCACCACAGGCACCCCGGCCGGCGTTGCCCTGTCCGGCCGGTTCCCGTACCTCAGGGCCGGAGACGTCATGCGGATGTCCGGCGGAGGGCTGCTCGGCGAACAGCGGCAGCGGCTCGTCGACGCGGCTGCTCCGGCCTGATCCCTTGCGGTTTTCTGGCGGCCGCCCGGTACCGGCGTCAAACCCGGCTCCGGTACCGGGCTCCCGATGACAGTAGGCTAGAGGGCATGGCTTCTGACCACCCCACCCCTGAACGGCGCGAAATCACTGTACGTCGCGCGCCAAAGTACGTCCCGTTCCTGATCCTGGGCGGACTCCTGGGCATCGCCGTGGCGGCAATCATCGCCTACGCGCTTCCCGGCGACGCCAGCTACGACCCCGGCTCCGTCTTCGGCTTCTTCATGGTGATGTGTGCGGCCGGCGGTGTGATTCTCGGCGCAATTGCTGCGCTTATCCTGGACCGGCTGAGCGTCAGGCGCACGCAGCAGGCAGTCGTCGAAGCCGTACCGGAAGCCGTTGCCGACGCCGAACAGGCCGCGACGGAGACGGAACAGCCCCCAGCGCAGGAGCAACCGCGGGACAACGGCAGCGAACCCGGCCTCCGGTCATAAACCGGCCGCCGGAAGTTCCTTACCTGATGACGTGAGATAATCGACCAGTGGCACGCGGCGATGGAAAACTTTCTCATGATCTTCTCCCTGGCGAAAAAGGCCCTCAGGACGCTTGCGGCGTCTTCGGGGTTTGGGCACCAGGTGAAGAAGTAGCAAAACTCACCTATTACGGGCTGTATGCATTGCAGCACCGCGGTCAGGAGTCCGCTGGTATAGCCACCAGCGACGGCAAGCGGATAAACGTCTACAAGGACATGGGCCTCGTGTCCCAGGTCTTCGACGAGACGACGCTGAACACCCTGACCGGGCACCTGGCTGTGGGCCACTGCCGCTACTCCACCACCGGAGCCAGCCACTGGGCCAACGCCCAGCCCACCCTCGGCGCCACCGCAACCGGCACTGTTGCCCTGGCGCACAACGGCAACCTGACCAACACCGCCGAACTCAACGCCATGATCACGGAACGCAACGGCGGCCAGCTCAGCGGCGAAATGAAGCAGGGCAACACCTCTGACACCGCCCTGGTCACCGCACTCCTCGAAGGCGAAGAGGGCAAAACCCTCGAACAGACCGCCATCGAACTGCTCCCCAAGATCCGGGGCGGCTTCTGTTTCGTCTTCATGGACGAAGGCACCCTGTACGCCGCCCGCGACACCTTCGGCATCCGCCCGCTGGTCCTCGGCCGGCTGGAGCGCGGCTGGGTGGTTGCCTCCGAGCAGTCCGCCCTCGCCACCGTCGGCGCCAGCTTCATCCGCGAGATCGAACCCGGCGAATTCATCGCCATCGATGAGCAGGGCGTGCGGTCCCAGCGCTTCGCAGAGCCGACGCCGGCCGGTTGCGTTTTCGAATACGTCTACCTCGCGCGCCCCGACGCTGCGATCGCCGGACGCTCCGTGTACGAATCCCGCGTGGAAATGGGCCGCCAGCTGGCCCGCGAAAACACCCAGGAAGCGGACATCGTCATTCCGGTCCCGGAATCCGGCACTCCCGCGGCTGTGGGCTACGCCGAAGAATCCGGCATCCCGTTCGCGCACGGCTTCGTCAAAAACTCCTACGTGGGCCGCACGTTCATCCAGCCTTCGCAGACCCTGCGCCAGCTGGGCATCCGGCTCAAGCTCAACGCCCTCGAGTCCGTGATCCGCGGCAAGCGCGTTGTGGTGGTGGATGACTCGATCGTCCGCGGCAACACCCAACGCGCGATCGTCCGGATGCTTCGCGAGGCCGGGGCCGCGTCCGTGCATGTGAAGATCTCCTCCCCGCCCGTGCAGTGGCCCTGCTTCTACGGCATAGACTTCGCCTCCCGTGCAGAGCTGATCGCCAACGGCGCCACCATCGAGGAAATCTCGCAGGCCATCGGCGCCGATTCGCTCGCGTACATTTCCGAAGACGGCATGATCGACGCCACGCGTCAGCCCCGCGAACGTCTCTGCACCGCCTGCTTCACCGGCAAGTACCCCATCGAGCTTCCCGGCGCGGACAAGCTCGGCAAGAACCTGCTGGAGCGCACGGACCTCGGCGGGCTGCCCGCAGCGGGCTCTGCCGCACTCTCCAAGCCCGCGTCCGCAGCCGACGGCAACCCGGACAGCATTCCCGTCACCGAAGACCCTGCGGAGAAGCCCGGCGCAACGGGCTGTGATCCCGGACCGGATTCCGAGTTTGAGAACCTGCTGACCGAGGCCGACCGCGTGCCTGATGTCCACCACGACGCTGCCCCCGTCGGCGCTGACAAGAAAGAGTCCGTATGACTTCCGCCTCTCCCACTGCTGACATGAACGCTGCCCAGAACCGTTTGGCACAGAACAACGCCGGCATCACGTACGCGTCCGCCGGCGTCGACGTCGAAGCGGGCGACCGCGCCGTCGAACTCATGAAGGACGCCGTCAAGGCGACCCACAACGCGTCGGTGATTGGCGGCGTCGGCGGTTTTGCCGGGCTGTACGACGTCTCGAAGCTTCTCACCTACAAGCGCCCGCTATTGGCCACGTCCACGGACGGTGTGGGCACAAAGGTGGCCATCGCCCAGGCCATGGACATCCACGACACCATCGGCTTCGACCTCGTGGGCATGGTGGTTGACGACATCGTGGTGGTGGGCGCCGAACCGCTCTACATGACCGATTACATCGCCTGCGGCAAGGTGGTCCCGGAGCGCATCGCGGACATCGTCCGCGGCATCGCGGCGGCCTGTTCCGTCGCCGGCACCGCCCTCGTGGGCGGCGAAACCGCCGAGCACCCTGGCCTGCTGGGCGAGCACGAATACGACGTTGCGGGCGCTGCCACCGGCGTGGTCGAGGCCGACGCCCTCCTGGGCCCGGATCGGGTCCGCGCCGGCGATGTGGTGATCGGCATGGCCTCCTCCGGCCTGCACTCCAACGGCTACTCCCTGGTCCGCCGCGTCATCAACCACGCCGGCTGGGCCCTGGACCGCCAAGTCTCCGAACTCGGCCGCACGCTGGGTGAGGAACTGCTGGAGCCCACCCGCGTCTACGCCGCTGACTGCCTGGACCTCGCCCGCGCCTTCCCGGTGACCACTGACACTGCCACAGGCCGCGGAGCCGTGCACGGCTTCAGCCACGTCACCGGCGGCGGCCTCGCAGCCAACCTGGCCCGCGTCCTGCCCCTGGGTCTGGTGGCCACGGTGGACCGCGCCACGTGGGAACTGCCGGCCATCTTCAAGCTGGTCTCCGAACTCGGCCGCGTACCCCTCGCAGACCTCGAGCGCACGCTCAACCTCGGCGTGGGCATGGTGGCGATCGTCTCCGCCGACGTCGCCGACGCCGCTGTGGCCCGCCTGAACGAGCGAGGCCTGCCGTCCTGGATCATGGGCACGGTCAGCGCGGACTCCGACTCCATCCTCAAGACCGGTCCGGACTACGTCCAGGGCGCCAAGGGCGTTGACGGCGGCGCCGTCCGCATGGTCAACACCTACGCCTAAAGTCGTCATCGAGTGCTCCATAACTGCCGTTTAGAAGGTTCATAACGGCAGTTACGGAGCACTCGATGCGTTTTTAAACCTCAAGGACGCTGAACACTCCGCCCTGCGGATCCTTCAGCGTGGCGATGGTTCCGGCGTCCTCATCGAACTCCGGCTCCACGAGAACCTCCGCACCGGCAGCCACGGCCGCCAGCACGGCTTCCTTGACGCTGGAGACACCGAAGTAGACCTGCCAGCCCAGGCGCGCCCGGGCTTCGGCCCCGTCTGAGTCGGGCGAATCCCCAGCCTCGGAGTGGGCGCTTTCATCTGCCTCGGGCGCCGGGGCGACGCCGGCCACCTCCGCGCCGTCCACCATCAGCGTGGTGTACGTGCCGCCGTCGTCCTGCGGATATTCCGTCACCTCGTGGCCGAACACCTGCTGGAAAAATCCGACGGCGGCCTGCGGCTCGGGCGTGAGAAGTTCGGCCCAGGCGAACGCGCCGGGCTCGTTGTACCGCCCGCTGCCCGTGTGCGTTCCGGCCTGCCAGACGCCGGTGCTGCCGCCGCCGGGCGGCTCCACGAACACCATGACGCCGGTGTCCCCCACTTCCTCGGGGCCGAAGACCACGGTTCCGCCCGCGTGGGGGGATTCCTCGGCCACGGCCTTGGCGTCATCAGCAGCGAAGTAGACGTTCCACTGCGCCGGCGTGCCTTGCTGCTGCGGAGGCTGCGGCGCGACGACTGCCACCAGATCACCGTCCACGAACGCCTGGCCGTAGCTGCGCCCGTCCGGCGTGGGCAGATCCTCGTAACGCCAGCCGAACACCGCCGCATAGAACGACTTCGCGGCCGCCACATCCGGCGTCTGGACGTCGGCCCAACACAACTCGCCTCGTGTGTATCCGTTGCGCTGAACCATGCCGCTTATCCCTTCGTTGGAGAGAAACCTTCTTCAGCCTAGACGTGAACAGGCCCGCCGGTGAAGGCGGAATCCAGAACAGCAAAAAGCCCGCCGGGCACGCCACTAACTGGCATGCCCGGCGGGCTTTGATGATTGCGACGGCACCTGGTCTTTGGAAAGAAGACTTCCAAACGGGGTGCCGGAATTGAACTACGCACACAAACGACGCACACAAGGTGCACGACGGCAGCATGCAGCTGACTGCCTTACGGCAGGTTCAGGCTGTAACGACTAACCGATCCGACGGGAGTCAACCTCGTCGTCGTCGTCTTCCAAATCGTCCGCGTACTTATCCACGTAGGCTGAATAGTCCGGTTCGACCGGTTCATTCGCGAAATGGCTCGTAGCACGACTTCCCGGGCCCGTGAGCTCACGCTGAAGGGCCGAATAGTCAGTGTTCGGGGAGTAGTACTTAATGTCCCGAGCCTGCTTGGTAGCTTTTGCCTTTTGACGGCCGCGCCCCATGGCGTGACCCCCTTTTGTACTTGGACCGGAGGTGGTCACCTTGGCTATCGGTGAGGCCCCGGAATGTTTGGTCAATTTGTCGTATCCCTAGATTACATGCTTTCGGCGGCAACTGCTCGCCACGGGCGCGTCGGCCGGGCCGGTGGAGGGCAACAACCGCCGTAATCAGGGGGTTGCACGGATTTTTTGTTCGATAGAGTCTCATGAACGACTGAAATATCCGGTCTTGGAAAGGGGTGCCGCCCCAAGTGAATGATGACAATCCAGTC
>NZ_CAKKLY010000050.1 GCF_918698095.1 Arthrobacter sp. Bi83
CTCTCACCTCCCGCACACTTCCCCCCCAACGCTCTCTCACCTCCCGCGTTGCCGAGATGGCCCGGATTTGGGAGGATGGCGAGGCGGGCCAGTGGTGCCCGCCGACAGGCGATGGGCATCGGCCGGGAACGAGGGGATGAGCATGCTGAGGACCACTGAGGTCATCGCAGCCGTGGGAAGCGGGGCGGCCACAATGGCCTGCTTGGCCTCCGCAGCAACGCCAGCCTTCCCCCGCCGGACCTGCCTTTAGCCGTCCCGACGAGCAATGCCCAAGAACGGGCTTTCTTTAGTGTGCGCGGATCCGCTGACACGGACCGTCATGCCCCCGAGGGGGACCATTCAAATTCGAAAGCTCATGACCATGCAAAAAATTACTCAGCAGCAGATCCGCTCGTCCTTCGTAAATGCAAGCCGCTCGGAGGCGGCCAAGCTGACGTTACCCAGGGACTTCGACACCCTGGACTGGGACAGGCTGGACTTCCTCGGGTGGCGGGACGGCAAGATGCCGCTACGCGGCTATCTGGTCCTGCCTCGGACCGGAGGTCTCACGGGGATTATGCTTCGTGCGCCTGAAGGCGGAGCAAGGAAAAGCCGTGCCGTGCTCTGCGAGCTGTGCCGCGACGTGTTCTCGAAGGACGACGTCCTGTTGTGGGTCGCGAAACGAGCCGGGCAATCCGGCAGGGACGGCAACACCGTCGGGACGCTGATCTGCGCCGACTTCCTGTGCTGCGGCAACGTGCGCGTGGAGCCACCGGTCAACGAGATCAACCCGGACCCTGCCGCCGTCGTACTTCGGCAGATCGATGGACTGATGGCAAGGACCGAGCTGTTCCTGGACCGGGTTCAAGGACGCTAGCGCCCGACGCTCCATCAGATCCTGCCGTCTCAGCCGCGGACGCTCGCTCACATCCAGTGGGAGAGCGTCCGCGGCATTCCCGCAGGAAGTGAGAGAGCGTCGGGATGGACCGGGCGAAAGGTGAGAGAGCGTCCGGGAAAACACCGCAGGAAGTGAGAGAGCGTCCTGATGGGCCGGCCGGACGGGGTCAGCGGAGCACGATGTCCACGGGGTTGGCTTCGGACCGCCATTGCCCTCCGGACCCGGGTTTCGGCGCGATCACCGGGGCCGTCAGCACGCCCGAGCGGTTGGTGCGTTTGTCGCGCAGGATTTCAGTGACGGAACCAAGGTGCCGCGACAGGTCGATGACGTTTTCCGGAGCGGCCAGGAGCAGCTGGAAACCAAATTCATGCAGCGCCTTGATGCCCGCACCGGCGAACTCTTCGGACGCCAAAACGAAGGCCTCATCCATCATCACGGTGCCGTAGGTGGTGAAGCCCTGCTCTGCGATGCCCAGCTGGTAGCTCAGCGCCGCGGCCATGATGAACGCCGTGAACCGCTGCCGCTCGCCGCCGGACATGGAGCCGGTGTCCGCGTGCATGAACACCTCGTTCTTCGTGCCCGCTTTGGCGCCTTTCTTTCCGGCAGGAACGTCCACCTCGCGGTGCTCCTTGCACTGGATGAACAAGTGCCCGCGCACGTCCAGCACCTCGGCGCGCCAGCGCCGGTCCTCCGGCGTCTGCGACCCCAGCCGCTTCACGAGAGTTTCCAACGACTTGTAACGGTTGGTGAGCTCGGCGTCGTCGTCCGTTTCCGAAGCAGCCGCGCCCGCAGCGCGCGAGGGCCGCGTATGCCGCGTCTTCAGCGCGTTCTGGATGGCGTCCTTGAACTGCTTCGCGGTGGGCGGCAGCGTCTGCTTGATGTCCAGTTCCAAGAAGCTGCCCTCGTGGAAATTGACCTCGGACAGGATGCCGTTCAGCGGCAGGATGCGGCTGGTGATGGAGCGCCGCTCCTCGTCCAACAGATGCAGCAGCGTGCTGAACGATTCGTGCGTGCGCTGGTTGAAAAACTGCCGGAACTCGGCCTCCTGCGCGGGCAGTCCATCGCTGACAATCGCATGGTAGCGGGCTTCGAACTCGCTGGCCGCGCCGATCGACGTGCCGTGGTCGGCGGAGATGGCGGTGCCCCATTCGCGCACGAAGCCCTCGAAAAGGCGCGTGAGCCGCTCGGACGTGGCCTGCCCGCGCGATTCCGCCGCATGCAGCTCGCCCAGCAGCTGGGTCTTGACCCTGGCGGCGAGGTTGTCGAGCTCATGCATTTCCGTAACGTCGCCAAAACCGGTGAAGTACGGTTCCAGCGCGGTGACTGTGGAGTCCGACGGCGGCGCCTGGTTCAGGCGGGCCCGCGCGGCTTCCAGCAGCGAATCGGAGGTGGTGAGCTGGTGGTCCAGCGCCTTGTATTCGCTCTGCAGCACGGCGGCGGACTCGGTGCTGGACTGGTGTTTCTGGCGTGCCGTCTCGATGTTGGCGCGCAGCGGTTCGAGGTCGGCCTGGGCCGCGAGGGCGTCCTTGAGCCGCTGCTCGATCCGGGTGAGTTCGTGCGTGGCAACGGCTGCCGAGACCTGGTCCCACGGGCGGTGGTCCTCGGCCACCCGGCGCAGCGCCTCGAGCTGCCGGGTCATGCCCTGGTGCGATTCCTCCCTGCTCTGGGCAAGCTCCGCGGCCTTGGCGAGTTCCTGCCGCAGGTCCGCCACCTGCCCGGCCACCAGTTCGAGCTTGGAGGCGTTGTCGAAGCCGAGGACGTAGTCCTGGCGGCTGTTGAATCGGTCGTCCTTTTCCACGGTGTGCCGGTTCCGTTTGACCACGCCGCCCAGGCTCAGGCCCCGGTCCAGCCGGGCCAGTTCGTCCGGGTCTTCCACGCAAGGGTAGGCGAAGTCGAGGGCGATGCGTTCGCGGATCCACTGCCCGGCGTCGGCCACGGACCCGGTGGTGAGGATGTCCAGCTTGGTCAGCAGGTCGCCGTCGGACACGTCCTCCACAGCCAGCGCGCCGCCGGCAAGGGGCTTGGACACGTCAACTGCGCGGAGGGCACCGCGGACGGTGTGGTCGTTCAGGTACCGCGTGACGGCGGCGAAGTGCTCGCCCGGAACCAGCAGCGTGGTCGCCAGGTTGCGGAGCGCGCGCTCGGCGGCCGGCCGCCACTGTTCCTCACCCTCGGCAAGGTCGATGAGCTCTCCCCCGAAGGGCATCAGCTCCTCGGGGACGCCCGCCGCGGCCGCGATGGCGGCCCGGTTTTCGATGCTCGACGGCGGCAACAGGGACTTCCGCGTCTTCAGCGACACGAGCTCCTGCTCGGCGGCGGCGAGCTCGCGCTTCCTGGTGGCGTGGCCATCAAAAGCCTCGAAACGGAGCTCCTTCAACGCCTCCGAATCATCCTTGAGTTCGGCGGAGCGGGCGGCAGCCTGCTCGTGGGCCTGCTCCCAGCCCTCGGCCGACCAGTGCAGCTGAAGGCCGGCGTCGGCCAGCGCCTGGCGGGCGGCCTCCTCCACCTGCTCGCGTAGCTTGAGCCCCACCCGGGCATTCTCGAGCGATTGCTCGATGGATGAGATGGCGTTGCCGCCCTGGTTGTTGTAGTCGGCTTCGAGCTGGCGCAGCTCTTTGGCCAGGCCGTCGCGGACAGCACGTTCGGCCCCGAGCTCCTTGGCCTTTACCTGCGCGAGTGCCTTGAAGCGGGCCAGGGTCTTCCCGTGCACCGCGACGGCCAGCTGCTGCCGGTAGGCCTCGAATTCCCCGCCTGCCAGTTCCCGGAGCCGGTTCGCGTCCAGCAGCGAATGGGCGTATTCCCTGTTCAGCTCCGGAACCGGGGCGAGCTGGTCGCGCTGCTGGCGCACGTCCTCGAGCCGCTGCCGGATGGACATGAGGTTGCTGAATTCCTCAACGACGCCGTCCGCCGCGGCCAGCGTGGCCGGGGCATCCAGAACCTGGTCGCGGAAAAAGGTGTTGACGCTCCCGCCCAGGCCTTTTCCGGCCTGGATCACGCGGAGCAGCGGCAGCGCCTGGTCAGAGTTGATGCCCAGGAGGCGCCGGAAACGCTCGGCGAAGGCCTTATGGACATCAAAGATCTGCGCGTCCGGGAAGATGCTTTCCAGCGCAGCCTTGGTGAAGCGCCTCTCGGCGATGTCCTCAATCGCGGGCAGGTCCAGCGGCACGTTGTCGATCAGGTAGTACCGGCCGACGCTCGACTCCGTGCCGTTCTTCGGCAGGTCGAACAGGGCGGACACCGACACCTTGGTGCCGGCCGCGTTGTCGAACGTCAGGGCGACGGCGGACCAGGTGGCACCGGGGCGCTGGAAGGCACTGGCCGAGCCCTCGCCTACTGCTTTGTCCCCCACCTTGCCGCGCATGTACGTGAACGTGGTCCTCTTGTCCTCGACAGCTCCGCCGGAGCGCTGGGCGGCAGCCTCGTTGGAGCGCGGCCGGGCGTCGAACACGCGGAGCATGGCGTCGAACAGCGTTGACTTGCCGACGCCCGAGTTGCCCGTAAGCAGTGTGCCGTTGCGGTCCACGTGCATCGTATGCGCTCCGTGGAACGTCCCCCAGTTGACCACTTGGACCAGCGCGAGGCGCATCTGGCCGGGGTTGGTGAGCTCGCCCATCGGGAGCATGGTTGCGATGCTCACTTGGCCGCCTCCACTTCGTCAGTGTCATCGTCAGTTTCGGCAGGCTCAACCAGCGTACTGTCGTCGAGCTCTATCAGCGCTTCCGTACCTGTGGGGTCGGCAGTGGCTGCGACCAGGGCTTCGATCTGGGCCGGGATGTCTCCGATGTTTTCGAAGGGGAGGGCCAGCGGGAGGGCGTTGGAGATTGTGTAGACGTCGTCCAGGCCTGTGGTGAGCAGGAGTTGGCGGGCCAGGAGCTTGGTGATTGCCCGGTTGACCACGTCTGAGTCGCGGAGGGCGTCCTGCTGGCCGGCCGGCTGGTAGTGCGCCACGAGCTCGGCGATTTCCTCGCGGGTGATCGTGGGATCGGTTTGGGCCGTGACGTGGCGGTCCAGCAGGAGTCTGAGGCGGAGCAGCACGATTGTTTCCACCCGGCTCAGGGCACGCTGCTGGCGAAGGATGCTCGAACGGGTGCTGCCGCCGATGGCTTCGGGGTCCACCGGGCGCAGCACAGCAATCTTGCGTTCATGGTCCAGCTGGAGCGTGAGGAACAGTTCGGAGAGCCGGCTGCGAAGGATCAGCTGGTTGTCGAGGAGGGTTGTCCAGAGTTTCTCGTCGCGGCCGCCATCCACGTACGGGCCCTTCAGCAGCTTCACGAGGGCTTGGCGCACCTTCATGGAAAGCACGCCGGTGTCGCCCGGGAAGAGCGCGGCGCCGTCCACGAAGGTGTCGCGCGGGGTGACTCCGCCGCTGATTGAGCTTGTCGAAATCCCGGCCTCCTGGGGCTCGACAGGCTCGACCACCGGTGCGTGCTCGTCCACCGGGGTTTCCGTCGTCGTAATCTCTTCAGTCATCGGAATCCTTCTTGAGCGTGACCACCGGCAGGAAAGCCTTGCGGGTGGTGCCGTCGATCTGTTTGAACTCGACGGCGTCCCAGGCCTCGCGGTGGAAGCCTGCGCCGTCGTGGAGGGCGTGCGAGAGAAGCGCGCGGATGGAGTTGATGTGCCGTTCCTCCGGTGCGAGCTGCTCCCACGCCTCGGAAAGTGACGCTGCACCCGCAAGCGCTGCCCGGATGGCCTCGGGGCGGGCCTTGCCGGTGCGCGGCGAGCGCACGCGGTCCGAGTCGCTGAACGCGATGGGGTCGGCGAGCTTGGGCGGGGCCGCGAACTCGTCGGGATCGAACAGCTTCACCATGGCAAGGGACTCGAAGCCTGCGTTGAACAGCACCGGGCCGCGGACCATGCCGGGCTGCTCGCGTTCGTAGGGCAGGGAACGGATGGCCTGTTCGGCCTCGCGCAGCACCTTGCGGAGCAGGACAGACTGGCGGAAGTCGTCGCTCTGGACGTAGGTGTTCAGGCTCTCGCTGAGCTTGCCGTAGATGCGCTGGATCTGGCTGTGCTGCTGCCTGAGCTCGGCCACGAGGTTCTTCAGTGTTTCGCGGTCCTCAGGTGAAAGGTCGTCCGCGAACTGCCGGCTCAGGACCTCGCCGATCGCCGAGCGGAAGCGCAGCTGCTGCTGCGGGTCCTCGAGGAAGGCGGCAAAGGAGCGGAAAGTCCTGCCCTCGGGGCTCTGCCTCAGCCGCTTGTCCGCCTCCAGCACCTGCGCCATGGTAGCGCCCTTGCTCAGCGATTCCTCAATGATCTGGTTGCGCAGCCCGCCGACGAGCTCCTCGATGCGGTCACGCATTTTCTTGTAGTCCGCGGGCAGGCTGGCCGCGAGGTCCAGGATGTTGCCCGCCGCTTCCACGGCCTCGTCGTCATCCAGCAGCCCGTCGAAATCGCCGGAACTGATGTCCTGGATGAGCTGCTGCCGCTCCTCGATCTCCTCTTCCAGCGACTCCAGACGGGCGCTCTGGTCCGGGTTGGTCTCGTTGGCCAGCTTCTCCACGTCACCCAGCAGGGTTCCCAGCCGGGATCCGTTCAGGGTGGAACGTTCACTGGAAAGACTGTCCAGGAACGCCAGCACGCGGGCCGCCGGTTCTGTGACTTCGTAAACGATCTGTCCGGACTGGTTCCGCCGGGTCAGGAACTGCTTGCGTGTCCATTCGTCACCGAAGGACTTGCCGTTGGCGCTGCCACCCAGCCCCGGCTCCTGGCGGCGGAGCTGCTCAAGGAAGGAATCGACGTCGGCATGGAACTCTTCCAGCGGAAGCTGCGGCCGCGTGCGGGTGAAGGATGCCTGCAGCACCGCGATCACCCAGGGCGCGGAGCGCGTGAGCGCCCAGGCGGGCCCCCTGGTGAGGAGCTCGAGGTCCCGGAGCCGTGCGCTGATGGCGTCAGCGGAGGACGTGGCTGACCGGGGCACACACTCTCCTTAAGCTGAGTTGGGGATGGTCTCGGCAGAGGAAACCGGAAAACTGCCAACTACAAGGTTAACGCAGAGGGCCTTTCACCTAAGGCGTGAGGGTGCGCTGGGCCAGGCCTGGGCCAACGAGCGTCCCGATTGGGCTGCCGCTGACCGCGCGTTGACGGGGGAAAAACGTCAGGCATGTTGCTGGTGGGGTTGCTGAGACAAAGCCGTGACCTACGGAGCAGTATGATTTCGATCCCGTATCAACAGGCGCGACCCGCCATGCAGCCTGTGGATGGACCCGGCGGCCCGCCCTAAGCTCGTGCTACTGATCCAACCGCAGCAAAGGCGCAGGGGGAAGCATGGAGTTCGACCTAAGTGCAGTGGAGACGGCAACCTTGGTGTTCACAGGAACGCTGGTTTTTGCCATGGTGCTGGTCCTGTTCGTGGCGGCGGCGGCATGTGCCGCGTTGGTCCTGGTGGGGGTGGGGCGGCTGGCCTGGCTGATCGTCGCCGGCACCCTGCTCGGGCTGGTCCACGGCATCAACCATTTGTGGGACCGGCTGGTGCACCATGCCTCCACCGTGGAGCTGCCCGGAGATTTTCAGGGCCAGCCCTCCCCTAGCACCGGTACTTACCCGCGGGTAGCATTGAGGGACAGCTGAAGGGTTCTCCACCCGCGGCGGACCCAGGGCTCAAGCCGGTCACCGGTTAGAGGAGATGCCCCGTGAGCTCCGCCACTGAGAGTCCCGCCACCGAAGGCCAGCCCGCCCCCGCAGAAACAACGGGTCACGGCACCATCCCGACTATCGACAGCCCGGCCTCCGAAACGCCGGTGGCCGCCGAGAAGATCGGCGCCGGCGCCTCCGCGGAGGACGCCCGCGCCGTCGCCGAGGCGGCCCGCGAGACCGCCTGGGAGCGGCCGAGCTTTGCCAAAGGCCTGTACCTCGGCAGCTTCGACCTCAGCCTCATCCATCCCTGGCCCGCGGCCAAGGCCGATGACGTGGAGCGCGGCGAAGCCTTCATGGAGCGTCTCACGGAGCTCTGCCGGACCATGTCCGGCAGGCTGATCGAGCGTGAGGCCAAAGTCCCGGACGAATACCTCAGGGGCCTGGCCGACCTCGGCGTGTTCGGCATGAAGATCCCGCTGGAGTACGGCGGCCTGGGGCTGTCGCTGGTGTATTACGGCCGCGCCCTCGCGCTGCTGGGTTCGGTGCACCCCAGCCTCGGCGCGCTGCTGTCCGCCCACCAGTCCATCGGCGTGCCCGAGCCGGTAAAGGTGTTCGGCACCGCTGAACAGAAGCAGGAATACCTGCCGCGATGCGCGGGCGGCGCCATTACCGCCTTCCTCCTCACCGAGCCCGACGTCGGCAGCGACCCCGCCAGGATGGGCAGCACCGCCGTGCCCACGGACGACGGCGAGGCATACGTTTTGGACGGCGTGAAACTTTGGACCACCAACGGAGTGATCGCGGAACTTGTGGTGGTAATGGCCGTGGTGCCGCGGCACACCGACGCCGACGGAACCGTCCACAAAGGCGGCATCACCGCCTTCGTCGTGGAGATGGACACGCCGGGCATCACGGTGGAAAACAGGAATGCCTTCATGGGCCTGCGCGGCATCGAGAACGGCGTCACCCGCTTCCACCGGGTCAGGGTTCCGGCGGCCAACAGGCTGGGCCGCGAGGGCCAGGGCCTGAAAATCGCGCTGACAACCCTCAACACGGGCCGCCTCTCCATCCCCGCACTGTGTGTTGCGTCGGGCCGGTGGAGCCTGAAGATTGCCCGGGAATGGTCCAACGCCCGCACCCAGTGGGGCCGCCCGGTGGGACAGCACGAGGCCGTCAGCAAGAAAATTGCCTACATCGCCGCCACCGCCTTCGCCCTCGACGCGGTGTTTGAACTGTCCGCTGAACTGGCCGATGCCGGCCAAAAGGATGTGCGGATCGAGGCCGCCCTGGCGAAGCTGTGGTCCACCGAACGCAGCTGCCAGATTGCCGACGAACTCGTGCAGATCCGTGGCGGCCGCGGCTTCGAAACCGCCGATTCGCTGGAGGCCCGCGGCGAGCGCGCCGTCCCCGCGGAGCAGCAGCTGCGCGACCTGCGCATCAACCGGATCTTTGAAGGATCCTCGGAGATCATGAAGCTGCTCATCGCCCGTGAAGCCGTGGACGCCCACCTGGCCGCCGCCGGGGACCTGGCGTCCGTGGACGCCAGCCTCTCGGACAAGGCGAGGGCCGCCGTCGGGGCGTCCGGCTTCTACGCGAAGTGGCTGCCCAAACTCCTGGCGGGCGCCGGCATGGACCCGCGGTCCTACAGCGAGTTCGGCCGGCTCGCCAAGCAGCTCCGCTTTGTGGAACGGTCCTCGCGGCGGCTCGCCCGACAGACGTTCTACGGCATGGGGCGCTGGCAGGCCAAGCTGGAGCATAAGCAGGCGTTCCTGGGACGGATCGTGGACATCGGCGCCGAGCTCTTCGCCATGGCCGCGTGCTGCTCCCGGGCGGAGATGCTGCTCCGCACGGCTCCGGAGCGCGGCGCCACCGCGTTCGAGCTGGCCGAGGCCTTTTGCGAGCAGGCCCGCGTCCGGGTGGACGAATACTTCGACCAGCTGTGGCGCAACACCGACGACGGCGACCGTGAACTCTCGCGCAAAGTCCTCGCCGGAGACTACGAGTGGCTCGAAGCCGGTGTGCTGGACCAGTCCGAGGGCACCGGGCCGTGGATTGCCGACGCCGCACCCCGGGCCTCGGTAAAGGAGGACCTACACCGGAAATACCGCTGAGCGCGGGACGGAACCCGCTTGCCGGCCGGCAGACGGCACGAAAACCAAATAGTAAGCATCCTTGCTAAGTCGGATTGAACGGAGTTAGCTAGAACTGAGGCCAGCGCCTTGGCCTCGGCATTGCGTTGCCCGGCTTAGATCTGAGCCCGGTCCGTTCAATGAAAGCGAGACGTTCAATGAGCAGCCCCATAAGTTCCGAGGACAGGCGCCCCCGCCGCACCCAATCCCAATCCCAATCCCAATCCCAACCCAGCACCGACGACACCCCGGTTTACGACGCCACGCAATCAGGCGACACGGACGCATGGAGCACGGACGAGCGCGAGGGCGGCCGGAGGGACACCGACACGCGGGCCATGAACACCCAGGCGCCCTACGCTGAGCGCGACTACACACAGGAGGCGCACACCAGCGCGGTCCCGCGTACCGATCCCGGGATGGCGTCGCGGGAGATCGCCGTGGCCCGTGAAAAGGAGGCCTTCGGCGGTATCCAGGTGGGCTCGGCGTTCTTCGGCTGGCTGGCCGCTACGGGCATGGCCGTCCTGCTGACCGCCCTGGTGGCGGCCGCCGGGACAGCCGTCGGCCTCGCCACGAACACTGATGTGAACGCGGCTGTCGGACAGGCGACGACGAATCAGACAGTGGGCGTCGTGGGCATCATTATGCTGCTGGTCATCCTGTTCGTCTCCTACTACAGCGGCGGCTATGTCGCCGGCCGGATGGCGCGCTTCAACGGGGCCAAGCAGGGCTTCATGGTGTGGATCTGGGCCCTGATCGCCGCCGTGATCGTGGCCGTGCTGGGCCTGATCGCCGGGGAGCGGTTCAATATCCTCGCACAGTTGAACAGCTTCCCGAGGATTCCCATTAACGAAGGCCAGCTCAACACCACGAGCATCATCGCCGCCGTTGTGGTGGCTGCTGTGGCCCTGGTGGGCGCCGTGCTGGGCGGGATGACCGGCATGCACTTCCACCGCAAGGTGGACCGCGCCGGCTTCACGCCCACCGCGGACTACGATGACCGCCATTAAGAGCTGCGATCAGGCCTGGTGCAGAACGACGGCGTCCAAGTAGTACCAGCGCCGGTCCACCCTTAGAAAGCGGCTCGTTTCGTGGTGGACGCCGCGTTCGCCGTCCTGCCTGAAGTGCGCCCTGAATTCCACGGTGCCCTGGGTGTCCAGCGGGCCGCCGCGGCTCGTGGACACGACGTCCAGCCGGCGCCACTCAAGGCCAGGATCGAGCTCCAGCTCCGAGGGCCGCGTGTCCGGATGCCAGGTTTTGAGCAGATAACCGGCATCGAGGAGGACGAACGCGCTGTAGCGGGAACGCATCAGCTGTTCTGCCGTTGCGGCTTCAGCGGATCCGCGGTGGAAACGGCCGCAGCAGTCCGCGTACTGCTCTCCGGAGAGGCACGGGCAGTTACCGGCAAAGGGCTCTGGCTGGGTCACGGCATCCCCTGGAAAATGTGGTGTTTACTTGCTAATTCCGACTATATGCCTGCCGGGAGGGGCGCATCCGATAACAGGTTCGAAACAACACCGGCGGGGCCTTGTCATGCGGGCATGTCGGCAGTAAATAGTCCGTATGGTGGTTAGGGGCTGTTTCCGGTTGTGACTGTCGCGGGGTGCGGCAGCCGCGGGCTGTTAGGAGGGTGAAGTGGGAGATCCGACAACGATTGCACTGAACCTGACATTTTTTGGCACGGTGTTTGTGGCCTTTGTCATGTTCATTGGGCTCTTCATTATTTTCACGGCCATGCTGCTGATCGCCGGGACCGGCCGCCTCACCGCCCTGATCGTCATGGCCCTGTTCGGCAGGTTCCCCAAAACCGACACCATCGAGCTGGTGCGGCTGTCCGCGGACGGCCAGATCGCCCGGAGTGTGCCCGTCGCAGAGTCCGCCAACAGCCACCCCGCCGAGGATCGGCCGGGAAAGGCCCGGCCCGCAAAGCCCCGGCTGCCCAAGACGCAAAGCACTTCCCGCCCGGTTCGCGCGCCGCGCCCTCCCATCGACTGGAAGAAACTGCTGACCCGCGCCGGACTCGAAGAGGCGCTGCGCACCGCCGTCGTTCATCACCCCCTGGTGACAGCAGCGCGCCCGGTACCGCCGGTCCTCGCGAAGGACTGGGCGGACGCCGTTGCCGCGGCGGATGCCCGTGCCGTGGCGCGGGCCCGCGCGGCGGCTCCCACGATCGATGTCCCGGTCCGCGACGTTCCCGTCACGGGCACCGGCGAAATCGTGAAAGTTGCGCCGCTGGTGGAATCCGCCCTGCACCATGGCGCCCGCGCACCGCTCACCCAGGTCCCGCCGCCGCCGTCCCACGCGCCCGGCGAAAAGGGCAGCGGAAACGGAGCAAAGAGCCCGCAGCCGGCGCAGCCATCGACCGCGAAGTCCGCCCAGCCGGCAAGGCCCGCCAAGAAGCCTGCCAACGCCGGCCACATGGCCATCCTGGATACCGGGTCCATGGTCTCGCTGTCGCAGCACACCGAATCACGCATCCGGTCCTGACACCGCGGGGGACGGCAGCGCAAGGGACCCCCCGTGCCAGCTAACCCCGCGGCAGCCCTGCGGGTGACACGGCTGGCGGATGACCGGCCTGTATCCCTTACCCTGAGCAACCATCTCCGCTAGCGTGAAACCCATGGAATTCAGATACCTCGGAAACAGCGGCTTCAAGATCTCGGAAATCACGTTCGGCAACTGGCTGACGCACGGCTCCCAGGTGGAGAACGACGTCGCCACCCAGTGCGTGCGGGCAGCGCTGGACGCCGGCATCAGCACCTTTGACACCGCCGACGTCTACGCCAACACCGCCGCGGAGACCGTCCTCGGCGAAGCGCTCAAGGGCGAACGGCGCCAGTCCCTGGAAATTTTCACCAAGGTCTTCGGTCCCACCGGGCCCAAGGGCAAGAACGATCTCGGCCTGTCCCGCAAGCACATCATGGAGTCGATAGACGGCTCGCTCAGCAGGCTGCAGACGGACTACGTGGACCTGTACCAGGCACACCGCTACGACGTCGAGACACCGCTGGAAGAGACCATGCAGGCGTTCGCGGACATCGTGCGGCAGGGCAAAGCGCTGTACATCGGCGTCAGCGAATGGACCGCGGAGCAGCTCAGGAACGGGCACGCGCTGGCGAAGGAACTCGGCTTCCAGCTGATCTCCAACCAGCCGCAGTACTCCATGCTCTGGCGGGTCATCGAGGAAGAGGTGGTCCCGGCGTCGGAGGAACTGGGCGTCTCCCAGATCGTGTGGTCCCCCATGGCGCAGGGCGTGCTGAGCGGCAAGTACCTGCCCGGCCAGCCGCTGCCGGAGGGCAGCCGCGCCACGGATGAAAAGGGCGGCGCCAAGATGATCCAGCGCTGGATGCGCGACGACGTCCTCACCGGCGTGCAGGAGCTCAAGCCGATCGCCGACGAAGCCGGGCTGACCATGCCGCAGTTGGCGGTGGCCTGGGTGCTGCAGAACCCGAACGTGGCGTCCGCCATTATTGGCGCCTCGCGGCCCGAGCAGATCGCGGACACTGTGGCTGCATCGGGAGTCACGCTTGAGGCGGACATCATGAAGAAGATCGACGCCGCGATCGGTTCACTCGCCGAGCGTGATCCTTCCCAGACGAAGTCCCCCGAAACGCGCGAAGGCTAGGAGGGGCCATGACAGATCTCCCTGACCTTGCCGTGACCGGCTCCACCGGCGTGCTCGGAGGGATGGTGGCGCGCCAGCTTGCGGATGCCGGCTTCTCCCAGCGCCTGCTGGTGCGCGACGCCGGCCGCGCACCGGAGCTGCAGGACGCACCGTCCGCCGTGGTCAGCTACGCGGATCCGGTGCTTGCACGTTCCGCCCTTGACGGCGTGAAGACGCTGTTCATGGTTTCCGCGGCCGAGGCCGAGGACCGGCTGCAGCAGCACTACACGTTCGTGGACGCCGCTGCCGCGGCCGGGGTGCAGCACATTGTCTACACCTCGTTCTTCGGTGCGGCGCCGGACGCGTCCTTCACCCTGGCGCGGGACCACTACGCCACGGAGGAGCGGATCCGGGCGTCCGGCATGGCCTTCACGTTCCTGCGGGACAACTTCTACCTGGACTTCCTGCCGATGCTGGCCGGGGAGGACGGCGTGGTCCGGGGGCCCGCCGGGGACGGCGTCATGGCTGCCGTGGCCCGGGAAGACATTGCCCGGAGCGCAGTGGCGGTGCTGCGGGACCCCGCGGTGCATGCGGGCTTCACCTACAACCTCACCGGGCCGGAGGACATCTCGCTGGCCCGCGCGGCCGAAGTGCTTTCCAACGCCACGGGAAGGACCGTCACGTACCACAATGAAACGCTCGAGGAGGCGTACTCCTCGCGGGCTTCCTACGGCGCTCCGGCGTGGCAGGTCAAGGCCTGGGTGAGCACGTACACGGCGATCGCGAACCGGGAGCTGGCCGGGCCGACGTCGGATGTGCACGGCCTGACGGGGCAGGACCCCATCGGGCTCGCGGAGTTCGTGAAGCTGCCGCAGATTTAGCTGGCCGGCTCGCGCGGCTAATCAGGCGCTGACGGTCCTGGGATTGACGGTCCCGGGATTGACGGTCCTGGGGGCGCGGCGTAAACCTGTGAAGTGGGGGGACGCCCGTCCGCAGAACCGAGCAGAATCGCAATGCCATGTCCAAGCTGATCTACAGACGCCGTCAGTCCGCCCGGCCGGCTCCGCATGCTGGGGAACCCACCTATGGTCCGCTCACCGCAGAGGAACTGCAGCTCGCGGTGCGAAACCACTCAATGCCGCTGGAGGCGCTCCGGGAGGACATCACGCCGCCCGGACTGCATTATGTTCTGACGCATTTCGATATCCCGCACATCGACGCCGGGTCCTGGCATTTGCGGATCGGCGGCGCCGTGGAGCGGTCGCTGGAACTGAGCCTGGCCGCACTGAAGAAGGACCCGGCCATCAGCGTCCCTGTGACGCTGGAGTGTGCCGGCAACGGGCGCTCACTCCTGAAACCGAGGCCGCTGAGCCAGCCGTGGACGCTCGAAGCAGTGGGCACCGCGGTGTGGACGGGGGTTCCGCTGGCTTACCTGCTGGCGCAGGCCCGCGTGGAGCCCGAAGCCGTTGAGATCGTGTTCACCGGGTTGGACGAGGGAATCCAGGGCGGCGTCCGGCAGCAGTACGCGCGGAGCCTGCCGATCGCGGAGGCGCTCCGGGCCGACGTCGTGCTTGCCTACAAGATGAACGGCAGCGAGCTCCCGCCGCAGCACGGCTATCCGCTGCGGCTGGTGGTTCCCGGTTGGTACGGCATGACGAGCGTCAAGTGGCTGCAGTCCATCCAGGTGGTGACCGTGCCGTTCCACGGCTTCCAGCAGTCGGTCGCGTACCGCTACCAGCACACCGCGGACGACGCCGGCGCGCCGGTTTCGCGGATCAGGATCCGTTCGCTGATGCTTCCGCCGGGCATTCCGGACTTCTATACACGCCGGCGCATCCTTTCCCGCGGCCCGGTGATGCTGCGCGGCCGGGCCTGGTCCGGTGAAGGCGCCGTGACGGGTGTGGACGTCGGTATCGACGGCAAGTGGGCGCCCGCGCAGCTGGAGAAGGCCGCCGGCGCTTTTGCATGGCGCGGCTGGAGCTTCCCGTGGGTCGCCGATCCCGGCGAGCATGAGCTGGCCTGCCGGGCCACGGACGCAACCGGCGCCGTCCAGCCGCTCGAGCAGCACTGGAACTACCAGGGCATGGGCAACAACGTGGTCCAGCGGGTAAAGGTCAGGGTGGAGTAGCCGGGACGCTGGCACTCCGCTCCGCCCGTACTCTGGGCACATGAGCAAGCAACCAACAACGTGGCACGAAGAGCATAAGGCCCAGTTAAGCCGGGGGCAACGCGCGGCCGACGTCATGCGGAACGGCATGGGCAGCTGGCCGTTTGTGGGCGGCTTCATCGGGTTCATGATTGCCTGGGCATTGGTGAATTCCCTCGTCCTTGCGTCCAAGGCGTGGGATCCCTACCCGTACATCCTGCTGAACCTGTTCCTTTCCATGCTCGCCGGGCTGCAGGGCGCCATCCTGCTCATCGCCGCCAAACGCCAGGATGCCATCGCGGCGGTTATGGCCCAGCACGACTACGACACCGATGTGCAGGCCGAAGCCGAGATCGAGCGGCTGACGGCCATCAACAACCAGCAGCTGGAGATCCTCCACGAGCTGCGCCAGCTTCTTCGCGACCGCGGTGACGCGGCGCAGCGGGAGGGTGGTCACTCCCAGTAGTCCCCGCCGGGCGTGCCCTTTTGATAGATCACCCGTCATGTTATTCGGCGGCCGGGCTGCAGAGGGTCGGAATGGGGGCCGCTATACTCGGCAGCAGTCATGAGCAGCCTTCCTTCAGCACCCGCCACGGTCCGCATTGATGCCTGGCTGTGGGCCATCCGTGCCTACAAGACACGCTCCGCGGCCACTGCTGCATGCCGCGCCGGACACGTCCGGCTCAACGGAAACCCGGCCAAGGCGTCGCATTCGCTGGTCCCGGGCGACACCGTCCGCGTCCGCCAGCCGGGATATGAGCGCATCCTTGAGGTGCGCCGGCTCATCGCCAAGCGCGTCGGCGCGGAGGCGGCCTCGCACTGCTTCACCGACCACACGCCCCCGCGGCCCGCGGCCCCGGCTCTCGGCCTCCCACAGCGTGACCGCGGAACCGGGCGGCCCACCAAGAAGGACCGCCGCGAGATGGAGCGCCTCAAGGGTTCCGGCGGCTAAATGCAACGCGGGGTCACATAACGCCCAATCGGCCGTCGATATTGGGCCGTATCTGACCCCGCGTTGCTCTATTTCGGCGAGGCGGCGGCTCAGTCCCGGACGCGCTCCCGCCCGTCCCGCACCTCGAACTCCCCCACGTCCAACTCTCCGGCGCCGAACGCCGTGGGCAGCAGGGTCAGGTGGACGGCGCCGGCAGCCGTCGCTTTGTGCCCGGCCAGGGTAAAGGCCGACGGCGCGGAGCCGGTGTCGAACAGGCGCTTGCCCTGCCCCAGCACCACCGGGAACACGAAGAGCCGGTACTCGTCCACCAGACCGGCGTTGTGCAGGGCTCGGGCCAAAACGTGGCTGCCGTGCACCTGAAGCTCACGACCGGGGCTGGATTTGAGGTCGTCGATGGCCTCGAGAATGTTGCCGGACAGAATCGTGGTGTTGTTCCATGTGGCTTCGCTGAGGGTGTTTGAGACCACGTACTTGGGCAGGCCGTTGAGCGCGGCCGCCACTGCGTTATCCGGGTCCGAGACCTGTTCCCAATAGGGTTGGAACAGCTGGTATGTGGTGCGGCCCAAGAGGATGGCGTCGGCCTCGGCGAACCAGCCGTCCACGATCCTGCCCATGTCCTCGTCCGCGTGCGGGACAAGCCAGCCGCCAAGTTCGAATCCGCCGCTGGCGTCCTCTTCCTTTCCGCCCGGGCCCTGCATGACTCCATCCAGGCTCAGGAACGTGTTGACAGTCAGTTTCATGGTTCACCTCTCGGGGGATTGCCGGGTTGGGTTCCGTAGAAATCGGCCGGACCCATGTCGAGGCGGAACGGCGGATACTCGTCCCGCATGAGTGCCACATAGGCGGCCACCCGGTACACCCAGCGGTTCAGGCCGAGCAACAGGTCAAACAGACTCCCGAGGTAGCTCCCGGTGAACAGCAGGATGACGCCGGCGATGAAGGCCAGGAGCGATATCAGAGCGACTCCGCCGCCAGACGAGTAGCGGGCGGCACCACCTGCAAAGTCGTCGTCGGACGCCGCCCAGGTGCGGGAGTTGCCCGCCAGCACGCCCACGATCAGCAGGTGCGGGATGGCCAGCAGCCATGACTTCACCAGGACCAGGCCGCGGGAGAGGTGTTCCGGATAGTCGACGTCGAAGTCGGCCGGATAGTCCGTGCGGGCCAAGGTGAAGGGCGGGTAGCGGTCCGTGCCGATCGCGGAGAAGGCGTAGAAAGACACCCGCCAGCTCCAGCGCAGCACGCCTACGTTGAAGTTGAACAGCGAGCGCGGGTAGCGGGCGGTGAACAGGATGGCGAACCACGCCACGATGGTGGTGATGACCAGGGCGAACCAGAGGAAGAACAGCACGATGAGGTGCGGAATCGCAAGGAACCACTTGACCAGCCACATCCAGCGCGACAGCCCCGGATCGAGGTGCCCGCTCAGGCGGGCCGGGTATGGTGCGTTCGAAAACAGCCCGACGGCGGGTGGCGGCGGTGGTACGGCCGCCCCGCTGCCCGGGACGCCTCCGCCGTACGGAGTGCCGGCCCCATACGGGGGACCGGCACCATACTGGGGGCCAGCGGCTGCATTGGCGAGTGGAGCGGTGCCGCCGGGTCCAGCGGCGTGCGGTCCCGCCGTCGGATATTGCGGCGGCGGGCCGTGCCGTCCGAGACCCATGGCACCGGCGACGATCAGCGGGACGCCGACGGCCAGGAGCACGATGCCGGAGATCAGCAGTCCCACGAACAAGGGCCACAGCAGGTCCGAACGGATGCCGCCCTGCAGTTCGGCGGCGATGGGCGCGCTGGCGTCTGCATTCATCACCACGATGGCCCAGCTGCCGGGGCGAAGGTCCCACCTGAGTTCCTGGGTGCCGGCGCCAGTGGCAGAAGCCGTCCAGAAGGTCTGGGCACTGGGGCGTGCAGGGGCGCGCGCGCCCGGAATTTCACGGTAAGCAACCCTGAAGGGCCTTGTTTCAAGGTCCCGGATTTCCGACCGTTTGACCCCCTCCAGATACCGCTCCATGTCCGGCTGCGGGGCGATGCCGATAAAGATGTCCTTGCCGGCTGTGCCTGACGCGCCGCGGATGAGGATGCTGCCGGCGCTGTCAGACGGGATGACATCGGGGAGACGTTGGCCCGCCATGATGTCCAGCCCGACGGATGTGATGGCGTTGGAGCTGGCCTCGAAGCGCTCCGTTGACGAGGTGAAGTAGCCCTCGTCGCGCTGCTGGAAGTTGAGCCATCCGACTCCCGCTGCGCCGGCGAGCAGCCCCAGGCCCAGAAGCGCCGAGAGCGTGCCCAGGACGAGCATCACGATGCGGCTTGGTTTCATGGCCGCGTTCCTTTCCTGATGAGTGGCCTACGGCGCACTACGGGTGCAAAGCCGCGAGGAGTTCCTTTGCCCAGGCGGTGGCCTTCTCAAGTTCTCCGGGGCGCAGCGGTCCCTCGCTGCCGCGGACGTAGAAGGGCATCGGCTTGGCAATGATGTGGGCACCGTCTGCCCGGAGCGTTTCCGTGATCTTCCGGGCCGCGTCGCCGTGGATGAAGAGCCGGACGCGGGTGTCGAACGCGGCGGCCCTAACGCCGTCGAGCTGTCCGTTGCCGAGCGCTGACAGCAGCTCGGTGATTTTCGGCGTCGGACGCCAGCCGTTGATCGGGCTCCCGACGACGAGGAGGTCGCTCAGGGCCAGGTCACCGGGGTTGAAGTCACCTACCGGCACGGCCTCGGCAGGAAGCGGATCCAGTGATGCCGCGATCGTCGTGGCGACCTCCTTCGTGTTGCCGTAGGCGGAGTCGTAGACAATGTGCGCCTTCATACTCTCTCCCGGCTCTTTGCTGCCGGCGGTGGATCCAGGATGCGCAAAGGGCAAAGCAGCCCTGAACTTCCGGCAGCGGCCGCCAGGCGGTTGAGCTGGGCTGGATCGTGAAGGGCCGTGACGGCGTCCGACGCAGCGCGCGCATGGGCCAGGTCCATGACGATCTCCCGGCCGGGCAGGAGAGCGCTTGTCCGGCGGGCCACCACATATAGTGCCCTCAGGTTCGCGGCCGTCAGCGTGCCCCGCACGTCGATGCGCGCCGATTCCATGTTGGCGTCGATGTGGACGTGGACTTTAAGCCGGTGCTGGGTGGAGGTTCTGTCCACCGCGGTCACGCCTCTCCGGCGGGGAGCGTGAGTCCGGCGGGCAGCGGCGGTGGCTGACGAATCTGTCCAGGGTCAATCTGCTTCTTCATGCGGCCGCGGCCTCCCCGTTTCCTGCTCCTGCGGGAAACGGCGGGTTCACGGTGCCATTCCCCAACACGTGGTGAGACCCGGTGACGCCAGCGACCACGGATCCTCCCCCGGACTTCTTTGTCAGAACCGCGTCACGTCCAGAATGCACCTTCAGGCGTGCGCTGTGAAGAGGGCTAAAGTCGCGGGCAGGAGGTCCTGCCCGGATTGTTGCCCGGGCATTCGGCCCATAACCTGTTTCCTATGCTCTTCGACCAAGAGGGACACCCACTGCCTGACATCATTCTGGCTTCCGTCAGGCAGCCGGGGGACCCTGCACTGTTGAACATCCACATCTCAGACGGCGCGGTCACCCGGCTCAGCCCTGCGGGCGAGCGGCCGCCCGCCGATGTCCCCGTGATTGACCTCGATGGCCGGCACGTCATTCCAGGGCTGTGGGACGAGCACGTGCACATGACGCAGTGGGCCCTGGCGGCCAACCGGATCGATCTTTCCCTCGCGGCGTCGGCGCGGGAGGCCGCGGGGGTGGTGCGCGCCCGGTTGGCGGACGCCGACCGGAGCCTGACTGTGGTGGGGGTCGGGTTCCGCGATGCGGTGTGGGAGGACGTCCCCAGCCGTGAAATGCTCGACGACGTCACTCACCGGGTGCCGACGGCACTGATCAGCCACGACCTCCACTGCGTGTGGCTGAACTCAGCCGCGGCTTCGAGATACGGCGTTGAGGTGGATGCCGGCGGCCTGCTACGCGAGGACGCTGCGTTCGCCCTGACCCGCGAGCTGGGACGTTTGCCTGATGAGGTTGTTGATTCGTGGGTCCGGACTGCTTCTCGGGAGGCCGCCGCACGGGGAATCGTGGGCGTGGTCGACTTCGAGATGACCTGGAACCGCGACGTCTGGCTGCGCCGGGTGGCAGGCGGCTTCGACTCGTTCAGGATCGACGCGGGCGTCTATCCGGATGACCTGGCCCGGGCGGTCGCCGCGGGCATGCGGACCGGGCAGGAGCCCGACGGCGGGGCAGGCCTTTTGCGCGTCGGCCCGCTGAAGGTGCTCATAGACGGATCCCTGAACACGCGCACCGCGTACTGCGTGGACCCGTATCCGCACGGCGGCCACGGGATGCTGACCGTCAGCGAAGCGGAGCTGCTGGCGCTGCTGGTCACGGCCCGGGAGTCCGGGTTCGTTCCGGCCGTCCATGCGATTGGCGACGGCGCAAACCAGGTGGCACTGGATGCTTTCGCCGCTGCCGGGATCCCGGGCCGGATTGAGCATGCCCAGTTTGTGCGGCACGAGGACTTTGCCCGCTTTGGCGAGCTGGGCCTGACCGCCAGCGTCCAGCCCGCGCATGCCCTGGACGACCGGGACGCCGCCGAGGCCAACTGGAGCGGGCGCACCGACCGGGCCTTCCCGCTGCGGTCCCTGCTCGAGGCCGGCGCGGTGCTGGCACTCGGCTCCGATGCGCCGGTGGCTGTACTTGATCCGTGGGTAGCGATGTCGGCCGCGACCACCCGGTCGCGTGTGGACGGGCGCGGACCGTGGCATCCGGAGCAGGCTCTCACTCGGCGGGAAGCGCTCATGGCTTCGACCCGGGGACGCGGCCTGATCCGGGTAGGGGACCCTGCGGACATCGCTGTGCTCGACGCCGATCCGCTGTCCGTGCCGGACGAGGTGTTCGCCGGGATGCCGGTCGCTGCGACACTGGTGGCGGGCAGGTTTACGCACCGCGGCTCCGGCGTTTAGACCCCTTTGGCCCGGGCCTGGACGAGGTTGGCGAAGGGGAGCCTGCCGAAGTGTTCGCGGAATTCGGCGTGGTACCTGGCTTCGGCGAGGTTCACCTCCTCTGCGGCCAGCTCCTTCCACGCGATGAGCAGGGTCCGGGAGTCGGCGAGCTGCCAAATCAGTCGACCGTCCCAGTGCCCGGGCGGCTTGCCCTTTCCGAAGTCCACGAACTCCTGGATCTGCCTGCGGAGGCCGCGGTTTCCCTTGCTTCCGGGGCCGGCCTTACCCAGGTAAATAACGTCCGCGTCCTCGACCCATTCGGCGTGGAGCGCTTCCGCCCGGAGCGACGGGTCCTTCTTCTTGAACACCCCGGCGGTGCTCTTGGCCAGGAACCGCGGCTCGAAGCCCTCGGGGCGGAGCACTGCGAAGATCCCGGGCCGCTGCGGAATCCGGTTGATTTCGAGGTCCCTGACAGGCCGGAATCCGGTGAACCCGTCGTCCTTCAGCGTTTGTTTGGAGATAGGCAATGGGTTCCTTGGATCGGGGCGGTCATTCCCTTGAAGCTTACGAAAGTACTCCGGCCCTCACTCGCGGGTGAAGGTGCCGAGCCCCGTCTGGTCGTAGAAGTCGAGCCTGACGCTGGCTGCCGTGCCGCCCGCCCCTTCGGTGAAGATTGCGCCTGCCAGGCCGTTGCCATTCTCTCCAATGGATTCAAAGCTGAACGTATCGCCGTCGAAGTGGGTGAGCCTGAACGTTGTGGCCTTGGCAGCCGGGCCCATTTTCAGGGCAAGTCCGCGGCCATCCTCGGCGACAGCCAGTGCCCCGTAGTAGGAATTGGCGTAGCTGCCGGTGTAGAAAGTGCTGGTCCGCGCTGGTTGGGTGTGCTCTGGTGCCTTGGAGTAGTCCGTCTTCGGCTTCTCCGCCTCATCGATCTGCCGGAACGCCCGGGCGGTAAAACCAAGCCAGTCGACGGTCGGCGCACCGTTCTGAGCCGCGTCCAAGAAGCCCGCGCTGATGGCTTCCGGGATTCCCTGGGGACGTCCGTTGGTGAGGACCACGATGCCAAGCTGCTCACCCGGAAGCATGGAGACGGCGGTCGCTGCTCCAAGGTTGAAGGCTCCGGAGTGCCCCAACAGGAGCCGGGCATGGTCGTCGTAGGAGACATTCCAGCCGAGGCCGTAAAAGCGTGTGCGGGCTCCCGGCGTGGCGGGCAGCCCTGAGACGGCGTGTGGAACGTGGGTGACGCCAAGGGCCTCCGGCTCGATGATCTGCTTTCCCTCATAGCTGCCGTTGGCGAGCTGCAGACGGAGCCAGCGGGCAAGGTCCCGGATTGCGCCCGCGGTGTAGCCGAAGTTGCTGTAGTTGTAGCTGGCCCGGAATGAGTCCAGCGGCTGCTGGTCGAGGTGGCTGAGGATATAGGACCCGTCGGCTCCGGCCGCCACTGTGGAGGCAAGCGGTTTGGACACCGACGCCAGCTGGAAGACCGTGTCGGCGTCGACCTGCTCCGTCTTCCCCGCCGCCCGCACGCCGAAACCCTTGGCGTACACGGACTGGTCCCGGTAGACCACCGCCACGGCGATCCCGGGAACCCCAGTGCTCGCCATGGCGCTTTGGACCATCCCGTCGAGCTTGGCCAGTGCATCGCTGACCTTCTGCGGGTTGAGCAGCGGCTTGACCTGTGGTTCCGGCGCAGGGAGCAACGACGCCGGCGTGCTCGGGTCGCCGGGCTCGCCGGCGGGCCTGGCTGCGGCAGTGCAGGCGGACAGAAGCGGGGTCCCCGCAATTCCAGCGGCTCCGATCCCTATCAATTTCAGAAGCGACCGGCGGTCCGGGGATGCCGAACTGGTCCTGGTCACGGCGATCATCTCAAGTTCATGGGCACCAGGCTCGCCCCTGCGCCGAGGGAGGGCGGTCGCGCTGGCTTTCATCCTTCATGATGAACCTGTGCCGGCGCCGGAGAAAGATCCAATGCCCAGGTAGCACCACCCATCCGCCCATTTCGAGGACTGAACAGCCGGAAGACGCCGGTCCGCAGCCACGACTGTGAACTCCCCCGCGCACCCAAACCGGCAAAAGCGTACAGTGGAACAAGACGCCTGATTCTGGACGCCTTGCTGCTGAGGGAGAGATCGTGACGATTGACTGGGACGAAAAAAAGGCCCTGCTACAGGAACCGAACATTGCGGCGGTAACGCAGCTGTGCGACGAACTCATGGAAAAGAAGCCGGGATCCACCGTCCCCTACATTGACCCCATCCATGACGAGGACGAGTGCCGCATCGTCAGCCTCCACGTCAGCCCGGGCAAGGGCACCGAGTCCGGATTCGTGTCCCACTTCAACGACGATGAAGCCGCCCGCCGGGCCACCCAGATCTACGAGCTCGCGGAACTCGACCCTCGCTACGTCATGCCGTGGAACGCCTACCCCTGGGTTCGGGATCCTGACCTTCCGTCGGCCCTGAATGTCCAGGAGAAAACGGACGGCCTGCGCCCCTTCCGCCAGTTCCTGAAAATCAATAAACGCGTCTCGGCCGTCATCGCCCACGGCACCGACGCCTCGACCTTCCTGACCCTCTTCGAGAAGACCTACCACTCCTCACTGAAGAACAACGGCATCAAAATCTACAAGGCCAGCGCGCTCGGCGGGCGGGCCTTTGCTGTTTCCGAGGCCAAGCAGGAGGAGCTCCTCACCAAGAGCGTGGACATCTACAAGGACGCCATGCAGCGGGCGGGCATCCAGCACCTGTAGTTCCGCCACATCCGACAAATTAAAGGCCAATGGGCGCCGGGAGGGATATCCCAGCGCCCATTTTCCCGTCGTAGGAGTCTACGGCCGTAGGCGTTTAAGGTGCCGCGTTGACCACTGTGGTCCGAACGGACGTCCACGACGTGGCGGTCCCGGCAGGAAAGTCTGGGGTGGCCTTGAGCAGGACGTCCCGTTCTCCGATCATTAGACCGGTGGCCGGATCGATGATGATGTCTCGCCTGCTTCTGCCGTCCGGTCCTACAATGCCAATGGCGACGCCGGTTTTTCCGTCGAGGGTGGCTTGGCGGTCCACCATCGTGACGCCGGGGACGAGAGCCGCAGCCTTGTAGAGAGACGCCCGCAGGTCCGCAGGAATGATGCCCGTACGCAGGGTATCCGCAATGGTCACCAATGCCTCGGCTTCCGGTGAAACCCCTGCGCCCTTGGTGCGGGAGTAGATCAGGTCCAGGAGCGCTTTGGGATCGCGGGGAAGCTTGGCGGCTTCATCCAGCCGCATGCCGTTGATCACTGTCTGTTCTCCGCCGTAGAAAGCACCGCCCGGGGCGCGCAGGGTTTCGGCCCCGGCCCCCTTGGAGCCGGAAACTGATTCCTGCATCTTGGCCGCCGCCTTCTTGGCTGCGTCGCTGAAGAAAGTCCCCGGGACCCGGTCTTCCCGGGTCCACACCCATACGCCGGTGCGGTCCGCTGGGACGTAAACCTGGCCTCCTGTCCTTTCCAGCCAGGACAACTGGCTCCCGTCTGCAAACGCTTGGGTTGTGCCGTAAACGGCGTTGGTATCGATCTTCAGGTACTGCCCCGGTTTCACCACCGGGTCGGAGGTCTTGATCGTGGCCGTGGCAGCCCTGCTGAGGACTTCGGCGGCCTCGGCGGTGGCGCCTATGTGCGCCCCGGGAATGATGACGTCGGCGGCGACCATGGCCCCGACGAGCAGCGCGGCGGCCGCGGAGGCCAAGACCGCCCGGCGGACAATCCTCCGCGGCCTCACCCCGCTGGTGGTGGCCCGGGCATCCGGCGCTCCGATTTTGGCCATGAGGGTATTCCGGCCCCGGGCAAGTGTGGCCTGGGGTGCCGAGCCAACATCGCTACGCATTGCGCGGAGCAGCTGCAAATCGTCCATGATCGTTCTCCGTATCTTCAAGTCGTTCCAGGCCCAGCGTGTCCCGCAGTGTTTTGCGGGCGCGGTTCAGACGGGACCTCACGGTGCCCACCGGCACGTCCATCGCCTGGGAGATTCCTTCGTATGTCAGGTCGGCCCAGGCGTAGAGCAGCAGGGTTTCCCGGTCTATGGCTGCCATGGATTTCAGCGTGCCGGCGATCCGGGCCGTCGCTACGGTGGCGTCAACCTGCGCCGCGATCCGGTCCGAACTGTCATCCACTCCCTCCCGGGGAGCGGACCTGGCCAGGGTCTTCAGGGTGCGCGCCTCGGCCCGGTGGTGCCGCCGCAGCAGATTGGTGGCGATGCCGAACAGCCAGGGCCTGGCGTCGTCCCGCCCGTGGTCGAAGGTGTCCAGCCGCTCGAAGGCGACCAGGAAGGTCTCGGACGTGACGTCGTCGGCCGCGAAGTCCCCCGCCCGCCTGGCCGCGTACCGGTAGATGACTGAGGCGTGTCTGTCGTACAGCTCCCCAAACGCTGCGGGGCTGTCGCGGGACCGCCTGATGATGTCGCTGTCTGTACTCACACTCTGTATTGCCCGCTGCCCGGGAAAGGGTTCACGGAACATATCCTCCGGCGCCGGCTCACCCTTCCAGCAGCCTCCGCCGGTGCTTCAGCTCCTTCACCCACGCCCGGGTGACCATGTCCGGAAAAGGCGAGCCGCCGCCGGCGTGCGTTGTCGCGAACGCAGTGCCCGCCTCCAGGTCTGCGAGCAGCGGGCCCGCTGCTTTCAGCGCCAGGTCCACCACCTGGACCGACGCACGCTCCGTCAGCCCCAGGGCCGCGGCCCAGCTTAGGAAATGCTTCCGGGAGATGCCGCTGCGCTTGCCGGCGAGCGTCAGGGCGAGTGTCTTGTCGCCGTAGACGACGGTGGAGGGGATGTCGTACACCGGCGCGACGGACCACTCCCCTGACGGCTGCTGCACCATGGACACATTCTTGGCGTGCAGGTCGCCGTTGCCGCTCAGCCACGCAAACGCGACCTGGATAGCCAGGTTCCGCAGCGCCGGCAGCGGCGCCGCGCAGTATTCCGCCAAGGCATGGCAGACCGTCCCGAACCCCACGTTGTACTTGTCCGCCGGGTACAGCTTGAGCACCTGGGCACCGTCCTCGACGGCGAGGCGCTGCACCGCGTCCGATGCACCTGCCGCTCCGGGCCGTTCCGCCAGCGGCACCCGGTCGAATCGCTCCACAAGCAGGCCCGGGCGGCCTGCGACATCGCGCATCAGCTGCACGCGGCTCAACGGAATCCGCAGCTTGGCCGCGTAGCGGAACATGATGAACTCGTTCTCCACCACGTGCGGGAACTCGGGCGCATTGAGCTTGAGGATGAACCGCCGGCCGGCGCTGGCCACGGGCATCGAAATCATCCCGGCAGACAGTTTGTCCTGCACGCCCGCGAGCGCCACGGGATCGATCAGCCCGGAATCGCCGAGCAGCTCGTCGAAGTCCACCGGCTTCCGCGGGTCCACCTCGACGGCATGTTCCTCGGGGTCCAGAGTCTCCCCGTGCCCCACGATCTGCACGTCGCCCACCGGGTTCCCGCCCGCGGCGATGAGCAGCGACAGGTCATCGTCCGCGCTGGTCTTGATGGACCGGCGCAGCGCGTTGAGCCGGCGCCCCTCCGGCAGCAGCCCGGTGAAATAGGGCGGGGCGGCGCCTGCCGCGGACAGCACCGGCTCCGTGGAGAGCGGCAGGGAACTGGCGACGGCGGGACCGCCCGCCTGCAGGTACGCCGGCAGATAGGCGAACCTTGTGCCGCCCTCGTGCCGTTCCAGGCGCGCGGCCAGGATGCCCCGCTTGTAGATGTCCGCCACGCGGTGCCTCATGGCCGGGCGCTGCTTTCAGGTTCAGCTGCTCCAGAGGCGCCGTCCGACGCCGGCTGGCTCGCGAGGGCGCGTGCCGCCTCCCTCGACCGTGTGGCGAGCCGAAGCTCCAGGCCCAGTGTCTCCAGGACGGCCATCAGCGAGTCCAGCTGGACGCTCGGCTTGCCCTGCTCGACGAACCGGACAAACCGCTCGGAGACTCCCGCCATGTCCGCAAGGTCCTGCTGGCTGAGCCGCAGGACGGCCCTGCGCGCGCGGACTTCACCGGCAAGGTGATCGGGGAAGGATGTGGCCACAAATACCCTCTTAATAGGAACGAACGTGCCGAAATTTGCTCAGATTCAGTGTAAAACGCTTTTTGGGGCTCGGGCAACGGTATTTCGGCACGAACGTGCCGAAGGGGAATCCACACAGAATCGGACCCATTCTATTTCTTAGAGATTTCTTGGCAGCCCGCTCCCACACTTGAATCAGGCACAGCACCACGCATGCCGAAAACGAAAGGGACAGCCTGTGACCAGGACAGAGCCGGCAACAGACAGTACGCCGGACCGCACCCGCATGGCAACGCTGCCACAGCTCCGCCACTGGATCGTGCTGCCGCTGGTCTTTGCTGCCCTGATCGTGGCCGCAGGGCTGACACTCGGCTCCGTCCCCGCCCTTACCGCTGCCGACCTGTCCGTGGATGCCGAACTCAGCCACGGCCACTCGCCCCCGCTGACCGCGATCGCCCTGTTCTTCAACGTCGTGTTCAGCCCGGTCGGCGGCGTGCTGATGATCGCCGCGCTGTGCCTGTTCCTGCTCTTCGCCCGCCGGAGCCCGGTGAACGCGGTGGCCACCGGGCTGGTGGCGTCCGCCGCGTGGGTCAGCAGCGAACTGTTCAAGCTGGTTGTCGCCCGGCATCGGCCGGATTCCGCCGCCCTCTTCGATCCCCTGACGCCCGAGCCCGGCACCGACAGCTTCCCCAGCGGGCACACCGCCTTGGCCGCGGCCCTCGCGATCGCCGTGTTCCTCCTGGCCCGCGGCACCCGCTGGCAGTGGCCAGCCCTGGTCGGCGGAGCCCTCGTGGCCGTCGCGGTGGCCCTGTCCCGCATCTATCTGGGCGTCCACTACCCAACTGACGTGGCGGCGTCGTTCCTGTCGGCCCTGACCGGGGCGTCGTTTATCACGGGGCTGTGGAACACTTACGGGCTGGCGGTCCTGTCCCGCATACCCCTCCTGGCCCGGCTGGGCCCCGTTCCCGCAGCGAGCGCGTGAGCACCGCCTCCGCGCGGGCCGCCGCATCCTGTTGGCACAATCCCCCGTGTTGGCAGAATGGTGCGTAATGGACGCCAACCGAAAGAAGCGCGTGCTGCTGGTCGAGGATGACCGGCAGCTCGGCCCCCTCATCGCCGAGCTCATCGGTGACGATTTCAACGTGACCCTCGCACGGGACGGGCAGGAGGGCCTGCACCTCGGCCTGACGCAGGAGTGGGACGCCCTGGTGGTGGACCGCGGACTCCCGCTGCTCGACGGCGCCGCGCTCGTCTCAGCGCTGCGCGGCAAGGGCGTCAGCACTCCGGTGCTGATCCTCACCGCCCTGGGCACCGTGCAGGACAAGGTGGACGGGCTGGACGCCGGGGCCAATGACTACCTGGTCAAGCCGTTCGACGCCGCAGAGCTCGCCGCCCGCCTCCGCGCCCTGACCCGCACCTACGAGGCTCCGCTGCGGTCCCTGCCGCTCGGCGACTGGACGTACGACGCCGATGCCCGGCTCCTGCTCTCGCCTTACGGCGACCGCGTGTCCCTTTCCCCCAGGGAGGGGTCGCTGCTCGAAGTGCTGGCCACCGAACCGGAGCGGGTCTTCTCCCGCACCGAGCTCCTCGGCAAGGTGTTCACGGAAGGTGACCAGCCCGGCGCCGTCGACACTTACGTCCATTACCTCCGCCGGAAGGCAGGCCGGGACATCGTCCGCACGGTCCACGGCACGGGCTACCAGCTGGGAGAGCCGTCATGAACCCGTCCGATGCCGACCGGCTTATCCTGCGCACGGCTGCCCGCAAGGTCAGCACGCAGATCGCGCTCGTGTGCGCGGCGTGCGTCGCCGTCGTCATCCTGGCGCTCGTGCTGTTCGCGGTCTACCGGTCACAGCCGGCCGAGCTCGCCCAACACCCTGCCGGCGCCGGCAGGATCTACATCGACGAAGCCGACGGACTGCTGGCGCTGATCTTTGGCGGCGTCCTGGGCGTGGTGCTTGCGGCAGCCGCCGGACTGGTCAGCGCGAGGAGCGCCGTGAGGCCGCTCGGCGAAGCCCTTGCGGTGCAACGGCGCTTCGTCCAGGATGCAAGCCACGAACTGCGCACGCCGCTGGCCATCCTGGACGCACGGCTGCAGCTTGCCCAGCGCAAGGCCGGTCCGGACAGCCCCGCGGCGACCACGCTTGCCCGACTCCGCGAGGACAGCGCCGGTCTCGCCGAACTGGTGGACGACCTGCTGCTGTTGTCCGCGCCCGCCTCCATCGAGGCCACCGAGCCCGTGGACGCGGCCACGGTCGTTGCGGCAGTGACGGACGACCTCCAGCTCCTCGCCGGCGCCGCGGGCATTGAGCTGGCCTGCTCAGCAGCCGGCCCGGCAGGCGTGCGCATTCCGCCGCATTTGCTGCGGAGGATGGTCACCGCACTGGTGGAGAACGCCATTTCCCACACCCCCATTTCGGGCCGTATCAGCGTGGTCGTGACTGCCACCGGCCGCATGATCAGGATCAGCGTCCGGGACACCGGCCCGGGCATCACGGACATCGAACCGGACCGAGTGTTCGAACGGTTTGCGCGCGGGAGGCCGGCAGACCATGAGGCGGCGCGGCATAGCTACGGAATCGGGCTGGCACTGGTCAAGGACGCGGCCATGCGCCACGGCGGCGACGTGACCGTGAAGGAAACCGGCCCCAGCGGAACGGTGCTGAGCCTCGAGCTTCCGGCTTCGTAATCCAGACGGCCGGCGGCAACCGCCCAATTCACAGTTGACAGTCCGGTGTGACCCGTGCCATATTTTTAAGCGTGAACCTGTCAGACAGCCGGACAGCCGGACAGCAAAGCGGAGGAAACACCTCCCCCCTTGCCCGCCTCAGCGCCGCCGAGGCTGTCTTCAACGCCATCCGCGGCGACATCGAGGGCGGCAGGGTGGGCGTGGGCGCCAAGCTCAACTCCGAGGCGGCCCTGGCCCAGCAGTACGGCGTGAGCCGATCGGTGATCCGTGAGGCCCTCCGCTCCTGCACCGCCCTCGGCCTGACCATGACGCGCACAGGCCGGGGCACGTTTGTCGTGGCCGACCACGTAGCCAACGACCTCGTCCTCGGCCAGTTCTCCGCCCGCGACCTCACCGAGGCCCGGCCGCATATCGAAGTCCCCGCCGCGGGCCTCGCCGCCGAACGGAGGACAGCCGAAGACCTCGACATCCTCCGCGCCATGGTCACCTCCATGGCCGTGGAGACCGATCCCGAAGCCTGGGTGGCGCTCGATTCCGGCTACCACGCCGCCATCGCCCGAGCCAGCGGCAACAAGGTCTTCGAAAGCGTGGTGGCCGACATCCGCGATGCCCTGGCCCACCAGTCCGAAACCCTGAACCTGGTGACCGACCGCCAGCACGCCTCCAACGAAGAGCACCAGCGCATCCTCGACGCCATCGAAGCCGGCTCCGCCTCAGACGCCAGCGCCGCCATGAGCGAGCACCTCCGCGCCGTCGGCGAGGCCCTCGACTCCATCCTCAACCAGTAACCGCCAGCAACAATCCAACAGCCCAAGGACTCCATGCCCTCCCCTGCCATGCCGGCAAGCCCCCAGATTCCCGCGCCCGCCGCAGCTGCCCCCTGGGCAACCGCGCCCCATGCGTCTAAAAGGCTGCCTCGGCACGAACCGCTGGCCTTCCAGACCCGCGACGGACTTGTCGAAAGCATCCATTACGGCTCGCTCATCGCCACTGCGCCTGGCGGCAGGACCCTTCTTTCCGCCGGTGACCCGCTGGCGGCTTTCTACCCGCGGTCCTCGCTCAAGCCGCTGCAGGCAGTGGCCATGGTCCGCGCCGGGCTTGATCTCCCCGGCGATCTTCTGGCCCTTGCCGCCGCAAGCCACTCCGGCGGCGCCAGGCACCGCGACGGCACCAGCCGGATCCTGCAGCTCCACGGGCTCACGGCCGCCGCGCTGGAAAACACCACCGACCTCCCCTACGGCGTGGGCGAACGCGAGGAGTGGCTCCGCGAGGGCGGCCAGGCCACCCAGATCGCCCAGAACTGCTCGGGCAAGCACGCCGCCATGGCGGCCACGTGCGTCATCAACGGCTGGCCGGTGGAGGGTTACCTCGACCCCGGGCACCCGCTGCAGAAGATCGTGGCGGAAACCGTGACGGAGCTGACCGGCGAAGAACCGTCCGGGATCAGCACGGACGGCTGCGGCACGCCGCTGTTCGCCCTGACCCTCGCCGGCATGGCGCGCGCCTTCGGCCGTCTCGCGTCCGCAGAACTGCCGGACGGTGCGTCCGCCCCCGAGAGCCCGGAAGCCGCCGTCGCGCATGCCATGCGGCACTACCCGGAGATGGTGGCAGGCGAAGGCCGGGACGTCACCGAGCTCATGCGCCTCGTGCCGGGGCTCCTGGCCAAGGACGGTTTTGAGGGCGTCCAGCTCGTGGGGCTGCCGGACGGCCGCGGCATTGCAGTCAAGATTTCCGACGGCGGCGACCGCGCCCGCATGCCTGTCACCGTCCGCGCACTGGAAGCGCTCGACGTCGACACGTCACCGCTGGCGGGCATCGCGACCAGCGCAGTGCTGGGCGGCGGCCGGCCCGTGGGTCTGCTTCAGGCCGCCGATTTTCACTCCACAGCTCCCGCAATGTCCCCAGCCAACGACGCCTTCTAAGGATTGCAAGTGACCATCACCAATACCGCTCCGGACGTCCGTTCCGAGCATGATCTCCTGGGCGACCGGGACGTTCCGGCCGCCGCGTACTGGGGTGTGCACACGCTCCGGGCCGTGGAGAACTTCCCCATCACCGGCCAGCCGCTGTCCACGAACATGCACCTGGTCCGCGGCCTGGCCGCCGTGAAACTCGCCGCCGCCCGCA
>NZ_CAKKLY010000051.1 GCF_918698095.1 Arthrobacter sp. Bi83
GGTTGGGAGGGGCCGAGGGGACGTCATGATCGGGTTTCCGTTCTTGCGGGGTAAGGACATGCTCGCGGCGATGAGGACGAACCACATGATGATGGGCAGTCGCGGCGGCCTGTCCGGTCTTGTGTGAGTCGAGGGAACAGGGAGGCCTGCTGCCGTAGGAGCAGACCGAGGATTCGGTTTTGTGAAGTGTGAGCTGCAGGCTCGAGCTCTGAGGTGATCCGCTTGGAGGCGGCACCGGGGACGCTCTATCGACTGAGAGGAGCAGCAGGGCCGGTCACTTCCTGTCCGTTCATGACCAGGCGCTGGCTGGCTCCAAATAGTGGCGTCCGGCCGCAGTGAAGATGGATGTGGTGGTGAAGAAGTTCCACTTCCGGTCGTGGGTATTTGGTCTCACCCGTTGGGGTTGCCTCGAAGGAGACTGTTGTAGCAGTGGGCGCGGTTAGAGATGCGCGGTAGCGCATGCCCCTAACCGCGCCCAGTGCCGCCGTCCGGGCTAGTTGCCCCACTATCGGCAGGTCAGCCTAGCTGGGGTCAGGCTTATAACGCCGGGACGGAATTCGGAAGCTTCCCGGTCGATGCCCCTTCGTTCAGTGGTTAGGGCGTCCCACTTGCGTTCGTTAACGGGATGCCACCACGAAGTTCGCCCAGCCATCCTAGAAGCAGCTTCTTGCTGAGGATGACATCCTGCACGGGGTTGGAATGTTCGGGCTCGTGTTCAATGCTCATCGGGCCGGTATATCCAATCTCCGAAAGTGCCGAGAGGCAGTCGGTTATAGGAACGATGCCTTCGCCCAGGACACACGTCTCGTGCGCTCCCGCTTCCCGGATGTCTTTCATATGGATGTACATCACGTGCTGGCCCAGTTCTCTGATTGCCTGGGCGGCATCCACGCCATTTGTACCCCACCACCCAGTATCGACGGCGGTTCCGAGGAGTCCTTCTCCGTCCGTACCGATCGCATCGATAATGTCCTGGGCGGACCTGTGCGCGGGGTGGTTCTCAATGGCCAACAGCCGGCCGGACGTCTTGAGGATGTCGACGAGGCTCTTTCTGTCTGACGTCAGCAAAGAAGTGCCTCCGCCCAGGATCGGCGCCCCGATTGCTGCCGCTACGTTGCAGGCGGCCTCGAACTCGGAGGGTGTGTCGCCGAAGTCTCCGGCGTAGCTGTTGACCGTCATCCCGGAATTCGAGAGCACCCGCCGTGCAGCTTCGAGGTGGGCGGGGGTGGCCCAGGTCCAGTTCAGCTGGGCCGTCCAGACGTCCAGCGCGTCGAATCCTGCATCGGCGACCAGGTTGACGAATGCCTGGAATCGTTCCTCGAACGTCCCGATCGGCTCGTAGTAGGCGTTTGCGGCATCGTCGCCCTGCGACCAGCCTTCCGTCATTGACCAATCGAGCTGCTGCGCAACGAGGTTTGCTCCCATAAAGGAGATGTTCGTCATGTCATTTTCCTCAGTGTTCGAGTTGGAGGGTTGAGCCGGTAACGGGGAGGGAAAGCTCGAAGTAACTTCAACCCGAACGCCCTTATCAGCAGACTTCGCTATTGCTTCGAGCACCTCCACCACGTGGGCCGCATGTTCGCCTCTGGTCCGGTGCGGTCGGTCTGCACGGACGGCCGCCGCGAGGTCGGCCAAACCAAGGCACCAATCCAACGGTAGGTCCTCGCCTGGTGCCTGGATCTGGTACTGGCCACCGAAGTCTGCCTGATGGATTGAAGACCCCGGCAGCAGCCAGTCATCGAGCCGAAGACTGCCGTTATCGCCATGAAACTCGATAGCGCGCGGGCTGGTATCGGAATGGACGTAGAAGTTGCAGCTGAGGCGCAGCATGGGACCGGATTCAAATTCGGCTACAACAATCCAGGCGTCGGCCGTCGCAGGATTGAACGTGCCGCCGTCGAGCGTGGACCGTTCCGCCAACAGCGTGTGGCCAACCGCGGTGACACTGCGGATGGGGCCGAAAATGGCTGTCAGGTAGGTCAGGGGGTAAACGCCGGCATCGACAACAGGCCCGACCTGGTAAAAGGAGTGGGGTGCCGGGTGCCAGCTTTCGATGCGTCCCTGGTTTACTTCGGCGTTGATCAACCGGACGGTTCCGATTGCCCCGCTCTGGAGGGCGTCAGCTACGGACAGCGACGCCGCGCCCAGCCACAGCGATGGTGCACACGCCAGGCGAACGTTCTTTCCTTCCGCCCGCTTGACCAGCTCCTTGGAGTCGCTGTGGTTCAGAGCCAGGGGCTTCTCACTGAAAACCGTCTGGCCGCGTTCAATGAGGTCCAGCGTTGTGGCGTAGTGGTACGGGGCGCTGGTCAGGTTCACTACGACGTCGGGCGAATCAGCACACAGCTCGTCCAGAGTGGAATAGGCGACGCAGCCGTGCTCAGCAGCAAAGTCAAGGCGTTTGGATTCGTCGAGATCGAAGACTCCCACCAGCGTCAGTTCGGTGTGCCGGGACAGACTCTCCGCATAGGGACCCGCTATGTTTCCGCATCCGATGAACGCAACTCGGGACGGCGAGGGGATAGTCATTTGATAGAAAACCTTTCGTTTTTAATGGAGAGAATCAAGGGTGCACGCCGTCGGTGGAAGCGTCATTTCACGCCACCGGCCGTCAGCCCGGCGACAAAGTTGCGCTGGAGCAAAAGGAAGGCCACGACGATGGGGATGCTGACGACCAGCGATGCCGCCATGACCTGGTTCCAATAGACATTGGATTGTGTCGAGTAGAGCTGAAGACCAACTGCCAGGGTCCGGTTTGCCTCGGTGGTCATAACCGATGCGAAAAGCACCTCACCCCAGGAGGTCATGAAGCTGAAGATGGCCACGGCGATGAGTCCAGGCCTGGCAGCCGGGAGGACTACACGTACCAGGGCGCCCACGGGTCCGCATCCGTCGACCTTCGCTGCCTCGTCCAGCTCATGGGGGATTCCATCAAAGTAGCCTGCGAGCATCCAGATGGAGAACGGCAGAGAGAACGTGAGGTAGGTAATGATGAGTCCACCCATCGTCCCGACCAGCTGAATGCCGGTAGCTCCGTTGATGTTGACAAATATCAGGAACAGCGGAAGCAGGAACAACACGCCCGGAAACATCTGGGTCGACAGGATGGTGGTCGAAAAGATGGATCGGCCGAAGAATTTGTACCGCGACATGGCATACGAAGCGAAGACACCAATGATCAGGCTCAGTATTGTCGCTGCACTGGCCACGATCACGCTGTTCAAGAAGTAGCTGGCCAGGGGAACGGTCGTCCACATGTCAACGAATGGCGCAAGCGTGATTTCAGACGGCCACCAGGTGAACGGCCCCTGGACGTCCCGGAGCGGCTTCAAGGACGATGTGATCATGACGTAGACGGGGACCATGGTGAAAACGGTCAGGAACGTGATGACGGCAACGCGGAAGACTTTGGTTCCGATTGTTTCATGCACGGCGGGACCTCCAGTTGGTGACGATCAGATAGATACCCGTGACGAGCAACAGGAACAGCAGCAACAACACCGACATGGCCGATCCCAAACCGAAGTTCCATGTCAGGAAGGAGGCGTTGTAGATATGGAATGCGATCAGATCGCCTCCCGGTGGCTGGGAGTTGCCGAAGAGGACGAACGGGGTGTTGAAGTCGTTGAAGGTCCACAGGAACATGACCAGGATCAGGACCACGTTCACCGGTTTCAGCATGGGAAGGGTGATCGAGCGCCATTGGCGCCACGGCTTCGCGCCGTCCACGGCGGAGGCTTCGTAGACTTCACTCGGTATGGATTGAAGTCCTGCCATCAGCATCAGGAAGGCAAAGGGCCACGTACGCCAGAGAGCGACGACCACCATGGCTGCAAAACTGCTGTCGCCGATGAGCCAGAAGGGTTTCTCACCCCCGAGACCGAGATTGTCGAACAGGAAGTGATTGATCGCGCCCGTGTCCTTTTGAAACATGAACTTCCAGGCGATGATTCCGGCATACATCGGTAGGGCATATGGAATAAGGAAGAGTGTGCGGATGAATCCCCTGCCCCGGAATTGCCTTTGAAGGACTACGGCCGCGGCCATGCCCAGGATCCAGGACAGGCCAACCACCAGAACAGTAAACCCGCACGTGACGAAAAAGGATGCCAGCAGCGATTTTCCTACGGCACTGTTGAAGTCCAACGACACCGAATAGTTGGCCACACCCGCAGCGGGGGCGCTTCCCCAGTTGGCGATGAAAGCCTTCGTCAGTTTGATGAAGCTCATGAAGATGCCGATGACCATGGGCAGTATCTGGATGGCGAGCACGAACAGAACTGCCGGTGCGATCAGTGCGTACGGCATCCACCAGCCTGACGGCTTCGGCCGGCAGTTTTTGCGCTGGGGGCGGACTGTGGGCTTCTGAGCCGGTGGCTCAACGGTAGTTACAGACATTCGAGGTGTTTCCTTTTTCTGTGGTGTCCCGGAAGGACGGGGGCCCACTGCGAGGAACTGCGGTGGACCCCCGTACGTGAACTACCCGGCGGAAGCAGCGACCTGCTGCTGGGCTGTTTCCAGCGCCCCGCGAATTTCCTCATCGCTGACGGTGTTGCCGGACGCCACCTTAGAGAAAAGCTGGGTCATGGCCTTGCCAACGGTGCTTTCAAACTGGTCTTCGGCTGCGACGAGCGGCAGCGGCTTGGACCGGTTGGCGTAGATGTCCAGGAGCACCTTGGCTTTCTCGGTGTCAGCCAGGAACGTGGGAGCTGCTCCCTTGAGCACGGGCAGGGTACCGAATTTGTCGTTGAGCGCCTTTTGAGTCTCAGCGCTGGTCATGAATTCAACGAACTTCAGGGCACCATCCTTGTTCTTGGTGTTTTTGAAGACCGAGAGGTTGATGCCGGCAGGGAAACTGGCAATATCCTTGGCCCCAGCCGGAGCGGGGTAGGGCACAACGCCGTACTCGTCGGCCTTCATGCCGTCTGCCTGGATGATGCTGTCAATGGTCGCGCCAATCACCATGGGGACCTTGCCGGCGGTAAACTCATGGACTCCCTGACCGCTGTCGACCTGCACGTCGGACGGCTTGACTACCTTCTCCGACTGCATCAGATCCAGGTAGCGCTTGACGCCCTTAACAACACCGTCCGAAGTGAACGTCGGCTTGCCCTCGGCATCAAACAGCTCTGCCCCGTTCTGAGCCGAGTTAAGGAAAGCGAAATGCGCGTTGGTGCTGTAGGAACCGGCACGCAAGGAAAGTCCGAATTGGCCGTCCTTCGTGAGTTTCTTAGCTGCACTCACCATTTCTTCATAGGTCTTCGGTGGCTGGATGCCCGCCTTGGCGAATATGGCCTTGTTGTAGTAAAGGCCGTAGACCATGCCGTAGAGCGGCACTGAGGCGGGGACCTGCCCCGGAGCCCCGGCGGTCTCGAGCGCGGCTTTAACAAATTTGTCGGATCCTCCGACAGCCTTCATGGTGTCTTCGTCCAGAGGGAGGAATGCGTTGGTGGACTGCAGTGACGAAGCCCACGTATTTCCGATGTTGACGACGTCGGGAGCCTGGCCCGACGTCACCGCAGTCTGGATGCGTGTCTGCAGATCATTCCAGCCGATCACTTCCAGATTGACCTTGATTCCCGTCTTCTCCTCAAATTTTTTCAGTTGGGGAGCAAGCACCTCCTTGTCATTGTCAAGGCTGGTACCTGTGTTGCTGGCCCAGTAGGTCAACGTCTTGCCACCCTCCGAAGCTTGCGAAGGGGAAGAGCTGGGGCTGCCGCAGGCTGCGGTGGTGAGCGCCAGCGCGGCGATTGCTGCCGCTGCGGTCAGGGTACGAATAGTCACTGTCTGACTTCCTTGTCGGTCAAGAGGCCCGTGGAACAGTAGGCGTAAGTTGGTGTGCGAGTTTTCGGTGGAGGGAGTTCCCTGTTGCCCACATCACACATGATGCTATCGGCATCAAGTGTGATGTGGCAAGAGCCTTCTCCAAAAGATGGTCGCCTTCCGCGGAGCCAGCAAATGCATGCCGCTTAAGCCTTTTCGTCACAATTACCCTTGGAGGCCCGTCATCTAGCCAGTTGAAGACGGATCGGTAGGGTGCGGTCCCGCGTCGCCAATTTTGTGTGGCCCCTATGGCTGGTCCCGAGCCTCCCTGGGGGCTACGATTACATTTGATAGCACTAAAGACAGATGAGATGAAGGCGGTCCAGCGATCCGCGACTTGCGCGAATATCTGGCTGGCCCGAATTTTCCCTAGCGCGAGGGCAGGGCGGGCACGGCGCTGTTGTCGGCACGAGACACTCCCCGTCTCCGCGAGGCCGGGGGACCGCATTTTTCATGAAGGAGCAGCATGAACGAGAGTGTCAAAGAAGTTGGTCTCCCATATGGCCGAGTGGACTCGCAAAACCCCGTCCTAAAATCCAAAATTGAGTCCGCTCTGGTGATCCCTGAATTTAACAGAACCATTCCTGTTGGCCTGGTGGGATGCGGCTGGGTTGCGGGCCAGCACCTCCGGTCGTACCGCGCGGCGGGCGTGAACGTGGTAGCGCTTTGTGATTCCGATGTAGAACGCGCAAAGGCGTACCGCGACGAGTTCTATCCCGATGCCGTGGTCTACCGTAATGAGCAGGCGATGCTCGCGCATCCCGGACTTGAGGTCGTGGACATAGCGACCCACGTGGCCGTTCGCCCGCAACTGGTGCGCCAGGCCGTCAGGGCAGGAAAGCACGTACTGAGCCAGAAGCCGTTCGTGGAGGACCTTGGCGAAGGATTGCAACTCGCCCGGGAAGCCAGGGACGCCGGCGTCATCCTGGCGGTGAACCAGAACGGGCGCTGGACTCCGCATTTCGGCGCGCTTCTTGCGTGCATTGGCGCCGGACTTATCGGCGAGGTCGTATCCGCTGATTTCTTTGTGGCGTGGCCCCACGACCTGTTTGTGGAGGACAAGCCGGCCTTTGCCGCGATGGAGGACCTAGTTCTCTACGATTTCGGCGCTCACTGGTTTGACCTCATCGGGACACTGGTGCCCGAGGGGGCACTGGAAGTACGGGCGGTGACTGCCTCCAGGAAAGGACAATCGGTTCCAGTGCCAATGCAAGCGCACGCTCTGATCTCGGCCGAGAACTTCATCGCTTCCGTGGGTTTCCGGGCTGCCGAACGATATGCGGAGTCTGGCACCTTCCGGGTATCGGGCACCAAGGGGGTCATCACCCATGAGGGCCTTAGTCTGGGCGGCGACAGCGTTGTCATATACACGGACGAGGGCGAAGCCCACATCTCGGTGAGCAACGACTGGTTCGGCCACGGCATGATCGGCACCATGCGGGAGCTCCTCATAGCCATCGAGTCCGGGCTGGAACCGTTCAATTGCCCGGCCTCATCCCTCACCGGGCTCTCACTGTGCTTCGCCGCAACAGAGTCCGCCGCAACGGGAAAGGCCGTAACACCGGATCAAACTTCCGCGCGCAGACGGTAGCCCGCCTACTGTCGAAAACAACCCCACCTCATTGTCGCCTCGGTTCCACGCCAGCGCATGAATGAACAAATTGAAATGAGCGTTAGTGATGAAACCAAGTGCGAGCACACAGCAGAACGGTCTCGACGAGAATCGGCTCATTGCCGAGGTCTGCCGACTGCACTTCATTGAGGAACTGCCCAAAAGCGAAATCGCTGAACGGATGAGCATATCTCGGTTCAAGGTGGCTGACCTTATCCGATACGGCCGCGATCGCGGGGTCGTCCGCATCGAAATTTCAGACCCCTCAAGCTCAGTGCGGGACCTGGAGAACAGGCTCAGGGACAAGTACTCGCTCGAGCGCGTTGCCGTGTCCGCGTTGACGCCGACGACCGACCTCAGCCTCGTCGGTGCGGCGGCCGCGGACCTGCTGCTTGAAGAGCTCAGGGATGGAAGTCTCCTTGGAATCGGCTGGGGGGCAAGTGTCTTCCATGTCATTAATTCGCTTCAAACGCGCAGCGGGCTGCCGACCGTCGACATCGTGCAACTGGCCGGAGGCGTTGACGGCGTCAGCCTGCCGCTGAACGCGATAGGGCTGGCCGCGGAGGCCAGCAAAGTCTTCCGGGGCCGGCTGTACTCTCTGCACGCGCCAGCCTTCGTTGAAAACCAGGCGACCGCGGATGCCCTTCGGGAGGAGGCATTCCTCCGGCGCACGTTTCATATGTTCGCACTCGTTGATGTTGCAGTTGTGGGCATCGGGGGATGGAAGGCCGGAACCTCATCCTTGCGCCAGGCGTCGGCTTTGGCGCCTTCGTCCGCGAAGCGGCTGCGGGATGCTGATGTCACCGCGGACATCCTGATGCACTTCACTGACGCGAAGGGTTCGGTGATAACCGGCGGCCCGACTGTGATGGGCCCAACTGTGGAGGAGTTTACCGCGATCAGGCTTAGGGTTGCCGTCGCTGCGGGTCTCGAAAAGAAGGACGCCATAGTGTCCGGATTGCGCAGCGGCCTGGTGAATGCACTGGTCACGGACGCCGCCACGGCCTCGGCGCTGCTCGGTCAGGATTGACCGGGCGCCTGCAACATCGCAGATACAAAAGCCTTCACGCGCGCGGCAGGATTGCTTCCCAGGCCAGCATCGGCCAGGATCGACCCAATGCCAACAGCTGAGCATCCAGCCGAAATAAGGTCGGTGACCTCGGAAGCTTTAACCCCTCCGGTCGCCATCAACCGCAGATCGGGCATGGGTGCGAGAAGATCTTTGATGAACCGGGATCCTCCCAACCGCGCTATGGGAAAGACCTTGATCAACTCGGCACCGTCCTGCCTGGCTTTAAAGATCTCGGTGGCAGTCGCGCAACCCGGCACGGCGAGGAAACCGCCCTGCCGGCCCTCGTCGATAAGCCACCGGTCGTAGATAGGCGAGACGAGGAAGTCCGCCCCTGCCTCCAGGGCGGCGGTGGCCTGTGCCGGATGCAGGACAGTTCCAGCGCCGATGGTGAGTCCCTGCCAGCTGCAAAGTTCTTTTATCACCTGTTCCACGTCCGGAATGCTAAACGTCACCTCGATGACACGCAGCCCGCCTTGGGACAAAATACGCGCATCTTCCAGTGCCGTCTCTGGATCGGCCGAACGCAGTACAGGGATCGCCTGTGCACTGGCTATGCGATCCAGGATGTCGTGGGCCGATGCAGTCATTTCGCACCTCGGTCCAGGGTTTCCTGCGCCCCTTTGACGTTTCTCCAGGTCAAAGCCTGCACAGCGTTGTCCCTCAGGACGCGGCCAGCCTGCGAAGTTGTCAGACCGGCGGCATGCAATCGTGAAGGCAAGGTCGAAGCCAACCAGCTGAGCCCGGGATTTCCGTTCAGTGAACGCCACAGGGATCGCCTGGCGCCGTCAGTACCGACGATGACCTGTCGACCGTACCCGGCGTCAACGAGCGCCGTGATCAGCTTCAGGGCGGGGGAGTCGAGACCGGCACCATGTTCACGGAGCGTCTGGTCGCACTCCAGAATGGCGCCCGTGGCCGCAATGTCTTTGAGGTAGGTGAGGTCGCGGTGTTTGTCCACGTGGCTCAGAATGATCGAGCTGGCCGGTACGCCGGCCTTGGTGAGTGATTCGATCTGCGCAAGGGCGCCCTCGCCATTCTCGCAGTGGGTGAGAATCGGGGCGCCAGTGCGCAGGCTGGCCTGTGCCGCGGCGCGAAGATTACGTACGTCCCGCCTATCCAGCAGCTCCCCGCTTGTCGCTACCTTGACGATGCCTGCCCTCCATTTTGTCCGGCGAACAATGGGTCCGGTGTAATCGAAGGCGTCGACGCCCTCTTCCAGGTCCGCGACAAACAGATCCGCTAGTTCATCGTCCGAGACGCGGTTCGACCAATGCAGTGGGCCGTAGTACCGGTCGTGATGAAGGCCTGTCGCTGCGATGACAGGTGTTCTTGTTCGTTCAGAAATCTGGGCGAGCCTCGTGATGTCACGTCCAGCGGAGCAGGGCATGCAGTCGACGAATAGGGCGGCTCCGGCAGCAGCCGATTCGTTAACTTCTGCGACTGCAGCGTCGACGCTGTCCAGATGGATGTGCGGGAAGCGTTCGGCGATCAGCGGCGAATCGATGATCAGGTGTTCGTGGGAGTAGACGACGCCTTTGGGCACTTCGGCGATGTCACCCAGCACGGTACGGATCCGGGCGGCGGGGGAACTGTCGGTGACGACGGGGGTGCGGGTTTCCGTGAGGACTTGTGAGCTAAACAATGGCCTGCGCCTCCTTCAACCTTGCGCGCAGAAGGGCGCGGTCTATGTTTCTCGGCTCAAGGCCTGCGCCTGCGGCCATCGCTGCTGCTGTGCCGGCTGCCTGGCCCATGGCGGTGCACTGTGCGATCGAGCGTGCGGAGGCGTGAGCCTCATGCGTGGCCGAGAAGAAACGGCCCGCGACGAGGAGACCGTCAGTGTCGGCCGGCAAAAGTGTGCCGTACGGGATTCCGTAGGTGCTGTCGTCGGGTTCGGAGGTGCCGCCGACGTAATCCCAGCGCGTCACTGCGCCGGTTCCATGGTCTTCGATCGGCGCGCCGCACCGAGCAATGTCATCGGAATGGGACAGGCCGCCAAAGAAATCTTCGCCGGAGAGCACATATTCACCCACGAGTCGCCTCGTTTCCCGGATCCCGATCCGGGAGGACGTGTGGAGGAGGTATGACTGTGAGTAGCCGGGTACCTTGTCCTGGAGGAACCGGACGTATTCCCAGCTCTGCCGACGGCCTTCCTGCTCGGCCCACGACAGCTCCCACGGGTCGGTCAGGTCTTTCCCTGACACCCGGGTCATGTTGGCGTGCTTGACGCCGGGAATGTTCGTTGCGTGGATAGAGCCTTCCAGCCGCGGAAGCACGTAATCTCCGGACTCGACTGCAGCCGCGATCAGCGAGTGAATTTCCTTCGTCGAGGCCGTCTTGTCTGCGACTCCGCCGACACGGAAGGTGGCCGTTGCGGGTTGCAGCTTATCCAGCCCCTCGCTGTTGTCGAGCGTGGCACCGGCCCGCCAGGCCAGCTCGCCTTCACCGCTGGAGTCGATGAGAACCTTGGCCAGTACGCGGCGCGGGCCCTGTTTGGTTTCAACGATGACACCGACGATTCTGCGGTCCTCCGCGATAACAGCGGTCACCAGGCCATACAGCAGCGTTTTTGCCCCGGAACCCTGGAGCAGGTCGTCCCATATCAGCTTGAGCGCTTCGGGCTCGTAGGTGACACCGGTGCCCGCTCCGTACGTATTGGGCCGCTCGAATGACATGCCCATAGCGGCAAGTCGTTCACAGACTTCCCATCCGATGCCGCCGACGACCCGGTTATTCGAAGGCCCTGGCGCATAGAATCCGTAGAAGGTGTCAAGAACGCGGGTCCCGGTTCCCCCGAGGTAGCCGCCAGATTCGATCAGGAGCGTCGATGCCCCGGACCTCGCGGCCGCCGTAGCGGCCGTCGATCCTGCTGATCCCCCACCGACGACGGCAACGTCGCCATGCCAGAGGAGCGGAACACCGGCGACCTCGTCCGGGTGGTACTTCGTCTCTAAAGTCATCATTTTCCGTTCTAAGTTGAAATGGAGGTCTCTTAACCTCCGAGCCCGTGGGCTGGCGTGTTACCTAAGGAGCCAGCCGCCATCGACCGGGATTACCGCGCCTGTTGTCTGAATCGCCTTGCTGCTGGCTAGCCACTGGACCGCGTCGGCCACTTCGTCAGCCGTTGATGGCCGCTTCGTGAGGGGCATCAGCTCTGGGAACCTCGATCGGAGGTGCTCATCGTTCAGCGCGCGCTGAGCCATCCGCGTGTCCACGAGACCAGGAGAGACCATGTTCACCCTGATGCCACGGCGGGCACCCTCATAAGCCGCGGCCTCCAGCAGCGGGTGCATTCCGGCCTTGGCGACGCGGTAAGCCGCCGTCAGAAAGTCCTCGTCGAGCCCCTTCGCCAGGGCCGACCCGATCAACACAATTGATGAGCCATCGTCCGCATACTGAAGGCAGGCGCGCAGGAACCGGAAGACCGACGTGAGGTCGACCCGGATGACTTCTTCCCAGGCTTCGTCAGTACATTCGCTGACGGGGCCGTCGCCAAGCCTGCGTCCGCTCATGCCGATGGTGTGGACTGCAACAGAGAATCCGCCGTCGGAGGCAAGCCTCCGGGCGACGTCCTCGGCCACGCCGGGCTGGGTAATATCCTCCTCGGGACGGTTCGAAGCGTGCACACGGAGACCGGCAGCTTCGAAGGATCTCACGCAGGACGCGCCGATCCCCCCGGTCCCGCCGACGACCCACGCCTGAGCGGTCATGCGTCGACCCGGAGAACGTCGGACTTGCGCTTGGCATGTTCCAGGTAGGCCTTCTCGAACAGCTCTTCTGACACTTCCTGTCCGACAATTTGGGCACCGGTGAGGACGGGCAGTTCAATCCCGCGATCCGCCAGTTTCTGGGCCGTCAGGACCTTGAGGCTATTGACAATTGCCACGTTCGCGACGGTACTTACCGGTCCGACTTTGTTGGACCAACCGTCGATAGTGACGGCGGCGTCGCCTAGCGGTGTGCAGAGGTCGATGACGACGTCTGCATGGTCACTGAGAATGGTCCCGGACGAGTGCGTGGGAGGGACCGTCTTTCCCTCAGTTCCCGAGGTAACAGCAATGACCTTAAGCCCTGCTGCCTTTGCAACCATGGCTGTTTCAACGGGCACGGCATTGCGCCCGCTGGCGCTGAAAATCATGATCGCGTCGGTGGGCCGCAGCTTGAAGTTTGACAGGATAACTTCAGCAAGGCCTGGAACACGTTCGATGAACATGGCCTGGCGCTGTCCATTGGCGCCGGAAATTTCGGTGTGGAACGTCATCGAAAGTTCAACGATGGGGTGGAATCCTGGAAAAGAACCGTACCGGGGGAACATCTCCTCGACAGGGATGCGGGAATGCCCTGTGCCGAAGGTGTGCACGACCCCGCCTCCGCCGATTGCATCGGCAGCGATCGCCGCAGCCTTTTCTATGTTGTCCGATTGTTCGTTCTGAATGCGGTTCAAGACCAGAATCGCTTCGTCAATCCACGTCATGGGGTTTGTCTTCCTAATGTGCTAGTTCTTGGCTGGAAAGTTGGCTTGCTTGTTGTTCTGTTCTGATGCCGGCGTACAAGGCGGCGCCGAGTGACCCTGATTCCGAGCCGAGTTGTGCCGGGTGCAATGAGATGGCTCCCGTTACGCTGGTTCGCTCTTCCAATGCGGCCTTCATTGACGGTGCGATATGGCGGAATGCACCTGACATTCCGCCTCCGACTACGACACACGACAGTTGCATGAGGACGCAGGCGGTTCCGGCTGCCAGGCCCAGATGCCGGCCGATCTTCTCAAAGGCGGCCAGCGCCCACGGATCTTTCATGTCGGCTGCCCGGCTTATGGACTCCGGAGTCAGAGCCTGGAGCCCGCTGTCTCCGAGGACAGACGCGAGCGCCGGGGAGAGGGACGTCAACGCCACTCTTGCCATGTGTCCCACGAGTGCCGATCCTGAGGCCACGGTTTCGAGGCAGCCAACGCCGCCGCAGCCACATATCTCTCCGGCAGCGTCGATATTGACATGCCCCATCTCGCCGATGGAATCGATTTCCCCGACCAGGATCTGTCCGTCTCTGGCAATGGCGCCGCCCACGCCGGTACCAAGTGTGAGAAAGAGGGCGTTCCTCTCGCCGCGGCCTGCTCCGACTATGAGTTCTGCATGGCCGAAGGCCCTGGCGTCGTTGAGGATGAAGACGGGTACGCCACTGGATTTTTCGATCTCCGCGGCTATCGGATAGTTCATCCAGCTGCCCGGGATGTTCGGGATGAAGATCGTGGATCTCGTCTGTGTGTTGACGAGGCCAGGCAACGCCAAGCCAATGGCGCGGGTTGTTGGACCCAGGCTTGCCGTGAGGTTCTTCAGGAGGCTGATGAGTATTTCGCCTCCTTCGCGGGGGGTTGGAACGTCCCCCGTGGCGACGATTTTGGCGTCTTCAACCACTGACCACTTGATGCGAGTGCCGCCGACGTCAATTCCGAGATATTGGCCAGATTCAGCCATCATCTCCCTTTCCGTAGCAGGCCGGAGTTGTTCGAGTTGGATGCTCTTTGACCTAGGAGCGCTTTCACTGCCCGGAGCCGCCGACGTCTGCCAGGCTGACCCTTTGGCCCGTTTCGGCGCCGCGCACGGCGGCTTCCACGATTGCATGTCCGATTCGGGAAGTAGCCGCCGTCAGCGGCGAATCCAGTGGGCTGCCAGTCCGCAGGTGAGAGACGACGTTTGCCAGCGCAGTCCTGTCCTCAAAAGCAATCTCATCAACGCCGACGCGCTCGGGCGTTGAACCGTTGCCTCTGGTCAGTGTTACTTCAAGGTCGTAATCCCAGGAGGTGATGCTTCCCGTGGCACCAGTGATCACGAACCCGCAACGCGGGCTCGGCTGGAGATTCCACGGGTCACTTAGGGTTCCCCATCGGGTCTCGAAGACGGAGAGGCCGGTGTCATAACGGGCGATCACCACGGACTGCTCGTCAACCTCAAGCCCTTCTGGAATGAACCAGTCCGCCGTGACTGAATCGGGCAGACCGCCATTACGGAACCAGGTGCCTAAGGTGACTCCATAGCCCAGATAATCACGAAGGCTTCCGCCGCCGGCGTCCCTCGAATAGAACCAGCTGGAGGCCTTTTCCTCGGTGGTGGGGGAAGTTTCCACCTTTCCGTGGGAATGGAACAGCGGTCCTCGATTGCCGTCGTAGAAGTGAACAGCCTGGACGTCTCCTATGGAGCCCTCAGCGATCAGGCGCTTGGCTGTTCTGTGAGACGGCAGCCAAGCCAGGGGCCAGTTCACCGTCAGCAGAGTGCCGTTGGCTTGGCTGCAGGAGATCATTCTGTCGACGGCGTCAAGGGAGTCGGCAAAAGGCTTCTCCAGAATGACATGAATCCCTGCGCCGGCCAGCGCTTCGACAACATCAGCGTGGACCGCAGTGGTTGTGCACACAAATGCGATGTCAGGATCCGTGGCCGAGATGAGGGAGTCCAGTTCTTTCAAGCTGCCAAAGCTTGGCACGTCCAGGTTCAGGCTCAGCGCCACGTCCTTGACCCGCGACTCATCCCCGACGAGACCGACCACTTCTGTGTCGGGGTGCTCGATCGCCGTCTGGAGCTGATCCCCGATGTGCATGTGATCGAAGCCAACACCAATGACCCTCAATGGACTTGTCACTCTTGACTTCCTTACGTACTCGCCAACAGACCTCATATGAGATTCTGCGTCTCAAATGTTACCTCTCGATCGTATGTGCGCCATTTGCTACTGTCAATGACGCGACAGGAAGACGAAGCAAGCGCCGTCGCACAGGTGTGATCTCGTTCGGCAAATGTCACCGAACGTCAGTTCGGCAGGGCCGGGGAATGCCACGGGTCGGCATGCCACCAGCCGATCAGGCGAGGAGGCAGGCGGACCGGACAAGTAGGAGAGCCAGAATGGCAGGTGTGGCCGAGACCGCAAGCACGAGAATCTCTTGCTTCCGACGGGCCTTCAACCCTGTGTGGCTTCCGGGCCATCTGCAGTGGCGCTCCGAGGCCCCGCAGAAGGCGAAAGCCCAGGTCGCGCCAACCATGCCCGTGCGCCGCCATCAGTACGGCTCCTGCCATCACACCCACCGGTCAGATCAGCATCCCTGGAGCTGGGACTGCAGCGCTCGGCCCCATGAAAGGGAGGCCATACTGCAGGAGTATTACTTCAGCCCTACATATAGCCCCATCGGCCTTTCGGGGAGTTCGACGAGGCGCCCGAGGTCCGTCTTAGACAGGGCATTGGTCCTGCTGCCGCCTTCCCAGCAAACCCTAAGCTTCAGTCAGACTTAATGGATCGAAGCTTCGGTCAACCGCTATTTGACCGGAGCTTCGCCCATCGCGGGGCGCGCGGCCTTGAGGCTCTGCCAAGGCTCGAAGCGGACCAGCCACCCTCTTCCCGGGCGGGAGCTTTACGGAAGACCGGTTATCGGCGCCTCCCGGGATTCCTCCACGTGCCCTAACCGATGCGGTTCCCACCCTGCATGGCGGGCAATTGGCTGCGGCTGCATGCAGCAACTTGCGCCAAGGAGCCAATGTCCGCGGCGATCAAGGCGGAGTTGGCCGGGCGTCTGATCCGCGGAAGGTCGCCGATCGGCGCGGACGTATCACGAGTGCTCATGCTGGCAGGGTGTCGAATTCCGCCGTGACGCTGTGACGCTGTGACGCTGTGGCGCGGGAAGCAGAGCAGCACCTCCCGGCCCACCACTCGCCGTCGTAGTACATGGAAAACACGGCGCAATGTTTCGAGCCCCGCCGTAGTCTGTTTAGATGCCTCGTTTTGCGCTTGATATTGAGTCCGTTCCCCGCCCCGTCCGTTCGCAGGAGCTGCTGGATGCCGTGAACCACCGGCTCGTCATTGCCGATGGGGCGATGGGCACCATGCTGCAGGGGCGCGAGCTGTCGCTCGAGGACGACTTCCTGGGGCTGGAAGGCTGCAACGAGATCCTCAACGCCACTCGGCCGGATGTCCTCGCGGACATTCATGACGCCTACTTCGCGGTGGGCATCGATGCAGTCGAAACCAACACCTTCGGCGCCAACTGGTCCAACCTCTCGGACTACGGCATCGACGACCGGATCGAAGAGCTTGCGCGCAAGGGCGCGGAGATCGCCCGCGAACGTGCGGAAGCAGCAGAAAAAGCAGACGGACGGATACGCTGGGTCCTGGGCTCCATGGGGCCGGGCACCAAGCTCCCCAGCCTCGGCCACACCACCTACCACTACCTCAAGCAGACCTTCGCCCTGCAGGCCGAGGGCCTCATCGACGGGGGAGCGGATGCCTTCCTCATCGAAACCAGCCAGGACCTCCTTCAGACCAAAGCCGCGGTCAACGGCTGCAAGCAGGCGATCGTGTCCCGCGGCATCCGGCTCCCGATCTTCGTCGAGGTGACCGTCGAAACCACCGGAACCATGCTGATGGGATCCGAGATCGGCGCGGCCCTCACCGCGCTCGAGCCGCTCGGCGTCGACGCCATCGGCCTGAACTGCGCCACCGGGCCGGACGAGATGAGCGAGCACCTGCGCCACCTGGCGAAGCAGTCCTCCGTGGCAATCGCCTGCATGCCCAACGCCGGCCTGCCCGTCCTCGGTGCCAACGGCGCGCACTATCCGCTCTCACCCACCGAACTCGCCACCGCGCACGAGCAGTTCGTGCGGGAATTCGGCCTGGGCCTGGTGGGCGGATGTTGCGGTACGACGCCGGAGCACATGGCCGCCGTCGTCGAACGTCTTGCGCCCTTGCGCGCCAGCGCCGCTGTCACCAGCGGCGGGAGGGGCGCCGACGGCAGCCGCGTTCCCGCCGAGCGTGAAGCGGGCATCGCTTCCCTCTACCACCATGTGAATTTCGACCAGGAGTCCGCGTACCTCGCCATTGGCGAGCGCACCAACGCGAACGGTTCGAAGGCGTTCCGCCAGGCGATGCTCGAAGAGCGCTGGGACGACTGCGTCGACATCGCCCGCGAGCAGGTCCGTGTGGGCGCGCACCTACTCGACGTCTGCATCGACTACGTGGGGCGCGACGGCGTGGCCGACATCAAGGAGGTCGTCTCACGATTCGCGTCGGCCTCCACGCTCCCGCTCGTCATCGACTCCACCGAACCGCCCGTCCTGCAGGCCGGGCTCGAACACATCGGCGGACGCCCGGTGGTCAACTCCGTCAACTATGAGGACGGCGACGGCCCGAACAGCCGCTTCGCGCGCATCATGCCGCTGGTGAAGGAACACGGCACCGCCGTGATCGCCCTGACCATCGACGAGCACGGCCAGGCACGCACCACCGAGGGCAAGGTGGCCATCGCCTCGCGCCTCGTCGACGCCCTGGTGGGCGAATGGGGGATGCGCGTCGAGGACATCATCGTCGACGCCCTGACCTTCCCCATCGCCACCGGCCAGGAAGAAACCCGCCGGGACGCCATCGAAACCATCGAAGCCATCCGCCAGATCACCGCGAAGTACCCCGGCATCAACACAACACTCGGCGTCTCCAACGTGTCCTTCGGCCTGAACCCGGCAGCGCGCATGGCCTTGAACTCGGTGTTCCTGCACGAGGCCGTGCAGGCCGGCCTGACCAGCGGCATCATCGACGCGGCCAAGATCGTGCCGCTCGCCTCACTGCCGGAGGAGCAGCGCAAGGTGGCCCTGGACCTCGTCTGGGACCGCCGCGAATACGACGCCGACGGCAACCTCACGTACGACCCGCTGGCCAGCATGCTGGACCTGTTCGCCGGCGTCGACACCGCAGCGCTGAAGGACCAGCGCGCCGCGGAACTCGCGGCGCTGCCCACCGGCGAGCGCCTGGAGCGGCGCATCATCGACGGCGAAGGCAAGGGCCTCGAAGAGGACCTGGACCTGGCCCGCGCCGAGGGACTAACCCCGCTCGGCATCATCAACGACTATCTGCTCGAAGGCATGAAGGTTGTGGGCGAGCGGTTCGGAGCCGGCGAGATGCAGCTGCCCTTCGTGCTGCAGTCCGCCGAGGTGATGAAGACCGCCGTCGCTCTGCTCGAGCCGCACATGGAGAAGTCGGATGCTTCGGGCAAGGGCACCATGGTGATCGCCACCGTGCGCGGCGATGTGCACGACATCGGCAAGAACCTGGTGGACATCATCCTCACCAACAACGGCTACAAGGTGATCAACCTCGGCATCAAGCAGCCGATCGCCGACATCATCGCGGCGGCCGAGGAACACGACGCCGACGTGATCGGCATGTCCGGCCTGCTCGTGAAGTCCACCGTGGTGATGAAGGAGAACCTCGCGGAGCTGCAGTCCCGTGGCCTCGCGAAGCGGTGGCCGATCATCCTCGGCGGCGCGGCGCTGACCCGCGCCTACGTCGAGCAGGACCTCGCGGGGCAGTTTGAGGGCGAGGTCCGCTACGCGAAGGACGCCTTCGAGGGCCTGTCGCTCATGGAGCCGCTGGTGCAGGTGGCCCGCGGCGCTGACCCCGCGGAGGTCGGCCTGCCCGCCCTGAAGAAGCGGATCCATAAAGGAGGCCCGAAGTTCAAGGTGACCGAGCCGGAGGCAATGCCCGGCCGTTCCGACGTCGCCTCCGACAATCACGTGCCTTCACCGCCGTTCTGGGGTACGCGCATCGTGCGCGGCGTCTCGCTCCACGACTTCGGTGCTTTCCTCGACGAGCGCGCCACGTTCATGGGGCAGTGGGGGCTCAAGCCCGGCCGCGGCGACGACGGCGCCTCGTATGAGGAACTGGTGGAACGCGAGGGCCGGCCGCGCCTGCGGTACTGGATGGACCGCATCCTCGGCGAGGGAATGCTCGATGCGTCCGTCGCGTACGGCTACTTCCCGGTGGTCTCCGAGGGGGAACAGGTGGTGGTGCTGCACCACGGGGAGGACCGCGACGGCGTCCTCGGCACCGCGGGCCTGCTTGCCCCCGACGGCGGATCAGGCGGTCCGCTCGGCACCGAGCGGCTGCGTTTCGACTTCCCGCGCCAGCGCCGCGACCGGCACCTGTGCCTCGCCGACTTCGTGCGCTCGCGCGAATCGGGGCAGATCGACGTGCTGCCGGTGCAGCTGGTCACCGCCGGCGGCAATGTCGATGAGGTGACTGCCAAGCTCTTCGCCGGCGACCACTACCGCGACTACTACGAGCTCAACGGCCTGGTCATGCAGCTCACCGAGGCGCTCGCGGAATTCTGGCATGCACGCATCCGCTCGGAGCTGGGTTTCGCAGCGGAGGAGCCGAAGGACAAGGCCGGCCTGTTCAAGCTCGACTACCGCGGTGCGCGGTTCTCGCTCGGATACCCCGCGTGCCCGGACATGGAGGACCGCCGCAAGGTGGTGGAGCTGCTGCATCCCGAGCGGATGGGCGTGGTCCTGAGCGATGAGCTGATGCTGCACCCTGAACAGTCCACCGACGCGTTTGTGTTCCACCACCCGGAGGCCAAGTACTTCAAGGTGTGAGTTGAAGCCTGTTTCAGCAGGGACAAGGCCTAAGCTTCCCCTATGGGAATTATCATCACACTGCTTATCATCTGGCTTGTCCTTTCGATCCTCGGCTTCGTGGTGAAGGGCCTGCTGTGGCTGGCATTCATCGGCCTGATCCTGTTCGTGGCCACGGCCGTGTGGGGCTGGTTCAAGCGGAAAGCCAGCGTCTGACATAAAAGAAAGCGGACGACGGCGGGAGGTCCGCTTCCTGTGTGCAGTACTTCAGGGTGTGAGCTGGCGCCGGTCTGCGGGTGGGGTGGATGGAGCCTGGGTGGAGTGAGCCTGCCCGGCCTGCCCGTCCAGGCTGGAGACCGGCTTCACCCGCCGGAGTGCGGCGAGCACGGCGCGCCCCACCACAGCGATTCCGACGACCGTGGTGATGCCGCGCAAGGTGTCCCAGCCCGCCGTCGACGTCACCAGCGAGTAGAGCAGGAAGCTGCTGAGGTTGGTGCCCAGCGGCGCCCCGGGCACATAGGAGATGCCGGTGCCGGCGCCCACCGCGAAGGGCCAGAACCACAGGTTGGTCAGCAGGCCGAACACGTAGGACGCCAGGATGCCGTAGCCGCCGAGCATCCACAGTTCGGCTTTGCCCCGCAGCCGCCGGGGGAGCAGGCCGGCCCCCGCGCCCACCCACGCGCAGGCGAAGATCTGGAACGGTGTCCAAGGCCCGATACCACCCCACAAGGCGCTTGAGAGGGCGATGGTGGCGGCGCCGAGGAGCATGCCGAAACGGGGCCCGAAGGCCCTGCCGGCCAGGATCAGCAGGATAAAGACTGCTTCCACGCCCCCGACGCCGGTGCTCGCCACCCGCACCGCCGAACCGACGGCGGCCAGGACGCCAAGCAACGCCACCGTGTGCGCGGAGCGGACCGAACCGTCCATGGACACGACGACGGCGACGGCGGCGAGTGGCGCAATGGCCAGCGCCGCGTAGGGGAGGGCCGCGGCGGCATCCTCCGGAAGGGCCGCGGCGAGCAGCGGCCAGCAGAAGGTTGCGAGGGCCAGAATGTTTGCAGCCGCGAGAACTGCTAGCTCGACGCCCCGCGGCATCCGGATATGGCGCTTTCTTGCCGCACCCGGGATGTCTGTTGGTTCGATGACCCCCGGCCTTGGTCCGGTACCCGCTTGCCGGGGAAGGGGGAGGGGCGATTCAGGTGCATTGGCCGGCACGGAAGAGGGGGCGACGCCGTCACGCATCGGGAGGATCCGGGCGCCGAGGCCGTGGGCGAAGTCGAGGTCGTGCGTGGCGATCAGGACCGCCGCGCCGGCGTCTGCCGCGGCGCGCAGCGCCGCAGAGACGGCTGTGCGCGCCGCAGGATCGAGCCCGCGGGTGGGCTCATCGATCAGGAGTACTGATGGCTCGTCCATGGTCTGCAGCGCGATGGCAAGGATCCTGCGCTCCCCTGCAGAGAGGTCCCGGGGATGCTCGTGTCCAAGGGGCATTCCCGCGTCTCCCCGCAGGCGCGCAAGGCGTGACACCGCAGGCATTGAATCCGCAGTTCGTGAGTCAGAGCGACGCCGTGCGCGCCGCTCGCCGGCGCGGAGCTCTCCGGCCACCGTATCCCTGGTGAAGAGGTCGTCCGAGGCGTCCGGGACGAGGGCGACGCGGCCGCCGTCGACAGTTCCGCCGTCGACCGTGCCTTCACCGCGAGTGCCTTCACCGAGCGCGAGCGCCACCAGGAGGGACGACTTCCCGGCCCCGTTCGGCCCCACCAGGGCCACCACTTCACCGCGGTGCAGGGTCAGGGATGCGTCGCGCACCAGCGGCGTGCCCTTGCGGTGCACCGCGAGCCTTGTCGCGGTCAGCACCGGCGCGTGCCCGGTATCTGGAACGGGCGTTGGATGCGCAACCGTCGGGGAAGCGGATGGCGCAGCACCCGGCACCAGGGCCCCGCCGTCGATGGTCCACCACGAGTCGGCTACCGGGACGAGCTGCTCCGCCCGGTGTTCCGCCACGATGACGCAGACACCGTCGTCGCGGGCGAGGGCGTTGAGCACGGCGATCACGTGTCCGCGTGCTGCGGTGTCAAGGTCGGCCAGGGGCTCATCAACCAGGAGCAGGGCCGGCTGCTCCACCACTGCGGCGGCGATGGCCACGAGCGTCGCCTCACCCGCCGAGAGGGTGCTGACATTCCGGTCCAGCAGCGCCGACACGCCGATATGCTCCGCGCCCTCCTGGACACGGGCCTTGGCGGTTTCGGATGCCATGCCGCGCAGCTCAAGTGCGAGGCCGATTTCGTCCCGGACCCGGGTAGAGGCGAATGCGGCGCGGGGATTCTGCAGGACGACGCCGACGAGGCGGGCGGTGTCGCGCGGCGGCGCGGCGGCACGGTCCGTTCCGGTGACGCGCACGGTGCCGGAAATTTCTCCGCCGTCAACGTGTGAGAGCAGGCCGGCGATACCTCGCAGGATGGTGGACTTGCCGGAGCCCGTCGGCCCGGTTATGACCGTGATGGACCCGCTCGACGGCGTGAACCCGGCGACGCGCACCTGCGCGTCACCGATGCGGAACTGTGCGTCCCGGACAAGAAGCGGTGCCTCGGTACCGCGGATGGGCTGATGGGCTGCCCGGCTCCCGAAGCCGCGCAGCTCCAGGGCCGCGGCAACCCGGCCCGCGTGCTCAAGCGTGCGCTCGAGCACGGGCACCAGGGCGCGGGGTCCGAAGCGTTCGCCCCGCAACCGAAAGGCCAGGCGTACGGAGGCCACGGCGTCGGAAAGCGCCGGGAGCGCCGCCCAGGCCACCACAAGGGTCCGGGCCAGGCCCTGCAGGGGGCCGCCGCGGGCCAGGTGCACGAAGCCGCGGGCCACGTCCACCCAGGCGTTGAGCAGGCCGAAACCGAGGATCATCCCGGCAATCGGCAAGGCGGACAGGACCGCCTGCCGCAGGCCAGGCGCTGTGACCGGACCGAGCAGGACCACATGCGCGTACGGGGCAGGCAGCGGCACCGCCGGCAGGTCGAGCAGGACCGGCTCACCAATGCCGGCCCCGTTGAAAAGGATGCGGTAGATGACCCGCGCCGCGATGAAGACGGCGGCGAGAGCCGCCGCTGCGCGTAACGGCGCGGGCCGAAAGGTCATGCCGCGGGTGCGGCCGGCGCGCCGTCGACCGTGTAAAGCAGCTCGAGGCTCTGTCCCGGGCTCACCTTCAGGGTGGCGAGGCCTTCCTGTGCGTATGCCCAGCCACCGGAGGCCGGCTTGACCCACAGTGACCAGTACGCAAAGGCGGCGGGCATCTTGCTGCAGTCTTCCCGGTACGTGCCACCCTTGTGGGCGATGTCGAGGTCTGCGGCGGGCACGCCGTTCACTCGGCACACCAGTTCCTTGGGATATTGGGCGGTGCCCTCGGTTTTCACCTTTGCCTCGCCGAGCACCTTGGAAGCGAGAGTCGGCGCGTCCAGGGGCACGCAAACGGACGTGTCAGCGGCAGCCTGCTTAAGGGAACCCGAATCGACGATGACCTTTACGCCGGTGCAGGGCCCGGAAGCGGCACTGGATGAAGCTGTTGCCGTGGACGCCGGTGCAGAGGCAGTCGGCTGGGTGGCGGCCGGCGTGGAACAGGCGGCGAGGGTAAACAGGAGACCTGCGGCGGCGAGGGAGCTCGCGGCGGCGGTCCGGATCTTAGTCAAAGTCACGTGTCAAGGGTAGGACGTGCTTGTCCGGATCCGGATGCTGTCGCGTTGTGTGACGTTTAGTCACTCATCTGCGCGGGGGCCACTGACGCGAAAGGGCCGACGACCGCGCTCAGGTGAGCACCGCCGTCGACCCTTCCGGGGCGTTACTAAGCTTCCGACGCGGCCATCTTGACTGCGGACGCATCCTCCGGGGCTTCGTACTGCACTGTTTCGTACTGGACGGCGCCCGACGACGGATGTGCTGCGACTGCCGAGGCGTGCTCGGCCAGCACCCCGGTCTGGTGGCGGATCTTCAGGCGGTAGAGCAGGGTGCCGCCAATGATCACGGCGGCCACGAAGATCACGCCGCCCCACTGCAGGTACCACTCGAACGGCGGCACCGAGTTGTAGATCTCAGGCCGGGGCCAGACCAGGTTCACCGTCATGGCCGCGCCCCAGAGGACCGCGAGGATGTTCACCGGCAGTCCCCATTTGCCCATGCAGAACCCCGGCTCGGTGCCATCATCATCCCGCAGCGGCCACCGCTTCAGGAGCCGCTTGCGCAGCAGGGGAACCGTGACCAGGAGGTAGGACAGGTAGATCAGGACGATGCTGATGCTGGACAGGATGGTGAAGATGGCCGGCTGCATGACGTTGACCAGCAGCGGGATGACGGCCATGACGCCGATGACGATGGCCGCGATCTTGGGGGTCCTGCGGACCGGATCCACCTTGCTGAGCTGCCGGCTGAACGGGAGGTTGTTGTCCCGGGCCATGGCGAACATCATGCGGATGGCGGCGGCGTGGACGGCCAGGGTGCAGACCACCACGGCCACCACGATGCATGCCAGGAACGCCTTGCCGAACGGACCCCCGAGGACGGAGAGCACGATGTACTGCAGGCCGCCGTCGGCAGCCCCCACCTGCGGGTCGGTCAGGTCCGGTGCGGCCAGGATGCCGAAGAGCAGGATCAGCCCGCCCAGCAGGAACGAGGCAGTGACGGCGCGCAGGATTGCCTTGGGCGCGGTGCGCTTGGGGTCCTTCGTTTCCTCGCCGAGGGAGCTGGCGGTATCGAAGCCGTACATGACGTAGCCCGAGGCCATGGCGCCGATGAGGAAGACGCCGAAGAAGCCGAGATCGTGGCCCTCGCCGAAGCCGTTGGTTTTGAAGAAGACCTCCGGGCCCCGCACAACATGCCAGCCCAGCGCGAGGATCAGCAGGACGGCCGCGATCAGCTCCACGAAGACGCCGATGCTGTTGATCCTGGTCATCAGCTTCACGCCGAACGCGTTGATGAGGGTGGAGATGGTGATCATGATGGTGGCCAGCACCACGCCGTTCATGGCGAAGTCGTAGGGGCCGGTGCCGTCACCGACGAACTGGAAGCCGGACCAGAGCTGCGGCAGGGTGAGTTGCAGGGCCAGTGCCACGGATCCGAGCGCCATGATGGAGGAGAGCAGGAGCAGCCAGCCCGCCAGCCAGGACGCGGTCCCCGACGAGAGCCGCTTGGCCCAGTTGTAGACCGATCCCGCCACGGGGTAGCGGCCGGCCAGCTCGGAAAAGCACAGCGCCACCATCAGCTGGCCGACGAACACGATGGGCCAGGACCAGGCGTACGCCGGGCCGGCCATGGAAAAACCGAAGTAGAACAGTTGGAAGACGCCGGTCAGGATGGAGATGTAGCTGACTCCTGCGGCGAAGCTGGCAAACTTGCCGATGCTCCGGTCCAGGGTCTGGGTGTAGCCAAATTCGTCCATGCCGCTTGAATCAATACTCTTGCTGGGTTCCATAATGTGTGAACTCCTAAGTCAGAAAAGTACGACGATGCAATCCGCGGCCGCCATTGGACGCGGGTGAAATCAATAGCCTCCGGAACTTGCCTCTCAGGCGAAGGAGGGGCTGAGCTCTACCTCTTTCCTTGCGGCGCCACCGGTGTGGCCGGCACGGATGAGATCGGCGCAGCGCTCGCCGATCATCATGACGGTGATGTTGGGGTTGACGGTGACGTGTTCAGGCATCACGGAGGCATCCGCCACGCGCAGGCCGGTGACGCCCTTGACCCGCAGCTCGGGATCCAGCGGTGACATGTCGTCGTCGGCCGGGCCCATGCGGACGGTGCCCACCGGGTGGTACACGGTGTTGTGGGTCTTGCGGATGTACTCCCGCAGCTCCTCGTCCGTCTGTGCCTCGACGCCGGGCGACAGCTCGCGGCCGGTCCATTCGGCCATGGCGGGCTGGGCGGCGATTTCGCGGGCCTTGCGGATGCCGGCCACCATGACCCGCATGTCGTGGCCTTCGGGATCCGTGAAATAGCGCGGATCCACCATGGGCTTGTCGCGGAAATCGCGGCTGCGCAGCCTGACGGTGCCGCGGGAGCGGGCGTGCGTGACGTTCGGGGTGAGGCTGAAGCCGTTCTCGGTGGTGGGGTAGCCGTGCCGCAGGGTGTTCATGTCGAACGGGACGGAACCGTAGTGCATCATCAGGTCCGGGCGGTCCAGACCGTCCTCGGTGGGGGTGAAGATGCCGATCTCCCACCACTGGGTAGAGGTCTGCACCATCGGCTGCCTGGCCTCGAACTGGACCACGCCTTCGGGGTGGTCCTGCAGGTTCTCGCCAACGCCGGGGGAGTCCACCAGGACCTCGATGCCGTGCGCGGCGAGGTGGGCTGCCGGGCCGATGCCGGAGAGCATCAGCAGCTTGGGGGAGTCGATGGCGCCGGTGGACAGGATGACCTCGCGGTGCGCGGAGAGCCGGTGGGTCCGGCCAAATGCGGAGTCCACCACGTCCACGCCGGTGCAGCGCTTGTCCGCGTCGAACACCAGCTGGCGGGCGCGCAGGCCGGTCAGCAGGGTGAAGTTTTCACGCTCCATGATCGGGTGGATGTAGGAGACGGAGCTGGAGGAACGCGTGCCATCCGCGCGGCGGTTGATCTGGAAGAAGTTTGCTCCGTTGACCACGGTGGTGCCGGTGTTGAACTTCGCGCGGGGAATGCCCGTCTGTTCGCAGGCGTCCAGGAGCGCGACGCCGGCAGGATCCGCCGGGGGCACGTTCATCAGCTGCACGGGGCCGGAGTCGCCGTGGTGCGGCGCGTCCGGGCCGGCGTCCTCGTTGGTTTCAAGCCGCTGGTAGAGCGGCCAGGCGGCGTCGGCGTTCCAGCCGGTGGCGCCGTACTTGGACTCCCACTCATTCAGGTCTTCACGGGGTGCCCAGAAGGCGATGCAGGAGTTGTGGCTGGAACAGCCGCCCATCACCTTGGCGCGCGCGTGGCGCATGAAGGAGTTGCCGTTCTCCTGCGGTTCCACCGGATAGTCCCAGTCGTAGCCGGACTCCAGCAGCTCCATCCAGCGGTCCAGCTGCAGGATTTCGGGCAGGTTGCGGTCATCCGGGCCGGCCTCCACGAGGGCCACGGTCACGTCTGGATCCTCGCTCAGCCGGGCGGCGACGGCGGCACCCGCGGATCCGCCGCCGATCACGACGTAGTCGAACCCGCGCTCGGTGACGTCGTCGATGTTGTCGTAGTGCATCTAGTTCTCCTTGCCGTGGTCAGCAAACCAGCCGGTTACCTGCGGGCTGGTGTTCTGGTAGATGTGCTTGGCTTCCTGGTATTCGGCCAGGCCCGTGGGGCCCAGCTCGCGGCCGACGCCGGACTGGCCGAAGCCGCCCCACTCGGCCTGGGGGAGGTAGGGGTGGTAGTCGTTGATCCAGATGGTGCCGTGCCGCAGCCGGGATGCCACGCGCTGCGCCTTGCCGGCATCCTGGGTCCAGACCGCGCCGGCCAACCCGTAAATGGTGTCGTTGGCAGTGACCACGGCCTCGTCCTCGGTGCGGAACGTCTCCACGGTGACCACCGGGCCGAAAGCCTCGTCCACCACCACCGACATTCCCCTCTGGACACGGTCCAGGATGGTGGGCTGGTAGTAGAAACCGCCGTCGTACTTTTCTCCTTGCGGCGCCGCACCGCCGGTCCGCAGCCGCGCACCCTCCTGGATGCCGCGCTGGACATAGGCGTGGACTTTGTCGCGGTGGGCCGCGGAAATCAGCGGCCCGGTTTCGGCGGCGTCGTCAAAGGGGCCGCCCAGCCGGATGTCCCGGGCACGGCGGACCAGCTCGTCCACGAAGCGTTCGGCGATCGATTCCTCCACCACCAGCCGCGCCCCCGCGGAGCAGACCTGCCCGGAGTGGACGAACGCGCCGTTCAGGGCATTGTCGACGGCGGCGTCGAAGTCCGCGTCCGCGAACACCACGTTGGGGTTCTTGCCGCCAAGCTCCAGTGCCACCTTCTTGACGGTGCCGGCGGCGGCCGCCGCGATGCGCTTGCCGGTTTCCAGCCCGCCCGTGAAGGAGACGAGGTCGACGGCGGGGTGTTCGGAGAGCGGGGCGCCCGCCTCCGCGCCGGGGCCGGTCACGAGGTTGGCGACGCCGTCGGGCAGGCCAAGGTCGTGCAGCAGCTGCATTGCCAGGATGCTGGTGGACGGGGTCAGCTCGGAGGGCTTGAGGACGAAGGTGCAGCCGGCGGCCAGCGCGGGCGCGATCTTCCACGCCGCCTGGAGCAGGGGGTAGTTCCACGGGGTGATCAGGCCGCAGACGCCCACGGGTTCGTACACGATTTTGCTGACGACCGTGGGGTTCCCGGCGTCGACCATGCGGCCCGCCTGCTGCCCGGCGAGCCTGCCGAAATACTCGAAGCAGGCGGCAATGTCGTCCATGTCGATGCGGCTTTCGACCATTCGCTTGCCTGTGTCCAGCGACTCGGCGCGGGCGAACTTTTCACGGCGTTCGCGTAGTCCGGCGGCGACCTTGAGCAGGAAGGTGCCGCGCTCGGGTGCCGGCACGGAGGACCAGACGCCGGAGTCGAAGGCTGCACGGGCTGCGGCGATGGCGCGTTCGGCGTCCTCCCTGCCGGCCTCGGACACTGTGGCCACCGACTCGCCGTCGGCGGGGTTGCGGATTGCGCGCACAGCGCCGGAGGCGGCTGGCTCCCATGCGCCGTTGATGAACAGGGTCGATGCTGTCTCGGTTCTTGCGATCCGAACGACGTCATGGGCTGGTGTGGCGTAAGTCATACGAGGGACAGTACTGCACATTGAACGAGTGTTCAATACTTTTCTTGAACAGTTGTTCAATGCTACTTATGGAGCTCACTCTGCCCGGTTGCCGGTGGTTCAGGACTCGTGAAGCCGGTGATCCTTGATGGTGCGGTCCTGAAGCGGCGCGAAGGCGATTTGCTCCGTCCGGGCGATGCTTCGCTGAATGGAGGCCTCATCAACGCCGAGAAGCGCCGTCAGCCACATGCCGTTTTGGATGACGACAATGTCAGCCGCCCGCTCCCTGCATGCCTCCCATGAAAGATGGGGTTGGGCGTTGGAAACCAGCGCAGCGAGGCCGTCGAGATAGCGGTCGAAGGCCTCGGCGTTGATCTGTGCATAGCCCTCGTCCGCCTGGGCGAGGGCCCAAAGGTGCAGGCGCAGGGACAGATAGCGGGTGGTCAGCAGATCAGCGGCTGCCACTCGCCGCAGGGCCTGGCGCAGCTGTTGCTCCGGGTCTGACGACGGGTCGGGCGCCACGAGCAGAAGGTCGTGTTCGTCGACCCGGCGCAGGGCTGCCCGTATCAGGCTCGTCTTGTCGTCGTAGTAGTAGTTCACCAGGCCGAGCGCGACGCCGGCTTCGCGGGCCACGGCCCGCATGCTCACACCCGAAATCCCATGGCGGGACAGCAGATCCAGCGCCGCCTCGAGAATGCGCGACTGCCTGTCCATTTGTTCGCCGGAGTTCACGGCATTGGTCCCCATCTGGCCAGACTATTGCCTAACCCGTAACGAGTGCACTTTCCGGGGTCGCATGACCTTGCTTCGAAGTCCCGTCCCACACGCCAAAAGGCACGAAAAGTTGTAGGCGGTCAGGACGTCGACCGCGTGTCGAACGCCGCTGCCGATTCCCGTAGAAGGCGCGCGACGGTGTCCACGGGCATGCTGGCTGACCGCCGGCGGTCGAACCGTCGCAGGACGATGCGTCGCGTGCCCAGTCCAGGGACGTCCAGGACGTCCACCCCGTCATGGCTGACGCCGCTCAATGCCAAGGTGGGTACGATGGCGACACCCTCCCCCGCCGCGACCAGTGCCAGTGCGGTCAGCGTTTCCTGATATTGATGCACCGTCTCCATCTGGGCACCGATGGACTGACGGAGCCGGCCGAGCACCGCAGCGTTGGCGGCTGAGGAGTCGACACCGAGCCAGAGAAGTGGCAGATGCCCAAGGTCGATGTTCTCTGTAGTGAGCAGGGCGCCCGCGGGAACCACCAGTTTCCAGGGCTCGTCCAGCAGGGGCTCCTCGATCATTCCGGCGGAAAGTGAACGTTGGCCGGCCGTCATCGAATCGAGCTCGACCACAACAGCGTCGAGCTCGCGCTGCCGGAGCAGGCGTAACAAGTCAGGGAAGTCGTCTTCAATCAGCCGGATCTGCAATTGCGGGTACCGGATGCGCCACTCGGGCAAGCGCGGGATCACCACCGTGCGGACAAAGCTGGTGAATCCGCCCACCCGCACCACCCCCGCGACCTTGGCC
>NZ_CAKKLY010000052.1 GCF_918698095.1 Arthrobacter sp. Bi83
CCACCGCTCTCTCCCCTCTCCACCCGCCCCGCCCAGAACGCCTGCACCCACGTTGGGCGCGGGCGTTCTGCATAGGAGCCCCGTCGCTGCTGCTATGGACCTGCCCGTCCAGGCAGGCTTGCGCCGTTTTGAGCGCCGACAACTGCGCGTGCGGCTGCCTGGTCGCCTCCCAGACCGTCACCCGCTTCCCGCAAGCGAACGGACTTCCCACGTGGTCGACTCTCGACCCTCCTTCGTTCGGGCTCCGCACCCTGCTGCTATCGCTGCCGAGTTTTCCACAGGGGTTATCCACACTGTTGGTAACTTACACAGCTGTAGTTCTGTCGGACGTGTCTAGAAATCCGCCCGGACTGGCGGATCTTCGGACTGGGCCGTCCGCTGGGTCCACAATTGTGGATAAGTACTCAGGAAGGCCCTGTGGTTAAGTGGACAACTATTCCGCGAATAAGTGGCGGACAGGGGCCAATCCACAGCTGTACCGGTGCCTGTACCGGGTGGGTAGCTCCAGGGCGCCTGCCGCTGCCAAGCCAGGGGCAAGGCAGCCGGGAGCCTTGGCTGTGCACAGCAGGAATTTTCAACAGGCTTATTCACAGTGTTAATAACTTCCAGCCATGTAGTTCAACGTTGGAGTGCCGTTCTGAGGCCTACATCCCGGTAAATCCGTCCGCGCCGTCCCACAGGTTATCCCCACCTGTGGATAACCTGTGGGTAGTCGCCTGTTGTTAAGTGGATAAGCGCACCCCGTCCGCGTGTAGTCTCGGACTAATCGCCAGCCCGCCTCACAAGTCCGCCGGCTCCGTGCGGCGGCCCGATTCTTCGAGGAGTACGCCATGAGCACCACTGAACATATCTACTTGGACAAATACCACCCTGCGTCTTGGCGTGCCCTCAATGGGCTGGGGCTGAAGGTGCGGGAAGCCGCCCTTGAAGCCGGGCTGGACCCCAAACTCGTAGAACTGCTCAACGTCCGCACGTCCCAGCTCAACGGTTGCGCGTACTGCCTGGACATGCACGTGGCTGACGCCCTCAAGGGAGGCGAATCAAGCCAGCGTCTGGCTGTTCTCCCCGCCTGGCGCGACACGGACCTGTTCGACGGGACCGAGCGGGCCGCCCTGGCCCTTGCAGAGAGCATCACGGCCCTTCCCGATACGCACACCCGGGACCTGGAGGACGGCTACGCGCGCGACCACCTGACGGCCGAGCAGTATTCGGCGGTGAGCTGGCTGGCCATCACGATGAATGCGTTCAACCGCGTGTCCATCACGAGCCGGCACCCCGTCCGTCGGAAGACGCAGTAAGCCGGACGGACGCGACCAGGCCTTTATCCACAGCCTTTCCACAATTGTTAATACTTGAGCTGTCGTTCGCGCGGATCGGCTAGTGGCTGAACAGCCATGGCGTGCGCTTGCTGCGAATGTGGGCGCTTGGGTTATCAACACTGTGGATATCTTTACCAACACGTGTGCACGCGCGCTCGGCCGTGAAGCAGCGAAACTGAGAGAGCCGGCCCGGCTACAACCAGACCCCGGAGGTGCCTCGGCGGTGACTGTCAATGAGGTGTGTGTCCACCATCCCGACGGCTTCCATGAGGGCGAACATCGTAGTTGGCCCCACGAAGGCGAATCCCTCTTTCCTCAGCGCCTTGGACAGGGCTATGGACTCCGGAGACCGGGTGGGCACATCGGCGTGCGTCGAAGGGGCAGGAGTCGAGGTGGGCTGGAATCCCCAGACAAAGTCCACCAGTCCGCCCTTGTTACGCAGCTCAATGGTGGCTTGGGCGTTGGTGATGGCGGCGCGGATCTTCAGCCTGTTGCGCACGATCCCGGTATCCTGCTGCAGCCGTTCGACATCGGTCTCGGTGAACGCGGCTACGGTCTCGGGGTGGAAGTTGGCGAAAGCCGCACGGAAAGCGGGCCGCTTGCGCAGGATGGTGGCCCAGGACAGGCCGGCTTGAAACGCCTCCAGGCTGATGCGCTCGTAGAGGCCCTGCTCGTCACGTACGGGCAGACCCCATTCTGTGTCGTAGTACTCGCGCATCAGGGGATCGACGGAGGCCCACAACGGACGGGCGAGGCCGTCGTCGCCGACGATGATGCCTTCGGTCATGGCTGCTGCGTGGTGTTCAGGAACGCCAGCGGGTGGTCATCAGGAAGCCCACGATCGCGATGCCGAATCCGGCCACGATGTTCCAGGATCCCCAGTCGCCAACAGGGAGCTTTCCTTCACTGATGTAAAACGTGATGATCCACAGCAGCCCGATGATCATGAGACCGAACATGACCGGCTTGAACCACACAGGGTTCGGCTTGTACGTCTGTGTTGCAGAGACCGGCTCGGCCGCGCGGGCGGTCTTCTTACGTGGCTTTGACTCGGGCACATGTCCTCCTTGGCGGGCTGAATCAAGAACGGCGACCCGGCTTGATATCCTGCTCAGAGGAATATTGCCGGCGGCCTGCGCGCTCCTGGTCAAGTCTGAAGTCTTACTAGCAGCCAATTCTAGCTGTAGTTCAGGCCACACCAGCGCCCACCGCAACCGCCTTTGAGGAGAACGCGTGGTACTGCAGGAAAAGGTGATCGCCCCTGCCAAGCCGGCAGCCGGCGTCGTGATCCTGCGAAAGGCCGTGCAGATCATTGGCGAGCTGCTGATTACGGTGGGCATTGTGCTCCTGCTCTTCGTCGCCTGGCAGTTGTGGTGGACCAACGTGGAATCCGATGCCAAGCAAAGCGCGGCGGTCAAGGACTTCACCCGCGACCTTGGTGGACCCGTAACGCCGGCGCCCAGCGCGGAGGCGCCGGCAGGGCAGAAGAACTACGGCGCACCGGCAGTTGCCCAGGCTCCCGGCCACGGCGGCACCATCGGCATCATGTACATTCCCAGGTTTGGCGAAACCTACACCCGTCCCATCGTCGAGGGCACCACGGCGGATGTGCTGGACACCCTCGGCCTGGGCCACTACGGCGGAACGGCCATGCCCGGTGCCGTAGGCAACTTTGCCGTGGCCGGACACCGCCAGACGCACGGTGCCGTCCTGGACAATATCCACACCCTCGTACCGGGTGACAAGATTTATGTCCAGACGCGCGACGGCTACTACGTTTACGTCTTCCGTAACAACCGGATCGTGATGCCCTCCAACGTTGACGTCTTGCTCCCCGTGCCCTCGAAGCCCGGGGTCAGGCCCACAGAAAGATTCCTGACCATGACCAGCTGCAACCCCCGCTTCGGTTCGCAGGAACGGATCATTGCGTACTCCGTGATGGAACGCTGGCAGCCCGCATCCGCAGGACCGCCTGCCGAGATTGCCGCCCAAGTGGCACGCGCACGAGGGGAAGGCTGAGACTTGTACGGTTGGATATTCCGGCACCTGCCGGGCCCGCTTTGGCTGCGCATCCTCACGTCAGTGGCGCTGATCGCCGGGACACTGTTCCTGATGGTCGAGTTCCTGTTCCCCTGGATGTCCCAGTTCACACAATTCACCGACTCAACGATTGGTGCGGCAAGTAACCCATGAGCACAACCAAGATCCTCGTCGTGGACAATTACGACAGCTTCGTCTACACCCTGGTGGGCTACCTCCAGGAACTGGGCGCCGAGACCACGGTGGTCCGCAATGACGACGTGACGCTCGCCGAAGCGATCGAAATGGCTGAAACGCGCGACGGCGTACTCATCTCGCCCGGTCCGGGCGCACCGTCGGAGGCGGGCGTCTGCATCGAGCTGATCAAGTGGTGCGGGGACAACAGCAAAGCCATGTTCGGCGTTTGCCTGGGCCATCAGGCCCTCGCCGAGGCCTACGGCGGCATTGTGACGCACGCGCCGGAACTGATGCACGGCAAGACGTCCCTGGTCCAGCACCAGGGCGCCAGCGTCTTCGCAGGCCTGCCCTCCCCCGTCACCGCGACGCGCTACCACTCACTGGCCGCCGTGCGGGAGTCCATTCCGGACATCCTCGAAATCACTGCCGAGACCGCCACCGGCGTCGTCATGGGGTTGCAGCACCGCACCGCCCCTCTGTGCGGCGTGCAGTTCCATCCGGAATCGGTCCTTACCGAGGGCGGCTACCAGATGCTGGGAAACTGGCTCGAGTCACTGGGCATGGCGGGCGCGGCCGCACGCGCGGCCAAGCTCAGCCCGCTCATCCAGCACTAGAACCCGGCAGAGGACTCCGGCGCCGGCGGGTGCCGGCCAAGAGGCGGGTGCCGGCCACGCGGGGCAGGTGCGCGTGCCGGTCACGTAGCTGGCGGCCACTGAGCTGACGCCTGAGTCGAAGCCCTAAGGCTTGGGCTTCGCCGTGCCGGTGCTGCTCGGTGTTGGCGTCGGGGTGGGCTTCGGCGCCGGAGCCTTGGAAACCGTAACGGTGATCGCCTTACCCTGCTCTACCAGGGAATTGAGGGGATCGCTCTGCCCGGTCACCTTGCCCGGAACCACCTGGGAGTTCTCCACTTCGTTGATGACGGCCGGCAAGCCCAGGGCCTTCAGCGCGGCCTCCGCTTCGGCGCGGGTCATTCCTCGGAGTTCGGGCATGGCCACCTTGCCCGTGGACACCACAATTTCCACGGTGCTCCCGACGGCCACCTGCTGGCCCGGAGCCGGCTTGGTAGTGATCACCAGGCCTCCCGCTACCGTGGCGCTGTTGGCCATGGTGGTGGACGGTGCCCCCACCAATCCGGCCTGTCTCAGGATGTCGCGGGCCGCCGCTTCCGTCCGCCCAGGCAGTGCTTCCGGGACCTTCACCGCGCTTGGTCCGGCGGAAATGTTGAGGGTCACGTCCGAGTCCGGCTCAAGCGATGAACCGGCCGCGGGCACGGTTCCAATGGCCGTGCCCTTGGCGATCGTGTCATGCTGCACACGCTTGATCTGGGGCCGCAGCCGGGCGTCGTACAGCAACTGAAGGGCTTCAGTTTCTGTGCGGGCCTCCACAGACGGGACAGAAACCTTGACCGGCTCGGCCGGAGGCTGGTTCATCACGTTGTACAGCCATAGCCCGCCGCCGGCCAGCACCAGGAGGGTAAAGATGACAAAGGTGGCGGTCCAGGCCCGACGGCGGGACTTCTGTACGCCCGTACGCTCCCGTTCGCGGGGCAGGCCCAAGGGAAGTTCGTCCTGCTCTGCGGTCTCGTACACCGCGGCGGCCTCCGCGGGAAGCACGGCGTCGCCTGCGTCATCGTAAGCAGGCCTGAGCCGGCCTCCGGGGGCATCGTCAAGGAAGCTGGCGCCGGTCATGGAAAAGGCCGCGGTGGGAGGATTGCGGTGCGGTTCGGGAACATGGTCGTTGGGGTCGGTCGGCGCCTCGCTGGCTGACAGGCCAGGCACCGCGACACCGTTTTTGGCTGCACGGAGCGCGCGCCGGAAGGCCGCCGCGTCCTGGAAACGGTCGGCGCGGTTCTTCTGCAGGGCCTTTGCGAGGACGCTGTCCAGTGCTTCGGAAACCTCGGGATTGAGGCTGCTGGCCGGTTCCGGGATTTCGCGCACATGCTGGTACGCCACGGAAACGGGGCTCTCGCCGACGAACGGCGGACGCCCGGTCAGCATTTCGAACAGCAGGCAGGCCGCGGAATAAAGGTCGCTCCGGGCATCCACGGTCTCGCCGCGCGCCTGCTCTGGCGAGAGGTACTGGGCCGTGCCCACCACGGCCTGCGTCTGGGTCATGGTGGCGGCGGAGTCGGCCATGGCCCGTGCGATGCCGAAGTCCATGACCTTGACCATGTTCGAGCTCTCGCAGAACATCACGTTGGCAGGCTTGATGTCCCGGTGCACGATGCCGGCTTTGTGGCTGTACTCCAGCGCGGACAGTACGCCGAGGGTGTAGCTGATGGCCTGGTTAATGGTGATGTCCTTGGACCGGATGAGGTCCCTGAGGGTTTGCCCGGCGACGAATTCCATCACGATGTAGGGAACCCGGATCTGGTCGTGGGCATCTCCGGGGACTGCGTGGTCACCCGTGTCGTAGATAGCCACGATCGACGGGTGGTTCAGGGCGGCAACTGCCTGCGCCTCGCGCTTGAATCTCGCCTGGAACTGCGGGTCCCGTGCCAGGTCCGGACGCAGCAGCTTGATGGCCACCGTCCGCCCGAGCCGGGTGTCGATGCCACGGTGCACGTCCGCCATGCCACCTCGTCCTATGAGCTCGCCGAGCTCATAGCGTCCGCTGAGGACGCGCTGGGCTGTCACCGGGAGGCTGTCCTCCCGGTGCGACGGCATTCTTGGCGGCGTGGTCACGGCTTACCGCCCGGTCGGAGGGGCACTGGGAGTGACCGTGGCCGAGGGTGAGGGAATCAGGGCTTTGGCGAGGTGGTACGTCACCACGGAACCGGCGTCGACCTGCTTGCCGGCGCCCGGATCAGAGCTGACAAACGTACCGGGCTCCTGTCCCGGATCACCCTCGACATCATCTCCCTTTTGCCAGCGCAGCCCGGCCTTTTCGATGGCGCTCTGTACCTCGGCCTCGCTGCTGCCGGCGCTGATATCCGGTACTACGATCTGCTCCGGACCCTTGGAATACGTGACCTTGATCGTTTCACCCGCCGGAACCGGGCCGGACGGATTGATGTCCGTGACGGTGCCGGGAGCAGCGGGATCGGCGACCGGGACGCCGTTCACCTGCAGCCCGAGCGCGATCAGGTCGCTGCGCACCTTGCTGTACTGCTGTCCCAGGTAGGCGTCGGGAATCAGGTTGATGGCCTCCGGGGTGGTTTCCGTGGGCGTGGGCGTTGGCGAGGGGGTCATGGGCGTGGGCGTTGCCGATGTCGCGGAAGGCGTCGGGCTGGCGCTCGTGGAGGTTGTCCGGCTTGGCGAACTCGAGGTGGTGCCCGCAGGCGCCTGCGACGGGAAAAGAATGCCGGCTTGGCTCAGGAGGATGCCGACGACGGCGAACAGAACCAGCAGGATCAGGGCGATCAGCGGCCAGGTCCACGGGCTGCGCTTGCGACGTTCGGGCTCATCGGCAGGCTCGTCGTCGTACTGTTCCTCTTCCTGGACCCAGCTGCGTTCGGCGGCCAGGGCGTCAGCCCGCGAAAGGGTGCTGCCGGCACGGGTGGGCGTTCCCTCGCCTGCTGCGCCAGCTGCGCCCGCGGCTGCAGCACCCGCGGCTGCGGCGCCGAGCACCGGCAGGGCGGAGGTCGCCGTCGTTGAGTTTTTCTCGGAGCCAATGACTCCGGTGGGCGCCGTGTGCATCTTGACCGGGGCCGTGATGGGGCCGGTGGCTGCCTCATAAAGCAGCATGCCGGGAACGGCGGCGTGGGCTGCCGAAATATCTCCGTTGCGGATGGCTTCGGCGGCTTCGGAAAGTTTGATGGCGTTGGCCGGCCGGTTCTTCGGATCCTTGGCGAGCATGGACATCAGGAGCGCCCGGACCGGCTTTGGCAGGGTGTCCGGCAGGGGCGGCGGGGCATCGTTCACCTGAGCCAAGGCGATGGCGATCTGGGACTCGCCGGAGAACGGCCGGTGGCCCGTGAGGCACTCGTAACCGATAACGCCGAGCGAGTAGATGTCGGAAGCGCCCGTGGCCGTCTGGCCGGTGGCCTGTTCCGGGGCGAGGTACTGGGCGGTACCCATCACCTGGCCGGTCTGCGTCAGCGGGACCTGGTCCGCAAGGCGGGCGATGCCGAAGTCCGTCACCTTGACCCGTCCGTCGGGTGTGATCAGCAGGTTGCCCGGCTTGATGTCGCGGTGCACCAGGCCTTGGGCATGGGCAACCGACAGCGCACGTGCGGTCTGGGCCATCATGGACAGAGTGCGGTCCGGCGAGAGGACCTGCTCGTGTTCGATGATGCTGCTCAGCGGCTGGCCGGGGACCAGCTCCATGACCAGGTAGGCGGACCCCTCCTCCTCGCCGTAGTCAAAAACATTGGCGATGCCCACGTGGTTTAGCAGCGCGGTGTGGCGGGCCTCCGCACGGAATCTCTGGAGGAAGCCAGGGTCTCCCGTGTACTCCTCCTTGAGCACTTTGATGGCCACGATGCGGCCGAGGATAAGGTCCTTGGCTTTCCAGACTTCGCCCATGCCGCCGATCGCAATACGCGTGGTCAACTGGAATCTGCCGCCGAGGGTGATTCCCGATGTAGGCCTCACTTATTCAACACCGCCTCAAAAATCTTCTTTGCGTTCGGACTGGTTAGCTGTGCGCCGGTGGTGATGTCAACGCCTTGCATGACGATGGTGACAGACACCCGCGGGTCCTTAGCCGGGGCAAACCCGGTAAACCAGGAGTTGTTCAAGCCGGTTCCCAGCTCTGCGGTGCCCGTCTTACCGGCAACTTCGACACCGGGGACGGCCGCCCCGCCCGCGATTCCTTCACTCACCACGCTGGTCATCCAGTCAGTGATCTGGCCGGCTATCTCCGGCGTGGTGGAGGTCCGCAGCGGAACAGGCTTCGGTTCTTCGAGGACGCGCAGGTCTGGGGACCGTACGGCCTTGATCAGGTTGGGTGCCATCTGCACGCCGCCGTTGGCGATGGCCGAGGTCATCAGCGCGATCTGCAGCGGCGTGGCGCGGACGTCGCGCTGCCCGATGGCGGACTGCGCCAGCCCGGCCGCGTCCAGGTCCCGCGGGAAGATGCTCTTGGCATAGTCGAGCTTGAGCTGGTCGCCCAGTTCCTGGCCGAAGCCGAACTTAGCCGCCTGCTCGGCGATCGCGTCCTCACCGAGTTTCTGGGCGATGCTCGCAAACGGTGTGTTGCAGGACTGCTGGAGCGCAAACGCGAAGTTGGCGGTGTTCCGGGTGTAGCAGTTGCCGCCGGCATAGTTGGGCAGGCGGTACTGGATGCCCGGGAACGACATTTCGGCCGGATTCGGCAGTTCGCTGTCCGCGTTGTATTTGCCCGAGCCCAACGCTGCCGCGGTGTCCACGAGTTTGAAGACCGACCCCGGTGCCAGGAGGGCGCCCGTGGGGCCGCTGACTGACTGGTTCAGGTTGACGCCGGGAACCTTGATGACCTCGTTGTAGCTTGCCTGCTCCTTGGCCGCGTCCTGGGTGGCGATGAGGTTGGGGTTGTATGACGGCTTGCTGACCATGGCCAGGATGTTGCCAGTCTTGGGGTCCGTGACCACGATCGATCCGCGCTGGCCGTCCGGGATGAGGTCATACGCCAGCTTCTGGATCTTGGGGTCGATGGTTAGTTCCACGGAGGCACCCTTCGGCTGGTTGCCCAGGAACAGCTGCCCGATGCGGTCTAGGAAGAGCTGGTCCGAACTGCCGGCGAGCTGGGCGTCCATGGCGCGCTCGAGGCCGGTCACGCCGTAGTTCTTCGAGAAGTAGCCTGTGAGCCCCGCGTAGAGCTCGGGCTGTGTGTAGGTCCGCTGGAACTTGCAGGTCTCGTTTCCCTCAACGGACTCTGCGATGGCCGTGCCGCCAACGAGGATCGCGCCGCGGTCGTTGCAGTAGTTCTGGAGAATGGCACGCTTGTTCCAAGCGTTGGCCTTGAGCTCGTCGGCCCCAACCACCTGGACATAGCTGAGCGCACCGAAGATCAGGGCGAACATGGCGATCGCGGCGATCCATGAATGTCGAATGGCCTGGTTCACAGGTGTTTCACCGCCTCGGTGGGAGCGTCAGGAAGGGTCTGGGTGGCATTCCTGCCGGGCCGTCCGCCAGCAACGGGAGCGGGCTGCTGCGCCGTTGTCTGTGCCTCCGGGGTTTTGCCCGGCTGCATTGGCGTGGTGTCCACGGGGCCGCGCGCAGTGTGCGAAATCATCAGCAGGAGGCCCACGATGATCCAGTTCGCGAGGAGGGAAGAACCTCCCGCGGCAAGGAAAGGTGTGGTCAGGCCCGTCAGGGGGATGAGCCGCGTGACGCCGCCGATGACCACAAAGCACTGCAGGGCCACCGCGAAGGACAGGCCGCACGCCAGCAGCTTGCCAAAGGCGTCCCGCGTGCCGAGGGCCGCCCGGAAGCCGCGGGTGAAGAGGAGGAGGTACATCATGACGATGGCGAACAGCCCAATCAGGCCAAGCTCTTCACCGAAGGATGCGATGATCATGTCGCTGTTCGCAAAGGGAACCAGGTTGGGACGTCCCTGGCCAAGCCCGGTGCCCACGAGTCCGCCGCTGGCCATGCCGAAGAGGCCTTCGACGATCTGGCCGCTGCCGCCCGGGGACCGGCCGAAGACTTCCTCGGTAAATGCATTGAGCCAGGCGTCGATGCGGAGTGCGACGTGGGAAAAGACCTTGGACGCCACAAAGCCGCCACCCAGGATGAGTGCGAGGCCGATGACCACCCAGCTGATTCTGCTTGTGGCCACGTAGATCATCACAATGAACAGTCCGAAGAACAGCAGGGAGGATCCGAGGTCGCGCTGGAAGATCAACACGCCGATGCTGACCAGCCAGGCGGTGATCATTGGTCCCATGTCCTTGAACCGCGGGAACTGCAGCGGACCGATTTTCCGGCCCGCCAGCATGATCAGGTCGCGGTTCGAGGAAAGGTAGCCAGCGAAGAATATAGCCAGGGTGATCTTCGCGACCTCGCCGGGCTGGAACGTCATGGGGCCGAGGCGGATCCAGACGCGGGCGCCCAGGATTTCGCCGGCGGAAATGCCGGGCACCAGCGGCAGGATCAGCAGCAGTGCACTCACTGCAAGGGAGATGTACGTAAAGCGGCGCAGGACCCGGTGGTCCTTGAGCAGCCAGATCACGGCAATCGCGACGGCCATGGCGATGAGGGTCCACCTCATCTGGTTGTTGCCGGTGTCTTCCCCCGGCGCGTCCAGGCGGTGGATCATTGCCAGGCCGAGGCCGTTGAGTGCGATCACAAGTGGAAGTATTACCGGATCGGCATACTTTGCACGGAGCCGCAGGACCACATGGAAAACCAGGGCCGCAATCGCCAGCAGGCTGGATTGGAACCAGAAATCCGTGTCAAAAGCGGTCTGCTCGTCGATGCTGATCAGCGCGTTGGCGCCGATGCTCACGCCAAGTGCCAGTACGAGCAGCAGCAACTCGACGTTGCGGCGTGGCTTCGGGATTGTGTCGGCGTGGGTCATTGGCCACCCTCACAGGTTGCGGTTGGAGATGGCACTGCGGAGGCGCCGGCGGTGGCTGTTGGAGATGCCGTCGGCTTGGGGCTGGCCGTCGCGGTCGGACGCTTGGAGGCAGATGCCGTGGGTTTGGGAGAGGCCGTGGCGGTAGGGGGTTTCGGAGACGGGGAGCCGGCAGCGGTGGAAGTCGGTGATTGGGTCAGGCACTCATCCGACGGTGCGGTGCTGCCCGTGCGCTCGAGGTTCTTAACGATGCGCTGGGCGTCGTAGAGATCGCGTGCAGGCACCGTCTGGCGCACGCGCTGCTGGGAGAACTGGGGCAGTGAATCCATCCGTATGTCGGTTACGGCCTCAAGGGTGGACAGCTGGAGCGGGCCAAGGCGCTGCGAGACGCCATTAAAAATCGCCACCCGCTGGTCGAATTCGCCAATGTAATAGCGCGTCTGCGTCCAGGCGTATCCCAGCCAGAGCCCCACCGCGAGGGCCACGAGCGCTGCGGCCGCGATGCCCATGGTGATCCACCGGCGAGGCCGCCGTTCCGGGCCCAATTCGGCGGCTTCGTCGCGCGCCTGTTCGGCTTTGTGGGTCAGGACTGTAGCCGCCCGGCGTGCGACGGTGCGCCCAGCGATGGTGGGGATGGAGCCAGTTTCGGCCGCCGCGACGGCCGCTCCAACGAGGAGGTGGGGTCGTGAGGACAGCTCCTGCCGCAGCACCTCTGCCGAGAGATGTTCGCCCAGATGGGGGTCCGTGGTGGTTGTAGGCTCCTCGCCGGCATCCTGGCCGGTGTCCGCGGTGTCCGCGGTGTCCGCGGTGTCCGCGGTGTCCGCGGTGTCCGCGGTGCCGGCGGCGTCTGCCTGGTCGGCGGTGTCCGGAGCCGAAGGTTCGGACGCCCGGGGGGTGCCCGGGGCGGGGGCGGACGCCGTTACCGGCGCCGCTTCACCGGGCTGCTCCACAGAATCGGCCGTGGCCGCGGCGGCAACCGCACCGGCGGCTGCAGCCGGCTTTTCGCCGGTCAGTTCAGCGGGAGGAACGATTTCGACGGCGGCTGTCTTGACGTCGTCGTCCGTTTCCTCGGCAATTTCGACCATGACGACGGTGACGTTGTCCGGGGCGCCGGCCTCCAGGGTGAGATCGACAAGCGTTTCCACGCATTCGCGCATGTCCTTGGTTTCCCGGACTGTCCGTTCCACGACGTGGCCGGCCACATAGTTCAGGCCGTCGGAGCAGAGCAGCCAGCGTTCGCCGGGCTGAACGTCCAGCGTGTCCAGGTCCAGCTCGGGGCTTGCATCGACGTCTCCGAGGACGCGCATCAGGACGTTCTTGTGCGGGTGGGTTTCGGCTTCCTCGGGGCGGAGGCGGCCTTCATCGATCAGGCGCTGGACGAACGTATGGTCAATGCTGATCTGTTTGAACTCGCCGTCCCGGAGCCGGTACGCTCGCGAATCGCCGATATGGGCGAAGTGCAGCTTGCCCTCCGCGAGCAGCAGGGCCGTCACGGTAGTGCCCATGCCGGCCAGTTTGGGATTGATGTGGACGAGTTCGGACAGCAGCGAGTTGGCCGTCTGGATTTCGTCGGCGAGGACGGTTCCGGCGTCGCCCTCGTACTCGTCCGTATCCAAGTGGATCATGTCCAGGACGGTCGCCGCGGAGGCGACATCACCTCCGGCGTGCCCGCCCATGCCGTCGGCCACGACGGCCAAGTGCCGGCCTACGTAGGCGGAGTCGTCGTTTTTCGCGCGGATACGGCCGACGTCGGAGCGCGCGGCGTAGCGCAGAATCAGGGGACGCGGCGAGGCTGGCGCCTTCTCCGCGGGGATGTCCGGAGCGGCCATGGCTATGGCCTCAATTCGATGACCGTCTTGCCGATTCTCACGGGTACGCCGAGGTCCACTGGGAGGGCCCGGGTGAGCTGCTGGTCGGCCAGATAGGTGCCGTTCGTGGAGCCGAGGTCCTCAATGAACCAGCGGCTTCCCTGCGGGAAAAGCCGTGCATGCCTGCCGGAGGCGTAATCGTCCTCCAGCACCAGGGTGGCTTCCTGGGCTCTGCCCAGCAAGATTGGGCTGGCAGCCAGGGGGACGGTCCGGCCCTTGAGCGGGCCTTCCGTCACCACCAGCTGGCGGGCCTGCTGCTTCACCGGCGTAGGAGCCGGCTCGGCAAGGTCGGGGTTCTTGCGGACCTGCCTGGCCGTGGGGACGCCCGTGGCGGCCTTGCGGCCGATCATGAGGTCGCGGCGCATAGCAGAGACGATGCTGAAGATCAGAACCCAGAGAAGGAGCAGGAAACCGAAACGCAGGGCCGTGATGGTCAGTTCGCTCATGGGCGGCCGCCAGCGTTGGCCGGCAGGAGGCGGAAAATGATTTTGGTCCGTCCCATCGTGATGGTGGAGCCGTCGGTGAGCTCCATGCTGCCGGCCACTTTGTGTCCGTTGACGTAGCTGCCGTTGGTGGAACCCAGATCTACGGCCGTGGTGGTGCCGCCGGCTGTTTGGATTTCCAGGTGGCGGCGGGAGACTCCGGTGTCGTCCACGAGAATGTCAGCTTCTGATGAACGGCCAAGGACGATTGAGGGCGCGTTGAGTGAATACCGCTGGCCGTCGATGTCCAGGACGGGCTGCAGGCGGACGGGCTGGCGGCTGGGCGCAGCCGGAACGTTGGCGCGCAGCGGGGCCGCGGCAGCCGGGCCGGAAGCCTTTTCGGTCTTGGAGGTAATTTCGAAGTCTCCCGGACGGTGGGCTTCATCGCGACGGAACGAGATGCGGACCGGACCCTGCAGCGTGTAGCCCTGGCTGCGGACGTGGTTGATCACCACATCGCAGAGTTCCTCGGCCAGGGGCGTGCCCCATTCCTGGGCCCGCTGGAAGTCGTCATCGCTGAGCAGCACGTCGAAGACGTTGGGTGCCAGGGTTCGGCCGGCGGCAATCGTGATGGCCTTGTGGTCCACCTCGCGGCGGAGCCGGCTGGCGATTTCCACGGGCTCAACCTGGGCCTTGGAACCGGTGGAGAAGACGCCGCGGACGGCCTTCTCGATGCCGCGCTCGACTTTGTCAAGCAAACCCATGGTCCTCTCCTTTCCTTGCAGCCGCTGGGCGGCACACCTCGTGGAACTCATCTGGTAATGCAGGTCATAACAGAACAGTGAGCCCGCCGGGAAGCGGGCGCCTATACATCCGATACTACTTGCCACCCCTGTGAATGACCTTAATCCACAACGCGCCGGACGCTCGATTCGTTCATTCACGAACGCCCGGTGTTGCTGTGATCACGCGGGCATGCTCTGCGTTCGGCGGAGGAACAAGGGCGGATCACGCGCGCGTCCGCAGGTGGTTTGACGGCCCCAAAACGGCCGATTGGCATTTTGCCGTGATTGTCCGTTATGCTTGATCTCGCTGCTTTTACGAGGTTGCAACTCCGGGATTCGGAGCTGGAATCGAATGGAAGAAGATGCGCGCGAGTGGCGGAACGGCAGACGCGCTGGCTTCAGGTGCCAGTGTCCGAAAGGGCGTGGGGGTTCAAATCCCCCCTCGCGCACGCAATCAAGGAAAACCCCGGTCTTCGGACCGGGGTTTCTTTTTTGCCACAACGGTCTGTGGCTGGTCTGCGGCTGGCTCGTCTGCGGAGCCGTAGGCCTTGCCTCTACGACGGAGCCGCCGCTGCCGGACGGTAGGCGTGGCTGGGGTTTCAGCAGCCGTTCTCGTAACGTGTACGCCTCAGATCGATCGCGAGTCTCTTGGCTCCGGCCAGACGGCGGCCAGCGGGTCACTCTAGACCTACGGGCCCGGCAGCAGAGCTGCCGGACCCGGTCCGATTGAGGGTTTGGTTGAACGATTATTTGTTGACCGATTATTTGTTGACGGCGACCTTCGGCCGGGCATTCGCCTCAACGGGGGTTTCCCCTTCAGGCCGGGCCTCAGTTCCGTCCGGGGAGTTGGCGGCCTTGCGTTCCTTCAGGAAGTAGACGAGGCCGGCAGCCACCGTGGAGGCGGCGGCCAGGGCGAAGAGTCCCGGTACCACGCTTCCGGTCTGTTCCTTGATGATGCCGAATCCAAACGGGGCCACGAATCCGCCCAGATTGCCCAGGGAGTTGATGATGGCGATGGCGGGGGCGAGGACCAGCGGGTGCAGACCGGACTGGGGGATGGTCCAGAAAAGCGGCGAGGCGCTCTTGAAGCCCATGGCGGCGACGGCCAGGAATACCAGCGCCAGAACCGGGGTGGCGACGGCTGCCGCAAACGTTCCCACGGCTGCAACGAGCAGGGCAACCACGAGCAGGGGACGCTTGGATTTGGCTTTGTCCTGCCATTTGGCGGCGAAGTACATGGCGAAGACGGCGCAGACCCAGGGTATGGCCGAAAGGAAGCCGACGCTCAAGTCGGTGGTGCCGGGGATCTGCTTGACGATGCTGGGAAGCCAGAAGGTGTTGGCGTAGATGGAGAGCTGCACGGAGAAGTAGATGCCGCAAAGCAGGAGAATCTGCGGATTCAGGAGCATCTTCCAGCGGTTGACCTTGTCGCCGCTTCCGGCTGAGTGCTGGGCATCCTCACGGTCAATGGCGCCGGCGAGTGCGGATTTTTCCCCTGCCGTGAGCCATTTGGCATCTTGGATCCTGGCGTCGAGGACGAAGAATACGGCCATCCCGACCGTGACGGACAGCAGTCCCTCGAAGCCGAACAGCCATTGCCAGCCGCGCAGGCCCGCGACATCGTGGAGGCTGAGAAGCACTCCAGCGATCGGGCCGGACAGCGCCGCGGCGACTGACGATCCCGCGATGAAGACGGCGGTGGCCTTGCCCCGCTGGCCGGCCGGCACCCAGCGGGCGAAGTAGAAAATGACCGCGGGAAAGAACCCGGCTTCGGCTGCGCCCAGCAGGAACCGCAGAACGTAGAACATGGTCTCGTTCTGAACAAACACCATCAGGAAAGAGACGATGCCCCAGCTGATCATGATCCGGGTGAGCCAAATCTTGGCACCGAACTTCTCCATCATCACGTTGCTGGGAAGTTCGAAGATGGCGTAGGCGATGAAGAACAGCCCGGCTCCAAAGCCGTAGGCCGCGGCACCGATTCCGACGTCCGCCTGCAGGTGATCCTGGGCGTAGCCGATGTTGGAGCGGTTCAGCTGGTTACAGACGAGCATGACCAGCATGATGGGCAGCACTCGCCGGAAAAATTTCTTCGTGGCCGAAGCCAGATCCGTGACAGCGGTGTCTACAGACTGCATGGGAAAATCCTCTTTGATAGATCAACAAGCCTACGCTGCGGGGGCGGCCGGGAGGCCGGCCTTTGTGGTCCCCGCCACAGCTTCCCCTCGACTTTATTCAACCGCAGTGATGCACGTCCAACACATATTTTGCATTGCTTGATACCTCCAGGGCACTGTGCAGCCCCCTGGCTCAGATGCGCGGGCCGACGTCTGCTTTTACTGCCGTGACCGGGCAGCCAGCTTCCAGGATGACCCGCTGGGCAGTGCTGCCCAGGAAGAGCTTCCCCACCGGGGAGCGCCGCCGGACCCCGATCACTGTCAGCTCGACACCCTCCTCGTAGGAGGCGTCGATCATGCGGTCCAGCGTCATTGCCTTCGCTGGGGCGCAGTGAGGCCTGCACACCCGCTGCCGCTGCCGCGGCGATGGCGGCGCGGATGTCCGACTCCGCCTCGGCGGACACTTCGCCCGCGTCCGGGCCCATGATCTGCAGCGCGGTCCCTCGTAGTGCAGCCTCCTCGATGGCGGCACTGAGGGCCGCACGGCCCTCTTGGCTTGCTACGTAGCCGACTGCGACGCTGATGCCTGCACCGCCGTCAGGACCGAACCGGTGGCCACGAACTGCCGCAGGTTCGCGAGCGTCAGCTCTGCCATCGCCGCCCTCGTTTCGTGGGTCCCGCTCCCCAGGTGCGGCAGAAGGACCACATTTTCGAGGGCGAGGAGGTCTTCCGGGACCTTCGGCTCCTCCTCGAACACGTCCAGCCCTGCCCCTGCAAGCCGTCCGGCCAGGAGGGCAGCCACGAGGGCGTCCTCATCCACCACAGATCCTCGGGCAATGTTGATCAGGTAGCCGTCGGGCCCGATCGCACCGATGACGTTGGCATCCACGAGCCTGGCCGAACCGGGACCGCCGGCGGCGGCGACAATCAGTACGTCGCAACCGGCGGCAAGTTCGTGCGGGGACGCCTTGTACTCGTAGCTGACTCCGTCCACCGGATTGCGGCTGTGGTAGCTGATTTCGCAGTCGAAACCTTCCAGCCTGCGTGCGATGACCCGTCCGATCCGGCCCAGCCCGAGGATGCCCACCCTTTTGCCGCTGGCTTTGGTGGTCAGCGGGAAGTTGCCTTTGCTGAGCCAGTCGCCGCGGCGGACGAAGCGGTCCGCTGCGCCGACCCGGCGCAGGACGTCCAAGTACAGGGCGATGGCAGTGTCCGCCACACAGTCATTGAGGACATCGGGCGTGTTGCTGACGATGATGCCGCGCTGGGCAGCCTGGGCGACGTCGGTGGTGTCATAGCCGACACCGAAGTTGATGACCGCGCGAAGGTTGGGGAGCGCGTGCATCAGCTCCGTGCCGACGCCGAACTTTCCGGAAGTCACGGCCACCTCGAAAGACCCGCCGTGCAGCCTCAGGAACTCTTCCTGCTCGGAGGGCAAATCGGGAAGCCGCACGGCGCCGTATTCCCTTGTGATGGGTTCTTGAACGCTTGGCATGAGTGGCCCTACCTGGAGGACAGCGATGTTCTTCATAACTGCACCCTAGGATTCCGATTCATACGCGTCCAACATGTAAATGGCATAGTTCGATTCACGAAGTGAATTGATGGGACCACTCCGGCGGAACCACGCGGATTTCAGGCCAGCGTGGTGCCCATCACACACCCCGAGCGCCTCGCCGGCGCCCCTTCGGGCGCGGCTGGCGACCGCCACGAGCCTTGTGGAGCCTGTGGCCCTCAATTAGCTTGAGTCCAGCGCGGCCCCGAAAGCACCTGTTCTTGATGCCCTGCTCCACCGCTGCAAGAGCACCCCGCTGCCGCAAGTATCCAATCCGGAGGAATCCAATGACGTCTTCTTCAAAGCTCCCCTTTTCCGCTGGCTTGCTTAGGTGGCCAGCCCTTGCATCCGTCGCGGTGCTGGGCCTGAGCGGCTGTTCAGTTGCCAATTCCGACGCGGGCGCGGCTTCATCGAGCACGGTGCGCGTGGTCCTCGCCCAGGAACCGCCCACCCTCGAAGCCTGTGAATCGAACCTGACCTCCACCGGTGTTGTGGTGCGCTCGAATGTCACCGAGCCGCTGATCGAACGCAATCCCCAGAGCGGCGAGCTCGAGCCGAAGCTCGCCACAGAATGGAAAGCCACCACCGATAGGGAATGGACGCTGAAGCTGCGCGAAGGAGTCAAGTTCCAGGACGGCACGCCATTCAATGCCGAAGCCGCCGCCTTCACCATCGAAAGGGCGGTCAACTCCAAGCTGGGCTGCAACGTAGAGGGCTATGTCTTCGGCGATGCGGATCTCGCCGTGAAGGCCGTAAACGCCACTACCCTCACCGTCACCACACCGGAACCCGACCCCATCCTGCCGCTGCGCCTTTCGTTCCTTGAAGTGGTCCCGACGTCGACTAGCGCCACGGAGAAGGTCCGTGAGCCGATCGGCACCGGTCCCTACAAGATCGAGAAGTGGGACGCCGGCCAGAAGATCACGCTGTCCAGCTGGGACGGCTACTGGGGGGCCAAGCCCGCCTATGCCAAGGCCGAGTACCAGTGGCGTTCCGAAAGTTCGGTGCGGGCGGCCATGATCACCAGCGGCGAAGCTGACGTCGCGATGGGGCTTAGCCCGGACGACAACATCGGTGACCTCGGCGTCGACTACCCGAACAACGAGACAGTGGCCCTGCGGCTCGACGCCAACGAAGCACCGCTCAGTGACATCCGCGTCCGCCAGGCCATCAACTTCGCCATCGACAAGGAAGGAATCGTCAACTCGCTCTACCAGGGCAAGCACCAGGTGGCAGCCCAGTTGGTTCCTAAAGGCATCGTGGGGCACAACGACGCACTGAAGGGCTGGCCGTTCGACCTGGACAAGGCGAAGTCCCTTGTTGCCGAAGCCAAGGCCGACGGCGTTGACACGTCCGCGCAGATCTCGCTGGTAGTCCGCAGCGCCCAGTTCCCCAAGATCACTGAACTGGGCCAGGTGCTGCAGGAGCAACTGAGCCAGGCCGGCTTGAACGTAAAGCTCAAAATGCTGGAAACCAGCCAGCACCTGACCTATCAGGTCCGCCCCTTCGCAAAAGATGAAGGCGCAGTGGCGCTGATGACACAGCACGGAAACCAGGCCGGCGATGCCGCCTTCACTGTGGACCAGTACATGCTGTCCACCGGAGCCCAGAGCTACTTCGGCACCCCCGAGTTCGACGCCATGATCAAGAAGGCGGACGCGGCATCGGGCGACGAACGGAAGAAGGACTTCGAGGAGATCTTTGCCTACCAAAACGACAAGGTTGTCCAGTTCGCCCACATCTCGCACCAGACCGGCATCATCGGCAAGGCCAAGTCCGTGAACTACACGCCCAACTCGTCCAGTGGCGATGAGTTGCGTGTTTCGGAAATGACCCCGGCAAGCTAACCCGGCTCCGGGAGGAAGGACAGCCATGCTGATCTACTTGAGAAAGCGGATTGCCTCGAGCGCATTGCCGTTGATGGTGGTGATCGTCGGTGTGTTCGCGCTGGCCAGGATGACGGGAAATCCTGCCAGTCTGTACCTGCCGCTGAATGCCACGCAACAGATGCGCGATGCCTTCAGTGCGCGCAATGGTTTGGACCAGCCGCTGCCGGTGCAGATGGCCGACTACTTCGGCGGTGTGCTCCGGCTCGATTTCGGCCAGTCGCTGCGCACGGGGCAGGACGCGGCCGCCATGGCGCTGCGTGCCTTTCCTGCCACCTTGCAGCTTGCCGCCACCACCATGGTGCTGGCCATCCTGCTGGCCCTGGTGGTGGGTTGCTGGGCGGCATTAAAGCCGAACGGCATTGCGGACCGTATCTCAAGTTTCGTCTCGATGGCTGCCGCTTCCATCCCGGATTTCTGGCTGGCAATCGTGGGAATCTGGGTGTTCGCCATCACCTTGGGCTGGCTTCCGACATCAGGCGTGTCGGGAGCCGGTGCCTGGGTGCTGCCCATCGCCACGCTGCTCCTGCGGCCGTTCGGTGTGCTGGTCCAGATAGTCCGCGGTTCCATGGTCTCCGCGCTTTCTGAGCCCTACATCAAGCTGGCCCGCAGCCGTGGAGCAGGCGAACTCCGGGTCGTTACGCATCACGCGCTGCGTAATGCGGCCGCCCCCGCGCTGACCGTGGCCGGGGACCTGACGGTGGGCCTGGTCAACGGCGCCGTTGTGGTGGAAACCATTTTCGGCTGGCCGGGCATCGGGAAGCTCATGATCGATTCGATCCTGCAGCGGGACTTCGCTGTCCTGCAAGCAGCCGTCCTGCTCACCGCTGTCGCGATCTTCGCCCTGAATATCCTCATCGACATGGGTTATGCGCTGCTGGACGCACGCGTCCGTCCCGTCACGGTAAAGGCTTAGGAGTAGCCATGAAGAGTTCATTGACTGAAGGTGCGGCTCGGGCGCAGCTGCCGGCGGCCCTCCCGGAAGGAAATAGCGACGGTACGAGCAATGGTAAGAAGGACAGCAAGCAGGATGGAAAGCTCAGTCTCTTCCGCCTCCTGCTCAAGGACCGCTTTGCCACCGTCTCGGCACTGGTCCTTATCCTCATCGGCCTGACAGCCCTCATCGGCCCTGCCCTGATGGGCGATCTGGCCACCAAGCAGAACCTGTTGTTCGCCAACAAAGCACCCTTCACCTTCGCGCACGGCTGGGAATACTTCCTCGGCAGCGATTCCCTGGGCCGCAGCATGCTGGCCCGGCTGGTGGTAGCCAGCCGTACCACCTTCTCCGTCGCCTTGCCTGCGGTGGCAGTGGCCCTCATTGTTGGCTCCCTCTGGGGCGTTTGGGCCGGGTACCACCGGGGCTGGCGTGAGAACGTGTCCATGCGCATCGCCGACGTGATCATGAGTTTCCCGTCCCTGCTGCTCGCCGTCGTCGTGCTTTACGTGTTCAGCCCCAGCTCAGCGAACATCGTGCTGATTTTGGCCCTCACCCGCATTCCCATTTACCTGCGGACGGCGCGCGCCGAATCGGCCGAGCTCCAGAGCCGGACGTTTGTGGATGCGGCGCGCACGTTCGGTGCCAAGCCGAATGCGATCATCGTCCGGCACGTCATTCCCGTGGTGCTGCCGACGCTGCTGACGCTGGCTACGCTCGAGTGTTGTTACGTGATGCTGGCCGAGTCCTCGCTGAGCTTCCTGGGCATCGGCATTCAGCCGCCGGATGTCAGTTGGGGCCTGATGGTCTCCCAAGGCCGACAGTATCTGCAGACCGCGTGGTGGCTGTCGATTTTCCCCGGCGTCGCCATCGTGGTCACCACCATCGCGGCCAACGTCCTTGCCGCCTGGCTGCGGATCGCCACCGATCCGGCCCAGCGCTGGCGCCTCGCACTTCCCCGCAAGCGGCTGATCGCCCGCATCCCAGCCAAGGAGACACAGCCGTGAAAACAGCTACCGACCCAGCACCCGCAAAACGCTCGCGTGCCGCAGCCGCAGCCGCAGCCGCAGGCACAGCAACAGGGCAGGCGAAGGCACACGACGTCGTCCTTAAGGTCCGCGACCTTGCGGTGGACATCCGCACGCACCGCGGCACCGTGCGCGCCGTCAACAGTGTGGCCTTCGAAGCCAGGGCCGGAGAAACCCTGGCGCTGCTCGGGGAATCCGGCTGCGGAAAATCCATGACGGCCAAGGCACTGGCCGGGATCATGGACCCCGTCTGCGATCTGGCCGACGGCGAGATCAACCTCAACGGCACCGATCTCGCTGCCCTCACTCCCAAGCAACGGCTCAAGTTTGCCGGGCCCGAGCTGGGCATCGTCTTCCAGGACGCCCTGACTGCCCTGAACCCCGTTTATACGGTTGGCACCCAACTCGGCGAGGCCTTCCGCATCCACCGCGGCCTGAGTGCCAAGGAGGCCCGGGTTGAGGCGATTGATCTGATGAAGCGCGTGGGAATCCCTGAACCGGAGTCCCGGGTCAACTCCTACCCGCACCAGTTCTCCGGTGGCATGCGCCAGCGCATCCTCATCGCCATGGCCGTGGCCCTCAATCCCCGCCTGCTGATCGCCGATGAACCCACCACCGCCCTGGACGTCACGGTCCAGGCGCAAATCATGCAGCTGCTCCGGAAGCTCCGCGAAGAGGGCCAGATGGCTGTCATCCTGATCACCCACGACCTCGCGGTGGTGGCTGAGGAGGCCGATTCCGTGGCTGTAATGTACGCCGGCAACGTAGTGGAGAGCGGGCCGGTCTTCGAAGTCTTCGCCGACCCCCGCCATCCCTACACCAAGGGGCTGCTGGAATCGGTGCCGGTCCACCTGGAGCGCGGCGCACAGCTCAAGTCCATTGCTGGCAGCCCGCCGGAGCTCCACGACATCCCCGCCGGATGTGTCTATCAGTCCCGATGCCCGTTGGTCCAGGAAATCTGCTGTGCGGAACGGCCGGCGCTCCGTCCGGTCAGTGGTGCGGGCACCGGTCCGGTCGGCGGTGCGGTCACCGGACTTGGCGCCGCTGTCACGGGCAGCGCTTTGAACGTCCCTTCCGGCAACGAGCCGCGGCCTGCCCGCGCCGCCGCCTGCCACTTCAGCGAGGAGATCAACAATGTCTGAGCCGCTTCTGAAAATTGATGGCCTGACCAAGACGTTCCACGTGGCCAAGAGCGCCAGCGGCAATACGCGGCTCAAGGCCCTGGACGGGATCAGCCTGACCGTTGGCCGCGGTGAAACGCTGGGCCTGGTGGGTGAGTCCGGCTGCGGCAAGTCCACCCTGGCCCGGACCCTGATGATGCTGGAAACCCCGGATGAAGGGGCTGTCAGTTTTGAAGGGACCAATCCTTTCGGGCTCCGCGGGAAGGAGCTGCTGAGCTGGCGACGGCGGGTGCAGATGGTTTTCCAGGACCCGTTCGCCTCGCTGAATGCCCGGATGAACGCAGGGGACATCATCACCGAGCCGTGGGCCACCCACCGTGGCCTCTACCCGACGTCCAGGGAACGCGAAGCCCGGGTCCGCGAACTGCTGCACATGGTGGGTCTGCGACCCTCGGATGCATGCAAGTCGCCGCAGGAGTTCTCCGGCGGCCAGCGCCAGCGCATCGGAATTGCCCGGGCCCTGGCCCTGAACCCCGATGTCATCATCCTCGATGAGCCGGTCTCGGCCTTGGACCTTTCCGTCCAGGCACAGGTCCTTAATCTGCTCAATGAGCTCCAGCAGGAGCTCGGGGTCTCCTACATCTTCATCTCGCACGACCTGACCGTGGTCCGCCACGTGGCAGACAGGGTCGCGGTGATGTATCTCGGACGGATCATCGAGACGGGAGCCACGGAAGAGGTCTTTGACCATCCACGGCACCCCTACACGGCTGCCCTGATGTCGGCGTCCCCGAAGCTCGACGTCAGCGGTGCGAAGCAGGACAGGATTGTCCTCGAAGGTGAGTTGCCCTCTCCGTTGGATCCGCCGTCGGGCTGCCGCTTCCGGACGCGGTGCTGGCAAGCCCAGGACATCTGCAGTGAGGTTGCGCCGGAACCGCAGGTCCTCTCGGCCCTCGGTACGCGGCACGTTGCAGAGTGCCACTTCCCGCTCGATTCCATCAAGGGCCTGAAGGCCACCAGCGCCTCCGTCCCTATCGCGACTGCGCCTGCCACCGCCTCCGCCCCGTGACGGGTGCCGAATACGCCATCATTGCCGGGGTGATCTTCCTGGCCGCGTGCCTGCAGGCATCCAGCGGATTCGGCATGGGCATGCTGGCGGCGCCGGTGATCGCGATGGTGGATCCGGCGCTGCTGCCGGCCACGCTGATCCTCCTCGCGTTTCTGGTCACCGTGATGGTGACGGTGCGGGAGCGGCAAAGCCTGGATTTGCGGGGCGCAGGCTGGGCGCTGGTGGGCCGGGTTCCCGGAAGCTTCCTCGGCGCGTGGCTGGTGGCCGCCCTGTCCAAGGAAGGCCTTGCCTGGATGGTCGTGGCCGTAGTGCTGACCGGACTGGTGCTGGCAGGCCGCGGCTGGGCGCCCCGGCCTGTCCGGGTAAACCTGATCGCGGCAGGCGCGGCGTCCGGCGTCATGGGAACGGCCACGTCGATTGGCGGCCCGCCTATGGCGTTGGTCTGGCAAGGCCACGATGGACCCCGGCTGCGCGCCACCATGAGCGCATTCTTTATGGTGGGTTCGTCGATTTCCATGATGATGCTCTGGATCGCCGGTGCGGTCTCGGCCGAAATGCTGGTGTTGGCGATGTGGATGGTACCGGCGGCTGTGGGCGGCTACGCGGCTTCCCGGTTTGTTAACCGCTTCCTCAACGCGGTGCGCCTCAAGGCCCTGGCCCTGGGGGCGTCGGCGCTGGGTAGCGTCCTGCTGATCGTGCAGCTGGTCCTGGCAACTACGTAGCCGGAACCGGCCGCGGCACCAGGTTCAGAAGTTTCCCTGCGCGGGCCAGTCGCCCGATGTTGGCGGCAATGTCCGCTGCCCTGCGTTCAAAAGTGACCCGTGCATGGCCCGAATGGTGCGGCGTCAGTACGGTGTTCTCCAGCGCCGCGAAAGGCAGTTCTGCCGGCGGGACCACACCGTCCGCGGGCGACCCCCACCAGACGTCGAGGCCTGCTCCGGCGATGCGGCGTTCCTTCAGGGCTGCGTAGAGCGCGGCCTGGTCAACCACGGGACCGCGGGCCACATTAATGAGGAACGCCGAGCGTTTCATGCTGGCCAGTTCAGTGGTCCCGATCATTCCCTCCGTTCCGGGATCCAGCGGCACCGTCACCACAACGATGTCCGACGCGGCCAGAAGCCTGTGGAGCTCGTGGTTTCCTCCGACCCAGTCGAGGCGGACCCCCTCCGGAAGAGGGGCCGAAGGGTTGCGCCGGACAGCCCGGACCTTCATGCCCAGCATTCCGCCGACTCGGGCCACCTCGGCGCCGATGGAGCCCAGGCCCACCAGCCCCAGCGTCAGGTCGGCGAGAACGGGATGGAAAGGCACGTCGTCGTCCGTTGCGATGGTGCGCCACTTTCCTTGGCGGACCTCCCGGTCGGCGGCAGCCACATTGCGCGAAAGCATGAGCGTGACCATCATGACGTGCTCGGCGATGGGCCGTGCGTGGTGGAAGGTGTTGGCCACCTGAGCCGACGGCGCCAGATGAGGGAAAGAAATCTTGTCGTAGCCTGCGCCCGTGACATGCACCAGCCGCACGCGGCCGGCAGCCTCCGCTTCCGCGGGGCCGAGGGAGGAGCAAACCACGACGTCGGCACCCGCGAGGGCGGTAAGCCGGCGTTCGGGAGTCCAAGCCGCAGCCATGTCCCAGTGGTAGGCGCCGCCGTCGGCCCTTAGCCGGTCCTCGAAGCGGCTGATGATAGGGTCCGTGACCACGATCTTCAGCGATTGCACGCCGCCCGAAGCCCGCTCCCCGGCGTTTACCACCGGGGGCTCTGAAGCTCATAGGAGGGTTGGAGCCGCTGCATGTAGCCAGTGTCATCCCGGCTCCTGATCCCGCAGTCCAGGTACTGGCGGTGCAGGCGATCCAGGGCGTCGCGGTCTACCTCGACCCCCAGGCCCGGGCCGGTGGGGACCTTGACGGCGCCGTCCTTGAACGTGAACACGCCGCCGGCAATGACGTCCTCCGACGGGTCCTTCCACGGCCAGTGGGTGTCGGACGCATAGTCGAGGTTGGGGGTTGCCGCCGCCAAATGGACCATGGCGGCAAGGCTGATGCCCAGATGGGAATTCGAGTGCATTGACAGCCCCAGGCCGAACGTTTCGGTGATGCCGGCCAGGAACTGGGTTCGGCGGAGGCCGCCCCAGAAGTGGTGGTCCGAGAGGATGACATCCACTGCGCCGGCAGCCACGGCGGGCGCCACGTCCGCGAAGCTGACCACGCACATGTTCGTGGCCAGCGGCATGCCCACCTCACGGCGCACGGCCGCCATGCCATCAATGCCGGGCGTGGGGTCCTCGAGGTACTCCAGAACGCCGTGCAATTCCTTGCCCACGCGAATGGAGGTCTCCACCGTCCACGCACCGTTAGGATCAATGCGGAGCGGCAGGTCGGGGAATTCCGCACGGAGGGCCTGGATGGCCGCGATCTCTTCTTCCGGTGCGAAGACGCCGGCCTTGAGTTTAAGGGCGGTGAAACCGTAGCGGTCCACCATGGTCCGGGCCTGCTTCACGATCCCGGCAGGGTCCAAGGCCGCACCCCAGCCATCGTCCTCCTGGCCGGGGTGGCCCGCCCACTTGTAGAACAGGTACCCGCTGAACTGCACAGAGTCTCGGACAGCGCCGCCTAGGAGGTCGCTGACCGGCCGGCCGAGGAGTTTGCCCTGGATATCCAAGGCTGCGACGTCGAACGCGGACAGCACGCGGTCAGCTGTGCTCGAGCCGGTCACCATGCCGCTCATGCCGTGGCCGCCCTGGATGTTGTCCTGCTGCAGTGCCTCGGTGATCCGGCTGCGCAGCCGGTTGATGTTGAAAATGTCCGTCCCGGGCAGGGCGGCAGCTGCGAGCTGGAGCCGGGCAATGTGGCCGGCGTCGCCGTAGGTTTCACCGAAGCCAGATACGCCGGCGTCCGTCTGGACCTCCACGATGGCCCGCAGCGCGAACGGTTCGTGGACGCCGACGGTGTTCAGGAGCGGTGGGTCCTTGAAGGCCACCGGGGTGATGAAGACGCCCGTTATCCTGGCCTGGTCGACGTACTGGGCGGGATCGTATGCCTGGTCCACTGCGCTGTGCTCCTTGGGTTGGCTCGGGGTTGATTTACCTGCTCCGTTCCCCGACCATAAGGGGAGTCATCGATCCACGTCCAAGCTAATTTGCGCACTCAACAATTCAGTAAAGGTATGAATGTTTTCCCTACCCCAGTTAGAAGCGTTCGTGGCCGTCGCTGAAGAGCTTCACTTCGGCGCTGCGGCGGAGCGGCTCAACATGACGCAGCCGCCGTTGAGCCGCCAGATACAGATGCTGGAGAAGAAGCTGGGAGCCCAGCTCTTCGGCCGCACCAGCAGGAAGGTGGAGTTGACCGCCGCCGGCGCCACCCTGCTTCCGCGGGCACGGCAGATCCTGGACATGTGCATCAAGACGGACCTGGATGTCCGCCGGGTCTCGTCCGGCGAAGCGGGCGCCATCACTGTGGGGTACACGGCCATAGCCGGGCAGAGCGCGCTGCCGCTGATGCTGCGGCGAGCCGCGGAGGGAATGCCGGGGGTGTCCTTTGTACTCCGGGAACTGGTCTCAACGGACCAGATGGACGGCCTGGTGAAGGGCAGCGTGGACATCGGCCTGCTGCGGCCCATCGTGGCCCGGCCGGGCGTAGTGTCCCGGCCGCTCATGCAGGACCGTCTGGTGGTGGCGCTGCCCGAGGGCAGTTCGTTGCTGGGCAACATGGCGGCGCCGCAGGGGGAGTCGCTGCCACTCGGGTCCCTGGACAGGCTTCCGTTGCTGATGTACTCCACCAAGGAGGCCCGTTATTTCCATGACCTGGTGCTCCGGCTGTTCGCCAGCGCCGGCGCCCACGCCAACATCACCCAGTACGCCAGCCAGGTTCCCGCTCTCCTGGCCTTCGTCCAAGCCGGGCTTGGTGTGACACTTGTCCCCGCCTCGGCAATGGCTTTCGCCCCCACAGGAGTGGAATTCCATGAGATCGACGGACGGCACGGCATTCAGGAGCTGAACCGGGTGGACTTGGAGCTGGCATGGAACGAAGAAACAGCCAACCCCGCGGTCCTTCGGCTTCTGAAGCTGATCGAGACGTTCTGACCGGCCCGGCTGGCGCCTGGCGGGTCCTGATCGGCCCGTCCTGACTGGGTACGCCCTGACCGGCAGGCCGGAACTACTGGCGTCCGGCCCGGAGCCGTCGCCGTGAGTTAGCGAGGTGGCTGCGCATGGCAGCCGACGACGACGATTCGTCACCATCTGCGATGGCGGCATAGATGGATCCGTGCTCGTGAACCACCTGCTCGAAGTGGTCCCGGGCGTAGTGCTCGGTTCCGGTCATCAGCCGCGTCCGGGGCATGGCGATCATGGTCTGCCCGAGGGAGGCCAAGCAGTCGGAGTAGAACGGGTTGCCTGAGGCTGCGGCGATGGCTCGGTGGAACTCGTAGTCCGCCTTCATGGCGTGCGCCGGGTGCTCCACGCCGGCCGTGAAGTCCTCGAGCGCGTTCAACATTGCCTTGAGTTGGCGGTCGGTGCGGTTCCCGGCGGCGAGGGCGGCGGCCTCGGACTCGACGCCGATTCGGAACTCCAGCAGGTGAATCCGGTCTTCCATGGTGACCACAGCCCTGGTGCCGTTTGCCGCCGTCGGGCCGTCCGGGGGCGGGGACAGCGCGAAGCTGCCCCGCCCGCGTTCGGTCTCCACGAGTCCCTCCGCCTGAAGGCGGGTAAGAGCGGCCCGGACCACGGTGCGGCTCACGCCAAACTCGCCGATCAGCGTGTTTTCGCTCGGTAGCTTGTCCCCGGGCTGGATGTCGCCGTCGACTATGCGGTTGCGAAGATCGGCGGCGAGGTCCGCGGTCAGGTTCCGGCTCATGGCTTCAAGATTACGCGCCGAACTCCACTGTCTCGGTGGTCCAGGCGCGGGCCTGGTCACTGAGGCTCACGCCGAGGCCGGGGCGGTCTGGGACGATCATGCGGCCGTTCTTGGTTTCGAGGCGCTCGTTGAACAGCGGGTCCAGCCAGTCGAAGTGCTCCACCCACGGCTCGCGCGGGTAGGCGGCGGCGAGGTGCAGGTGGATCTCCATGGCGAAGTGCGGTGCCAAGCCCAGACCGCGTTCGTCCGCGAGGGCGGCGAGGCGGAGGAACTGGGTGATGCCGCCGACGCGGGGAGCGTCGGGCTGGATGATGTCGCAGCCGTTGGCGTTGATGAGGCCCTTGTGTTCGGCTACCGAGGCCAGCATCTCGCCTGTGGCGATGGGCGTGTCCAGGACGGCGGCGAGGTGGGCGTGGCCCTCGAAGTCGTATGCGTCCAGCGGCTCTTCGATCCACACGAGGTTGAACTCCTCGAGCTGGCGGCCCATGCGCAGCGCGGTGGCGCGGTCCCACTGCTGGTTGGCGTCCACCATGAGCGGAACGTCCCAGCCGATGTGTTCGCGGATCCCGGCGACGCGGCGCAGGTCCTCCTTGCTGTCCGGGAGTCCGACCTTGATCTTGATGCCGCCGATGCCTTCGTGGATGGACTGGGTGGCACGTGCCTTGACCTCATCCAAGGTCGCGTTGAGGAAGCCGCCTGAGGTGTTGTAGGTCTGCACGGAGTCACGGTACGAGCCCAGGAGTTTGGCCAAGGGCAGGCCGGCACGCTTGGCCTTGAGATCGTAGAGGGCGATGTCGATGGCGGCCAAGGCCTGGGTGGCTACGCCGGAGCGGCCAACGGATGCCCCGGCCCAGAGGAGTTTGGTGTAGATCTTGCCGATGTCGTTGGGGTCCTCGCCGATGATGCCATCGGCAACTTCTTTGGCGTGGGCGTACTGGGCAGGCCCGCCGGCTCGCTTGGAGTAGCTGAAGCCAATTCCGCTGTGGCCCTGTTCGGTGGTGATCTCGGCGAAGAGGAAGACTACCTCGGTCATGGGTTTCTGACGGCCGGTGAAGACCTTGGCGTCGCTGATGGGAACGGCCAGCGGGAGCCTCGCAGTGGAAAGTTTGACGTGCCGGATCAGGTCGACGGTGCTCATGGGTTCTCCTTGGAAGCGGAAGGGGGCAACATCGCCCGCAGGTCTTATGCTACAAGTAGCGAACTTGTATTACAAGTTCCTCTCGATGGACCCGACCATTGGAGGTGCCGAAGCCGAAGAGTTCGCATGCCAGGACCGCCGGGTGGGTGGCCGTTTTATGTTCGGTGGTGGTGGTTGCGT
>NZ_CAKKLY010000053.1 GCF_918698095.1 Arthrobacter sp. Bi83
GAGCATGGATGTGCGCGGCGTCCCCGGCCAGCAGCACACGGCCGCTGCGGTAGGCCGCGGCTTGGCGCGTGGCGTCGGTGAACCGCGAGATCCATGTCGGAGTGTGGACACCGAAGTCGGTGTTATAGACCTCGGTCAGCGCCTTGCCGAGGTCAGCCAGGGTGGGCTCGGTCGCCGGTCCAAGTTGCTTCTCGGTCACGATCACCCGCGTGGTCCGCCCGTCCTCCATCAGGTGCAGCCCGTGGATCCCCACCTCGTCGATGCGGATGCCCGCCGGCGTCTCCTCGGTCACCTCCACTTCGGCGATCAGGCTGCTCCTCGTCGCATCCCAGCCGGGGAACTCGATGCCGGCTGCCTTGCGGACAGCACTTCGCCCGCCGTCGGCGCCGACCAGGTACAGCGCGCGCATCGGCCCGACGTCGGCGAGATGCACGTCGACCCCGCTGTCGTCCTGGGCGAAGCCGGCCACCTCGAGCCCCCGGTGGACCGGCACACCCAGCTCCTCGATCCATCCTGCCAGGATCCGCTCTATATGGTTCTGCCAAAGGCCGAGCGTGTAAGGGTGCCGTGTAGGAAAGTCACTCACGTCCAGCATCGTTTTCCCGAAGAACGCCGCCTGGACGGGCTTGCCCTCGGCGAGGAACCGGTCGGCAATCCCGCGCTGATCGAGGATTTCGATCGTCCGCGAGTGGAACCCGCCTGCACGCGAGCCGACCAGTTCGGGCGTCGGGCGGCGCTCCACAATCGCCGCATCCACCCCCGCCAGCGTCAGCTCACCGGCCAGCATCATCCCAGTCGGACCGCCTCCGGCAACAATCACATCAACCATCTCAACCCCCGCTTCTCCAAGCCTTTTCCGTACACCTTCTCAGGGCCCGTCCGAGCCAGTCTGAGGCATGACGGGGGCCTTGCCGCAAGCCCCTATGTACGCGATAAGTTGGAAGTGGCAACACACAGCGCCAGCAGGCACGAGAGGCACGGCCGTCGCATGCTCCGGTCGACGCTCGTTCAGCGGTGTGGTGTCCACCTCGCTATACCTCCACGGCAAAAGGCCCCGGGTGTGATTGGCAATCCGCGAAGTCCGCTCTTCGATCATCCGGTTGACGGTCTCATCGTCAGGGCAGGGCCGGTCATCGAACGGGCATCGGCCGGAGCCGGGCAGTCCCTGAGGCCCTGAATCTTTTCCACACACATGGTGCAGAACGTGGTCGCTTCGGGCAGGATCACCGCCGCTGGTTCCTCATAGCCACACTCGGCTTTGCGCCAGTCCAGGTCCCGGCAGCAGGCGAGGTCGCATGACTCATGGCAGATGTAAACGGTTCTTGAGCAAACCTTGACGAAAGGCGGATCGACACTTGATGGGCGGGAGGAAGACTGGGCTAAGGCTTAGCCGGTTTGGTGCCCGCGTTTGTCCGGGCGGTGAGCGGCAGGCAGCAGGAGCGTTTTTCCTTCACCAAAGCCGGAATGAATTCCGGCGGTAGCAAAGGGGGTCAGCAATGCCAGTCCGGCCAACGACCATCACAAACAGCCTCTTCGAAGACAAGCCGAAGACTCAGTTCCAGCTCTTCGACCTGCCTCAGCACGACGCTGCCCCACCGACAGTCGGGCCTGATGAAGAGTCTGTTCCCCCACGCGCGGCGCTGAATCTTCCCGACATCTTCCCCCTTTACCCGTTTCTCTGAAGCGGAGCTACCGGAAAGGGGCCAGCGGCCGGCGGCCAGCCCGGATGATCAGGTCATCAGGCCGACCCCCACGTCAGTGCGTTCCAGGATGGCCCTTGCTAATCTCCGCGGCGCGCTGGTAGCCGACTTCGGCCCGCCACACTTGCCGGTTCTCCATCCAGCGCCACCGCAGCGGCTTCCCTGCATCTTGTTCCGCGGCCGCTTTGGCAGCGTCAAGGCTCTGCAGGGGTCCCACCCGGTCGGCAGGGTGCGGCCCCACCGTCAGGCGAGAAACCCAGGTCCAATGTATACACAGCCGTCATGGACATGCTGTGCGTCGCCGCGATCGGGACCATTTTCGCCCCCGCCTGAGTGTCAGTTCCTGGCCCCTACGATGATTCCCCAACAAGTGAAGAGTGGTCTCAGATGGAAGAGCAAGGGAGTGCCAAATTGACCGGCGTCCAGGTCACCGGCCTGTGGATCGCGGCGTGCAGTCTGGCCCTGGTGCTGCTCCGCACCATATTCGACGTCCTGGACGTGATGGGGCGGTGAGGGCTAGATGCCTCGAACAGAGCCTTGAAGCCGAGACGTCATGTGAGGCCCTGCAGCGACTCTCCCGGCACCACTTGGGCGCTTGAGTAGTGAACCCAGTCGTCGCTCCGGCCCTCCCGGAAGAGGCGGTCGGCTGCGGCTTGGCATTCCTGCATGTCCCTCCGGGAAGACTGAGGTCCATGCCCTAGAGCTTCACCCAACTGCTTCCACCCGACACGGCGCGTCGCGCCCGGTTCTGTCATCACTTCGTACATGGTGTGACCACGCACGAGCAGCCCCTTGCGGACCGGAGCTTCAACTTGGCGGAAGTATGCGTATCCATTGGCGAACATGGAGTTCCCGATTTGCTTGAGCAAGGGCGATAGGGGTGCTTCACCACCATTGGCAAAATCGGTCAGCCTCTGAAGCAGCTCCTGATATTCCTGGTCCAGTACCTCATCAAGGGATCCGTCCTTCTTCTGCACGTACACGTCACCGAGGCCGCCGCTGCCTCCCCTGAGTGTTGTACGGACCCACTCCCGAGCATCTTCCACGCCCTGATCTGAGGGATCAGATCGAAGTTCCACCGCGAGGGATTCATAATTCTGGGCCAATTGCGGCTGGCTGATGAGTCTGAGCAGGCCCGCGAACTTAAGCATGTCGAGCGTCAGGGCGTTTACATCGGTAGTCATCTCTGTCTCCATTCCGGGGTGCTTGCTCTGGACGCTAAGGCGCAGGTCGAATGCAATCGGGTCGGTGTTCCACTCCCGCCTCAGCGGCTGAGGCTTCGGATTCTTGAGGAAGTCCTCCAGCGCCGCCTCGACAGGTCCAATGTCGTGTACGAATTGCGACGGGATGAAACCCTTCATCCGGCCCATCGGCACTTCCACCGACTCATCTGAGGCATGTCCGGTCCGGGACAGGATCGCCCAGGAGTTCTCATCGTCGGCATCAGGATTCCGGTGGCATACCAGCTTCGATGGCAAGGTCCCGGCGACCTCGAAGCGTGCTGAGCCGTGCTCAACGACGACTCGCGCACGCTTGTCCCCGTCCAGGGAGTGCAGCGCTTCCTGGGCCACCTTACGCGCCTCGGTCAACGTGCCGATACCCCGACCGTTGACGGTCCACTCGGACCGCACCTTTGGCTGGACGACCGCAAGCCGCCAAGCAACACCAAATTGCGACCCTGCAACGTATCCGCCCATCCGCATGAGTCCGGGCTGCCCCAGCAGGAGGCCGACGACGAGGAACGATGCAAGGAGCAGGAAGTTGAGCCATACCCAAGGTACGCCGAAGCGGAACAGGTAGATGCTCACCGCCAATCCGGCAAGCAGGGGCCCGATGTCATCTGACACCTGTGGGTTTTTGCCGAACAGCATGAGTGCAACAGTCCCGATCAGGACTACCGCGCCAAAGATGGAGTAGTACCAGATCTCATTCCGGGTTTTGTTCCCAGCCATAGTGTTCCTTTTTAGCCAGCTCAAAGGGATTTCAGTCCCGGATCTTGTCTTCAAGATAGTTGGTTACCCATTCGTGGAGCCGGTTGGCGCTCCCGGCGGGTGTTGGGACCAAGAGAACTTTCCGGTCTTCGCGGAGGACTCGAGTGATGCCGTCAATGCGAGCATCCCCACGTGTCCCCTCGGTTGGTCCTCATCAGGAACAAGCGCAGACGGCGGGCCTGGCGGTGCTTCAGTGGCTCACCGTCGTGCATTCCTTGGACCGGCCTAGCTGATGACTCGCCTGATAAGTGCAGCTGCCTCCTGAACGGCATCATGGGCCATGGTCAGTGGTTCCGGGTCGCCGGCCAGCGTCACCCCGGTAACGTCCCACAGACCGAAGCTTGCCCAGCGGGGCTCGTAGAAGGACCACCAGGAGAGGCCGGCGTAGTCGCCGGTTTCATACATGGACCGCGCCCACTGCTGGGTGGAGGCCCGGTCCCGGGAGGCAACGTTGCTGGGCCGCAGGGACCAGTCCTGCAGCACCTCCGGGTCATCCAGATCCAGGATCGACGGATCTCCCTCGTACTTCACCAGCGCTTTCCTCGTGCCGTCAGGTGTTCCCGGTGGCGGGGCCAGGATGTCAGAAGTCCAAACGGGGTACCGCCCGAGGGCTTCAGCCACGGCACCCTCAGCCGAGTCGCCGACGTAGAGCACCATGTATTGGTGGTCCGGGTCGTCCACCCGGCCGGCGCCCTGCCGCGGCCAAATGTAGAGCGGGTGCCCGTTCTCGGATGGGGAGGAAGCATCGGGGTGCCAGTTGAGTACGCGCCAGAACTCCACCTAGGCGAACGCTCCCTGTTCGAAGGCGCGGATCGCCTCGATCACCGGCGCTGCACCCTCGAGCCGGTACACGTCGATGGGGCGGGCGCGCAGGTGGGCGTCCTGGCCTTCCAGCCAGAGCCTGGCCTGGGCCGGGGTGAACGCGCTGTGCAGATGGCCCACGAGGGCATCGAGGTCCGCGAGCTGGGCGCGGTTCTCTTCGTTCGGCGCGTCCTGACCGGAGACCCACCGGCCGGGCCTGTCCTTATTAACTCCGAGGAGGGCCGCCACCGCGTTGTTGCCGAGCGCGTTCACCAGCCGCTGCGTGATGGCCTGCGGACGGTAGTCCGGCGCGTCCCTCAGACCTGCCAGGTTGACCGTGACCGCCTTCAGTGTCCTGTGCCGGGCCGGGGCGCGTCTGGGTGCCACGCTGAATCCTTTGGGAAGAAGGATGACGCCGTTCCGCATTTTGACCGGGGTCTCGCGGCCGCCGCCTTTCAGGATGACGGTCTGCTCCACGGTCTTCCGCTGCTTTTCCATAGCCCAACACTATCTGTTGGGCAGGGCGGCCGGAAGAGCTGCGGCTCAGTCGGTGAGCGATGCATTCCTTGCCCCGGCCGACCGTGCCTTAGGAGATGAGGATCAGCCCGCCGGCGTCGTTGTCCCATTTGCGGGCGACGACCGCACACCAGGCGGGTGGTACAGCGTGCCGGTCCGCGTCACGTAGACCTGGCCGGGAGCCAGCCGCCGGGAGCGGTCCAGGCGCAGCCGGGTGGGATGGACCGGGATGATCGGGCCCAGGTCCTGGACGTCCTTGTAGATTTGCGTAGGGACCGTGCCGAGTAGCCTCCGTGGAGTCTCCTGGTCCGGACGGCCCCGCACCCTTTAGCGGTAGGAACCTGCCCTCGCCATCCAGGCTTCGGACAAAGTGGTCGAACCGGAGGAGTCAGCGTCGACTGTCCTCGGCAGTCAACGTTCGGGTCCGCTGGGCCACCGTCGAGGTCTGTCCGTGAGCTGCTCAGGCTCTCAGTTTCCACACGCGGCCCCATGAGGTCGGCCCGGCACCCCCTTGTCGGGGGGTGCCGGGCGGACCTCCTGCTACCTGGGTGCACTACCGGCCGGTGGTGAAGCTCCAGGAGCCTCCGGCGAGCGTGTTTCCGACGGCGTCCTTGATGCTTGAGGACATCGATGCCGTGTATCTCGTGGTGGCGGCCAGGGTCACATTCGGGTTCAGTGTTGCCACCCGGGTGGAGACGTTGTAGCTGACCGCGTAGCTGACGAGCGCCCCTGTGGTGGCGTTCCTCAGCGCGAAGGTTCCGTTTGCGACACCGGTGACGGCCTCACTGATGGTGACCGTGACGTTGGCGGTCCGGCTGACACCGGTGGCGTTGACCGCTGGTGTCCTAGTCGCCATGACTGGCCTGGGCCCGGTCGTGAAGACCCAGGAGGACGGGGCCAGCGGGTTGCCCGCGAGGTCCGTGAGGCCTGCCGTCAGGCTTGCCGTGTGCCGCTTGTCCGCGGCGAGGGTCGCCGTCGGGTTCAAGGTGGCAACGCGGGTCGCAGCGGTCCAGGTCACGGGTGCGGCAACGATGGCTCCGGCGGCGTTCTTCAGCGTGAAGCGCGCAGCGCTGAGACCCGAAATGGGCTCATTGAAGGTTGCCGTGACATTGCCCGTTTGGCTTACCGCCATGGAGTTAACTGCCGGGGCCTTCGCCGTCATGAGGGGCGCCACGGTATCGACCGTCACGGCAAGGGAACCGGCCGACATGGTTTCGGTTCCCCCGGCCGTGGTTTCGCTGGCCGTGATGGTGTGCCGGCCGTTGGTCAGAGCCGTGGTCGGGGTCAGCGAGAAGCTGCCATTTGCGGCGACCGCGGCCGTGCCTTTGGCCACCCCGTCTACGTACAGCGTGGCGCTCGTGGAATCAGGGAGTGCCACAGCACCGGTGAAGGTGGGACTGACGTTGCGGGTGATGTTGTCCGTGGTGGAGCTGCCGGTGTCCGAAGCGGCAGTCATGTCGGGAATCGACGGACCCTTCGCCAGCGGCGCTGTGCACGGGGCGGTGGGGCCTCCGATCTGACCGAACTCGAAGATCGTGTTTTCTGTCAGGAGGGCGGGGTTGCGGCCGAGCCACATCCCGCGGCTTTCGGAGTTGACGGGGTTCGATGCCCTGTCCGCATCGGAGATACCATCGAATCCACTGACGCCTGTGAGCCCTGTCCACGTGGCCGTCCAGGTGGTCAGGCCCGGGCCGTCGTAGGCCAGGGCGCCGTCATCGCCGGCGGCGGCGCTGGCCCGGAGGGTGCGCTTGCCGTTGAGGACGAAGGACTGGTTCTTGGCCACGATTCGGGCCTCAATCTGGTCGATGGGAATCTGTCCGCCGCCAGGCGCGACAGCCGTTCCCTTCATCACCACGGTGCCGGGTCCGGTCTTCGTGGCCTGCTGGGTGACGGTGACGTTCGCGGTGAAGGTCTCGTCCCCGACGGTGGGGGCGGTGAGAACGCGGACGACATCCCCGGTGCGGATGTCCGGTGTGACACCGTCCCAGCAACCTCCACCGGGGTGGTTGACTTCCACGAGACCGTCAAAGCCCGCCGTCCCGGGATCGTCCTGCGGGATGAGGTTGGACGCGGTACCGATGACGGCCCCGCCGCGAAGTACCTGAACAGTGGCCACATCGGTCCTGGCATACCCGGATGCCGAGACGAAGTCCCGGACCGGGAAAACAAGAATGGAATGCGGCGCGACCGGGACCGCGTTGATGGCCGCCGAAGCAGGCACTGCTGCGCTCTGCACCGCCAGGATGGCAAGCGCACCGGCCGCGAGACCGGCCGCCACCCGTTGATGGTTTCTTTCAGATTTCATGGAAAACTCCCCTCAGAAGCCCCAGACTTCACCGGGCCGAGTCCGGGCCGATGATGCACTCCGGTCCATGGCCGGCGTGGATGCCAGTATCGGGAAGCGACCCTGCGGAAACCCTTGACGAAAACCCCTGGCACCGCCCGAGTAGCGTCACGGACACGGCGAATTCCTCGGAGTTTCGGAGGCAATTCTCAGGAAGGACTTTTACCTTGGACACAAGGCCCACCGAGTCGCAGACTTGGCGGGCTTGACGTCAGGAAATGCCCCGTATTCCCTCCAAGGCCGCGGGGCTTTTCCTGGGTCCGCCCCCAGTGGGTTTCGCCAGCGGCTACCCCGGACAGGGGCACCTTGCAGAAGCATTGGGCGACGGCCGCAGCGAGGGGCCCCGTTTGGGCCCCCGTCCCCGTCACCTTGGTACAAGGTGTGGGGCATCCGTCTGAAGCTGTGAGAACAACCAGCTACAGTCCGCCGGTGGCACCCGGCGTCGCTCCCCGGATCAGTCCTCGTTCCGGAGGACGGCGCGGAGCCGGGCGGAGCGGGAACCGATCCGGTTCGTCTGGCCGGTCATTCCGATGAGGTTGCTGTTGTTCGAGCAGTCGTCATACACCGGGTCCGGGTCGTTGATAACGGTGCCCACGCCGTTGGCGTCGGGCACGCGCACGGCACTGTCACTGGCCGTCGGCGTCAGGGGCTGTCCCGCGGCCGTGAACTCCTCGGCACCGTGGGTCTGGCCGGAGACCAGGTTCAGCCAGCGAACACGATTCGCTGAACCTGATTGTGGTCGAAATCGAAACTGACAGACGCGCGGGGTTCGGCCACGTACGGGCTCCTTAGTGGAGAAAATTTTGCGGAAGGGAAGCGGGCGGCTGAATCTGCAGCCTTTGTCATCATTTCTGTGTCCCCATCACTCGCAGAAGCCTACCTGTTGGTTGCGTCTACTGGCTGGACGATGCCGCGGCCGGGACGGAACCCTGTATGCCCCAAAGGCCGCCGTGGTTTGACGAAAAACAGCGAATTCAGGCTGGCTCCGGTCTCACGAGTGCGCCTGCGTCGTCAAGGTGAGGATTTCGGCTCCGTCGTTGGTGATAGCGATCGTGTGCTCACTGTGTGCTGTCCGGCAGCCAGTCGCACTTCGGAGCGTCCACCCGTCGGCGTCCTTAATGAGTTCAGCGGTGTCCGCCATGACCCACGGCTCCAGTGCCAGCAGCAGCCCGGGACGCAGTTCGTATCCGCGGCCGGGCCGTCCGGCGTTCGCAATGTGCGGGTCCTGATGCATCGTCGATCCGATGCCATGACCCCCGAACTCGGTGTTTATCGGGTACCCCGCCTCGCTGAGGACGGAGCCGATGGCATAGGAGATGTCGCCGATGCGAGCCCCCGGTACGGCAGCAGCTATCCCTGCGCTCAACGCGCGCTCGGTCGCGCTGATGATCGCGACGCTCGCCGGGGGCTGGGAGTCGCCCACGATGAAACTGATGGCAGAGTCTGCAGCGACTCCGCTCTTGGAGACGGCAAGGTCGAGCGTCAACAGGTCGCCGTCGGCAAGCGAGTAGTTGTGTGGCAGTCCGTGGAGCACGGCGTCGTTGACGCCCGTGCAGATGTAGTGTCCGAACGGTCCGCGACCGAAGGATGGCGCGTAGTCGACGTAACAGGACAACGCACCCGCCTCGGCGATCATGGCCTTGGCCCACCGGTCGATGTCCAGCAGGTTCGTGCCGACCGTGGCCCGGCTCTTCAGCGTCTGCAGGATGTCAGCGACCAGGGCGCCTGTCTCTTTTGCTCGGGCCACTTCGGTGGGGTTCAGGATCTCAATCATCCAATAACTATACCGGTCATATTATCCCGGTATAATCGGAGCCATGGTCAGATTGCCGCTCACATTCGACGAGGTCGAGCGCGGACAGCGCCTCGGTGCCCTGTTGCGCCGCGCCAGGGGCCAGCGCTCGATGCTCGACATCGCGCTCAATGCGCGTGTCTCACCGGAGACCCTCCGGAAGATCGAGACGGGCCGCGTAGCGACCCCTGCCTTCCCGACCATCGCTGCGATCGCCGATGTCCTCGGGCTCTCCCTCGATGTGGTGTGGACCGAGATCAATCAGCCCGAACGTGGCATTGAACCGACCATCGCTGATCACAAGACACGTGAGCGGTTAGCCTCGTAAGTCTTCCCGCAACTGCGGTGGAGGCTTCGAGCAGAGAGAAGGCATGGGCGCGGGCTCTCACCCATGCCCCCGGTCAGTACAACTACCACGGCCGCTCCGCACCACGTTGACACAATCAAACAGCCCGGGGTTGACGAAAAACATAGGGGCGACCCTAGCCGATGGTGGCGGTGACCGGTGCGTGGTCCGGGACGGTGGCGTCCCGGCGGCTGGACGGAGTGTTCCCGATCGTGGTGATGTCCTGGACGTACGCGTCAGCGCCTGCGAGGTTCTGGACCAGGGTGTGGCTGAGCAGGATGTGGTCGATGAGCTCCCGGTCGCCTCCGTGTAGGCGTGAGAACCGGTGCCCGTCAGGGATCCGCGGCGCGATGTTCCAGAGCCGGGCCGCGTCACCGGCATCGGGCCGGTCGAAGCCGGGTGTGCCCAGCTGGGATCCGTCCGGGCCGTAGAGGATCTGAGTGGTGGCCGCCAACTGCGTGTCGTTCATGTCGCCCAGGACGACGAGGTTTTGCACGCCGCCTTTCAGGATTCCGTTGGCGTAAATCCGCAGCGTCGCGGCTTCCATGGTCCGCCGGTACAGGGCATAGGCGCCGTACCGGGCCCGTTCGTCCTCGTTCCGGGGGCTGAACCGGCCGCCGGGGTAGGTGAGCAGCTTCGACTTCAGGTGCGCAGCGACCAGGTCCAGGTCGCGGCCGCCGGCCGTGGTCCTCACGTGTAGGGCTCCGCGTCCCATTGACCCGTCGGTTTCCGTGGGGGCATCACCGACCTGTACCGGCAGCAACGGGGCCGGCAGCGCGGTCACCTCCTCCACCGTGATGAGCGGAGTTTGGCTCAGGAACCCGACCCGGATCCCCCGGTGGTCCGGATGAGTCGACAAGGCAGTCTGCCACGTTCCCGGGAGCCGGCTGGCCAGATCCGCCAGGGCAGTGGGGTCCCCGACCTCCTGGACGGCGACCACGTCCGGGGCCAGGGCGCTGATCCGGTCAGCGAGGTAGGCGAGCTTCTTCTCGTAGACGTCCTGGGTGCGGGGGCCGTACTCGCCGCCGGGGCGGAAGAAGTTCTCCAGGTTCCAGGTCGTGATTACCGGCATCTCAGGGCTCCTTCAAGGGACGTCACTGACGAAACCACGCTACCGCCGCAGAATGAACGGGAAGTGTCTCAGTGGCGTCGGGACACCCGAAGCCGATCGTCAAGGCTTTTCCTCGCTACGGCCCTGGTGCGGGGACGGGCCACGGTCCTTCAACAGTTCACTCAGCTGCTCCACCTGGGCGGTGAGCTTCCGCAGCTCCTCGTGGACCGGCGCCTCGGCGGCGTCGAGCTCGGCCTGGGTTTCCTCGGCGACGGACTGCACCATCCAGGAGGCAACGGATGCGGTGACCACGCCCAGGACAGCGACGCCGCCGACCATCAGCCCGGCAGCCACGCAGCGGCCGAGGAAGGTCACCGGGTAGTGGTCGCCGTACCCGACCGTGGTGATCGTTGTCATCGCCCACCAGATAGCGTCTCCGAACGTGGTCAGGTTCGAGCCCGGCGCGTTTTCTTCGGCGTCCAGCACTCCCAGGGCGCCGGCGTAAATCAGGAGCGTGGCCGCCCCAAGGACATAGGTCAGGACCCTGCCCCGCAGCGCGTTCCCACCGACCCGGTGCATGACCCGAAGGAGGGTGACCAGCCGCAGCAGCCGCAAGGGGCGGAGCGCCGGCAGCGCCACGATGGCCAGCTCGTGCAGGTTACGGATGAACCAGCGTCCGCGCTCCCGCGCCAGAACAAGATTCATTACGTAGTCCAGAACGAACGCCGCCCAGGTGCCCCAGATCAGGACCTCAACGACCAGCAGGTCCGTGTTGGCGATGACCTGGACTGAGTAGGCTGCCAAAAATACGAGTGCCGCGACGGTCAGGGGCCATTCGGAGCGCCTCCGCCATGCTTCCTGTGTCATTGCTGAATTCTAGGGGAGGGCCTGTCGGGTCCGGGGATGCTCCCGACTGGTGGGCGGGGTCAGGGCCAGATCGCAGGGGGCCACAGCGGTCAACATACAAATTCCCCGGTCACGGCGAATGCCAGAACTGGGAGTTAACCTTCGGTTGGCCTGAAGGTGGGGTGTAGGTGGCCAGCTGTTGGCACAGGGCGGACACGGTGTCACGTGCACCTGCACACCACCAGAGTGGAGAACACCACATGCACACCCCTACGAAGCTCGGCGCTGCCGTACTCAGCGCGGCCCTGCTGCTCGCCATCCCCTCCCAGGCCATGGCTGCTGATACCAACCCGAAGGGCGGAGACAACCACTTCGACCTCCAGGCCCACCGCGGCGGCATCGGACTCACGGCCGAGTCAACACTGGCGTCCTTTGCAAAAGGGATCGAGACCGGCGTCTCGACCCTCGAGCTCGACCTCCAGATCACCAAAGACGGCCGGGAAGTCATCACCCACGACCGCAGGATCAGCGACAAGAAGTGCACCGACACCGGACCCGTCACGCCCGGAGACGCGCAGTACCCGTACGTCGGCAAGTACATCAAGGACCTCACCTTCGCGCAGGTCCGCAGCCTTGACTGCGGCAGCCTCACGCAGCCCGAGTTCCCAGGCCAGCAGGCCTCTCCCGGCGCAACGATGCCCACCCTGGCCGAGGTCTTCGCCCTCGCGGACGCCCACCACGCCAGCCAGGTGAAATTCAACATTGAAACGAAAGTGGAGGCCGGCGCGCCGGAGCAGACAGCTCCCCGTGAAGAATTCGTAAAGGTGGCATTGCGCGAAATCAGGGCCGCCAACATGCAGCACCGCGTGTCCATCGAAAGCTTTGACTGGGGTGCGCTGCGCCTGGTCCAGCAGCAGGCACCGCAGATCCCCACCGTGGCCCTGACCAACAAGGACTTCCTGCAGGCCGGCCAGCCCGGAAAGTCCCCATGGCTGGGCGGCATCGACTCCGACGACTTCGGTGGAGACCTGGTCGCCTCCGCCGCTTCCGTGGGCTTCGACGCCATCTCCCCCGTGCACGGCACGCCGCAGAACGGCACCGTCGAGGACGCCAACTACGTCCCCTACGTCACCAAAGACATGGTCACCCGCGCACACGCCGCCGGCATGCGCGTCATCCCCTGGACCGTGGACGACAAGCCGACCATGCGCGCCATGATCGCCACCGGCGTCGACGGAATGATCACCGACTACCCGAACCGCCTCCGCGAGGTCATGGCCGAGTCCGGCATGAAGCTGCCGCACAGCTAACGGTGCCCATTCGGAGCATGAACCGGGCTACTGCCCCGTCCCTGTCCGGAGGAGGTCTGGAGGCGGCCAATGCCCAATCCGCGCATCGGCCGCCTCCGCGCTTAGCCCGAGGAGGTCACCGGACCGGCCCTGCAGCAATGCCTGTCACCGGACAGCATCCGGCAGACAACGCGGATCCAAACCCTCTCCAAGGCGTCCGGCAGCTCCTCCGGGAATACGAAAGCGACATTCAGGCGCGTCTGTATCAAGGCCAAGTCATCGATGAGGTCACGCACTGCGATGTTCGGTTCGTCGGCTTCGGCGAGTTCAACCAGCAGCCAGCGGGCGCTTCGTAGCTTCCCCAATTGACGTGTTCCGTCTAGCGGGTCGACCCCGCCCGCTTCAGTTCTCCACTTCGCAGGCGCCACAAGTTCCCGGCCATGCTACCCCAGCCTGGCGCGGGCCTTGTGACGCCGGGTCCGGTGCTACTGGGGGAGGGCACCGGCCCCGACTGTTCTGGGTTCTTGGTCACCTTCAACTCCAGAACACTCAGAGTCTCCCCTGCGTCTTGGGATAAGCGCGGCCTCTAACGCTGGTGATGGCCTGGGCGTTGCCCAGATTTGGGGGTACATCGCCAAGGTTTACGCAGGGACCGTGCCGACTAGCCTCCCCGCACTCCTGGTCCGGACGGCCCCACACCCGTTAGCGTAGGAACCTGGCCTCGCCATCCAGGCCTCGGACAAAGTGGTCTAACCTGCGGAGGTCAGCGTCGGCGGTTCCTCGCAGTCCCCGTTCTGGGCCCACGTCCCCGTCGCCTCGGTACAAGGTGTGAGGCAGCAAAGCCAAGGTGGCTTCGAAGTGCGGCAGGAGTTCCTCCAGTTCACTTCCGGGGCCGGGCTGGCGCACGTGCCTACCAGACAGCAAAGGAGGAGAGCCCGTTGGGCTCCCCTCCTTTGCCTTACCGGGTGTTGACAGCCTGCTACCTGCGGTTTGGCGTGCGGGTGATGGAGGCGACTGCGCCGGTCTGTTCGTTCAGCAGCACCTTGTCGTTGCGCTGGTGGTGGAAGTTGAACATGGCGGTCATCGACCCGGCCGTCGCATCAGCGGAGGCGTCGCCGATCTGACCCGTGCTCCAGTTGTCCTCGATGAAGCGGAGGATGGAGGCCTGATCCGTTTCGGTGTGGTCGACGAAGTTTTTCTTCGCGTAGGGGGAGATGACCACGAGCGGTTGGCGCGGGCCGGGGCCGCAGCGGTCGGCGTAGCCGCCGGACATGGGAACGCCCTTGTTATAGGCATTAAGGCACCAGGCGGCGTCGTCGGGACTGTTGGAGGAGTTCTTCACCTTGGCCGCGACGTGGTCGTACCAGCCGTCGGAGTCGTCGTAGGCAAGCACGACGGCGGTGCTGTCCCAGTTCTTCGACTTCTGGACGGCGTTGACCTGCTTGGTGATGAAGTTCTGCTCATCGACCGGATCAGAGTAGGAGGCGTGGCCGTCCTGGTAGTTCGGCGCTTTGAGGAAGGACACTGCGGGCATGTTGTCGCTGTTGACGACCTTGTCGAAGTCGCTCACGTCGTACTGGTGGTTAGCCTGGCCGTTGTGGCCGATTTCCGCGTCGCTGGCCGGCGCCAGGTGGTGGGGGTTGGCCGTGGAGGCGTAGTACTGGAACGGCTGGTGGTGCGGGTTGTAGTCAGTGCTGGAGACGCCGGCGACGTTTGTGTGCGTGGCCCCGCAGGATGCCGGGCTCGTGCCTGAGGCTGCGGCCGTGGGCGTGAATCCGCCCTGGAACCAGCCCCAGCTCACTCCCTTGGCGGTGAGCAGGTCACCGATGTTCTTGCCGGTCATTCCGATGAGGTTGCTGCTTTTCGCGTGGCTGTTGTTCGAGCAGTCGTCATAGACCGGGTCCGGGTCGTTGATGACGGTGCCCACGCCGTTGGCGTCGGGGACGCGCACGGCACTGTCACTGGCCGTCGGCGTCAGGGGCTGTCCCGCGGCCGTGAACTCCTTGGCACCGTGGGTCTGGCCGGAGACCAGGTTCAGCGCGCCGGGCGTGGAGGGGCCGAAGACGGTGCTGAAGTGGTTGTCGCTCATGGAGTAGTTCTGCGCGTAGTTCCAGATCCCGGTGACGGTGTTGCCGTCGTAGTAGTCCATGGTGAGGCCGGCACGGCCGTACTGGTTGGCGCCGCACGCGTCGCGGCTGGTGAACTCCACGAACTTGTCCATCAGGCCGCCGTTGTACGCCTTTTGTTCGGCGGTGTAGGTGTGGTCCTGGTCGCAGGTGACCGCCTGGGCGGGGCTGAGCCGGGCGGGCTGGACGGCATTGGGGTTGTTTGGGGCGAGCAGGCCGTCATGGGCGAGGGTCGCGATGTTCTTCGGGGTGTCGGCCGCCGGAGTGAACCGGGCCGCGGCAGCGGCGGTGCCCTGCTGGGCTTCCCCCGCGGTGTTCTCCGCCTTGGGGTAGGTGGCGAAGTAATGATCGAAGGAGACGTTTTCTCCAAAGATCACCACGACGTGCTTGATCGGCGTCGCGGTGCCGGACGGGGGTGTTCCTTTGGCGGAGGCCGGGCTGGCACCGAGGCCCAGCAGGCCGCTGGTCAGGGTGCAGGCCGCGAGGGCCGCGGCGCCGGTGGCAAGAGCTATTCGCTTCTTGGGGAACCGCTTTGCTGGATGAGTCATGAGACCTACTACTCGTTCCTTATCGGGAGCCGGCTCTGCTTGCCGGCCTTTAGGCAGGGGCACCGGGTCCATCCGCGCCGGGTCTCCTACCGATGGGTTGGGGACAGCGAGGCCCGTGGACCAGGGGTATTGCGGCGCTGTTGGGTTCGCTCGCAGGGGCGACACTAAGTTGCCTAGGTAAACCAACTGTGAACGGCAATCAACGAAGGGAAGTCTGCTTACCGTCTTCCCACAGCGACAGGCAGGCCATCACGTGGCAAGTCCATACTGAAGACGCAAAGATGAATGAAGGCTCGGCGACTCCATACCGGACCCTCGGATGTGAAAGTCCGGGCGTAAACCCTGCAGATAGGGCCTAATCCCTGCCGCTGCTGCGATGCGACGTTTCTTTGCGGGCTTCGCGGTGCTTGCGCCCGTCTCCTCGAGAGTTTCTCGACACGGGCAGAGCTCGTAACCGGCGGCCACGTCTCTGTCCAGATCAGCAAACGTGCAAAAGCCCGTGTCGACGCGTTCTCGGTAGGCAGTAGTTGCCGGGGCGAACCTTTAACGTCACCAAAGTCGGCGATGGAATTAAGCTGAGCAGCAAAGGGAATTAAGCTGAGATCCATACGTTCATCCGCATGACAAGTAAGTCAAGAACAAACAAAAAATCCCCCAACGAGCAACCCCCCGGTCACTTCGGCCTGCGTCGGCTGTCGGCAGCCGTACTCGCTCGCAAACCGCTCTCGATCGTGGCCGCAAGCTGCATGCTTGCCCTGGTGGGCGGCGGCCTCGCCGCCGCGTCGACCATCCCATTCGGCCAGCAGCAGGTCGGAGCCCAGGACGAGAACGGGGAGCAGATCTCCTCGAACCAGGTGATCAAGCCCATCGGCGACCGTCTGATGACGCCGTTCGGCAAGATCATGGGCTCGACCGTGAGCCCCGATGGCCGCTATCTGGTCGGGACCAGCGCCGACCGGTCGGTCGCCCTGCAGGTATTTGACCTCAAGACCTACAAGCCGGTCGCTGCCGCGGGCACCCTCGCGGCCGCCTCGTTCGCGACGGCGGCGAGCAACGCGGGCTACCCGGACACGGCCTACCAGAAACTCACCGACGGTTCGGTGGGCCAGGAAGGACCGGTCTTCTCCCCCGACGGCAAGTTCCTCTACGCCCCGGTCGCCACGGGCCTCGTCCGCTACCCCTTCAACGCCGACGGTTCGCTCGGCACCGGCACGAAGATCGGCGTCCCGACCGCTGACGGCAAGAAGGCGCTGACCGCCGGCATGGCGTTCTCCCCGGACGGCTCGACCCTGTACGCGGCCGTCAACGGCCAGAACACCGTCGTGGCGATCGACCCGGCCGCGGGAACGCTCAAGCAAACCTTCAACACCGGCATCGCCCCCCGCCAGCTGAAGTTCGCCGGCACCAGGCTGTACGTTTCCAACGAGGGAGGCCGCCAGGCTGCCGCGGGCGAGGCGACGATGGGCTCCTACGGCACGCAGGTTCCCGCGGACACGTACCTGGGTACCTCCACGACCGGCACGCTCAGCGTCATCGACACGGCGAACACCTCCGCTCCGGTTTCCTCGATCGACGTCCAGCTGCACCCGACCGCGATGCACCTGGACGGCTCCACCCTGTACGTGGCGAACACCAACAGCGACACCGTCTCGGTCGTGGACACCGCGAGCAACAAGGTCCTGCAGACCATCGCGACCCAGCCGTGGGCCTCCTCGCAGGTGGGCTATGAGCCAACCGCCATCACGATGCAGGGGGACCACCTGCTGGTCTCCCTGGGCCGTGCGAACGCGATTGCGGTCTACAAGGTCAACAAGAAGGACCCGAAGGACCCCGCCAGTTACATCGGCCTGCTGCCGACCGACTACTTCCCGCAGAACGTCACCGCCGTGAACGGCCAGATCGTGGTCACCAACACCCGCGGCATCGACGCGCGCGGCCCGGAGCTGAGCTTCAACAAGGGCCCCGGCACCACGGTCGCGACCGGTCACGGCACACACTCCACCACCGCCTCGCTCACCAAATTCACCCTGCCGAACGACGAACAGATCCAGCACCACACCGAGACCGTATTCAAGCAAAACGGCTGGGACAGCAGCTCCGTGAAGGAATCGACGGCCGCAGCCGCCGCCAAGATCCCGGCCGTGGCCGTGCCCAAGCGGATCGGAGACCCGTCGACGATCAAGCACGTGTTCCTGATCGTCAAAGAGAACCGCACCTACGACCAGATCTACGGCGACATGAAGCAGGGCAACGGCGACGCCTCCCTCGCTCAGTTCGGCGCGACAGTCACCCCGAACCAGCACGCACTGGCCAACCAGTTCGGCCTGTACGACAACACCTACGACATCGGCACGAACTCGGCCGAGGGCCACAACTGGATGATGCAGGGCGACAACCCGGCCTACAGCGAGACCAGCGCAGGTGAGTACACCCGCTCCTACGACACCGAAGAGGACGTCCTGGGCCACCAGCGCTCCGGCTTCCTCTGGACGGCAATCGAGTCCGCGGGCAAGACCGCAAGGAACTACGGGGAGTTCGAGTACGGCGAGGGCAAGCCGGCCGGCGCGACCTGGCAGCAGTACTACTGCGCGGCAACGAGCACGATGGCCGGCGGCGACCCGTCCCAGCTCTTCACCCCCTCGCTCCAGATGCACGCCAGCTCGGACATCCCCTCGCTCAACGCGATCACAGACCCGAACGCGGCGCCGTTCGACACCTCGGTGCCGGACATCTACCGCTACGAGACCTGGAAGCAGGACTTCAAGAAGAACGGTCCGAAGAACTTCCAGATGACATGGCTGTCCAGCGACCACACCGGTGGCACCGCCGGCCCGCGGGCCCAGGTCGCGGACAACGACCTCGCCGTAGGCAAGATCGTCGACGAGATCTCGCACTCGAAGTACTGGAAGGACTCCGCGATCTTCATCGCTGAGGACGACAGCCAGGACGGCGCCGACCACGTCGACGGCCACCGCGCCCCGGTCCAGGTCATCAGCCCCTACGCGGTACACGGCAAGACCGTCAGCACGTTCTACTCACAGATCAACATGGTGCGGACCATCCAGCAGATCCTCGGTGCCCAGCCGCTGAACCAGAAGGTCGCCGCCGCCACCCCGATGTTCGCCGCCTTCACCAACAAAGCCGACCCGACACCGTACAAGGCGGTCCCGAACCAGGTCCCGCTGACCGAAGGCGTCAAAACCGCCCCAGCCTGCGGCACCGACACGCTCGGCAAAACCGGCGCAGCCGCCACCGCGGTGAACACCAGTGCAGCCAAAGCAGCGTCCGTCCCGGCCCCGATGCAGGACATCGCCGAACAGTGGGACACCTGGTCCAAGCAGCAGCACCTGACCGGGGAAGGCGCGAAGGAAGACTCCGCGAACCCGTACCTGTTCAACCGCTGGACCTGGTACCAGGCCCACAACTGGCAGAGCCCGTACCCGGGCGACGCCAAGATCTATGGCCCGAACAACGTGCCGGGCATCCCCGCCGGCTCGACCGGCCACGAGGACGGCTAATCCACCACTGACCGGCTGACGACCGCCGATCACCCATCGCCGGCATCCACACCAAAGCTGAAGGCCACCTCTGCGGAGGTGGCCTTCAGCTTTGGGACTCAGGAAAGATCCGAAGACTGGGGGCAGGTCCGCTCGTGCATGCCCTGTCGCCGGGGGCGTTGGAAGGTGAAACGGCGCGTGAACGGTTCGCCAAGTCTCGCTGAACAGCGCCGTTTGAGTGCCGTCGGGAGGGGCGGACCGCGATAACTTCCCAGCATGACTCTCCCCAAACAAAACGTCAGCAGGGCTGCAATCGCTGCCCTGGCCCTGGGACTCCCGGCAGCCTTCCTCACCCCCGTAGGCCCCGTCAATGCAGCCCCGACAGTATCCTCACGCCCAGCTACCGCCCCGATCAGTGCAGCCAAACTGGATCTCGGCGCCTCGGATCTGCCCGAGAAGCGCGCTGACACCACGCTGGCCCCCGGACTGACCAGGACCTCCATCACACGCGGGGCCCCTGACGCTTCCCTTTTCTGGACGGCAGAGGTCGCCATCCCCGCGAACTCCCCCGACCCGGACGCCCCTGCATCAGCACTTTCCGACCAGGTTCACGCCCAGGCAGTCGCAGCAAAGCTTCAGGCAGCAGGCATTCAGGCCCGCGTCGAACATGTGCAGTCCCCTCAGCTCGCAGATGCGGGCGGCGACCTCGGATACCGGGTGCGAGCCGGGCAGTTCCCATCCAAAGCTGACGGCACAGCCACGGTGGCACAGATCAAGGCCGCCGGCTACGCATCCTCAGTGCTGTACACCGGCTGGGACGGCGACGCCGAAACCAGCGGACAAACCCGCGGCCCGTGGAAGCTCGAAGTCCTCACTATCGACCCCAAGAAGTTCCGGGGCGAACTCAGCTCGAGCTTCGGACCCAACCTCCAGGACCGGGAAACAACCAGCGCTCTGGCCGCCGCGGACGGCGCACTGGCAGCCACGAATGGCGGTTACTTCGTGCTGGATCCCAAAGCCGGCGCCCCGGGCGACCCGGCCGGGACCGCCGTCGCCAACGGGAAAATCCTCAGCGAGCCTGTCGGCGACCGGCCTTCGCTCGTGATTGACGGCACCACGAACCGTTCCTCAGTGCAGCGGCTGCACTGGGACGGCACCGTCACGGCGCCTGGCAAGGCCAAGTTGGCGGTGGACGGCCTGAACCGTGTGCCGGGGCTGATCCGCAACTGCGGCGGGACCGACGACGCCCCAACCTCGCTCCCCGTGCACGATGCGACGTGCACTGATCCGGACGAAATCGTCGGCTTCACGCCCGAGTTCGCGGCCTCCACGCCTTCAGGGCCGGGGTTGGAAGTTGTCCTCGATGAACGGGGCACCGTCACCGCCGTCAACACTTCCCGCGGTATGGCAGTTCCCGCGCACGGGCGGACACTCCAGGCTATTGGGGCAGACGTGCAACGCCTGAAGAGCGTGGCCAAGGTCGGCACGCGGATCGAGCTCGACACGGATCTGATCAACGAACAGGGCAAGCCGCTGAAGGCCGGTTCCTCGACCGACGTCGTCAATGGTGGCCCGGTGCTAGTGTCCGGCGGCCAGGAAAAGATCACCGCAAAGCGAGACGGCATGGTCCACGCCGGCGACAGCAACAGCTTCTATTACGGCTGGGTCCACAAACGCAACCCCCGCACGATCGCCGGTGTCGATGCCCAGGGGCGCACGCTGATCGTCACCGCCGATGGACGGCAGACGACGGCACTCGGGCTGAGCATCAAGGAATCGGCCGATGTTGCCCGTTCCTTGGGAATGGTCGATGCCATCAACATGGACGGCGGCGGATCGACCACCATGGTCGTCGGCGGGAAGGTCGTGAACTCGCCCTCCGACGCGGCCGGTGAGCGACCCGTGGGTGATGCCCTTCTCGTACTCCCCCGCCGCAAGGACTGACGGCAGGGAAGACCGGAGTAGGTGCCGGCGGCGGTGCGCTAGGGCTAGACATTGCGCACCGCGGCCGGCTGCGTCCGGGCCATACCTAGGCCGGAGGGCCATGTACCCATTGAGGTAGCCGCCATCCCGGATCGATGCCATCAGCATCCACTCATCGCCTATCTCCTGGACCACGCCGTGCCGTTCCGTGCCCTTCTTGAAGGAACGGGCAATACTGACCGGCTGCAGCTGAGCCATTGACTGCTCAAGCCTGGACAGAATTTTCTTCCGTGACTGCCTCTTATGCCCCATCGGCACATCCTCACACGCCCAACGCAGTCCACCAAGGCAAGGTACTGGCGTCCGCCGCGGCGTCTACGATGCAGGAATGACAGAAGAAGAACCGTGGCAGCGCTACGACCGGGACAAGCTGCCCACGGGGTAGGCCTACCCGCTGGGCCGGATTCAGGTCAGTGCCGCCCTGGTCGCCGCGGGCGTGAGCCTGGGCAGCCTTTCCTTCAGCCGGAACGATCGGGTTAGATCAGGAGATCCTTACGTTCTGCACGCCTACTGGGCCCTCGGATTCACGGGCAAAGTACTTCGGTGCCCGAGACCCCGACATCAGCCCGGGCCACCTAAGTTAGAAAACGGCCACGCTACCGTAGAACCTCACAACCGCGCCCCCTGCACGAGTACCCCTGAAGAAGATGTGAGGCGCAGAGCTATCTGGAAGAACTTCCAAGAGCAAATCTGCGGAATGCCGCCCGACACTTTGCCAGCGAACTGAATCATAATGATCCATGTAATTGGAAGTTTGTGGCGCCGCTTCCACGTGTTTGCCGGCCGGGCGCGTGCTCCAACTTTCTAGGCTGTTTTCCGCGCCGTAGGTCAAGCACGGAGCAGTTCCGGCTCCACAGGTCCCATTGCCGTAAAGGGCAGTAGCTGGCGCCATTCCGAGCTTCTGACCCTCAGGATGGGGCGCCTGGCATCGGCGTGGGTGCCCTCGTTGTTTCAAACCTGTCGCCGCAGAGCGTCCAGTCGACTAACGTGTTGGGCCTGGCGCGGTAGCGCTTATCTCGGATCTCCTGCAGCCTTGCCGCTCGCGCCTTCTTGGGCGCCTGCCCTACCTTGATCTCGTCCCGGACGTCCGCTCGGATGGCGCGGCCCAGCCGCCGCCTCTGCCGCTTGTTGTCCATACAGACTGACTCCAGGCTGGGGGCGGATCTTCATGTTTACTACTGGAGCGGTTTCTGCCGATAACCCGAGACTATGAGCATGATGTAAGCAGCAGGTGCCTTCACCAGTTCGAAGAGGAGCGGCCTGGCGGCACCGCGGGCGGACACCGCTGCTCACGGGCCCCGAAGCGCAATCCGAAACGGTCGGCCCGCATGCAACTTGCATCTCTACAATGAGTCGAGCTTTTATGTCTGCAACCGTGCTGCGACGCGCTGTTGGATGTGGTTGAGTTAGGAACATGACCTCACGGATCGAGGACTACGGTTTTTTATCAGACCTTCGCACCGGCGCCTTGATCTCACGCGAAGGCAGTATCGACTGGCTCTGTCTGCCACGGTTCGACTCTGAGTCGGTTTTCGGAGCCTTGGTTGGGACCAACGATCATGGTCGTTGGCTACTCGCACCAGCTCATGAGGACGGGCTAATCTCCCGTATTGCCGAAGTAGACCGCCGGTACAGGCCCTCCACTTTCATATTGGAGACGCGTTGGAGGACCGGAAGCGGGGAAGTCCTAGTCACTGAATTCATGCCGATCGGTGGAAGAGGCAATTCTTTGATCCGCAGGATACAAGGGGTCACTGGGCAGGTCCTGATGCGCCAAGAATTGGAGCTGCGGTTCGGCTACGGAAAAATCGTGCCCTGGGTCCGTCGGATTCACGACGACGACGGAGAGGCGTTGCTAGCGGTCGCCGGCCCGCAGGCTGTGATGCTACGAGCGGATGGTCTCCCCCAGGCCGGGCCTGATTATTCGCACGTAGGTGAGTTCAAGGTGGAAGCCGGCCAGACTTTCGACCTGCAACTTCATTCATTTTCATCCCATAGTATGCCGCCGCCGGCACTCGACGTCGGCCGGGCGCTGAAAGCCACCAGCAGGTACTGGACAAGCTGGTCGAGCAATTACCTTCCCCAAGGGAACTATGACACGGAAGTAGAACGCTCACTGCTCGTCTTGCGCGCACTAACTCACGAGAAGACCGGCGGAATTGTGGCCGCACCCACCACCTCGCTGCCGGAACAGTTCGGTGGCGAACGTAACTGGGATTATCGCTATTGTTGGCTCCGGGACGCCGCCCTAACGTTGGAAGCCATGATGACCCATGGCTTCCAACAGGAGGCTCTGTACTGGAGGAACTGGCTTCTTCGGGCTATCGCCGGCGATCCCCATGATCTGCAAATCATGTATGGAATAGCCGGTGAGCGCGAACTGCACGAGCGCGTCCTGAGTCACTTGCCGGGCTATAACGGCTCCGCCCCTGTGCGGGTTGGTAACGGTGCTGTCGACCAATACCAAGGTGACGTTGTGGGTGAAGTCATGGTTGCGCTGGCAAAGCTCCGCAACCAAGGCGTGCATGAAGACCACTTCTCCTGGCCTCTCCAACGAAACATCCTTCTCTTCGTAGAGAACAACATCGAACGCAAGGACCACGGTATCTGGGAGATGCGGGGCGAGAAACGGGACTTCACTCATTCCCGTGTGATGATGTGGGCCGCAATGGAGTGCGGAGTGCGAGCTGTCCAGGAATACGGTCTTGACGGTCCGGTCGGGCGATGGGCGGAGATCAGGGACGGGCTCCGCACCGAAATCTTGGAGCAAGGTTTCAACAGTACAATTAACTCGTTTACCCAGACGTATGGGGGCACAGAGGTAGACGCATCCCTTCTTGTTCTGCCACAGGTGGGCTTTCTGGCTTACGACGACGAAAGAATTCTCGGGACGGTGTCCCGTCTGGAACGTGACCTGCTTGACGAGGCCGGCCTGCTGATGCGCTACCGCACGGAAGCCTGCCTGGACGGTCTCGAGCCGGGGGAACACCCCTTCATGGCGTGCTCTTTCTGGCTGGTAGAGCAGTATGCGCGGACGGGCCGGATTGCTGAAGCGAAGACGCTTATGGACAGGCTCATCGGCTACGGGAATGACTTGGGGTTATTGAGCGAGGAATACGACACAAGCAGCCACCGCATGGCAGGTAATTATCCGCAGGCGTTCTCACACCTCACCCTGATAAGGGCTGCCGATGCTCTCAACGGTGCAGCGCGCGATGCAAAAACCGCGACCGGCTAGGCACTCGGCCGGTTCGGCACCGCAGGTTGAAGGGACAAACTGCTGGCGGCGGGATCACGAGTGCCTTCTACCACGGGTGTGACACCTGCCTGGGCCCGTTCGGGAGGGGGGCGGCGACGCTAGAGACAGACATGCGTCGTCTGTCTCCGGCCAGAATGCGTGCTGGCACGGATGCTGGACCCGTACGCGCGAAGCAGTATGGACTTAAGCCAGGCGGCACAGATCAACCTACAAGTTCCGTTGCCACCCCTCAGCAGTCCTAAGGAGTACGTCAATGTTGTCCACGCCTGAATCGGTGAGCACCATCCACCGAGCACATCGCACGGGGGCAGAGGACCCCGCCCAGCTCTTGGATCGTCACTGGACCAGAACACAGCTTCAGGCTGCAGCAGAAATGGACAGGAAGGTCCAGAGGCATCCGGAGCACATGCTCGCGCGCCTGGCACTGGCCAATCAGGGGAATACGTTGAGCCTGGAACGCATCAGGGCGAGCGTAGCGCGGTCGCTGGGAGGGACATCGGGCACGCACTACATCGTTGCCGCACTGCATTTGGCCCATCTTGCGCTCGCCTTTCCACAGACGCTGTCCGCAACCCAGCGGGCGCTCCTCCTAGCCCCGCTGGAGGCAGCCGAGATGGCCAGTGCGGCAACCAACGACGCGTCAGCGGAGGCAGCGATAGCTGCCTAACCATGCCGCACATCGGGCAGGAACCGCGGCCCCGGCCGGCTATCCAGAAATCCGGCCCGATCCGACTCCTCGAAGGTACGTGAGGACGGCAAGCACACGTCTGTGGTCCTCGGGCTCGGGCCTCAACTCGAGCTTAAGGAAAATGCTCCGAATATGGGCCTCTACGGTCCGCTCACCTAAGAAGAGCGACTTCCCTATTGCCTGGTTGGTGCGCCCTTCGGCCATTAACTCAAGGACGCTCTTCTCCCGGCTCGTAAGGTCGTCGCCTCGATCGTGACCTTTATGTGGACGGGCCACCAGTCGTGTAACAAGCTCCGGATCGATGGCCGTTCCCCCCGCAGCAACGCGATGCAGGGCGTCAATGAATTCGTCAACATCTGACACCCGCTCTTTAAGCAGGTAGCCCAAGCCTTTGGCCCCATTCTTCAATAGGGACATCGCGTTTTCCGTTTCCACATACTGGGACAGTAGGAGAACGCCGATCTCGGGGTGTCTGCTTTTTATGGTTTCGGCGGCCTGGATGCCTTCAACGGTGTAACTGGGTGGCATCCGGATGTCCACCACAGCTACGTCGGCCCCACGTTTGTCAATCGCTTCCAGCAGATGCGGGCCATCGGCAGCCTCAGCTACGACTTCTAGACCTTCGGACTGCAACAGGGCGGACAATCCCCGGCGCAGTAATGCCGAGTCTTCAGCGATGGCAACACGCAGCGTCATGGCAGGTCGCCTTCCGGGTCCGTGGAGAAGGGAAGGACGACAAGTATCGTCGTCCCTCTGCCTTCAGGGCTGTCGATGGACAATAGGCCTCCCAGTGCCGCTGCTCGGTCCGCAATCCCCAGCAGCCCGCCGTCGGGTCCCGGCAGGGCACCACCAATTCCGTTGTCTACGATCTCGATTCGCAACTCCTTTTCGTTTCCGTCGATGCAGATTCGCACCCAGGCCGCCCTGGCGTGCTTCGTAGCGTTGGTGACGGCTTCTGCGCAGATGAAGTAGGCAGCCAGCTCCACGTGAGCCGGAAGCCCATTGTTCGTCCTGAGATCCAGTTCCATGGGCAGCGACGATCGCTCCGCTAACGCGGTCAGGGAGCCAGCCAGTCCCCTCTCCCGAAGCGAGGGGGGGTACACGCCTCTCGCCAATTCGCGCAACTCGTCCAGTGCATCCAAAAGCTCGGCCCTTGCCTGCCCGACTAGGCTTTGTACCTCCAGCGAATCCGTCGTACGCTGGGCCCGCGCCAGCTCCATCGACACGGCGACCAGGCGTTGCTGAGCTCCGTCGTGAAGATCCCGTTCAAGCTGACGACGCCGGGAGTCGCCAGCCGTTACGATTCGCTCCCTGGAGCGACGGACCTCAATGAGTTGGTCCCGGAGCTGTTGCTCCATCTGCTGGTTTTCCAAGGCCAGCGACGTTGCGCCGCGCACGGCGGCCAACAATTGCGGCTGGTCCTGGAGGGCTTCGTCAAAAACCAGGGCCCCTACTGGTGTTCCGTGGCGTTCCAAGACCATGGAGGCGCGTCCGGTTGAACCATCCGGCAACGTCTGGGGAACTCCCTTGCTGTCAACAAAGGACGCCTGATCGGGCCACCAACGCAGCAAAGTGAGGGTGGGGTCGTGGACTGATCGCCGAAGCGCGCCGATTAGTCTGTCGCTAACCGGGGCTGAGCCGACTTCCACCATGAGATCACCCAATGTGCCACGCGCGAAACGGTAGCGCCACAGACCAAATAATACGGCCAGCGGCACAATTGAGGTCGCGGGATATTGCCAGAGCAACGCTTCTGAGGACAGAGATCCAGACAGTTGGATCACGGCGAGGGACACCCACACGGTGGCCGCTGTTTTTACGATTACGGCAAGCCATAGCGGCAGGAATGCCGAACGGTAGGCCTTTGTCCCCGCGCGCCAACGGGCGATCAGGACCGTTACGATCGCGACTCCCACCGAGATCTGCAATATGCGGATTGCGTTCCCGAGCGCGGTCATGAGGGACGGGCTGTCCCAAAGAAGCAACAGATTGCGGGACGTGGACTCCCCCGCCGTGACATGGAGGCGAGGATCGAAGAAGGCCCAGCCTGGTACGGGGGCAAACAGCCAAGAAGTGTAGAAGAACGCTACGGCAGTTTTTTCAGCTCGACTGCGCAGCGTTCCTGACGGAAAGCTGAGCGCCAACTGCAGCAAGGGAGGCTGATACATCAGCGTAAGCGTTACACCGAGCGTAAACGCCACCGGGTCGCTGGAACGGCGAATCCCGGACGCCAGCCAAAGCCAACCCGCCACAACCAACAGCAGCCCCGGATTCCGGGAAGGCCGGCTCCGCCACGCCGTCACACCAGCCAGAACGAATGCTAAGCCCACGCCCAAGAACAGTGTCAGTTCAAAAACTGTAAACGGAGTCCGGTTCGGATTCTCCCCCCACCGGAGTACCCCTTGGGCATTTAAACCTAGGGTTCGAGCAGGGTCCTGTAGGGCTGTGGGTGACCAATCGACGCAGACCAAGACTAGGATTACGAAGCCCGTCGTCACCCCGATTACAGAAGTGAGTTGTCGCGTAGTCATTTGCACTTCCGTCCCAAGCCAGCCCTTGGGTCAATTTGGCAAGGCCCTCTGCTGGCCAGAGGGCGGAAGGAGTCGCCATTCGCCGTACCAAGGCCCGGGCCACCACGCACATCCTCGTGATGAAGTGGAGCCTGCAATGCAATCTGCTCCTCAACTTGACCCACAGCATCTTTCATACTCGGAGTCGTGCCTCCGTTGTAGCACTGTGCATCGGCCAGAGCAATATGGGCGGATATTCCGCTTATACCTTCGCCCTCTGACCACGTTCTGCCCAGGGTGAATTTGCTTCCGCCTGGTTTCAATCTTGGCTTGGGGTAGTCTTTTTCCGACGGTTGCCTGGCGTGTCCGGAGGAACGGTAAGGCCGGGGCAGACCTCGATGTAGTCCATGCCCGGAGACACCCACTCACGCCACTGTTTGTGGCTGATGTTCTGGGAAAGTTTGGTACACAATGTGTCGGACGGGGTCTGGGGTGCGGGCCACAGCCTCACTGTGCTGTCGTCGCTCCCGGAGGCGACTCGGCGGCCGTCGGGGCTAAACGCCACGCTGTACACCGGGCCCTCGTGTCCGGTCATCGGTCCAACGAGGGGCTGACCCGTTTCCGCGTCCCACAGCCGCACCGTGCCGTCGTTACCCCCCGTGCTGATGCGGAGCCCGTCCGGGCTAAACGCCACGCTGTACACCCCATTCAAGTGCCCGGTCATCGGCTTACCAAGGGACTGGCCCGTTTCCGCGTCCCAACGCTCCACTGTGCCATCGGTACTGCCGGAAACGATCCGGTGCCCGTCGGGGCTGAACGCAACACTCGTCACCGCATCCTTGTGTCCGGTCAACGGCTCGCCGAGGGCCCGGCCCGTTTCCGCCTCCCAACGCCTCACCGTGCCATCGGTACTGCCGGAAACGATCCGGTGCCCGTCGGGGCTGAACGCAACACTCGTCACCGCATCCCTGTGTCCGGTCAACGGTTTGCCAAGGGCCCGGCCCGTCTCCGCCTCCCAACGCCTTATCGTGCCATCGGTACTGCCGGAAACGATCCGGTGCCCATCGGGGCTGAACGCAACACTCGTCACCGCATCCCTGTGTCCGGTCAACGGTTTGCCA
>NZ_CAKKLY010000054.1 GCF_918698095.1 Arthrobacter sp. Bi83
CGAAGACCTCGAACTCGTCGCTCAGAAACTCAACGGCCGGCCACGTAAAACGCTCGGCTGGGAAACCCCAGCCGAGCGTTTACGTGCTTTACTACTAACCACCTAACCAACAGGTGTTGCAACGACCCCTAGAAACCGCCCCGTGGAAATGGGGCCTCAAGTGTTCGTTCGCGCTGGAAGGTGGTTCCGTTGCCGGGCTGCCTCCCCGGATTTCGGGGGTGCTGTTGCGGAGGCGTGGCAGCCCGGCGGACGGAGATCTCTAGGCGGCTACGAGTTCGTCCTCGATCGCTTCGGCCGTGGCGTCCACGCCCTGGCGGGCCTCATGCAGGTACCGGGCGTACGCCGGAACGGTGAGGAAGCTGGGGAACTTGTCGCTGAGCGTGACTTCCTCAAAGATGTCGCGGGCGTCAGCAAAGCGGTCTCCGTCGAAGCGTTCCAGTGCGGCGAACTCCTCGTCCAGCATGTCCTCAACCCACTGCTTCGTGATGATCTCGCCGTGGTCAGTGATGGCGCGGGAGTAGATCCACTGCCACAGCTGCGAGCGGGAGATTTCCGCGGTGGCGGCGTCCTCCATCAGGTTGTGGATGGCCACGGCGCCGTTGCCGCGCAGCCAGGATTCGATGTAGCGGATCCCGACTTCGATGTTGTTCCGGATGCCCTGCTCCGTGATCGTGCCCTGGGTCGCGGCCACGTTGATCAGGGCGCGGTCGTCGGGGATGACGTCCTCGCGCAGGCGGTCCAGCTGGTTGGGGCGGTCGCCGAGGACGCCGTCGAACACCTCGCGGCACACCGGAACCAGGTCCGGGTGTGCCACCCAGGATCCGTCGAAGCCGTCGGCGGCCTCGCGAGTCTTGTCCGCGCGGACCTTTTCGAAGGCGTTGGCGTTGGCGGCCTCGTCCTTGCGGTTGGGAACGGCTGCGGCCATTCCGCCGATCGCCATGGCGCCGCGCTTGTGGCAGGCGCGCACCAGCTGTTCGGTGTAGGCCCGCATGAACGGTGCGGTCATGGTCACCTGGCCACGATCCGGCAGGACGAAGCGGGGGCCACGTGTGCGGAAGTTCTTGATGAGCGAGAAGATGTAGTCCCAGCGGCCGGCGTTCAGGCCCGAGGCGTGGTCCCGCAGTTCGTAGAGGATCTCCTCCATCTCAAAGGATGCCGTGATGGTTTCGATCAGCACCGTGGCGCGGATGGTGCCCTGCGGAATACCGAGCAGGTCCTGGGCCAGGATGAAGATGTCGTTCCACAGCCGGGCTTCGAGGTGGTTCTCGATCTTGGGCAGGTAGAAGTAGGGACCCTTGCCCTGGGCCAGGAGGCGGCGGGCGTTGTGGAAGAAGTACAGGCCGAAGTCCACGATGCCGCCGGCAATTGGCGTGCCGTTGATGAGCATGTGCTTCTCGGGCAGGTGCCAGCCGCGGGGACGCACCACGATGGTGGGCAGATCCTCGGCGGCGCGGAGCTTGTATTCCTTGCCTTCCGGTGATGTGAAGTCGATGCGGCGTTCCAGGGCATCCGTGAGGTTCAGCTGCCCCTGGATGACGTTGCGCCACGACGGCGTGGAGGAATCTTCCATGTCCGCGAGCCAGACCTTGGCGCCCGAGTTCAGCGCGTTGATGGTCATTTTCTTGTCCACCGGGCCGGTGATTTCGACGCGGCGGTCCTCCAGGCCCGGCGCCGGGGGAGCAACCCGCCAGTGGGGATCGTTGCGGATGGACTCGGTCTCGCGGAGGAAGCGCGGATCCTGGCCCCCTGCGATGTCCTCCCGCCGTGCCTTGCGGGCCCGCAGCAGCTCCTCACGCCGCCCGGTGGTCGCCTTGTGAAGCTTGGCGACGAACGCCAAAGCATCCGGAGTAAGAACCTCGCCCTGCCGGCAAATCGGCTGCGCGGTCAACGTAATCCCGTTGATAGTGAAGTTGTCAGTGAAGCTGTTCATCTCAATTGCTCCTAAATAGGAAGAACGACGGCGACACGCACCCAGGTGCGGTCCTCACCAGGCCGAAGGTGTCGGTGTTGCGGCAGCCTGCGTAAAAGGGGCCCTGTGCCCGGGTCCGTCCTCGCTCAGCGAGGTCGGACCCGGGCATGGGGAATAGCAGGCAGAGTATTGCCGGTCCGAAGGCCGGAAGTGACAAGTCCGCCGTCGAACGAGTGCTAGTGGAACTGGCCTTCTTCGGTGGATCCCACCAAGGCCAGGGTGGATGCGTTCGGGTTGAGCGCAGTTGCGATGTCGTCGAAGTAGCCGGTGCCGACTTCGCGCTGGTGCTTGGTCGCGGTGTAGCCGCGGGTCTCGGAGGCGAATTCCTTCTCCTGCAGCTCGACGTAGGCGCTCATGCCTTCACGGGCGTAGCCGTGGGCGAGGTCGAACATCGAGTAGTTCAGGGCGTGGAAGCCGGCCAGGGTGATGAACTGGAACGTGAAGCCCATGGCGCCGAGTTCACGCTGGAACTTGGCGATCGTGGCGTCGTCCAGGTGCTTGCGCCAGTTGAACGACGGCGAGCAGTTGTAGGAAAGCATCTGGTCCGGGAACTCGGCCTTGACGGCCTCGGCGAACTTGCGCGCCAGTTCCAGGTCCGGGGTGCCCGTTTCCATCCAGATGAGGTCAGAGTGCGGGGCGTAGGCCTTGGCGCGGGCGATGCAGGGTTCGATGCCGTTGCGGACCTTGTAGAAGCCTTCCGGGGTGCGGACCGGCTGTCCCCCTTCGCGGAGGATGAACTCCTGGTCGCGCTCGTCGACGTCGGAGGTGATCAGGGTTGCCGCCTCGGCGTCGGTGCGGGCAATGACGACGGACGGGGTGCCGGCGACGTCGGCGGCCAGGCGGGCCGCGTTCAGCGTGCGGACGTGCTGCTGGGTGGGGATGAGCACCTTTCCGCCCAGGTGGCCGCACTTCTTCTCCGACGCGAGCTGGTCCTCCCAGTGAACGCCCGAGGCGCCGGCCTGGATCATGGACTTCATGAGTTCGTAGGCGTTCAGCGGGCCGCCAAAGCCGGCCTCGGCGTCGGCGACGATCGGCACCATCCAGTCCTCGACCGTCTGGATGCCCTCGGAGAACTCGATCTGGTCGGCCCGGAGCAGGGCGTTGTTGATGCGGCGCACAACCGTGGGGACCGAGTTGGCCGGGTAGAGCGACTGGTCCGGGTAGGTGTGGCCGGAGTTGTTGGCGTCGGCGGCCACCTGCCAGCCGGAGAGGTAGATGGCGCGGAGGCCGGCCTTGACCTGCTGCACCGCCTGGTTGCCGGTCAGGGCGCCCAGAGCGTTGGTGTACCTGCCTTCCTTGTGCTCCTCGGTCAGCTGCTTCCACAGCTTTTCGGAGCCGCGGCGGGCCAGCGTGTGCTCTTCAGAGACGCGGCCGCGGAGGCGGACGACGTCGGAAGCCTTGTAGTCACGGGTCACACCTTCCCAGCGGGGGTTGGCGGCCCACTCGAGCTCCAGTGCGGCGGCCTGCTCTTCGGGCGTCTGCTGGGTGGGCTCAAATGCTGCAGTCATCTTTGTCTCCTAGTTTGTGCTCCGGAAGCCGGCCCGTCCTGCGTCTTTGCAGTCGGGGCCGGCTGGCTCGGTGCGGTGTTTCTTTCCGTGTTCCCCACTTTTCTGCACTTTCGAAGGGGTTACTAGAGGAAAACCATGGAAAGAAATGCACTTCTTCGCGTAAGCTCAAGAAATGCACACAACCAGCTGGAGCCGCCAAGCCGAATCGCCGCCGTCCCCCGCCGCGCCGGACGTCGACGTCATCAGCCTGGGCCGCCGCGTCCGGCACTTGCGCAAAGCGGCAGGGAAGACCCTCGATGACCTCAGTGCCGCCGTCGGGACGGCCCCCAGCCAGCTGAGCCTGATCGAAAACGGCAAGCGGGAACCCAAACTGGGCCTGCTGCAGCAGCTTGCGGCGGCGCTGGGCGTCACCATCGACCAGCTGCTGGGGGCAGAGCCGCCCAACCGCCGGGCGGCGCTGGAGATCGAGCTGGAACGCTACCAGCGCAGCCCGATCTACGAGTCCCTGAACCTGCCCAAAATCCGCATCAGTTCGCGCCTTCCCATGGATGTGCTGGAGTCCATGGTGGGACTCCAGCACGAGCTGGAGCGCAAGCTGAATGAGCAGATTGCGACGCCCGAAGAAGCCCGCCGCGCCAACGGTGAACTGCGGGCCATGATGCGCGAGCGGAACAACTATTTCCCCGAGTACGAGGCCGAGGCCCAAAAGGTCCTGGCGTCCGTGGGGCACACCAGCGGCCCGCTTTCGCATCACGTGATCGCCGACATCGCCGGGCACCTCGGCTTCTCCCTGCACCACGTTGGCGACCTGCCGCATTCCACGCGTTCAGTGACGGATCTTAAGAACCACCGAATTTATCTGACGCAGAATGAGCGCTCGGACCACGATCCCCGCTCCGTGCTCCTGCAGGCGTTGGGCCACTACGTCCTGGGCCACCAGACCCCCACCAACTACGGGGATTTCCTGATGCAGCGGGTGGCCACCAACTATTTCGCGGCGGCCCTGCTCCTTCCCGAGCAGGCCACCGTGGAATTCCTGCAGAAGGCGAAGCTAGCCAAGGAAATAGCTGTGGAGGACATCCGGGACGCTTTCGCGGTGTCCTATGAAACAGCCGCCCACCGGTTCACCAATCTGGCCACCCAGCACTTGGACATCCGCACGCACTTCCAGAAGACGCACAAGAGCGGAATCATCTACAAGGCGTACGAGAACGACGGCGTGACGTTCCCGCACGACCATACAGGCGCCATTGAGGGCCAGTTCTCGTGCAGGAACTGGACCAGCAGGGTGGTCTTCGATGTGGCCGACAAGTTCAGTGCCTACAACCAGTACACAGACACTCCGGCCGGGACCTACTGGTGCACAGCCCGGACGGAACGCTCAGCCAATGGTGAATTTTCCCTCTCCGTGGGCGTGCCGTACGCGCACGTGAAATGGTTCCGCGGGCGTGACACCACCGAGCGATCCAAGTCCACATGCCCGGACGAGAACTGCTGCAAGCGTCCGCCGGCCGCGTTGGCGTCGGAATGGGCGGGCAACGCCTGGCCGTCCGCCCGGGCACACTCGCACCTGCTGGCGGCCATGCCCCCGGGTGCTTTCCCGGGCGTGGACGAGACCGAGGTGTACTCGTTCCTGCAGGCGCACTCCGGGAGCTAGCGCGCGCACGGTCCTGGGCGCTGCCCCGCCCGGCCCCTGTGACGCTCTCTCACGTCCTGCGGGTTGTCGGCGGACGCTCTCTCACGTCCTGCGGGTTGTCGGCGGACGCTCTCTCGCTTCCTGCGGGGCGCCCCAAGCTGGGCGGACTATATTGGGCCCTGTCAGCTCATCAACCTGATCGCGGAAGTGTGCACTCATGGCCAAGGAACTCGCCACCCAGCTCATCGAACAACTTCAGGCTGCCGGAGTGCAGCGAATTTACGGGATCGTGGGGGACAGTCTCAACCCGATTGTCGATGCCGTGCGGAAGACCGGCGGCGCGACCAATGGCGGAATCGACTGGATCCATGTCCGGCATGAAGAGGCCGCCGCGTTCGCCGCCGCTGCGGAAGCCCAACTGACCGGCCGGCTTGCAGTCTGCGCCGGCTCCTGCGGTCCCGGCAATCTTCACTTGATCAACGGGCTGTACGACGCGAACCGCTCCGGAGCGCCCGTTCTGGCCATCGCTTCGCATATCCCGAGCAAACAGATCGGCAGCGGCTTCTTCCAGGAAACCCATCCCGACCGGATTTTCAACGAATGCTCCGTGTACTCGGAACTGGTGAGCACAGCGGAACAGGCGCCCCGGGTGATGCACAGCGCGATCCAGCACGCTGTCGCGTTAGGGGGCGTCGCCGTCGTGACCCTTCCCGGCGATATCGCCGGGCTCGAAGCGACGGGCGAAACTCCGCTGCCCGCTGTTTTCCGGCCCGCCACCCTCACCCCGGCCCCGCAAAGCGTCCGGGAGCTCGCCGATGCCATCAACGCGGCGGACAAGGTTGCCATCTTTGCGGGCGCAGGAACGCAGGGCGCCCACGACGAAGTCGTCGCCCTCGCGGAGTTAGTGGGCGCCCCGATAGGCCACTCGCTGCGGGGCAAGGACTTCATGCAGTACGACAACCCGTACGACATCGGGATGACCGGGCTGCTGGGCTATGGCGCCGCGGCCGAGGGAATTGAGGACGCGGACCTGCTGATCCTGCTCGGCACAGATTTTCCCTATGACCAGTTCCTTCCAGGTACCCGCACCGCCCAAGTGGACCGCGCTGCCCACAAGCTTGGCCGGCGGACCGACGTCGACGTCGCCGTCCATGGCGACGTGCTGCCCACGCTCACCGCACTGACGCCCTTGATCACCCGGAAGAAGAGCCGCCGCTTCCTCAACCAGATGCTCAAGAAGCATGACCGGCTCATGAACAAGGCAGTGGGGGCCTACACCCGCAAGGTGGAAAAGAAGCAGCCGATCCACCCGGAGTACGCGGCTTCCCTCCTGGACCAGGTGGCGGCGGAGGACGCCATTTTCACCGCGGACACCGGGATGTGCAACGTCTGGACCGCCCGCTACATCAATCCGCTGGGCACGCGCCGGTTGATCGGCTCGTACCTGCACGGCTCGATGGCCAACGCCCTCCCGCACGCGATTGGCGCCCAACTTGCCTACCCCGGACGGCAGGTCATCTCGGTCTCGGGCGACGGCGGCCTGTCCATGCTGCTTGGAGAGCTCATCACCGTTGCAGCGCATCGTTTACCGGTGAACGTGGTGGTCTTTAACAACTCCACCCTAGGCATGGTCAAACTTGAAATGCTCGTGGACGGGCTGCCCGATTTCGGCGTGGACGTGCCCGACGCTGACTACGCCGCCGTCGCCCGGGCGCTCGGCTTCCACTCCGTCCGCGTCACCGATCCGGCGCGGATCGAGGACGCCTACCGCGAAGCCTTCGCGCATCCGGGACCGTCGCTGGTTGAACTCATCACGGATCCCAAGGCGCTGTCCATTCCGCCGAAGATCACCGGTTCGCAGGTCCTTGGCTTCGCGACCGCCATGTCGAAAGTCGTCCTCAACCGCGGCGCCGGCGAGGCCGTGAGCATGGCGCGGAGCAACCTGCGCAACATCCCGCGGCGTTAGGTTCAGCAGCGGACGACGACGGTGCTGCCGCCGTCGTTCGCCTTCGACGGCGGCTGCCGCGCGGCGGTGGTCACCGCCCGCGGCGCTCGGCCGCCAGCAGCGCCGCCGTCTTTTCGATGAGTCCGTACGGTATGGGCTTGCCCAAGGGGAATTTCAGCGTTCCCTTGGCTGACCGGTACGGGGTGATTTCAGCTTCGAAGTCAGCGTCTCCGGCCGGCACTGGATACACGGAAATATGGTGTGCCCACCCCGCGAAATACACCACATACTTCCCGTCCAGGGTGATGGTCGGGATGCCGTAGCTGATCTCTTCGCCGGAACCCGGCACGGCAGCGGAACACCGGCGCCGGATCTCCTGGAGGGTGCCCTGCACCTCGACGGGGAACGACGCAATGTATTCGTCAACGCTGTTGAAATGGTTTGCCATGCATCGTTCCTCCATCCCTCCAGGTCCCGACGGAACCGCCTCTACTCCGCTTCCGGCATGTCTCGAGGATACGCCGCGGCGGGATCTGAGAGAGCGTTGGCGAAATCGTTGCGAAAAGTGAGAGAGCGTCGGAGCAGGCGAGACCAAACCGACGGCGAACCGTGACCCGGCAGGCATCGAACTGGCGGGGTCAGGCTGGTTGACTGAAGGGAGATGGGCGGGATCCCGTCAAATGCAGGTAAAAGGGGGAGCAATGAAGACATTCCGCATGGCCAGCATCGCGGCTGCAGGGGCGCTTGTGGCGCTGACAGGGTGTGCGGCTTCGTCTCCAGAGCTCCTGAAGGCCGACGGCGTGGAGCGGGTTTCGGTTGACCGCGCCGCTTATCCCGCTGAGCTTCGCTCCTTCCGGGCTTCCGCTTTCGGGCTCGGCGAGGCCCTGATGGCTGACGGCGGCGACGGTGCCAACGGGAACGTGGTGTCCTCGCCCGCGAGCCTCCTGGTTGCCCTCGCGATGCTTCGCGCTGGCGCTTCCGGCGAGACGGCGGCCGAGATGGACAGCGTCCTGCAGCTCCCCGCGGCGAACCGCGATGAGGCCATGAACGCGGTTCTCGCTGCGCTTGGGAAGTTCGACGGCGACCCCGGGGCCGTGGACGAGGACAACCCGCCGCGGAAACCCGTCATGCACAGCGCCAACGGATTGTTCGTGGATAAGGACGTGCCCACCGGGGAGTCCTTCCTGGACACTCTTGCCCGGCACTACGGAACCGGTGTGTATCCCGTGGACTTCAGCGATGAGGGTGCAACGAAGCCCGCCATTGATTCCTGGGTGAACAGGAACACGGGCGGCCGGATCAAGGAAGCCCCCGCCGAATACGATCGCCGGAACACGTTCAGTCTGCTCAATTCCCTGTACTTCGCGTCCGCGTGGAGCGTGCCGTTTGACCCGGGCGAGACCTCGGACCTGCCCTTCAGAACGGCATCCGGCGAGGAAATCGAGGCGCCCGCCATGCACAGCATGCTTCAGATGAAGTACGCGGAAGGGCCAGGCTGGCGCGGGGTGGACCTTCCCTACGCCGATGGTTTCGTCCTGCGCCTCGTTTTGCCGGATGCTGCAGCCAACGCCGGGACCGGTTCCCGCCCCGCCTCCGCTGCCGTCACCGCTACACAGCTCACGGAAATCGCGGACGCCTTCGATGCCGCGCCGCTAGAGACAGTGCAGATCCAGCTGCCCCGTTGGGACCACAAATGCAGCTTTGACCTCCGCAAAGTCCTCGAAACCGTGGGCCTGCACAAGACCCTCAGCACCACCGAAGACTTCAACAACATCCAGCCCAAGATGATGCTCACCCAGGCCGCACAAGCTGCCAACATCACGGTCGCCGAAAAGGGCACCATCGCAGCGGCGGTCACCCAGATCAACGGGATGGTTACCAGTGCTCCGCCGCAGCCGGAGCGGTCCATTGCCTTCGACCGGCCGTTCCATTATCAGATCGTGCACGTTGAAACCGGCCTGCCGCTGTTCATGGGAACCGTGGCCGATCCGCGCTCCTAACCCGACGCTCTCTCAGATCCTGCAGCGAAAACGCAGACGCTCTCTCAGCAGGTGGGAGAGCGTCCGGGTTTTTGGCGCGAAAGGTGAGAGAGGGTCCTGGTTTTGGCGCGAAAGGTGAGAGAGGGTCCTGGCTGAAGGGCCGCTGGGGTTACCGCGGACCGCCCTGCCAGAGCGCATCGAACGGGGCGCCTGAGGCCACACGGTTGCGGATACCTGCAGTGACAAACGACTTGGCAGTCCGTGCTGCCTCGAGGGGAGTCGCACCCTTCGCGAGCTCGGCAGTCACGGCGGCGGCCAGCGAACAGCCGGCGCCGGAGACAGCCACCTCGCCGACTTTCGGCGCGGACAGGACTTCAAGCGTTTCGCCGTCATAAAAGACGTCGACGGCGTCCGGACCCGAAAGCCGGACTCCGCCCTTGGCCAACACGGCTGCCCCGCTGAGCTCGTGGATGCGGACGGCCGCCTCTTTGAGGGTTTCGACGTCGGTGATCTTAACCCCGGAAAGCGATTCCGCCTCGAATTGGTTGGGCGTGACGAACGTGGCCAGCGGCAGAATCTGGGACTTCAGCGCCTGGTCGGTGTCCAGGGCGTGCCCCGGCTCCTGGCCTTTGCAGATCAGCACCGGATCCAGCACCACATTGCTGAACCCGGAGCGGACCAGCGCGGAAGCAACGGTGCCGATGGTGGCCGGGCTGCCCAGCATGCCGATCTTCACGGTGTCCAACACGGACGGTGCGCCGGAAGCGGCACCGTAGGCCGCCGTCGTCGCCTCCAACTGGTGCGCGATGACCTCCTGGTCCACGGGGACGAAGCGGTGGTTCCAGCTGTTCCCGGGATCAAAAGAGACGATGCAGGTTAGGTTGGCTATGCCGAAGACGCCCAGTTCCTGGAACGTCTTCAGATCAGCCTGTGCGCCGGCGCCGCCGGTGGCCTCGGAGCCTGCGATGGTCAGGACGACGGCGGGAGCGGTCCGGTCAGGGGTCTCAGCAACTTCAGCAAGGGTCATGACCCCATCCTGCCACCGGCCACAAAGTGCCTGCATTGTGCGCATGACCAAAAATAAAGGCCCGAGACCAATATGACCAAAAGCCGAGTGGTGCCGGTCACGGGTCATAGGGTGGCGGACGGCGTTGCTTTCTTGCCGCGCTGAATCCAGGAAGGTTCATTGATGAGCACCCAACTGACCGAGACAGCACAGACCCGAAGAGCGGTCGGCAACATCCTCAAAGGCTCCGCCGGCAACCTCGTGGAGTGGTACGACCTCTACGTTTACACAGTCTTCGCGGCGTATTTCCAGTCGCACTTCTTCAGTTCCAAGGACGAGCTGCAGGCCGGGCTCGAGGCCATGGCCGTCTTCTCGACGTCCTTCCTGATGCGCCCCATCGGCAGCTGGTTCTTCGGCCGGTACGCGGACCGCAAGGGGCGCAAGGCCGCGCTGACGCTCAGCGTGACCATGATGTCGGCCGGCTCGTTCGCCATCGCGGTCCTGCCCACCACGCAGCAGATCGGTGTTTGGGCGCTGGTCCTGCTGATCTTCGTCCGCCTGGTCCAGGGCTTCTCCGTGGGCGGCGAATACGGCACGAGCGCCACCTACATGTCCGAGGCCGCCACGTCCAAGCGCCGCGGCTTCTTCTCCAGCTTCCAGTACGTCACGCTCATCGGCGGCCAGATGCTTGCCCTGTTGGTCCTCGTCATCCTGCAGAACGCCACGGACAAGGGCACCCTGACCGAGTGGGGCTGGCGGATCCCGTTCGCAATCGGCGGCGTTGCCGCTCTGGTGGTGCTGTGGCTCCGGCGCTCCATGGAGGAAACGCTGTCCGAGGATCAGGTGCTCGCTGCCAAGGCCCCGGCGGTTGCCGGCGAGGCCCGGCCCGGCAGCATGAAGCTGCTGTTCACCCGGCACTGGAAGCCGCTGCTGATCTGCATCGGCGTCACGCTCGGCGGCACCGTGGCGTTCTACACCTACACCAACTTCATCCTGAAGTTCATGAACGATACGTCCGGCATCGCCAAGACGGACACCTCGGTCATCAACTTCTGGGCGCTGCTGATCTTCATGCTCCTTCAGCCGGTCTACGGGATCATCTCCGACAAGGTGGGCCGCAAGCCGCTGCTCCTCTGGTTCGGCATCACCGGCGTCCTGTTCACCTGGCCGCTGCTGTCCGCGCTGTCCAACACAAAGGACCCGTTCACCGCCTTCCTGCTGATGATGGGCGGGCTGCTGATCGTCGGCGGCTACACGTCCATCAACGCCCTCGTGAAGGCCGAGCTCTTCCCGGCCTCCATCCGCGCGCTCGGCGTCGGACTCGGCTACGCGATCGCCAACTCACTCTTCGGCGGCACCGTGCCCCTGATTGGCGCGGCGCTGCAGAAGTCCGACCAGGTTGACCTCTTCTTCACCTACGTCACGGTGGCGATCGGCATCTCACTTCTGGTCTACATCTTGGCTCTGAAGAACAGGAAGATCACGCACCTGGACCGCGAACAGGGCAACGCCTGGCCGTCGGCCCCGGCGGAACGCAAGGATGACGACGACGATCGCGTCAACGCCTAGCTTCCCGGAATAGTACGACGGCGGGCGGCTGGCTCAGCGGTGACCTTCGGGTTCCAGGGGCCCGGCGGCCCGCCGTCGTCGTAACCCCATGCTTCAGACGGGCTTTGCCCGATACTCGGGTGCGACAATTGGAGGCGGCCCGGCGCTGATGCCCGGGCTTCCAGTGCTAATACAGCCGGCCGACCTGCGTTGTCCTTTCAGAAGGACCTGCGTTGTCCTTTCAGAAGGACCGGGGCGGCCGAGCGAACCACTACGAATGGAACACCCATGACCTCCGCCAAGACCCTCCCGGCCGCAGCACCGCCGAGGTTTGCCTCGATCGGCTCGCCCTACTTCGGCATCATGATGGCCTTGATGGCCGTGGTGCTCATCCTGTCCAACATCGGGGCATCAAAGGGAGTGGCCCTGGGGCCAATCGTCACGGACGGCGGCTTCTTCCTGTTTCCGCTGGCCTACATCCTGGGCGACGTCATCAGCGAAGTGTACGGCTTCAAGGTGGCGCGCAAGGCCATTGTCACCACCTTCGCGTTGTCCGTTTTTGCCTCCCTCTGCTACTGGATCATCATCGCGCTGCCCGGCTTTGACGACGAGTTCGGCGCATCCAAGCAGGCCGCGCTCGAGGGCGCGCTGGGTCCCGTTCCGCAGATCGTGCTGGCCTCGCTGCTGGCATTCTTTGCAGGCCAGACCATCAATTCCTGGATCCTAGTAAAGATGAAGGCCCGCACGGGAGAGAAGTCGCTCTGGGCACGCATCATGGGCAGTTCGGTAGCCGGGGAGTTCGTTGACACGCTCATCTTCTGCAGCATTGCGGCATCCGTCATCGGCATCACGGACTTCGGCACGTTTGTGAACTATGTGCTGGTGGGCTTCCTGTACAAGACCCTCGTGGAGTTCCTCTTCGTCCCGGTGACGGCCCTCGTGATCGGCTGGATCAAGAAGCGCGAGCCGAGCTACGGCGCGGTGCGCCAGGCAGCTTAGCCGACCGGCCGCCGTCGTACTGCTGCACCGAGGTAGCCGGTAAAGTGCGAGTTCGCCGCAAGCTCCCTGTGTGTCACACAACAGCCTGACACACAGGGAGCCTGCGGCGAACTGGCAGGCTTCCGGCGACCCCGCCCGTTTCCGGCGACTTCGACGGCGGCGCGCCCGCCGGCGCAGGCGGCCGAGAGGCGCAGGAGACCTAGGAGTAGTACCGACCCAGCGTCTCGGCCTTGAACCCGAAGAAGTCGCCGGATTCGATGGCCAGCCGGGCGTCGTCCACCATCTTCACCACGAAGCGCTCGTTGTGGATGGAGATGAGCGTGGCGGAGAGCATCTCCTTGGCCTTGAACAGATGGTGGATGTACGCCCGTGAGTAGTTCAGGCAGGCGTAGCAGTCGCAGCCGTCCTGCAGCGGGCCGAAGTCGCGCTTGTACTTGGCGCCGGAGAGGTTGAACCGCCCGTCCGGGGTGTAGAACGCGGAATTCCGTGCGACGCGGGTGGGGGAGACGCAGTCGAAGGTGTCCGCGCCGTTTTCGATGGCCGTGAAGATGTCGTCCGGCTCGGAAATGCCGAGCAGGTGCCGGGGCCTGTTCTCCGGAAGCTCCTCGTTGCACCAGCGCACAATCGTGCCGAGGTTCTCCTTCTCCAGGGCACCGCCGATCCCGTAGCCGTCAAACGGCATGGCACCCAGGTCCCGGCAGGCTTTCCGGCGGAGGTCCTCGTACTGCGCGCCCTGGATCACGCCGAACAGGGCCTGGTACGGCTTCCCCGCGCGCTCCGACGTCAGCCGGAAGTGCTCATCGAGGCAGCGGAGGGCCCACAACCGCGTGCGCTCCAGTGATTCCTCCTGATAGCCGCGCGAGTTCTGCAGCGTGGTGAGCTCGTCGAAGGCGAACATGATGTCCGCACCTATCTGGTGCTGGACCTGCATGGAGATCTCGGGGGAGAACCGGTGCCGGTCCCCGTTGAGGTGGCTCTTGAACCACACGCCGTCGTTGTCCACGTGGGCCAGGCGCTCCTTGCCGGCGGCCACGGCATCGTCGGACACAGTCTGGTCCATGGGGGGCGCCGTCTTCATGTCGATGACCTTCTTGAACCCGGAGCCCAGGCTCATCACCTGGAAGCCTCCGGAATCGGTGAAGGTGGGGCCGGGCCAGTTCATGAATGCGCCGAGTCCGCCGGCCTCATCCAGGATTTCCGGCCCCGGCTGCAGGTACAGGTGATAGGCGTTGGCCAGGAGTGCCTGCGCCCCGAGCTCGGCCATTGACTCGGGCAGCACCGACTTCACGGTCGCTTTGGTCCCGACGGCGATGAACGCCGGGGTCTGGATCTCCCCGTGCGGGGTGGCGATGGTGCCGGTCCTGCCGAGGAATTCGCCACCGTTGGCGGACACCTGTTCGGCGGACGGGCTGCAGGTCTCAGCGAGGCGCTTTCCCACGCGGAACGAGAACTCCGACTGGCGGGCTGGCGGCACTGGTTCAGGATTGGCTGGCACGGTTCCAGTGTGCCAGCTTGCCCCGGCTAAACCTCAGTGGATGGGCTCTGATGTGGGGTAGTTCTCAGCCCGCCAGTCGTCCCACAGGCTGCGGATGGTTTCGAGGCTGTGGGCCCCCAGACCGTAGGTCGAGAGGATCACGAGGGAGCCGCCGTCGGGCCTGACTTCCGGAATCACGGGCTGGTCGGCAACAATCAGGAGGCCATCGCCGTGTTCGGCGTAGCTGTGCACGGTCAGGCCCACCTGGTGGTTGGTTTTGTACCAGACCCGGCCAGAGACTTCCTCGCCCGTGCCCAGGGTCAGCGAATAGTTCTCCCCGGCGGCCGGGATTTCCTTCAGCCCCAGTTTTTCGATCGCCGAGCCCCCGGTGCCCGGAACGGAAAAGAAGCAGGTCCGGCGGGTGCCGTGGGGATGCCGCTCCAAGGCAAACCGCAGCTGCTGGAGGAACGTCAGCCAGCCCTGGGTGATGTCTTCGTCCCAGGCCGCCCACTCGGAGTTGTGGTCCAATGCCGCGCGCGTGACACTGACCTCGGTTCCCGTAGGCACCGGTTTGAGACTGAAGACGTCACCGCCGTCGACGGTCAGCGAAGTGTGGTCCGAGCCCTCAACCACGGTGCTGTTGAAGTAGATCTCATTGATTTCCGCGCTGAGGTCCTCGGCCTCCCAGCCATGCCACTGGGCTACTTTGGCCGGTTCACGCAGCATCGTCCAAACCTGCGGGGCATCAGAATTGATCACAACGCTCAGATTGTTCGTCATGGCCTGAATTTACAACTTCGGTACAGCCCGGGGCTAGAGGAAACAGGGAATCATCCGAAGCCCGCGCCGGGCAGTCATGGGCCTACGCCCGGACTGACTCCAGCTCGTTCGCGATCCGCCGCTCCAGCTCACCGGCGCTGATGGTCTGCGACCCGCCGTGCGCGCGCAGGAACAGCAGTGACTCAAGGCGCAGCAGCCGCCATTCGCGCTCGGCCTCATGGTTGGAATTGTCCATGGAGCGGAAGATTTCTTTGTCGTACAGGTTCGGCTCGTTCAGTGACCGCTGGCGCACCCGGGCCTGCATCCTGGCCTTAAATGGGTCATTTTCCTGGTTGTCCGGCGCGCGGAGCAGCTTCTCGTACACGGCCGCGCGGTCTTTCTGGCCGGTCTGGCGGCAGATGTAGGTGGACAGTGAGAGCGACGCTTCCACCGACGACCAACGGCCGGGGTTGCCGTCGAAGGGCAGCACGTTCAGGAGGTCGGCAACGGCGAGTGCGCCGTCCGTGTCCTTGAGCATGATGAAAAGCTCGTGGGCGAGGTCGCTGAGGTCCTTGAGGCAGCTGCCGGACTTCGTGTTGATGCCCTTGACCAGCTTGTCCGCCAGCAGCAGCACTCCAACGGAATCCGGATGCGCCTCTGCCACGGCCTCCACCACCGATTCAGGCGTCCCGGCGGGTTCCGGGATAAGTGCCAGGTCTTCGGCGCTTGGCCCGATCACCGCCGGCGTCGTGACCGGCAGGGGAGGTACGACGACGGCGGGAGGCGCCGGCGACGGAGCCGCCCCGCCGTTGGGGTGCTCAACGACCTGAAGCGGGGTGACGACATCGGACTCCTGGGCGGCACCGGGCTGGACCTCGGCGTCCTGGACTCCAGTGTCCCCGCCGTCCTCGACGCCGCCGTCCTCGACGCCGCCGTCCTGGACCCCGCCGTCCTGGACGCCGCCGACCGCGGACCCTGCCGGTCCCCCGGAAGCGGATTCTGCGCCGGCGATCCGGACCGACGAGCCGGCGGCAATCCGCAGCATGCCGCCGCCGGTGAGGGTCGCGAGGACGATGGCCGGCGTGCCGAAGTCATCGTTTTCGATTTCCACTGAGTGGACTTCGGCTGACCGCTGGCCGTCCGGCAGGAGAAGGTGGTCGCCCGTCTGCAAAGACCCAGCCTGCTGTGCGCGGTAGGTCTGGGCAGCTGGTTGGTGGTTCATCGGAGTCCTTAAGTTCTCTTGCGGTCCGCCCAACAGTCTACAAAGGAGGGAGTGCGAAGTCGGGGAGGCGGGACCCTCCGGGCGCTGTCAGCCGCCGACGCCGGCGTACGCCAGGGCCTGCCGCACAAGCGCTCCGCGGCCGCCGCTGAACTCAAGCTGGACGCCGTCGCTGAGCACTTCCTGGGGAGTCATCCAGGTGAGCTCCAGGGCATCCTGGCGCGGCTCGCACTCGCCGGTGACGGGGATGACGTAGGCAAGCGAGACGGCGTGCTGCCGGTCGTCGGTGAAGCCCGTGTGTGACGGCGCGGGAAAATATTCGGCCACAGTGAACGGCACCGGGCTGATGGGCAGCTGCGGGAACGCGAGCGGGCCGAGGTCCTTCTCCATGTGGCGCAGAAGTGCGGCGCGGATGGTTTCGCGGTAGAGCACGCGGCCGGAAACAAGCGAACGGACCATGGTCCCGTCCGCGTCCGCCTGCAGGAGCGTCCCCACCTCGTTCACGAATCCGAGCGGATCGAGCCGCACCGGCACGGCCTCCACATAGACCATGGGGAGCCGTCCGCGGGCCTCAAAGAGGTCCTCGTCGGAGAGCCAGCCGGGATTGGGGTCGGGGGTGCGCACGTTCATGGTTAAGTTCTACCGCATCACCACCCGTCCGGCCGCCGACGCGTGGGATCTCAGCTCTCAGCGGAGGCGCTTACGCAGATCTAAACACCGAGATCTCGCCCTTGGCGGCCGCAGCCCTAAACCCCGGGCTACGAACCGCGGGGAGCCCGCTTCGAGATCCAGAGCGTGGGCGGCATATGCGCGGCGGCAGCGGCGTCGCCGGCCACGTCCGGGTTGGCAACATGCAGCGAACGCCCGAAGGCTTCCTCGGTCACGCTGACCTCGTGCCCCGCCGCGGTGAGCCGGACACGCAAAGCATCCAGATCGCCGTCATACTCAAATCCGAAGCCGGACCGCGCTGGGCCCGAACCGGGGCGCACCATCAGCACCCCGCCGTTCTTGGCGGTGAAATCGGCGGTTTCATCGTCATCCGGGACGGGACGGAACCGGGCACCGATGCCCCTGAGCGTGTCGGCCGCCGAGGCGGTGTCTTCGGTGAACCAGACTGCGACGACGGACAACCCCGTATCGGCGTCGGCACATTGTGCGAAGTGGGCGGCTTTGTCTGCCATGAAAGTGAAGCCGTCCTCGCCCGTGATCCTGCAGGAGTCGCCGACATCCGGCGGGACCAGCTCGGCCGGAGTGTTTCCAGTCTCCGCCCCCGCCAGATTGGTGCGCCGGGCGAACTCCTCAAGATCGCCCACCTCGACGCCGAACGACGTGGTGCCGTCGTTCCCGGCACCGGCCGGGGCGTGCTGGAGCGCAATCCGGCCGGAACCGGCGTCGAACTCCCGCCAGGAGTCGTCGTCCAGTGTCTTGATCAGGCCCAGGTCCGTGAGGAGCCGCTCCCACGGTTCCATTCGGGATGTGAAGTGAACGGGGCGGACACGCAACATGGGCTCTCCTCGGATTCGGACACGGTGCTGTCATGGCCATAATGCCACGACTTGAATAGTCCGGCACGGGGCAGAATAGGCGCATGGGCGTTGAACTCGAGGAACTGCTGGTCCCGGATGCCGCCGCGTGGCGCGAGTGGCTGGAATTGAACCATTCACACAGCCCCGGCGTGTGGCTCGTCCTGCACAAAAAGGGCGGCACCGCCACGGAACTGGACTACGACGCTGCCCTCGATGAGGCGCTGTGCTACGGCTGGATCGACGGCCAGGTCAGGAAGCGCGACGGCGGCAGCTACTTTCAGCGCATGACGCGCCGCGGCCCGAAGAGCCCCTGGTCCGAGCGGAACGTGGGCCATGTTGCCAGGCTGGAAAGGGACGGGAAAGTGACCGCCGCCGGCCGGGCCGCCGTCGACTCTGCCAAAGCGGACGGCCGCTGGGAAGCGGCGTATTCGGGGCAGGCGACGGCGGAAGTCCCGGACGATCTTGCTGCCGCCATTGCTGCCGTCCCCGACGCGCAGGCGACCTTCGACGTCCTCACCTCGGTGAACCGCTACGCCCTCATCTACCGCACCAATTCGGTCAAGCAGGCCTCCACCCGGGAACGGAAAATCGCGGGTTTCGTGGAGATGCTGGCCCGCGGCGAGACCCCGTACCCGCAAAAGAGGCGCCCGGCAGGGCAGACCGGGGCATGACCCGGTCCGGGAAGGCAAAGGGCCCGCCGCGGTAAAATTGTTGCCACCCAACACGATCGGCGGACATGCAGAGGATTTCCCTACGGACGATGGGCCCCCGTGCCTTCTGGATCGCGGTGGCCGGCGTTTTGGTCCTCCTGCTGGCCGTCGCTGCCGCCGTCAACCTCGCCTCCGGCGCCCGGCAGGACGGGCAGAAAGGAACGGAGCCCGCACCCGCTCCCCCCGGCATCAGCCGGCCCGAGGGAGCCTCCCAGTTCCGCCCCGGCTACCACCTGACCCCCGCGAAGGAGTGGATGAACGATCCCCAGCGGCCGTTCCTGCTGGACGGGGTGTGGCACTACTACTACCTTTACAACGCCGACCATCCGGAGGGAAACGGCACCGAGTGGTATCACGTCACCAGCACCGACCTGGTGCACTGGAAGGACGAGGGCGTGGCCATCGAGAAGTTCAAGAACGGCCTGGGCGACGTCGAAACGGGCAGTGCCGTGGTGGACCACGACAATACGGCGGGCTTCGGCAAGGACGCCGTCATCGCCGTGCTGACCCAGCAGGACAAGGGCGTCCAGCGGCAGTCACTGTTCTACTCCACGGACAAGGGCTTTACTTTCAAGGCCTATGACCGCAACCCCGTCATGGACAACCCCGGGCAGCAGAACTGGCGGGACCCGAAAATCATCCGCGACGACGCCAACCGACAGTGGGTCATGGCCCTGGCCGAGGGCGAAAAAATCGGCTTCTACACCTCGAAGGACCTCAAGGACTGGCGGTACGCCTCAAGCTTCGAACGCAAGGGGCTGGGCGTGCTCGAGTGCCCGGATCTGTTCCAGCTGGATCTCGACGGTGATCCCGCCAAACGCACGTGGGTCCTGGCAGCCAGCGCCAACGGCTCCGAAGAGGGCCGGACCACCGGCGTGGCCTACTGGACCGGAAAGTGGGACGGGGCCGCGTTCACCGCGGCCGACGAAACACATCAATGGCTCGACGCCGGATCGGACTTCTACGCGGCCGTCACCTGGGATGATCCCCGCCTTCCGGCAGGCGAACGGATGGCCTCCCGCCACGCCACCGGCTGGATGAACAACTGGGACTACGCGCGCAAGCTGCCCACCACTGACTGGCAGGGCGGCGCCGATTCAATAGTGCGCGACATCCGCCTGAAGACGGTGCACGGCCGCCCCTCGCTGGTCTCGGCGCCCACCGCGTCCATGTCCGTCCTGGAAGGTACGCCGGAGACTGTGGGCGAACGGCAGGTCACGCCGAACGGCGCGGGCGAGCTGCCGGCTCCGAAGAGCGGCGCGTACCGGCTGGATGTGACCCTCGAACGGAGGCCGGACGACGACGGATCGGAAGCCCTCCTGAAGCTGACGAGCGGCTCCGCGGATTTCGCTACGGTCGGCTACAACTTCGAGGAGGGCAAGGCCTCGCTGTCCAGGGCTGCCGTGGTCCCCGGTGTGGAGGCGCTCGGACCGGTGTTCACGGACCGCAGGACTGCCGCCAGCCCGCCGCGCAACGGGACCGCTCCCGGCCGGGGAACGGTGGAGCTGACTCTTTTTGTGGACTATTCGTCAGTGGAAGTCTTCGTCAACGGCGGCGAGCAGACCCTGACCTCGCTGGTCTTCCCCCGGTCCGGCCAGCACACGCTCAGCACCACCACTTTCGGCGGAAGCGTGCTGCTGAAGTCGTTCAGGTACACGCCGCTGGCCGCGGCGCGCTAGGCTCAGGCGCGCTAGGCTCAGGCGCGCTAGGTCAGGCACGCTGGCCAGGGGCCCCTCTGGGCAGGCCCAAGGGTTGGTGGGATTTCGGCAGGCCCAATCAGCGGCTGGACGTTCAGTCGCCGGCGCCGTCGAGCGGAAATGCCACCGCTTCGCCCACCACGCGCAGGCACAGCTCGGTGCCGGGCTGGGCGATGGACGCGTTCCAGTGCCGGATGGTGATCACTTCGCCGCCGCCGGGGTAGCGGTGGTCCGGCATGGCGCCGGCGAGCTTCGGCGGTACGGCCAGTTTGAGCCGCACGGTGGTCTCGGGGCCGAAATAGTCGGTGTCCACCACCACGCCCCGGATGGGGCCGTCCTCGGCGATGCGGATCTGCTCCGGCCGGAGCATGAGCTGTACCCGGCCCTGGGCCGGCGGGCGCCGGACAGGAATGCCGCCCAGCGAGCAGGTGGCCAGGGAGCCTTCCATCCAGGCATCGAGGATGACGGCGTCGCCCAGGAATTCGGCGGTGGCACGGTCCGCCGGGCGGGTGTAGACGACGAACGGGTTGCCGATCTGCGCCAGCTTGCCGCCGCGCATCACGGCCACCTGGTCGGCGAAGGACAGGGCCTCCGCCTGGTCGTGCGTCACCAGGATGGTGGTCACGCCGGCCTCGTTGAGCACCTTGGCCACCGCACGGCGTGTGGCCACCCGGAGACCGGCATCCAGGGCGGAAAAAGGCTCGTCCAGCAGCATGAGCTCAGGCTCGCGGGCCAGCGCCCGTGCTAGGGCAACCCGTTGCTGCTGGCCCCCGGAGAGCTGGTGCGGCCGGCGCTTGGCCATGCCCGTGTCCAGTGAGACCATCTCCAGCAGTTCGTTGACCCGCGCGGTCACGGCGCGCCGCCCGCCGTCGAGCTTTGAGGCGCTGAGCCCGAAGGCGATGTTCTGGCCCACGGTCAAGTGCGGGAACAGGGCGCCGTCCTGGGCCACATACCCGACGTGGCGCTTGTGCGCGGGCTTCCACACGCCGTCGCCCGCAACCGGAGTGCCGTTCAGTGAAATGGTGCCGGTGCCGGGATGCTCAAAGCCGGCGATCAGGCGGAGCAGCGTGGTCTTGCCGGATCCGGAGGGTCCCACGATGGCGGTGGTGCCGCCCTTGGCCACGGACAGGTTGACGCCCTTGAGCACAGCCTGGGGGCCGAAGTTCTTGGTGACGCCGTCTATCACCAGGTGGCTGTTGGTGCTCGGCGCCACTGACGGCGAGATCCGGGGTTCCGGAAGCCTGGAGGGCGATTGTTCGGTCACTGTCCCGCTACTTTCTTGGACTGCTGGAAGAGCAAATAGGTCATGGGCGCCGAGATCACGATCATCAGCAGGGCGTAGGGCGCGGCGCCGGCGTAGTCGATTTCGCTGCTCTTGCTCCAGAACTCCGTGGCGAGCGTACGCGTGCCGTTGGGGGAGAGGAGGAGCGTGGCGGTCAGCTCGTTGGCGATTGCCAGGAAGACGAGTGCCGCACCGCCGGCGGCCGCCGGTGCGGTCAGGCGCAGAGTCACGCGGAGGAAGGACAGTAGCGGCGGGCTGCCGAGGGCCTGTGCGGCCTCGTCCAGCTCTTTGGGTGCCTGAGCCAGCCCGGCGCGGATGTTGACCAGGGCGCGCGGCAGGAACAGTAGGACATACGCGGCAATCAGCACGCCCGCCGTCTGGTAAAGATCGGGGATCAGCCGGATGCTGACGGTGACGAAGGCCAGGCCCACCACGATTCCCGGCATGGAGCTCGTCACGTAGTTGGACAGTTCCAGGGCCTTGCTGAACCAGCCGGCGTGGCGCACGGCCAGGTAGGCCATGGGGAACGCGACGGCGGTGGTTGCCACGGCGCCGGCCAGCCCATAGCCGAGCGTCTGGAGAAGGGCCGGCATGAACTCGCCGGCCGTCCAGATGTCGGCGCCCCCGGCGACGATCCAGCGCAGCACGAACAGCAGCGGCAGCCCGAACGCGAGGGCTGTCAGCGCCAGGAGGGCCAGCTGTGCGGGCAGCTGGTAGGTGCGCAGGGGGAGCCGCAGCGCCCTGGCCTGGGCGCCCGAGCCCACCCGCGCGTACCGCGCATTGCCGCGGCTGCGGACTTCAAGGAGCAGCAGGATCAGGCAGAAGAATACGAGCACACTGGCGAGCATGTTTCCGGCAGTGCCGTTGAACGTTGACCTGTACTGCACCATGATCGCCGTCGTGAAGGTGTCGAACCGGATCATGGCGAAGGCGCCGTATTCGGCGAGCAGGTGCAGCGAGACCAGGAGGGCGCCGCCGGTCATGGCGATCCGCAGCTGCGGCAGGACCACCCGGAAGAAGGCCCGCCAGGCGCCGAGCCCCAGCGACGCCGCGGACTGTTCCACCGCGGGGTCGAGCCGGCTGAGGGTCGCTGCGGCCGGAATGTACACGAGCGGGAAGTAGGACAGCGTGGCGATCAGCACGCCTGAGGACAGGCCCTCGAGCGACGGCACGGCAGACACCCACGCATAGCTGTTCACGAACGCGGGAATGGCCAGCGGAGCCGCGAGGAGCACAGCCCAGATTTTGTGGCCGCGCAGCTTGGTCCGTTCCACGAGCCAGGCGCCGCCCACGCCCAGGACCAGGCACAGCGGCACGGTGATAGAGATCAGCAGCACGGTGTTCAGCAACAGCTCGCCGACCCGCGGCCGGAAGATCAGCGCTGCTGCCGTGTCCCAGCCGGTGGCTGCCGTCATGAAGGCGACATAGCCCAGCGGGACAAGGGAAAACAGTGCGATCAGCACTGCGAGGACAACGACGGCGGATACGCCGAAAGGCGGGCGGGGGCGCTTGCCCCGGCCCGCCGTCGTCGTGCTTCCGGACGTAGCCGGCGCCGATGGATCGGTGATCACAGAATTACAGCAGTCCTGCCTTGGTCATCAGATCGGTGACCTTCTGGGAGTTAAGCTTGGCCGGGTCCACGGTGGGGGCCTGAAGATCCTTGATCGGGACCAGCTTCTCGTTGGCCGGGACGTCCGAGGCGATGGCGTACTCGAAGGACGTGCCCTTCTGCAGGATCTCCTGGCCCTTCTTGCCAGTGATGAACTTCAGAAAGGCCTGGGCCTTGTCGGCGTTCTTCGAGGATTTCAGCACGCCGCCGCCCGAGATCGAGAGGAAAGCGCCCGGGTCCTGGTTCTTGAAGTAGTACGGCGAGACGTTCTTCGAGTTCTCAGCCGTCTTGGCCTGGTCGCCGTAGTAGTAGTAGTGGTAGATCAGCGCGGATTCCACCTCGCCGGCGTTGACGGCCTTCATGGCGGTGCTGTTGCCCTTGTAGACCTTGGCATTGTCCTTCATGGCCTTGAGCCACTCGTCGGCCGCGGCCTCGCCCTTGAGTTCGACGAGGGCGGCAACGATGGCCTGGAAGTCGGCGCCGGACGGTGAAGCGGCCCACTTGCCCTTCCACTCCGGCTTGGCCAGATCCAGCATGGACTTCGGCAGCTTGTCCTCGGTCAGCTTTGTCTTGTCGTACACAAGGACGGTGGAGCGGGCAGCGATGCCCGTCCACTTGTTGGTGCTCGGACGGAACGCTTCGGGGACCTGGGCGACGGTGTCCTTGTCCACGTCAGCGAACAGGCCGGCGTTCTCCACCTGCGCCATCGCGGGGGAGTTCTCGGTGAGGAAGATATCCGCCGGGGAGGCCTGGCCCTCCTGGACGATCTGGTTGGACATCTCCGTGTCGTCACCCTGACGGAGGGTCACCTTGATGCCGGTTTCCTTGGTGAACTCGTCCACCCACTCCTGGGTGAGGCTTTCGTGCTGGGCGTTGTAGACCGTGATCTCGCCGTTGGTACCTGCCGCGGAGGACGTGCCGGACGGGGAGGCGCTGGAGCCGCAGGCCGACAGGCCGAGGGCTGCTGTGGCGGCGATTGCGATGCCGGCCAGCGCGTTGTTGCGGATCTTCATCGGGGCTTCTTTCTGCATAAGTCTGGTCGGACCGCAGTCCTTGTGAGCTGGGGAAGTTAGGTGAAGCTCACTCGAAAAACTGTAGGTTAGCCATACCTAAGCTACCAAGCCGCAAGCCTTGAAAGTGATAAGGATCACATCAATTACGTAACTGTTGCGTGACGTAATTCTCGGTCTCGTTGCTGGGTGGGGCTGCTCGGCGGGCCTACTGGGCGGCCGTGCCGGATTGCTTGCCGGCGGCTACTGCCGCCGCGGCTTCGAGGATCATCCAGGCCTGGAGCTGGGTGGAAAGTTCGACGGCGGCCCCCGGCGGATACGTGTCACTGGCCCGCCGACGCGGCTCCGAGGAGAAAAGCAGGCGCCCCTCCCCGCCGTGCCATGCGAGCGGCTCGGCGGGGGATACGGTCCTGCGGCCGTTCCAGAAGGCTTCGGCGGTGTCCGTGACCAGCCGGGCGGCGGTGGCCCGGGTGCCCTCCGGCAGCCGTCCGTCACGTGCGGCGAGCGCAAGGTAGCGCGTCAGGATCCCGGTGAACAGCCCGCCGTCGCCCGTTCCGTCGCAGCGGAGGACGGCACTGGCGCCGCCGGTGCCGTCGGTGCCCGGCGGCCCTTCCGCCGTGAGATGGCGAGCCACCGCATCCACCACCACGGCGGCGCGCTCCAGGTTTTTGGCGCCGCCGAGCTCCAGCAGGGCGCCGAGGACGGGCCCCTGGTTGTACGTGTAGATGGCACTCTCAAGGACTGTCTCGCCGGTCCTGCTGATCCGGAGGCCGTCCAGGTAGAGGCCGCGTACGGAATCGAAGAGCCTGGCGTCGAGCCAGTCCAGCAGCGCCTGGGCCCTGGCCGGGTTGCCGGTGCGTGCATAGTAGAGCGCCACCGGTGCCGTGGCCGGGGTGTTCTTGAAGTCCCGCTTCTTGCTCCAGAACGTGCCGCCGCCAAGGTCGTCGGTGGAGGCCGAGTCGAACTGGAGCGTCAGGCTCTTGCGGATCCGGGCGTCGCGGCGGCGGGTTGGCCTGCGGCTCTCCTCGGCCAGCTTCTCCAGCCGGAGGGTGGACAGGGCCAGCCAGGCCATGTCGTCGTAATAGCTGTTGACGAACGTCAGGAAGTTCCGCAGGCGGATGCCGGTCACCAGGCGGGACGCGAGCTGGCCGGCGCCGGGGCGGTGTTCGCCGTCGAACCGGGCCGGAGGCTGGCCGGCGGTGCCGAGTTCGCGGCGGCCGGTGTCCACAAGGCAGTCCACGTAATGCGCCTGCCACCAGTAATGCCACGGCCGGACGAGGTTCCGAAGGCGCCCCGAGGGGCGGGTGATGGCGGCGATGTGGGTTCCGGGCAGGAAGAACAGCCTCTGGCCGAATATGTGGGTGACCGACCGCGCGGCCTCATTGGCGCGGCCGGCCCAGTCTGTTGGCGTGCCGGACTTCCCGGGACTGGGCCGGTCCTCAGGGGCGGCGGAAGCGTCGAACTGGGTCATCCCGCCAGCCTAGCGAATGCTGCGAAAGGTGCGCCCGGGGTTGCTTTCAGTTAACATTCACTAACTAATGTTCGCCGCCGGTCGCCGGTTTCCGCATCAAGGAGGATGTATGGACATCAAGGGTTCTGTCGCGCTAATCACGGGCGGGGCGTCCGGACTCGGCGCTGCCACGGCCCGTCGGCTGTTCGACGCCGGCGCATCAGTGGTGCTCGCGGACCTCGGCTCCTCTGCCGGCGCGTCTTACGCCGGTGAGCTGAACGCCAGCCGCGCTGCGGGCGCCGCAGGCGGCGGGAACACTGTCGTCTTCGCCCCCACCGACGTAACCGACGAGGCCCAGGTGCAGGCCGCCGTCGACGCCGCCGTGGCGCTGGGTCCGCTGCGGATCGTGGTGAACTGCGCCGGTATCGCGACCCCTGGCAAGGTTCTGGGCCGCGACGGCGTCCTGCCGCTGGAGACCTTCAACCGCGTCATCCAGATCAACCTGGTGGGCACTTTCAATGTGGTGCGCCTGGCCGCCGCGGCGATGGCTGCCACGGAGCCTGCGGTCACCGGGCTGGGCGGGGAAGAGCGCGGCGTCATCATCAACACGGCCTCTGTTGCCGCGTTCGACGGACAGATCGGCCAGCCGGCCTATGCCGCATCGAAGGGTGCCGTGGCCGCCATGACCCTGCCGCTGGCCCGGGAACTGGCCCGATCGCTGATCCGTGTGGTGACCATTGCGCCAGGCATCTTTGAGACGCCCATGATGGCCGGATTGCCGGCAGAGGCCCAGGAGTCACTCGGGAAGCAGGTGCCGCATCCGTCCCGGCTGGGCCGGCCCGCCGAGTACGCCAACCTCGCCGCGCACATCATTGACAACGCCATGCTGAACGGCGAAACCATCCGCCTCGACGGTGCCATCCGGATGGGCCCGAAATGACGCCGCTGACCGCCCTCGAAACCCTGCCCACGGCAGACTTCTTCGACTACGAATCCCTGCTCAGCGCTCCGGAACAGCGCAAGCTCAGTGAGCTGCGGGAGTTCCTCGCTGCCGAGATTGCCCCGTACGCGGCGGAGTGGTGGAACAAGGCCGAATTTCCGTCGCACCTCCTGCCGAAGCTCGCCGCGCTGGAGCTCAGCACCCCGGCCCAGCGTGGCTACAGCAACCTGTTCGCGGGGCTGGTGATCGCTGAAATTACCCGCGTGGACACCTCAATCGCCACTTTCTTCCTTGTCCACCACGATCTCTTCGTGGAATCGCTCTACGAATTCGGCTCGGAGGACCAGCGGAGCCGGCTTCTCGACGACGCTTCGAACCTTCGCACCACCGGCGCGTTCGCGCTGACCGAGCCGGAGCACGGCTCCGACGTCGCCGGCGGCATGGAGACCAGGGCCCGCCGGGTGGTCGGAGGGGCGGACCACGGCGGCGACTGCTGGGTGCTTAACGGCGCCAAACGCTGGATCGGCAACGGGACGTTCTGTGACTACATGCTGGTCTGGGCACGCGACGAGGCCGACGGCGCAATCCGAGGCTTCATCGTGGACGCGGGCCTCCCCGGTGTGAGCCGGAGCAGGATCGAGAACAAGATCGCACTGCGGACCGTGCAGAACGCCGACATCCTGTTCGAGGACGTCCGTGTTCTCGAGGCGGACCGCTTTGCCGGCATCAACAGCTTCGCGGATACGAACGCCCTGCTGCGCGGATCGCGGATCAGCGTGGCATGGCAGGCGGTAGGGCAGCAGCTGGCGGCGTTCGACGTCGCCCGGCAGTACGCCGTCGAACGCCGGCAATTCGGGCGCCCGCTCGCGAAGTTCCAGCTCATCCAGCAGCAGCTGGTGTCGATGCTGGGCAATGCCGTGGCGAGCATGGGCATGATGGTACGGATCGCGCAGCTGCAGGACCTGGGTGCCGCGGACATGGCACAGGTGGCCCTGGCCAAGTCCTACACGAGTGCCAGGATGCGCGAGACGGTGGCCATGGGGCGGTCCGTCCTTGGCGGCAACGGGATCGTCACGGACTACCGGATGGCCAAGATCTTCGCCGACGCCGAAGCGATCTACACCTACGAGGGCTCCTACGAGATCAACACGCTCATCGTGGGCCGCGCCTTGACAGGGGTGTCCGCGATCGCCTGACGCTCAGGGGTCGGGCTGTTTTTCGCCCGCTTCGATCCGGACGTCGAGGCTGTTGTTCTTCACCGGCATCGGGCACGTCCCGTAGGGCGTGAAGGCGCTGGGGTAGTTGATGGCGCGGTTGAAATCAAGGATCACCGAGCTGTCAGGCCGGGGCCGGGCCGTGGACACCTTGCGCCACTCGTCGGTGGTGTCCCCGTTGGTCTCGTCGTGGAATGTGACGGTCAGGGCGCCGAGCTTCTCCTCTTCTGCATGGAGCCGGTACTCGTGGTCCTTTCCGGGCAGCCGAAAGACGAGTTCGCCAACACTCCTGTGCACGCCGTCCACCAGCGGGTTGGCCGTGGCGATCGGAACGTCCTCCGGCTCGGGAAACGCCTCGAACCGGGCCTCGACCACCAGGTCCGGGCGGTAGTCGAAGGTCGGCACGCCGTCGAACCCGGTGAAAACCGGCGACTGTGCATCCCGGGTGCGGATGGCATATTTGTCCGCACGCATGGCCAGTTCCACCACCACCTGCGTGCCGTCCGCGCCACCGAACTGCACCCACATCAGCGACTCCTCATCCGCGAGCCGTGCGGTGACGGTGCCGTCGACGGGCCCGCCGGTCTCCACGAACGTCAGCCCGTCGGCCGCCACTGCGGTGAGTGTCGCCGTCGTGCCGTCCGCTGACCACAGGCCCGGGGCGAGTTCGACGGCGGAGGGCTGGCTTTCCAGCCACTGGAACGACGTGAGCGTGAGCCAGCCGTGCCTGGAGGCGAGGGCGGTGTTGCGGCTGTTCCGGAAGCGGTGCCAGCGTTCCAGCTGGGCATCTGGGGCGGTGCTCATGGTTCCTCCAACGGTGAGTGGCTGCCTGTACAACCTTAAGCGGAGGCACGTCATTCCGCCCTTACCC
>NZ_CAKKLY010000055.1 GCF_918698095.1 Arthrobacter sp. Bi83
TGACCGCCTCGGTGCGGGTCCGTTCCACCGCGGCCGCGGCGAGCAGCTGAAGGTGCTCGGTCCGGCGGGAGAGCTCCTCGGTCAGGTCCGCGAAATCCGCCGCCTCCCGGAAGGAAGCCAGCCCGAGCTCGTTGTCCGCGGCGTCGACCGCCGATGCCAGCGCCTCCAGACACTGCTCCAGGGCCTCAGCAGCCCCGCCACTGAAGGCGGTGCCAGCAAACGTCACGCCGGTGACAGACCCGCTGGTGACAGCACCGCTGGTGACAGACCCGCCGGCGGCAGCACCGCCGTCGGACGCCCGGCTATCCACGAGGGGCGCCGAAGCGGGAACGCTGCGAAGCGCGCAGCCCCGCAGCAGGGCAGCCGCGCTAAGGACCGGCGTTACCGCCTGGCCCGCGGCGTGATCCGCTGCGTGTTCCCCCATGGCTTCCATAGGAAAACTCTGTCAGAGGGGTCCGACATTTTTAGCGGTGACCAATGCGACCGTCTGAGGTAGCCGCCTCTTGGTCTCCTCACGCCTAGTGTGGGTGATGCGTCACGATTTCCGGATCGAGGTTGGCCCCTGGCCCCTCCAGCGGATCAACCGGTGCCTCAACGCGCAGCGCACAGCCGCCAACGCCGGATTTCCCTGCGCAAAGCCGCTGACCAAAGACACGGCCTTGGATGGCGCCGTCATAGTTTCTGCTGAGAAATAGCGCCCCGGAGGAGAGATGCGCCGTGGCGACGCCGCACGCCACTCCGCCATCCTCTGGGCTTAGCTCGTCACACGTTGCTTATTGCCCTGCCGGAAGAGCTTCCGGTGCGGCTACGCGCTGAGCAGCCTCGCTCTGAGCAGCCTCGCGCGGTGCGGCCGTACGCCGTCCTGCTTCCTTCCGTGCGGCGGATCGTTCCGCTGCGCCGGGCTCTTCGCCGTCGACGGCGGCAGCCCCGGCGGTGCTTTGCCGCACCACCAGCTCGGGGGTGAAGACTACGCCGCGGTGGCGGGGATGCGCGGCGTCGAGCTCTTCTGTGAGCCGTTCGATTGCCGTCCGGCCAATGGCCTCGGTCGGCTGCCGGATGGAGGACAGCGGCACGACGGCTGAAACGGCAAAATCGATGTTGTCGTACCGATCAGCGCCACGTCCTCCGGGATGCGCAGTGTGTGTGTCATGGCCAGCGACTGCATGACGCCCAGCGCAAGGAGGTCGTTGGCGCAAAAGATGCCGTCCGGAAGCTGGCCCGAGTTGCGCGTCACCAGCTGGTCGCCCATCCCGCGGCCGGCCAGGACGGTCTGCCCCTCGGATTCAACGACTTCCAGCGACGCGCCGGGAACTTCGGCGACGGCGCGCCGCGCCCCCTCGAGGCGGTCGGCGAACTGGCGGACCGACGTCGGCCCTGTCACGAAGGCGAGCCGACGGCGGCCGATGTCCAGCAGGTGCCGGGCGGCGAGGTGACCGCCTTAGACGTCGTTGACCGACACAGAACTGTACTCGGCGTCGTCGGCGAGGCGGTCCACTAGGACGGTTGGCACGCCGCGTTCCCGGAGCTGGTCCAGACGCTCAGTGACGTCACCGACGGGCGAGATCAGCAGGCCTCGGACGCGCTGTTCCTGGAACAGATCTATATGGCCGGATTCCCTGCCGGCGTCGTGGCCGCTGTCGCCCAGCAGCACCGCGGCATCCTCTGCTGCCCGGGCCACGGATGTAAAGAAGGGGTTGCCCACGTCCAGGACGATGAGGCCGATGGTCCGGCTGTGGCCCGCCCGCAGCTGGCGGGCGGCGTCATTGCGGACGAACCTCAGCTCCTCGATGGCGTGCAGGACGCGTTCCTGGTGCGCTGTGAACCCGGTCCGTGTAGTTCAAGACGTTCGAGACAGTGCCCACCGCCACCCGGGCGTGGTTGGCGACACCCTTGATACTGGCTGACCGTGACATCCTTCTCCAAGCTCTCAGATGCAGAGAATGCTTTGACACCTGCCGTTGGCTGTCGGCTCGCACGACACCGCCTCCGCCGCCTCCGCCGTCGCCGCCGTCCCGGCAGAACAGGACAACTTCGCCTATATCTCCTCCGGTACCTGGTCATTGGTGGGAGTGGAACTGAAGCACCCCGTCCTGGCCGAGGCCAGCCGGGCCGCGAACTTCACGAACGAGCGCGGCGTGGACGGCACCATCAGGTATTTGCGCAACGTCGGGGGTCTCTGGCTGCTCAGCGAATGCCAGCGCACCTGGGCAGCAGAAGGGTACAAAACGGAGCTCGGCGAACTGCTCGACGCCGCCGCGGCACTCCCGCCCGGCGGCCCGCAGATCAACGCCGACGACTCCTACTTCATCGCCCCGGACAACATGCCACAACGGATCCGCGCCGCCGTCAGGAATCCCGGCGCTGTGCTTCCGGACCAGCCGGCGGCCATCGTCCGCTGCATCCTGGACAGTCTGGCCGCCGGCTACGCGCGGACCATCGCCGACGCTGAACGGCTGGCGGACACCAAGGTGGACGTCGTGCACATCGTGGGCGGCGGTTCGCAGAACCGGCTCCTGTGCCAGCTCACCGCTGAAGCCACCGGAAAGCGTGTGGTTGCCGGCCCGGTCGAGGCCACGGCCATGGGCAACGTACTTGTCCAGGGGCGCGCCGCGGGGGCAATTAGTGGCGGCCTGCGGGAACTCCGTGCAGCCGTCCGCAGCTCTCCACCGCTGGAAAGCTACCAGGCGGCACTGGTCTAGCGGAAGTGGCCGGAGATGAGGCTTCATCCGGCGCCGCACTCCGAAACGGCCCGCAATGTGGCGTCTCGGAGGGAAGGATCCTATGCCGGTGCCTGACATAGGATCCACAACAGCACACAGCCTGGTTCTACACACTTCAAGAGAACGGAAAGCCCATGCCTCTCTTCGATCTTCCGCTTGAGCAGCTGCGCGGTTACACCTCCGACGTGACCGCTCCAGCCGATTTTGACTCTTTCTGGGACCACACCATCAGGGAGGCGCGCGAGTTTCCCCTGGCAGCGGTTTTCGAGCCTGTGGAGAACTACCTGACGGTGATCGACACCTTCGACGTGACGTTCGCAGGCTATGGCGGTTCTCCGGTCAAGGGCTGGCTGCACCTCCCGGCGAACAGGGAGGCTGGAACCCGGCTGCCCGCCGTCGTGCAGTATGCCGGCTATTCAGGCGGCCGCGGCCTGGCCAACCAGGACACCAAGTGGGCCCAGGCAGGCTACGCGCACTTCATTATGGACACCCGCGGACAAGGCTACGGCGGCGCCGTGGGTGAGACTCCTGATCCTGATCCGTCTGCGGGCGAGGTGGCCCACGCAGGGCTGATGACCCGAGGTGCAGGCAGCCGGGAGGACTACTACTACCGGCGTGTCTATGTGGACGCGTTCCGCGCCGTCGAAGCGGCGCAGGCGCATCCGGACGTCGACGCTTCCCGGATTGTGGTGGCCGGCGTCAGCCAGGGCGGAGGCATCACGGTCGCCGTCGCAGGGCTTGCGGCCGGGAGGCTCGACGGCGTCGTCGCCGCCCTGCCCGACGTCCCGTTCCTGCAGGACTTTCCCCGTGCCATCGACATCACGCCGCGCGGCCCGTATCCCGAGATTGCCGCGTTTCTGGGCAGGCACCGCGAACGGTACGAGCCGATGCTGGCCGTGCTGAATTACTTCGACGGCGTTAACCTCGGCCGTGGCGCGACGGTCCCCGCGCTTTACTCGGTGGCGCAGATGGACGATGTCTGCCCGCCTTCCACCGTTTTCGCGAGCTACAACGCCTACGGCACAAATGGCGGTGGCGGAACTGCCAAGGACATCGAGGTCTACCGCTTCAACAATCATGAAGGTGGCCAGGAGCACCAATGGGTCCGGCAGCTGCAGTTTTTGCGCAAGCTGGTGGGATGATCCGCCTCGCCGTTTGCGTGACGGACGGAATTTGCGGATCAAACAAATGCGAGGTTATGGTGTGGCTATGACTAACCGTTGGTATGCGTATTTTTCGTTGGCTCTGGAGGGGCCCGCGTCTAACTGACACGCATCCAACTACCTTCAGAGCCAACAGGGCAGAGATCATTCTCTGCCCTTCGCCATTTCTCCGGCGGGTTCTGATCTGGGCCCGCTCCGTACCCCGGAACAGGACCCCGCACATGAGCACCGAAGCAGCCACCGAAATCCAGCAGAGCGTTTCGAAACCGTCCACGCCGAAGCAGTCCACCTCGAACTTAAGGGTCAGCGGGATCACCGCGCTCCCCACTCCTCAGGAGATGATCGCGGAACTGCCGCTGGACGCGCGGGTGGCGGACGTCGTCGAACGCGGCCGGGACGAAGTCAGGGCCATCATGGACGGAGTGGACGACCGATTGCTCGTGATCGTAGGGCCCTGCTCCATCCACGATCCCAAGGCCGGCCTCGAGTACGCCCGCCGCCTCGTGAGCCAGGCCGAGAAGCACAAGGAGGACCTGCTGATCGTCATGCGCGCGTACTTCGAAAAGCCGCGCACCACGGTGGGCTGGAAGGGCCTGATCAACGATCCGCGGCTTGACGGCACACACGACATCGCCGCCGGCCTGCGCGAGGCGCGCCGCTTCCTGCAGCAGGTCACAGCGTTAGGGCTTCCCGCCGCCACCGAGTTCCTGGAGCCGATCAGCCCGCAGTACATGGCCGACGTCGTTTCGTGGGGGGCAATCGGCGCCCGCACCACCGAAAGCCAGATCCACCGCCAGCTGGCGTCCGGGCTCTCCATGCCCATCGGCTTCAAGAACGGGACCGACGGCGACCTCCAGGTTGCCGTCGACGCCTGCAGCGCCGCGGCGGCGGCCCAGGCTTTCCTGGGGATCGACGGCGAGGGTCGAGCCGCGCTCGTGGCCACCGCGGGAAACCCGGACACCCACGTGATCCTGCGCGGCGGCCGCAAGGGCCCAAACTACTCCGCCGCCGACGTCGAAGCAGCGTCAGCGAGGCTCGCCGCCAAGAACCTCAACCCGCGCCTCATCGTGGACGCCAGCCACGCCAACAGCGGCAAGAGCCATCACCGCCAGGCCGAAGTTGCGCTCGAAATCGGTGCGCAGTTGGAGGATGCGGGTACGGCCGCGGGTGCCATTGCCGGGGTCATGATGGAGAGCTTCCTGGTGGGCGGCGCGCAGAACCTGGACGTGACAGAACACGCCGCCGGGCGGTCTGAACTGGTGTACGGCCAGAGCGTGACCGACGCCTGCATGGAGTGGGATGTGACGACGTCCGTGCTCGACCAGTTGGCAGCATCGTCGCGGAAACGCCGGGGCTTTCACAATGGCCACGTGAGCCTCTAGAGTAACTAGCACACGGTTGTTCGATGGCTCAGCATCGGCGCACCGCACACAACATGGGATGCCGCAATGATGCTGAGAGCAAAGGAATATGGGAAATGTCCGAGTCGAACTTCTCGAACGCCAAGTTCTTGACCGTGGCCGAGGTGGCTGAGGTCATGCGCGTTTCCAAAATGACCGTGTACCGCCTGGTCCATTCCGGAGAGATGCCCGCCGTTCGGTTCGGCCGCTCCTACCGGGTTCCGGAGAACGCCGTCGAGCAGTACCTCAAGGGCGCTGTTGTTGACGGCCAGTCGGATACCGCCTGACTCTTGGTGCCTCGCTTTCCCCGGGATCTTAGTGACCGAGGCAACCGCCTTGGGGCGGCTGCAGGTCATGGGAACAGTGGCGGTCAGTAGGGGGTCCGGATAAGCGGTACCCTGTTAAGGAACGTTTTACGTCATTGTAAGAATCTGTCAGTTGTTCAGTCTGTTGCTTAGTCCACGGACCTTTTTCATCAGACAGGTACTGCATCTAGTTTGTGAGGAACTTTCGTGGGTTCAGTTATTAAGAAGCGTCGCAAGCGTATGGCCAAGAAGAAGCACCGCAAGCTGCTTCGCAAAACGCGCCACCAGCGCCGCAATAAGAAGTAGAGATACTTCTACAGCGTCAATGCCCGCTCCCTTTCGAGGGTGCGGGCATTTTTGCGTCCTGGCAGCGGGCCGGGGGAGCGGCTGCGAAAGACGGCGTGCGTCGTTAAGTCGCCTACGCAAAGCACGGCGTGCGTCGTGATGTCGCCTTCCCGTCGGCACCATCGCGGCCGCGGTGGTGCCGCGCGAATGATCTAGGGACGCGCAAATGGCCTGGTGACACTGGAATTCGGGTGTCGAGGGGGATTTTGTGCGTCGCAGGGACGTTCCGCGTCAGACCCGGGGGCCGCGGAAGCGGGAGTAGCCTCGCCAGAGGCCGTAGACGGCGCCGCCGGCGGTGGCGGCCTTGAGTCCGAGCGTGGCGGCACGGCGGCCGGAACGGAAGTCGTAGACCGGCCAGTTGCGCTCGCGGGCGTGCTTGCGCAGCCTGGCATCCGGGTTGATGGCGACGGGGTGTCCCACGAGCGTCAGGAGCGGGATGTCGTTGTAGGAGTCGCTGTAGGCCCAGCAGCGCTTGAGGTCCAGGCCCTCGGCGTCGGCGATGCCCTGGACCGCCACCGCCTTGGCCGGCCCGTGCAGGATGTCCCCGACCAGCCGTCCTGTGTAGAGGCCGTCCTTAATCTCGCCCACCGTGCCGAGGGCACCGGTGAGGCCGAGTCGGCTGGAGATCACTGTGGCCACTTCGATCGGCGTGGCCGTGACGAGCCAGACCTTTCGTCCGACACGCAGGTGCTGCTGGGCCAGCGCCTTGGTGCCGGGCCAGATCCGGGAGGCGATCATCTCGTCGTAGACTTCCTCGCCCAGGACTTTGATGTCCTCCACCGTAATACCAGAGGCGAGGGTCAGCGCGGAGTCCCGCACGGCGTGAACATCGTCCATGTTTTCGCCGCGGAGCACGAACTTGAACTGCTTCCAGGCCATCCCCGCGGCCTGCGGCAGGGTGAATGCGCCGCGCTGATGCATTTTCCGGGCGACGTGGAAAAGGCTGGCGCCCTTCATGAGGGTGTTGTCGACGTCGAAGAACGCGGCCTCGCGGCGTTGCTGCGGTGCAACCGGCTGTTGGGCCACAGCGACGTACTTCTCCTCGGGCATGCCATTGAGTCTAGTCAATGCCGGGGAGGGCGCGGCCAGCGGACGGCGCGGGAACGCACTGGGCGTCACTGCGGCGTCGGCATCGCTCCGCGCCGGGAACGGCGATACGGTTGAAGCATGGTAAATCCCGACGTCGTTCTCCTCACCAAAGCTGACTGTCACCTGTGCGCTGCGGCGCGCGACGCCGTCGGGCGGGTTACTGCCGGGCTCGGACTGGAGTGGACGGATCAGTCGGTGGACGGCGATGACGCCCTGCGGGACCGCTATGCCGAAGAGATTCCGGTGGTGCTGGTGGACGGGATCCAACGCGACTTCTGGAAGATTGACGAGGCCAGGCTGGAGCGCGTCCTGCGCCAGGCGATGGCGAGGTAGCAGCGAATTCCGCGCAATGGCACCGGCTTTGTTGACATAAGTGATGGGGATCTAGAGTGGACTCACAACGCGACGCAATGGAGCAGATAGTGACTTCGCTCGATTCACCACCCCAGGCTGTGCCGGGGGACACCGGAGCTGCCGGAAAGCAGATTCCGCCAGCGGCCGTGGCCCGGCTGACTATCTACCTGCGCGCCCTGAACTCCCTGCTGGCCGAAGGCACCGAACGCGTCTCTTCCGAATCGCTGGCCGAGCTGTCGGGAGTCAGCTCGTCCACGCTCCGCAAGGATCTGTCCCACGTGGGGTCATACGGCACGCGCGGAGTGGGCTACGAGGTGCAGTACCTGAGCCGTCACATAGCCGCCGCGCTCGGATTGACCCACGACTGGAAGGTCGCGATCGTCGGCGCCGGTAACCTCGGCAAGGCGCTGGCCAGGTACGGCGGCTTTGAGTCCCGGGGATTCGACGTTGTTGCCATTTTCGACGCCGACCAAATGGTGGTGGGCAACGAGGTTGGGTGGCTGCGCGTGAGCGACGCCGCGGACCTTGAGGCCGTGCTGCAGCGGACGGGGGCCAACATGGTGGTCCTGGCCTTGCCCGCGGCCGTGGCTCAGAGCGTCTGCGACCGGGTGGTGGCGGCCGGCGTGCACAGCATCCTCAGCTTCGCGCCGGTGATGCTCCAGGTGCCCGACGGCGTGAACCTGCGCAAAGTGGACATGGCCACCGAGCTGCAGATTCTTGCCTACCACGCGCAACGGGCGCAGACCCCGGGGCAGCCGAACTAACGTCCGGCGCTGTTGGGATCCGCGCCCGCTGATGCTGGGTGCCGACTGGGTCGTGGCTGGCGGCCCTAGGCTATCGGCTCGTGGCTAGCGGCCGTACGGGCCGCCCGCGTACGGGTTGGCGAAGGGCTGCTGCTTCTTGAAATAAGGTGACGTTGTGGGCAGGTAGAGCATCACGATCGCCGCGATTCCAAGGACGGTCACCAGGGTGTTCAGGCTCAGCGGCAGGATGCCGAAGACGGAGAGGGCTGCAAAGACCGTGCCCAGGATGCGGGCCCAGTTCTTGCCCTTGCGGATGTTGAATGCCACCAGGGCGTAGAGCCCGGCGCCGATGAGGCCAAAGACCACCATCGTCCCGATGATGAACGGCTTGACCTCCTCGAAGGGAATGTTCTGGCCGCTGCTCCGGACCTGGCTCTCGAACATGTTCCGCAGGGCGGGGTCATCCAGTGTGGGAATCGCGATGAGGATGGACAGGAGCCAGAGGACGCCTGCGCCAATGAGCATCCAGAAAGCTGTGTTCACAAGCTTGGGAACGCCGGCCGGGCCACCGCCCTGGGGCTGCTCCGAGGGGTACTTGGCATAGGGCGACTGGCCATAGGGCTGCTGCCCGTACTGCTGCTGTTGTCCATACTGGGGGGCGTTCTGACCATATTGCGGGGCGTTCTGGCCGTACTGCGGGGCGGGGGGAACGTTCTGACCATATTGCGGGGCGTTCTGGCCGTACTGGGGTGCCGGGGGAACGTTCTGCCCGTACTGCGGAGCGTTCTGGCCGTACTGGGGCTGCTGCGGACTCGCTTGGCCGTACTGCGGTGCCGGCGGAACGTTCTGGCCGTACCCGGGCTGCCCGGACCTTTCCCGGGCGTTCAGGTCCGGTTCGTTGGAATCCTGCTGGCCGGAATTCGGTTCGTTCGGATTCGGGGGCTGGACTGGAGGAGTGCTCATGAGCGTTCCTTTGCGTTATCGACGTCGGGATCGGCCACCGGGTTCAGAAGCCTGCCCTGCCCCCAGCATGGTTCAGTTCAACCGTACCCCTCGGCGGGCGCGGCAATGATCATTCCGGAGAGGTATTCCTGCACCGCAATTGCCCGGGCTGCAGCGCCGATCAGGGGCGGGGGACCGGCCAATCGGATCCGGCTAGAACGGCACACTCCCGCGGGCCTCCACCAGGCGAACAGGGGGCCCGCCGGAGGGCACCCTTCGCAGGGATCAGGCGTGGCCCCGGACGGCGGCAAACCAGCTTTGCGAGTTGGAGACCCACATGAGCACGGTCGCCACCAGGCTGGCCAGAAAGCCCAGTCCGTTGCCGCCCCGCCCGTCGGCGAATCCGAGACTGATGATGGACAGCAGCAACGAGACGCCGGCAACTACGGTCAGAGCGAACCTGGCCCACTCACGGCCTTCCTTCATCTGCATCGCCAGGACAATCTGCGCCCCGGACAGGGCCAGAGCCACCAGCACGAGCAGCAGCACGAGGATCGCGAGGCCCGGTACGAACGCGAAGAGCACCAGCGCCCCGAACAGCCCGATCACCCCGGCCAGCAGGCCCACCAGTCCACCGATCACCCAAATCCAGTACGAGACCTTCAGCTCTGTGGGCAGCCCCATCACGCTGAACATTCCCGAGAAGCCGCCGCGGGGCATGACGTCGTTGAAACTGCGGGGGCGGTCGGCCGGAATCTCGAAGGGGAATCGTCCGGCGCGGCCCGGTTTGTTTGGCTGCCAGTAATGCCCGGAATCTTGCCCTTGATTCCCATAGCGGTCCCCGTGCGCGTCGGTGTCGTGCTGGCCCGCAGCCTGATAACCCGCCGCCTGATTCCACCCTGTCTCCGGCGCCGCTGGAGGACGGTGGTCGCCTGACGGCGGTTCGGAGCCCGGCTGTTCAGGCTGCGGTACATCGCTGGGGTTGCTCATGGCTCTCACTGTAGACCCGGAAAATGGCTAATTCCAGAAGATCCGGGGCCATGTCACGGGGGTCATTCGTTGGCCATCGCTACGGCACGGCCGCAGTTCCCGGCAGGCGTTCAAGGGTGGAAAACAAGGCATCAGGACAACGCAAACGCCCCGCTTCGTGGAAACCACGGGCGGGGCGTTTGCACTGCAAAAGTCGGCGGGACCGACCTAGGCGTGCACGTTACGCAGCAGGGGCGATGAAGGCGAGCTCGAGGTTGATGGCAACCTTGTCGCTGACCAGGACTCCACCGGCTTCCAGTACGGCGTTCCAGGTGAGGCCGAAGTCCTTGCGGCTGATGGTGGTTTCAGCGGAAACGCCGGCGCGGGTGTTGCCGAACGGGTCCACGGCAACGCCGTTGAGCTCGGTCTCGAGGGCCACCGCACGGGTAACGCCCTTGATGGTGAGGTCGCCCTGGAGTTCGTAGGCGTCCCCCTTGGCAACGAGGCCGTTGGAAACGAAGGAGATCTCGGGGAACTTCTCGACGTCGAAGAAGTCTTCGCCGCGGACGTGGCCGTCGCGGTTGACGTCGCCGGAGTCGAAGCTCGCGGTCTGGATGGTGGCGTTGATCTTGGAGTCGGCCACGTTCTCGGCGAGGTCCAGGGTTGCGGTGGCTTCCTTGAACTGGCCGCGGACCTTGCTGATGCCTGCGTGCCGGACGGTGAAGGCGATTTCGCTGTGCGAATTGTCGAGGGTCCAGGTGCCGGTGGTGACGTTAGCGGGAAGTGCCATGGTGGTTCTCCTTGTATCAGTGGTGCTTCGGACGTTCATGCCGTTGAAGCTTCATTGGTTGAACTATCAACTAACTGCTGCATCCAGTATAAACATGCATTTGCATCTTTTATTCCACCCGAACGGAACATTTCTTAATTTTCCTGAGTTCTACTAGATGTAGAAGATTTCGAATCGCCCAACATCTTTGAGAAACTGGTACACATGCCCCAAGCCACTGTTCATTTGCTCCGCCACGGCGAGGTCCACAATCCCGAGGGCGTCCTGTATGGCAGGCTGCCGGAATTCCACCTCTCCGAGCTTGGCCTGCAGATGGCGCAAACGCTGGCGGACCACTTCCGCGACCGTGCAACCCAGGGTGCAAAGATCGTCTACCTCGTGGCGTCTCCGCTGACCCGCGCGCAGGAGACAGCGCAGCCGACGTCCGAGGCCCTGGGCCTGGAGATCCACACGGACAAGCGCATTATCGAGGCCGAAAACCACTTTGAAGGCCTGAAGGTCACCAAGGCAGAGCTCAGAAAGCCCAAGCACTGGCCCAAGCTCGTGAACCCGATGCGGCCCTCCTGGGGCGAGCCCTACAAGGAGCAGGCAGCCCGGGTGCGGGCAGCCGTCCAGGACGCCCGGGCCAGGGCGATCGAACTCGGCGGCGACGGCGCCGAGGCCATCATGGTCAGCCACCAGCTTCCCATCTGGGCCACCCGGCGCAGCGCCGAGGGAAAGCCCCTGTGGCACGACCCGCGAAAGCGCGAGTGCACCCTGACCTCCCTCACGTCCCTCGTGTTCGACGACGACGGCACGCTCCTGCGCGTTGAGTACAGCGAGCCGGCCGCAGACCTTCTTCCCGGTGCCTCGAGCACCCCCGGAGCCTGACGATGACCCACATCCCCACAAGCTCCCGCCGCAGCGTCCTCGCAGCCGGCGGCCTGGCACTGGCGGCGCTCACGCTGGGCCTGTCCGCCTGCGCCCAGGAGGACGCGCTTGCCAAGCAGGCAAAGGCGGGAGACAACAAGAACTACGTCGCCGGGGATGGCTCGGTGACGGAATTCGCCGCCGCGGACCGCAAGTCCGCCGTCGACATCCAAGGCACCCTCTTTGACGGCACCGCGGTGGCGCCCAAGAACTTCCTGGGCAAGGTTACAGTGCTGAACTTCTGGTTCGCTGCCTGTGCGCCCTGCCGCGTGGAGGCGCCGTCGCTGGAAGCGCTCCACCAGGAGTTCAAGAGCAAGGGCGTGCAGTTCTTCGGCGTGAACCTGCGGGATGAAAAGGCCACCGCGGAAGCCTTCGACAAGACGTTTGGCCTCACCTACCCGAGCTTTGACGACAAGGACGGCGGCGTGCTGCTGGCTGTGTCCGGGCTTGTGCCGCCGGGGGCCGTCCCCACGACGCTCGTGGTGGACAAGAAGGGCCGGGTGGCTTCGCGCGTGCTGGGCGAGATCCAGAAGGGTACCCTCAAGGCCCTCATCGAATCCGCCGTGGCAGAGTAGCGGGCGGACCCACCGTGAACAGCCCCTTCGCCGAAGCCATCCTGAACGGATCCCTGCTGCTTGCCATCCCGGTGGCGCTCCTGGCCGGCCTCGTGTCGTTCCTCTCGCCCTGCGTCCTGCCCCTCGTACCCGGATATCTGGGCTACGTCACGGGACTGACCGGAGTCGATCTCCAGAAGCAGAAGCGCGGCCGCATGCTGGCCGGCATCGGACTCTTCGTGCTCGGATTCTCGGTGATCTTCGTGTTGCTCGGCGGCGCGTTCGGCCAACTGGGGACGCTGATCTCAGGCGGCCAGAACGCCTGGATCACGCAGGTCCTGGGCATCCTGGTGGTGATCATGGGTGTGGTGTTCATGGGCGGCTTCAGCTGGCTCCAGCGCGACGCCAAGATCCACGCTAAACCGCCGGCAGGCCTCTGGGGCGCGCCGCTTTTGGGCATCACCTTCGGCCTGGGCTGGGCGCCTTGCATCGGGCCAACCTACTCCGCCGTCCAGCTCCTGAGCCTCTCCGGCGGCTCGTCTGCGGCAAAAGGTGCTTTCCTGGCGTTTGTCTATAGCCTTGGCCTGGGCATTCCGTTCCTTCTGATCGCGCTGGCCGTGCGCCGCGGCGCGGGCGTGATGTCCTTTTTCCGCACCCACCGGCTTGCCATCCAGCGGACCGGCGGCGGCGTCCTGATCGTCCTGGGCCTCCTGATGGCAACAGGAGTCTGGGGAGCCTGGGTCACCCAGTTGCAGTACTGGTTCCAAACCGACGTGAAGTTGCCGATCTGATGAGCGAGCGTGTGAAGTCAACTAAGAACCCTCCGGCCGGCGAAGCGCCCAAGGCCGCGCCCGAAGGCGCCCCTGACGGTGCCGGCGGTAAAGGTGCCGGCCGTAAAGGCGCCAGCTCCAAAAGGGCCGGCGCAAAAGATGCCAGCGCCAAGAGCACCGGTCCCCAGGGCGCGGTGAAGGCGGCCAAGGCCAGCGCGGCGCTGCCTGCCCTCGGAATCCTAGGCATGCTCCGCTGGGCCTGGACGCAGCTGACCAGCATGCGCACCGCGCTGTTCCTCCTTCTCCTGCTGGCTGTGGCGGCGGTGCCTGGCTCTCTGTTCCCGCAGCGGCCGGCCAACCCCTCGATCGTCACGCAGTACATCAAGGACCACCCGGACTACGGCAAGCTGCTGGACTCCGTGCAGCTCTACGACGTCTACTCGTCGGCCTGGTTCTCGGCCATCTACATCCTGCTGTTCATCTCGCTGATCGGCTGCGTGGTGCCCCGCGCCATCGCGCACTACCGGGCCATGCGCTCCCAGCCGCCGCGCACCCCGCAACGCCTCTCCCGCCTTCCGGAGTACGGCACACTGGTGCTGCCCGCAGAAGCCGGGGTCCCGGCGTCGGACGCCATTGAAGACGCAGCGGCGCTGCTCAAGAAACGCGGTTACCGCGTTGACGTACGGCACGACGACGGCGCGCGGCCGTCTTTGGGGGCGGAGCGCGGCCTCCTCAAAGAGGTGGGCAACCTCGTCTTCCACACTTCCCTGATCGGCGTGCTGGTGTCCGTGGCGATCGGCGGGCTGTTCGGCTACAGCGGGCAGCGGATCCTCGTGGAGGGCGACACCTTCGTGAACACGCTGGTGGGCTACGACCAGTTCACCCCGGGCACCAACTTCCAGAGCAGCCAGCTCCAGCCGTACTCCATCCAGCTGAACAAGTTCCGGGCCACGTTCGACCGCGAATCCAAGGGCAAGTATGGCCAGCCCATCGACTTCACCGCGGACGTCACCACGAAGGAAAACCCCGGTGCCCCGGCCAAGAAGGAAGTCCTCAAGGTCAACGACCCCCTGACCCTCGGCGGCACCAGCATCTACCTGACGGGCAACGGCTACGCACCGGTGGTCACGGTCCGTGACGGCAAGGGAAACATCGCCATGCAGGGACCCGTGGTGGCCAAGCTTCAGGGCGACAACTACTACTCGTCCCTGGTGATCAAGGTCCCCGACGCCAAACCCGACCAGCTCGGATTCGCCGGCTTCTTCCTGCCCACCGCCTTTGTGACCGACCAGGGCATCTCGTTCAGCGGGGACCCGGACCTCATCAACCCGCAGCTCAGCCTGAACTCGTACTACGGCGACCTGGGCCTGGATAACGGCGCTCCGCAAAACGTGTTTGAACTCGACGTCAAGGGCCTGACCCCGCTGAACGCCCGCAACCTGGCTACCAAGGGCATCACTCTTTCGCCGGGCAAGACCGTCACGCTGCCGGACGGCAAGGGTTCCATCAGCTTCGACGGCGTGAAGCGCTATGTCGGTGTCGACATCCACCACAATCCAGGCCAGGTATCCGCGCTGATCTTCGCGCTGCTGGCTGTCGGCGGCCTTGTGATTTCCCTCTACGTCAACCGGCGCAGGGTCTGGGTGCGCACCGGCAGGCATGAAGACGGCCGCACCATGGTGGAATACGGCCTCCTCGCCCGCGGTGAGGACCACCGCCTGGCCGGCGAAGCCGCCGCCATCCGCGGACTGCTCTCGAGCGCGTGGGACCTCGACGCGGACGGGCCCCAAAAACCATCCTCCATTTCCTCACCAGCAGGCTCAGCTGAGCCGAAGAAGGACAGTTAATGTTCCCCATCAACGAAACCATGGGCCAGTACAGCGAGCTGTTCATGCTCCTTGCTGCGGGCACCTACACGGTGGCGTTCATCGCCTTCGCCTGGGACCTGGCCAAGAGCAGCAAGGCGCTGCGCACCGTGGATCTGAGGGCGGCCGCCGCGGCCGGCTCTGCCTCCGATTCCTCCGAGGACGCGTCCGACGCCGGCGCGAAGGTTCCGGTGGCAGCAGGCGCCGCCGGGACGGCTGGCCTTTCCGGACGAGCCGACGCCGGCCGGAACACCGACCGGGTTGAGGGGCACCTGGCCGGGCCGGCAGGACGTGCCGAGCGGCCGTCGTCGTCCGTGGCCGCCAAAGCGCAGGGGAGCGGCGGTGCAGGGCAGACCGCTGACGCCAGCATGCTCTACGGCGGTGAGCGCCGCGTCCCTGCGCGCGTGGCAGTGGCCCTGACCGTCCTGGGCGGCGCGATCCACGCCGCGGGTGTGCTGACCCGTGCCATTGGCTCCGGGCGTGTGCCGTGGGGCAACATGTACGAATTCCTCACCACCGGCGCGTTCCTGGTGGTGGCTGTATTCCTTGCCGTCCTGATCCGCCGCGACCTGCGCTTCCTCGGCACGTTCGTGGTGGGCCTGGTGATCATCATGCTGGTGGCTGCCTCGGTGGCCTTCTGGACGCCCGTGGGCCACCTGGTGCCGGCGCTGCAGAGCTACTGGCTCGTCATCCATGTCTCCATCGCAGTGCTGTCCTCCGCGCTGTTCACACTGACGTTTGCCATGTCCGCGCTGCAGCTCGTGCAGTCGCACCGGCAGAAGGCCATTGCCGGCGGTGGCGAGGACAAGCTGGGCTTCATGCGCCTGGTGCCGTCGGCGCTGAGCCTCGAGAACCTCTCCTACCGCATCAATGCGATCGCTTTCATCGGCTGGACGTTCACGCTCATGTTCGGCGCCATCTGGGCGGAGAAGGCCTGGGGACGCTTCTGGGGCTGGGACACCAAGGAAGTGTGGACGTTCGTGATCTGGGTGGTCTACGCCGGCTACCTCCACGCCCGGGCCACCCGCGGCTGGACGGGTACCCGCGCGGCCTGGCTGTCGATCGTGGGCTACCTGTGCGTGGTCTTCAACTTCACCATCGTGAACCAGTTCTTCAACGGTTTGCACTCCTACTCGGGGCTGTAGGGCCTCTCCGAGGCCCTCGTTGGATCAACGGAACGCCGGTTGCCATAAAGGGCCGCTCAGCTTGGTTGCTGGGCGGCCCTTTGTGGCAATCGGGCGAGCCTCTGCCTGATTCCTGTTCCTCTACGGCGACGGCTTTCTACTGGGACGGCATCCAGCCCCGGTCCTTCAAAGCTGCGCGCACCCGTGTCACCGCGTTCGGCTCCATGCCGGGGCGAAACGGAGGGGCACGCAGGACGCACTCAGACTGGCAGCCCAGGTATCCCGCGCTACTTGATCTCCGGGTTGCCCTCGGCGCTGGCGTCTCCTGTGGCGCCCGAGGTGCCGGGCTCTCCGGTGCCGCGGGCACCGCCGTCGAGCTTGCGTTTCTTGGCTTCCAGGTCGTCCTTCAGCTTCCGCAGCCGGTCCGCTTCAGCCTGGTTGCGGCGGCGCTGTTCCAGGTTGCGGAGGAAATCGGGGTCGTCATCCGGGGCCGTTGGATGGGAGTAGGTCTGCTGGACCGGGGCGTCATAACGCGGACGGCCGATCAGGAACCACAGGGCGGCGCCGATAATAGGGAGGAAGACAACGATGATGATCCATGTCGGTTTGGAAAATCCCCGGGTGAGCGTCGAATCAGTCCGGATCACGTCCACCAGTCCGTAGACGTATATGGCAAGAACGGCGACTGCAATCGCAACACGGAGCATGCAATCAAGTCTAGCTGTCGCGCGGGGTTGCGAAGATTACAGTATGCCCACAGAAGACGTCACCGATTTGCGCCGCTGAACCGGGGAGTTTTGGCCCGGATAATGCTCCCAAACGGCCCCGCAGGACTCGTCTGCCGGGCCCAAACTTCAACGGACATCGCAACGAAATGACGCAACGGCCGCCGGGATCGACGGCCGGGCCGGCGGCCGGGCGGAGGGACGCGGAGGTTGCGTTCAGGGATCGCGGCTAAACTTGGATGGTGGCTTTTGTGAAATACTCCCTGATCCGGCTTGCCCTCTTCGCACCGCTCTTTGCGCTGTTCGTGTTCCTGCAGCTCGGGTGGCTTCTTGCTGTGGTCTGCGCCGGGCTGATTGCCTTCGCCATCAGCTACCTCTTCTTCCAGAAGCAGCGCGATGCCGCTACCGCCGCACTGCATACGCGCTTGTCTGGCCGCGCGAAGCCCCTGCGCACCGCAGGTGAAGTCGCCGACGCCGAGGCGGAGGATCGTCTGGTCGATTCCCACCCGGATATAACGGTCCGCAACGACACTAGGAAAGAAGCACCCCGCAAGAACGACCCGCGCAGCCAAGACCCGCGCAGCCAAGACCCCCGCAGTAAGGAAGCCTAGAACGCTCTCCGCGAAGGGCCGCCGGACCGTGGCGGCCGCAAGCCCAGCCGGACCGTGAACCGCAGCGCCAGAGCCTTACAGCCCGTGGCTCAGTACGAGTCCCAGTGAGAACAGGGCCGCATAGCCCAGGTTGATGAGGCCGGTCTGTTTCAGTACCGGGATGAGGCTCTTGCGTTTGCGGCCGTTGATCATCAGCCAGGCGGGCATGAGGCTTGCCGGGATGAGCAGCAGGACAATCAGCATCCATGGCCGCGTGGGCGCGAGGATCACCACGAGCAGGATTGCTACGGCGAGCATCAGCACGTAACTTTCGCGGGCGTGCTTGTCTCCCAGCCGCACGGCCAGTGTGCGTTTCCCGGCCTGGATGTCGGAGGGGATGTCGCGGACGTTGTTAGCCATCAACAGGGCGCACGCGATGAGGCCGGTGCCGATCGCGCCCACGACGGCGGGCAGGCTGATCTGCCCGGCCTGGGTGTAGGTGGTCCCCAGGGTGGCCACGAGCCCGAAGAAGACGAACACGAAGACGTCGCCGAGGCCCATGTAACCGTACGGGTTCTTGCCCCCGGTGTAGCCCCATGCCGCCATCACGCAGCCCACGCCGACGAGAAGCAGCCACCACGTCTGGGTGATGATGATGAGCGCCAGCCCAAACAGCATGGCCACGCCGAAGGCGGCGAACGCCGCGTACTTGACGAGCTCCGGGCGCGCTGCGCCTGATCCGACCAATCGCAGCGGCCCCACGCGGTTTTCGTCGGTGCCGCGTACTCCGTCCGAGTAGTCGTTCGCGTAGTTGACGCCGATCTGTAGCAGCAGGGCCACCAGGGCCGCCAGAATGGCGTTGAGCGGGCGGAAGGCGTCCATTTCAAAGGCCGCCGCCGTGCCGATCACGACAGGGGCGATCGCTGCCGGCAGGGTGCGGGGCCTGGCGCCTTGGATCCATTGTGCGGCTGTGGCCACGGTGAGTACCTCGTGTTGGTTCGGTGGGCATTGCACGCGCAGGAAGCGCGGCCGGAGTGGTGCAGGGAACTGCGATGCCGCGGGAAGGCCCGCGGCGGAGCGGAACCAGTCTATTTTCCCTGATGAAGGGCGTTGAGCCGTTCAATCATGGCGAGCCTGTCCGGTTTGCCATTGGGCAGCATGATCAGTTCGTCCGCGGGAAGGACCGTCTTGGGCGCCAGAAGTCCCAACGTGCGGTGCCACTGCTCAGCCAAGGCGGCACCGTCGACGCCGGACGAAGGTCCGCCGGCCACCGCAACGTAGGCCGCAACGGCCTGACCCCATTTCGCGGACTGGACGCCGGCCACGAAAGCCGCCGTTACGCCGTCGGACTTTTCCAGCTCCGCCTGGACGTGCGCGGCGGAGACTTTGACGCCGCCGGTGACGACCACATCGTCGGCGCGGCCCAGCACCGTTAGCCGGCCGTCGGCGTCGAGCGTTCCGAGGTCGTTGGTGCGGTACCAGCGGCCTCCGTCGTCATCGGCGAAGGCCTCAGCTGTCAGCCCCGGAGCCTCGAGGTATCCAGCCGCCAGGGTGGCACCGCCAAGGTGGATGCGGCCGTCCTCGGCGAGCCGGACGGCGACGCCTTCGAGGGGATAGCCGTCGTACACGCAGCCGCCGCAGGTTTCTGCGGCGCCGTAGGTGGTGATGACACGGAGCCCGGCGTCGCGCGCAGCGTCAAGGAGCGCAGCAGGGGCCGGTCCGCCGCCGACGAGGATGCCGTTGAAGCGGCGGAGCACGGCAAGCGTGTCGGCCGACGGGTTGTCCAGCAGCCGCTGCAGCTGCGTGGGCACCAGGGACGTGAAGCGGATCTTGTCCGTCAGCTCCAGCGCGGCAGCGGTGAAGGCGTCAGTGGTGAAACCGTTGGACAGGTCCATGGCCCAGGGCCGTGTGCCGGCGAAGAGCGAACGCACCAGCACCTGAACGCCGGCCACATACTGCAGGGGTAGGGCCAGGAGCCACTGGCCCTCGCCCTTGAGCGCGAACGCGGTGGCCATTGAGGACGCCGCGAGCGCATCAACCGTCAGCACCGTGGCCTTGGGCACGCCGGTGGACCCGGAGGTGCGGACCACCACGGCGGCGTCCTCGATGCCGGGTGTCTCGACAAGCGTCACCAGCACTTCCCCGTTGTCGCCGGCGGAAAGCTCGACGGCGGGGCCCTCACCGTGGAGGGCGGCCGCCAATGCCTTGAGCGCTGGGTCGATGTTCACGCTGTGCTCCTTGGGGATGTGTGCCTTGGAAACGTAGGCCTGGGAATCATGGGGCTGCCTTTGGGCTGGTGCTGCTTAGAAGTAGTGCGGGAACCTGGACCAGTCCGGATCGCGCTTCTCGAGGAACGCCTCTTTGCCTTCCACGGCCTCGTCGGTCATGTACGCCAGCCGGGTGGCTTCGCCGGCGAAGACCTGCTGGCCGGCCAGGCCGTCGTCGGCGAGGTTGAACGCAAACTTGAGCATGCGGATGGCCTGGGGCGACTGCTTGGCGATGTCAGCGGCGTAGTCCAGCGCCACTTCCTCGAGCCGTTCGTGGTCCACGGCTTCGTTCACGGCGCCCATCCGCACCATGTCCTCGGCAATGTATTCGCGGGCCAGAAAGAAGATTTCGCGGGCTGCTTTCTGGCCGATCTGGCGCGCCAGCAGTGCCGAGCCGTAGCCGGCGTCGAAGCTGCCCACCGTGGCGTCGGTCTGCTTGAACTTGCCGTGCTGGCGGGAGGCGATGGTGAGGTCCGAGACCACATGGAGGGAGTGCCCGCCGCCGGCCGCCCAGCCGTTAACCACCGCGATGACAACCTTGGGCATGGTGCGCATCAGCCGCTGGACTTCCAGGATGTGCAGCCGGCCGGCGCGGGCGGGATCGATGGTTTCCTGGGTCTCGCCGTCGGCATAGCGGTATCCGTCGCGGCCACGGATCCGCTGGTCGCCGCCGGAACAGAACGAATGCCCGCCGTCCTTGGGGGAGGGGCCGTTGCCGGTGAGCAGCACCGTGGCCACGTCAGGGCTCATCCGGGCGTGGTCCATGGCGCGGTAAAGCTCATCAACTGTGCCGGGGCGGAAGGCGTTGCGGACCTCGGGGCGGTTGAAGGCGATCCGGACGGTGGGCAGGTCCCGCACCACCGTGCCGTCTTCGGAGCGCTCCACCTGCCGGTGGTATGTCATGTCTTGGAAGTCGTCGAAGCCGGACACGGTGCGCCAGCGCGACGGGTCGAACACATCGGATACCTTGGCAGGGATTTCGTTGCTCACCGTCCAAGTCTAGTAATCGCGTTAGCTGATGCAGAACTCGTTGCCTTCGGGGTCCGCCAGGGTGTGCCAGGAATGCGGTCCCTGGCTTGCTGTCCAGAGGAAGGTTGCGCCACGCGCCTCAAGTTCGGTGCGGACCTCGTCCTTGTCACGGCCATCCAGGCGGACGTCCCAGTGCACCCGGTTCTTCACGGTCTTTTCTTCCAGGGATATCTGGAATAGCATGCGACGCTCCGGCGTCTTGGCGTCGAGTTCCTCCACCGGGCGGATCGCCGCGCCGTCCCGCCACACGAGCCTGCCGCTGTGGGTCAGGGTGTCAGCGTCCGTGGCGTAGCCCTGCTCAATCATGGAGCGGATGAAGGTCCCGTCCTGTGGTTCCACGGCCCAGCCCAGCGTTTCGGCCCACCAGTCGGCGAGATCGTGTGGATTTTTGGAGTCGACGGTGATCTGAATGTTGAGTCCCATGGGACAAAACTACGACGACGGCGGCGCCTCCGGATAGGGTCCCTACCCCTGGACCTGCTGCAGCTGATCAAGAAGTTCCGGCGGGATGCTGTAGAGGAAGACGGCCGCCAGCAGGTTCTTGGCGGCATGGACGAAGTACGAGAACATCAGGTTCCGGCCCGTCCACACGTACACGAACACGAGTGTGGCACCCATGGCCAGGTACGGCATGAGGGCAGCGACGGTGAGCGCCTCCTGGCCCACGATGTGCAGGGCGGCGAAGAGCACCACGGACAGCGCGCAGCAGATCCAGATGTTGATCCGCCTGCTCAGCTTGCCGATCAGCAGATGGCGGAAGATGTACTCCTCCACAAACGGACCCACCACCACGATGAGGGGCACCATGAGCCACGCAGGCACTTGCTGGATGAGCGCCTGGAGCCCGGCCTGGTTGGCCGACGTTTCCGACGTGCCACCCATCACCACAAGTACGGCGGTGAAAATCATCATCGCCACGACGGCCAGCGGCACCATCGCGGCGGTGAACCACGGCCTCGTGGCCAGCACCCTGAGGTCCCGGGCCACCACTCGTCGGGCGGCGAACAGCGCCAGGACGCCGACGCAGCCGTAGAACAGGAGGTTGACGCCGTACGACGCTGCGGCCGGGCTCGGGGCGATCAGCCTGAGCAGTGGAATGATCAGCTCCCCGGCCACGGCGAAGAAGGCGGCGACCGCCACGTACAGTGACACGGCGGTGAAATCGAGCGGCGAAAAACGGTAGAGTTCCGGGCGCTGAGCGGGGAGAAGCCGTCGGGTAGTCACCATGGTTCCAGCGTAGCCGGGATGTCCGGCTACGACTCATGAGAATCCGACGGCGGTGCCCGCCCTCTTGCTCTCGAGACGCCGACGACGGTGCGCGCCCTCTTGCTCTTGAGAAGCCGACGAAGGTGCCCGCCCTCTTGCTCTTGAGAAGCCGACGACGGTGCCCGCCTTGACGGCATCGCCGCCGCCGGGCACGCTGGAGGCATGAAGTCCTAGCCGGCGGTGCTGGCGCACGCCCGCGCTGCACGCAAAACACCCCGCAGAGCGCCAGGCCGCTTGGAGCGCCGGGCCCCGTAGAGCCGCTGGCTCGCTCAAGGAGTGGCGCCTGGGCCACCCTCCTGATTTCAAGGACTTCACATGACTGAACAGACTTCCCACGCCGAGCAACTGCACCTTTCCGGTGTCTCGCACGGCTACGGAGACCGCGAACTCTTTACCGGCGTCGGGCTGGTGATCGCCCCGGGGGAGCATGTGGCGATCGTCGGCGAAAACGGTGCCGGCAAGTCCACCCTGCTGAGGATTCTTGCGGGACTTGAGAGACCTGACGCCGGAACCGCCGTCAGCCACGGGCGTGTGGGCTACCTAGCCCAAACCTCCGGCCTCCCGGCGCGGCTGACCGTGGCCCACGCCATCGACGACGCCCTGCGTGCGCTGCACGACATGGAAGCCGAATTGGAACGGCTGGAGTACGGGCTGGCCGCTGCAGAGGCCAACGACCTTGAGGCGTACGGCAGCCTCCAGACCCAGTACCAGTTGCGGGAGGGGTACGCCGCGGACTCCAGGGTGGAGGCGGCGCTTGACCGGCTGGGCCTCGGGGGCGTGGACCGGAACCGGACGCTGGGATCGTTGTCCGGCGGAGAGCAGGAGCGCGTTGCGCTGGCCTGCCTGCTGGCAGATCCTGCGGACATCCTGCTCCTGGACGAGCCCACGAACCACCTGGATGCGGGCGGCACCGCCTGGCTTGAAGCACGGCTGGCATCGCACCGCGGCGCCGTGGTGGTGGTTTCGCATGACCGTGTCCTGCTCCGGAAGGTAGCATCCACCGTGATCGAGGTGGACGCCGAACGCCGCGCCGTGAACCGCTATGGCAACGGATACGACGGCTATCTGAAGGAGAAGCGGGCAGAACGGCAACGCTGGGTGCAGCAGTACCACGGCTGGATGGATGCCATGGCTGCCGAACAGAGGCAGGCGGACACCGTCGCGACCAAGATGGGCTACGCCCGGCAGCGTGACGGCGACAAGATGGGCTTCGACTTCAAGGCGGGCACCTGGGAGCGGGCCGCCACGAGCAAGATCCGCAACGCCCAGGAGCGGCTCCGGCGCCTCGAAGCGAATCCGGTGGAGCGTCCCCCGGAACGGCTGAAGCTGGAGGCAGGACTCGACGGCGGAGGGGCTGCCGGGAACGCGGAGGGCGAGCCCGGCCTGGCCCTGAGGATCCGCGGCGTGCGCGTGCAGGGCCGCTTGGAGCTGCCGTCGTTCCGCGTGGAACGCGGCCAGAAGATCCTGATCACTGGTCCCAACGGTGCCGGCAAATCAACACTGCTCTCCGTGCTTGCCGGCACGCTGGAGGCACCGGTTGGCAACGTGGAGCGGAGCGGGCGGATCGGCTATTTGCAGCAGGAGCTCGAGCCGCCGGAACGCCCCGGGCTGCGGCTGCTCCCTGCTTTCGCCGCGGGACTGGGCGGCAACATTGACGATCACGCCGAAGCACTGCTGCGCCTTGGCCTTTTCCGAACGAGTGAATTCCATGTCCCGGTCGGCGGGCTGTCGGCAGGCCAGCAGCGCAGGTTGGCGCTGGCACGGCTGCTGCTCGGTCACAACGACGTCATGCTGCTGGACGAACCCACCAATCATCTTGCCCCTGTGCTGGTGGAAGAGCTGGAGACTGCACTGGCCGGATTCAGCGGGACGCTGGTGATGGTGAGCCATGACCGGGCCCTGAGGCAATGGTTCAGTGACTGCGCTGAACGGTCCGCGAACCCTGTGCGCGGAACGGAAACGGAACGGCCCCGCGGCGCCTGGCTGAGGTACACCATGGACCGCGGCGTGCTCGCACCCGCGCCCGTGGCGGCTTAGCGAGCCCGCAGGCGGGCTGACCCGACGCCGGGCAACCTGCCCGCGCCGTCGGAAAGCCGGCAAACACAACTGGCGCCCGGTTCCGGCGGCTCGGGGCCGCCGGAACCAGGCGCCAGCGTGACTTGCTGACGTCCGTTCGCTTCAGCGGAAGAGGGCGCTGTAGGTCCCCATGATGATCCGGTCGCCCGGCGTTGACTTCCTGATGTAGTCAACAACCGCCCAGTCGTCCAGCGAGATGCAGCCCGCCGTCGGGACCTTGTTCATGTGCAGGAAGATGGCGAAGCCGGCGTTCTGCACAATGTTGGGGCGGTTGTAGTTGACCACCACGCCCTGCCGGTAGTCGTGCGTGGCGCGGGTAGCGAAGTACCACATGTTCTCGTCCCAGCCCACCCAGGACGAGGACTCGAAGTACTTGTTGTACGTGGCGGTCCACGGGTTGCCGCCCCAGCGGGAGCCAGGGTTGAGGGTGCGGTAGGCCAGCTTCGTTCCCGGGTTGCCCAGGCCGAAGGCCTCCGTTACCGAGAACGAGCCGGTGGGCGAGTAGAGGTAACGGGTGGGACCGGACGGCACGCCCGGCGGCTTGAATCCGGAGGCGCCGACGTAGCCGTCGGTCTTCCAGTCCGGAACATAGGTCCCGGCAATCCGGACGCAGTAGAGGTTTGTGGCCCGGGACAGCCCGTAGCCCTGCGTCCAGGTGAGGAGGACGCGGTTGGCCCCGTAGGTGGAGTACTTGGACCGCCCGTTGTTCAGCTTCTGGCATTCCGTCATTCCGTAGGTCCGTGTCCCGGCCCCTCGGGTGTAGCTAATGAAACCGCGCTGGAACCACTGGACGCACTGGGCGCCGACGCAATTTTCGTTGGCCACCGGATAGCCGAGCCAGCCGCCTGCCCCGCCGTTTGCCGTGAAGCTGCTGCCGATGGCTCCCTGCACGATCCACGCACGGGTGGCGCCGGACCAGTGGATTGTTCCGCCCTGGAAGCGCTGCCGGCAGCCGCCGGCTGCCTGGCCACAGGTCTCGTTGCCCAGCGGATAGCCGAGGAAACTGCCGGTGGAGCCGGTTGCGCTGTACCGGCCGCCGATGCCGCCCCGGACGATCCAGGCGCCGGTGGCGTGGGCCCAGTAGATGGCGCCGCCCTGGAAGCCCTGGCTGCAGCCGCCCGCGGTCAGCCCGCACCGTTCACTGGTGGTGGGGTAGCCCAAAACGCCGTTCTGCGCCGCGGCCGCGCGCCACCGGCCGCCGATGCCGCCGCGGACCACCTGACCGGAGGTCTGCGGGGACCAGAGAATGGTTCCGCGGTCGAAGGCCTGGGAGCACCCGCGGTTCTTCAGCCCGCAGACTTCACCCGCCAGCGGCAGGCCGACCACGGCTTCAGCTCCTGCCGCCACCCAGGCCCTGCCGATTCCCGTGCCGGTAGAGAAGTTCAGGTACTGCGTGCCGGTCCAGACCAGCATTTTCCCGGTGGAGAACTTCTGCAGGGACTTGGCACCCATGGTGGCCTCGTCGCTGACCGGATAACCGAACGTGGGGAGGGCCCCGGCGGCATGCCACCGCGGTCCGGTGCGTCCGGAGGTGAGGAAGACAGTGTGCGCACTGGTGGACGACGTCCAGTAAATCGAACCGCCCTCGAACGTCTGGACGCAAAGTCCGGTTGCGCACTGCTCATTTGCTTTCGGCGCACCCAGGACGCCGCCCTTACCGCCCAGGGCAAGCCATTTTGCGCCTATCGCGCCGCGGGTGACGAACTCCGGGTCTGGTGCCGGATCCGGTGCCGGCGGATCAAGTGCCGGATCCGGTGCCGGCGGATCAAGTGCCGGATCGAGCGCGGGACCCGGTGCCGGGTCGGGGGCAGGATCAGACGCGGGGGCAGGATCAGATGCCGGCGGCTCCGGCGTGGTCGGATCCGAGAGCCCTGTGCCTGGCACGTCTCCGGTTCCCGGCGCTACTCCTGGGTCTGTAGAGGAGCCCGGCTGCGTGGCCTCGTTTGTGGCGCCGGGACTGCCCGTATCAGAGGTCTGCGTCAACGGCGTCGCAGGTGTGGTGTCATCGGCGAATGCCGGAACGGACACAAGGGATCCGGCCGCGAAGCTCAGGAGCAGGGCAGCCGTCAGTATTCTTTTCTTCACGAAGCGTCCTCCACCGAGACAACGGGCTCACACGTGCCTTCTTGGCCGGTGGTTTTGGCAAAATTCTCAGCCGACACTTCGGCTGATTTTCCGGGTTGGAGCGTTTCCGTGATGAGCGTGTGGCCCTGGACAGCAGCGCCCACGGTCACCGCGACCGCCACGGTATACGTCTTGGCTTTGTCGGACGTGTTGAGCAGGGTTCCCTTGAAGGTCCACGATCCGTCCGGGCCCGCTGCGCAGGTGTGCTTCTGCAGGGCATCGATTGCGTTCAGCGACGTCGAGACGTCGGTGGGCAGTGATGGTGCGGTTGTTGGTGGTGCGGATACCGACGGCGACTGAGACCGCGACGTCGGATTGATTGTTGTTGCCGATGATGATGCAGGTGCCGATTGGCTGGCGCTTGGTCCGGCAGGACCAGAGCCGCCGCCCGAACACCCCGCAACTGCAAGCAGCAGCGCTGCAGGCAGTAGTGCTCTCATTCTCATAGTCCCCCCTGAGGAATGGCACGAATGCCATGTGCCACGCAGGCCGCGTGGTCGCCGGGGCGAGACGCACGTCCCTCCCCGTTGAGCTCAGGGTAGCGGTAATTGCGTCTGATCAGGAGTCTTTTTATCCATTCGAAATACAACCGGCGCAGGACGGCATCAAACGGCGGGCTGAACCCAATAATGTTGTGCGCGTCACGGAGCGCCCCGGAAATCTTGTACGATGGATGAGCCGCGCGAACCTTCGATGCTTCACGAGTTTTTGTCCTCATCCGGCCCTCAAGAGGGGTCAAACTGCGAATAATCGGTACAAAAACTCGAGGTTCCCCAACCGGCAATGCCCCAACCTGCGGCAACACCCCGACCTGCAAGGAAAAGCTGTGCCACAAATTACTCCCACAGAACTTGAGAGCCCGACGGCACCATCCATCGCCGTCGACTCGACCCTCAGCGCCGAGGGCTATAAGAAGACCCTGAGCGGCCGCCACGTGACGATGATCTCGATGGGCGGCGCAATCGGCGTCGGCCTGTTCATGGGGGCCGGCGGACGCCTGGCCTCCACGGGCCCGGCGCTGATCTTCTCCTACGCCATTGCCGGCGTGATCGCCTACCTGCTGATGCGGGCACTGGGCGAGCTCATCATGTACCGCCAGACGTCCGGCTCGTTTGTCAGCTACGCCGGTGAAATGTTCGGGAAGAAGGGCGCCTTCCTCTCCGGCTGGATGTACTTCATCAACTGGGGCATGACCGGAATCGCCGAACTGATCGCGATCGGCCTGTACTTCCAGTTCTTCTTCCCCAACGTTCCTGTCGAAGCGTCCGCCATCGCGGCGCTGGCGCTCCTCGTGGCTGTGAACCTGCTCAGCGTTAAGGCGTTCGGCGAATTTGAATTCTGGGCGTCCTGCCTCAAGGTCGGCGCCATCCTGATCTTCCTGGCTGTCGGCACCTTCATGGTGGTGACCAATGCCAAAGTCGGCGGCGGTCACGCCTCGGTGTCCAACCTCTTCGACGGCGACGGCGGCATGTTCCCCAAGGGCGCCCTCGTGATGGTGCTCGTCCTGAACGCCGTCATCTTCGCCTACAACGGCATCGAACTCGTCGGCATCACTGCCGGTGAGATGCAGAATCCCAAGCGTGAAGTCCCCAAGGCGATCCGCGCCGTCGTGCTCCGCATTGTGGTGTTCTACGTCGGCTCCGTGCTGCTCCTCGCCATGCTGCTGCCGTCAGACCAGTACAAGGCAGGCGTTTCGCCGTTCGTCACCGTATTCGGCCAGATGGGCCTGGGG
>NZ_CAKKLY010000056.1 GCF_918698095.1 Arthrobacter sp. Bi83
AGCCGGGGCGGGGCGTGATTCTCCTGCCGCGGCGGGAGCTTTGGGAGCGGTTGCGGGTGCTTCGGTCTTGGAAGCGGCCGCAGCCGGGAAGGCGTTGCGGAGTTTCCGCACGACGGGGGCCTCAATGGTGGAAGAGGCGGAGCGAACGAATTCGCCCAGTTCCTGCAGTTTGGTTACTGCATCTTTGGAAGTAATACCGAGCTCTTTAGCAAGCTCATGTACGCGGACCTTGGCCACATTTCTCCTGTCTCGGTCCGCACCGAGCCAGGCACGAACCGTCTACTTCTTACTGCGGACCTCCGCCGCGAGTGCAGCTGAAAGGTCCATTGCAGAGCGCAACAAAGTTGTCATCGTTGCGCACTCATCGCTGGGAACTCATCGGGTTTCCATCAGTTTTCTGACCCGCTTTCAGGTTGGACGGTTGTTGCTGCAGCCGCCGGGGCGTCCGCAACTAGCGTTCCTGCCGTTATCCGGCGTTCGACGGCGGCGGTTCCGGTCGCGCCGTTAAGGGCCCTTCCGAACGCACGCCGCTTGACCGCCAGGGCCAGGCACGCTTCGCTGGGGTGCAGCCATGCACCCCTGCCAGCCATCCGGCGTCGTTCATCCACAGCGACGGCGGATGATCCGCCGGCGTCGGAGACGAGCCGGAGTAACTCAGACCGCGACCCTTTTTTCCGGCATCCGATGCAGGTACGTTGCGGCTGATTCCCGAGGTGTTGCACTGCTGCCACTGTCGAGTATCTTCCTGCCTGTACTTATCTGCCTGCCCGGGGGCCAGCTGCTGCCATCGGGCAGAAACGTGGGCACACACAGACACACTGATGCCGGCTGCTAGGCGCGGTCATGTTCTATTCTAGCCCCTTGGGGGCCAATGACCCGAAACTGCCCGCCGCCATGGCAGGCAGTTCGGGTGCCGGTTCAGCCTGGGCCGAACTGCGAAAACGTTCTTCTAGCCGCGCGGCGCCGCGGCGTCAGAAACGATGTCGATCCGCCAGCCCGTCAGCTTGGCGGCGAGGCGGGCGTTCTGGCCCTCCTTGCCGATGGCCAGCGACAGCTGGTAGTCCGGCACCACGACGCGGGCGGAGCGGGTGGTTTCGTCGGTGATGGTGACGGAATTCACACGCGACGGTGACAGGGCGCTGGCGATGAACGTTGCCGGATCCTCGCTGAAGTCGACGATGTCGATCTTTTCGTCATTCAGCTCGGTCATGACTGCCCGGACGCGGGAACCCATTTCGCCGATGCAGGCGCCCTTGGCATTGATGCCGGGGGTGTTGGCCTTAACTGCGATCTTGGTGCGGTGTCCGGCCTCACGGGCCAGGGCAACGATCTCCACCGAGTGGTCGGCGATCTCCGGAACCTCGAGTTCGAAGAGCTTCCGCACGAGGCCCGGGTGGGAACGGGACAGCGTGATGGACGGGCCCTTGGTGCCGCGGTGGACGTCAATGACGAAGGCACGGAGTCGGTTTCCGTGGATGTACTTCTCCCCCGGAACCTGCTCGGGCGGCGGAAGCAGAGCCTCGACCGTTCCAAGGTTGACCTGGATCATGTGCGGGTTGTTGCCCTGCTGGATCAGCCCGGCCACGAGCTCTCCTTCGCGGCCCTTGAACTCGCCCAGGACGTTGTCGTCCTCGACGTCGCGCAGGCGCTGGAGGATGATCTGGCGGGCGGTACTTGCCGCGATGCGGCCGAAGCCCGCAGGAGTGTCCTCGAACTCGCCGATGGGCATGCCGTCGTCATCGATCTCGGTGGCCCAGATGGTCACGTGGCCGCTCTTGCGGTCGAGTTCAGCGCGGGCCTTCTCGAAGGCCCCGGGAGACTTGTGGTAGGCAACCAGCAGTGCCTGCTCGATCGTGGGGATGAGGAGATCCAGCGGGATTTCGCGCTCACGCTCCAGGAGTCTCAGTGCGCTCATGTCAATATCCATCAGGCCTCCTCAGAAGGTCCATTGTGCTCATTTTCCAGACCGGCCTCGTCGAGGTGGCTGAACTCAATTTCGACTTTTCCGCTGCGGATCTTGTCGAAAGGAAGTTTTACGGGATCGCCTTGCTTCGGCTTCATGCCCTTTTTCACGGCAATTTCGGGGACCAGGGTCACGCCGGAGTCGTCCACTGACTGGATCCTGCCCGTGACGTTTTCGCCCTGGATGACGTTGACGTTCACCATCCGGCCGCGGGCGCGGTGCCAGTGCCGGGGCTCTGTCAGGGGACGCCCCACGCCGGGCGACGAAACTTCAAGGTCGTACGGGCGGCTGTCCGTGCTGGGATCGTTGTCCAGGATGTCGGAGAGTTCCCTGGAGATGTCTGCAATGACGTCCAGGCTGACCCCGCCCGTTTCTTCCTGCGGCAGGTCCACCACTACGTGGACAACGCGGTTGGAGCCTGCGATGTTGATGGCAACATCCTCCAAGTACAGCCTGTGTGCCTGGACCGCGGGCTCAAGCAAAGACCGGAGGCGTTCAGCCTCGGGATTGTGGACAGCCGCGGGCTCAGACTTTCCCGCGTCGGTCCGGTCTGATGAAGTCGTGGCTTCTGCATTGCTCACGATGCCGGCCGCCTCCCGATAGATGATGTTGTGAGTACTAGCGTAGCCATTTTCCGGCCGCCTTGGTGCACGGAGTTCCCTGCGGCCGTGACAACATGGTCTGTTGTGAAAGACGACACCAGGGAAAGAAGCCGGCCGGCCAGCTATTTCCGGTTCGCCCTGGCCGCCTTCACCGCGTTCCTGGTCCTCAGCCTCGGATTTGCCCTGATTCCACGGGAAGCCCAGCGCCCGGCCGCACCCCCTTTTTCCGAGCAGGCACGGGCCTCCGCCCTGGCTGAAACCATGCGGTTGCGGGCAGTCAGCTTGCAGCTCGCGGTGGACGCTTCCGGCGCCCAGCGCCAGATTTATTCGCGGACTGTGACTTTGCTGACTACCCAGGCCCGCGCACTGATTCTGCCCTCCGACGAGGCCACCGCCGCCGCTTCCGCCGCGCCTTCGGCGTCTGGATCCGGAACTGCAGCTGCGGCTGCCGCGGCGCCCGCGACAGTCCCCGCACTGGTGGCCGGGCTCTCTGCCAGTGGGCGGAAGCGCCTCACCCATGCGGAAACGGCCGACGGCGGGATGGCCCGCCTTTTGTCCGCGGTCGGCACCGCACAGCTGCTCCAGGCGGCGGCTCTTGCCCAGGCCTCCGGAACGCCAGCGCCTGCACTTCCTGCCGCGCCCGCTCGGTTGGCCAATTCCACGGTCACGTGCCCGGGCCCAGGCCCAGGTGACAGTGCGCCGGGTTCGCCAGGTACGGCCTCTGCGGAATTGGGGACGGCCTCCGGGGCGCCGGCCGCCACCTCGGCGCCGGCCCCAGGCGCCGCGCCAGTGTCCGGCCCCGCGACGGCGTCCGGCGCAGCGAGCCTGACGGCTGCGCTGCAAAGGACTGTCCGCACCGAGGTAGAGACCGTCTACGGCTACCAGGTTGCGCTCACTCGACTCGCTGGCCAGGCGACACAACGGGCCAAGGTCCTGTTGACCAGCCACGAGGCACGCGCGGACGAAGCAGAGACGCACAGCCGCCTGCACTGTGCCCAGATCCCGCCCCGGGAGCCGGGCTACACGCTCGATGCCTCCTTCCTGAAAAACCCCGCCGCCGGACTGGCCAGCCTGGAAGCGGGAACGCTCCCTGTCTACGGCGATCTCGTCGCACTGAGTGAAGGCCCCACCAGAAAATGGGCCATTGCCTCGCTCCTTGCGGCCACGCAGAGTTCCATCGGCTGGGGGTCCGATCCCGGCCCCGTACCCGGCCTCGTGCTGGACACCTCCCAGCTCCCCGTGCTGCCGGAAGCTGCGCCCTCGCCGCATGCGGACCTGTCCTCACCTCCTTAATATCCGGCTGGACTCTGGCAGCGGGGACGCCCTGGTGGTTTGCTGGAGAGATGGAGTCAGCGGACGTTGCAGGATTGCCCCACGACGGACACCACCAAAGCGAGCCCCACAACAACGACATTGTCCACCGGCTGAACTGGCTTCGCGCCGGTGTCCTCGGCGCGAACGACGGCATCGTGTCGGTCGCCGCGATTGTGGTGGGCGTAGCCGGTGCGACCAGCGAGCACGGCCCCATTCTTGCGGCCGGTGCCGCGGGGCTGGTGGGCGGCGCGGTGTCCATGGCGCTTGGCGAATACGTATCTGTCAGCAGCCAAAGCGACAGCCAGAAGGCGCTGATCGAAAAGGAGCGCCGGGAGCTTGCCGAAGAGCCCGAGGAAGAGCTGCTCGAACTGGCGGCCATCTACCGGAGCAAGGGCCTCAGTGAGGAAACGGCGCAGAACGTCGCCCGGGAGCTCACCGCACATGATGCGCTGGCAGCGCACCTGTCCGCGGAACTGAATATCGATGAACAGGACATTGTGAGCCCGTGGCACGCAGCGTTTGCCTCGGCCATAGCATTCACCCTGGGCGCGATCCTGCCGATGCTCGCCATCCTGCTGCCGCCCGAAAACATCCGCGTTGCCGTGACCTTCGGCGCCGTACTGGTGGCTCTGGCCCTGACCGGCGCCCTCGGAGCCTGGATCGGCGGCGGATCCAGAATGCGCGCCGCTGTGCGCGTGGTGGTGGGCGGCGGACTTGCCCTGGCGGCGACATTCGCCCTGGGCAACCTGCTCGGAGCCAGCGGGATCGTCTAGCGCAATTCCAGGGCTGCGACAGCCCGGTCAACTACGCTGGAACCGATGAGCCAGCCACCAGCCGTTCCCGTTCCGCCCGATTTGGCGCGCCGCTACTCCAGCAGCAGTGCCGGCCGGGCATGGCTTGCTTCCCTCCCCGACCTGATCCGCAGCCGCATGGAGCAGTGGGAGCTCGACCTTGACCTTATGCCGGGAACGTTCCCATGGAGCGGCCACGGCGGGATTGTGGTGCCGGTGCTTGCGGGCGGAACACGTGCAGCCCTGAAGGTTGCCTTCCCCCACGACGAGGCGGTCGTGGAACGGCATGCCCTGGCCCTGTGGAACGGGCGGGGGGCCGTCCGCCTGCTCGCTTCCGATGCAGGAACCTGCTCCATGCTGCTGGAGCGCCTGGACTCCGGCCGGTCGCTCCAGACCCAGCCCATGGACGTCGCCGCCGAGGTGTGGGGCGGGCTCATGCGGGAACTGAGCCTCGTTCCGGACGGTCAGCCGCAATGGCGGGAGTTTCTGCACGTGGCCGCCCGGGCCGAGCAATGGAGCGACGATCTGCCGGCCGAGTGGGAGCAGCTGGGAAAGCCTTTTCCCCGTTGGCTCCTTGAGGCTGCGCTGGAGGTGTGCCAGACCAGGGGTGCCGTGGGCCGCCGCTCAGGAGCCGACGTGCTGGTCAACACCGACTTCCACTTCCTCAACATCCTGGCCCGCCCCGGCGCCACGGAGAAGCCTGGACACCGTAATTTCGCGGCCATCGATCCGCAGCCGATGGTGGGCGAGGCTGAGTTCGCGGTGGCCCCCGTGCTGTGGAACCGGATGGCTGACCTGCCCGCCGCGGATCCCGCGGCAGGCCTGCGGGCACGATGCCGCGATTTCAGCAGGGCGGCCGGGCTTGACGACGAAGCAGCCCGGCAGTGGAGCCTCGCGCGGGAGGTCGACAACGCCCTCCACTACGCCTCGAAGCGGGACCACGGCGGAGATCTGGCCCGGTCGCTGTGGGTTGCCAGCACGCTGGCGGGACGCACCCTGGACGGGCTCCCGGACCCGCGAACGCTGCCTGAACCCGGGCGGGCAGCCGGGCGGACGACTCCGGCATAAGGGCCTTCGGCCTGGCGGTCAGCGGGCGCCGGTCCGGACGCCTTCGAGGGCAGTCCGGACCGCCTCGGCTGCCGTGGTAACGTCGGCGGCGTCGGTGGTCCAGTTACTGACGGAGATCCGCAGCACGTCCCTGCCGTGCCAGCGCGAACCGGACATCCACACCGTGCCGTCGGCTATGAGCCTCGCCGCCACCTCACGGGTGGTGGCGTCGTCACCGAAAGCGACGGAAATCTGCGTATAGCCGACGTCGTTCAGCACTTCCACGCCGTCAAGCACCGCAAGCTTTTCCGCGAGCCGGGCCGCGGAGGCCGCGAGGCGGCGGATCTGTTCGGCCACGCCATCCCGGCCGAGTGACTTCAGCGCGGCCCACACCGGCACACCCCTGGCCCTGCGCGAAAGTTCCGGAACCTTCTGGCTGGGATCACCCGCACCATCCGCATCCTGGATGAGGTAGCTCGCGTTCAGCCCCATGGCGCTGCGCAGGGCCTGCGCGTCCTTGACGACGGCGACGCCGCAGTCGTACGGGACATTGAGGCTCTTGTGGGCATCGGTGGCCCACGAGTCGGCCCGTCCGAGCCCTGCCGTCAGCCCGGCGAACTCGGGGACGGCTGCCGCCCAAAGTCCGAATGCCCCGTCCACGTGCACCCACGCGCGGTGTGCCTTGGACACTGCGATCGCCGCGGCGAAGGGGTCGAAGGCGCCCGAGTGCAGGTTGCCGGCCTGCAGGCACACCAGCACCGGAGCCGGGCCCGAGCTCAGCGCACGGTCAAGGGCACAGTCCAGCTCCGCGGCATCGATGCGCCCCTGGTCGTCGGACGCCACCACGGTGGGACTGCCCAGGCCCAGGTAGCGCAGGGCGAGGTCGATCGTCTCGTGCCGCTCCTCCCCCACGATGCAGTGGATCCGCGGCGCGCCGAAGAGCCCATCGCGGTCCAGGTTCCAGCCGGCGTCTTTGAGCAGCCGCCAGCGTGCGGCCGCCAGACCCGTGAAGTTGGCCATGGTGGCTCCGGTGACGAAGCCGACGTCGGAGTCCTCCGGCAGGCCCAGCAACTGCAGCAGCCAGCCGCCTGCTGCTTCCTCGATGGCCGCCATGGCGGGGGTGGCATAGCGGAGGACCGCGTTTTGGTCCCATGAGCTGACAAGCCAGTCCGCCGCCATGGCGGCCGGCAGGGTGCCACCGATGACCCAGCCGAAGAAGCGGCCCGACGGCATGGCCATGAGCCCGGGTTCCGCATGGCTGGCGAGGTAGTCCACCACGTCCGCCGGAGGCATGCCGGACTGCGGCAGCTCGCCGCCGAATGCTGCGGCCAACTCCCGGGCCGCCTGCCGCGGACCCACGGGGCGGGTCGGCTGGCTTGCGAGCCACTGGGTGGCATGGCGCACGGCCGCCGCAAGGGCTTCCTTGTAGGGCTCCGCACCCGCTGACATAGATGCATGCTACGCCGACCCCGGGGGTTGTTACGAGGGGGATCCCACCAGATTCTGTCGGGCCGGGAACTCCCGGTCAAGCGAAGGGTCAGGCAAAGTTTTCCTGCCACACGTCGAAGCCGAGTTTGATGATCAGGGCGCCCACCACCGCGAGGAAGACGAGGCGCACGAACCGGCTCCCCTGTTTCACCGCCGTGCGCGCCCCCAAATAGCCGCCGGCCATGTTTGCCAGACCCAGCACCAGGCCGACCCCCCAGAGCAGGGAGCCGTGCGGCAGGAAGAACAACAGCGCACCGGCGTTCGTGGCCAGGTTGACGATCTTCGCCTTGGCGCTTGCCTCAAGGAACGCGTATCCCATCGCCGAGACCAGTGCGATCACCAGGAACGAGCCCGTGCCCGGGCCGATCAATCCGTCATAGAAGCCGATCACGGCACCGATGGTGCAGGCCACCACATAGTGGGTGCCGCCGTCGTGCCTGAGGACCGTCAGGTGCCCGGCGTCGGGTTTGAGGGCAGTGAAAAGCGCGACGGCAACCAGCGCCACTACGATGATCGGCTTGAACACCTCGGCCGGCAGCCGGGCAGCCAGCAAGGCCCCGCCGAAGCTGCCGGCCAGCGCAATGGCCGCCATGGGCAGCGCAGTCCTCAGGTCAGGCCGGACCCGGCCGTAGTAGGTGACGGCGCTGGTGCTGGTGCCGAAGATGGAACCCATCTTGTTGGTGGCGAGGGCCTGCACCGGGGTGATCCCCGGAACGAGCAGCAGCGCAGGAAGCTGCAGCAGCCCGCCGCCGCCCACCACCGCGTCCACCCAGCCGGCAGCGAAGCCGGCCACCACTATCAGGATCACAGTGGCGAGCTGGATCGATTCGAAACCCGAGACCACCTTGGCGGCTGCGGGCAGTCAGTTGTTGCGGACGGCGTTGACCACGAAGTCAACAGCCTTGTCCACTGCAACGTTTTCGGCCTCACCGCTGCGGCGGTCCTTGATCTCTACGACGCCGTCCACAAGTCCCTTGCCGACGGCGAGGATGGTGGGCACGCCAATGAGCTCAGCGTCGCCGAACTTGACGCCCGGGGAGACCTTGGGGCGGTCATCGTAAATAACCTCGAGGCCGGCGGCCTCGAGTTCCGAGGCGAGCTGCTCCGCCGCGGCGAAGATCTCCTCGCCGCGACCCACGGCCACGACATGGACGTCGGCCGGAGCCACTGCCCGCGGCCAGACCAGGCCCCGGGCATCATGGTTGGATTCCGCGAGGGCAGCCACGGCACGGGTCACGCCCACGCCGTAGGAACCCATGGTCACCACCACCTGCTTGCCATTCTGATCCAGGACCTTCAGCTCAAGCGCTTCCGCGTACTTGCGGCCGAGCTGGAAAATGTGCCCCATCTCGATGCCACGGGCGGTCTCAAGCGGGCCCGAGCCGTCCGGGGCTTCGTCGCCTGCCCGAACTTCGGTGCACTCAATCACACCGTCCCAGCCGAAGTCCCTGCCAGCCACGAGGCCGAACACGTGCTTGCCGGCCATGTTGGCACCGGTCACCCATGACGTGCCGCCGACGATGCGCGGGTCCACGAGGTAGAGGAGCCTGGATGCGCCCTCCGTGCCGAGCAGCGGCGTGTCCAGGGACATCCCCGGGCCAAGGTAGCCCCTGACGATGAGCGGGTTCTTGGCGAGGTCTTCTTCGCCCGCGGCCTCCACCGTAATTTCGCCGGCCACTGGCAGGAAAGCGCCGATGTTCGCCTCAACGCGCTTCAGGTCGACGCCACGGTCGCCGGGGACGCCGATGACCACGATCTGGCGCTCACCCGTCGGCAGCGTCACGGCGAGGACCACGTTCTTCAACGTGTCAGCGGCCGTCCAATCGCCGCCGTCGGCCTCGCTCCGGGGAGCGAGCTCGTTGGCAGCGGCCACGAGGGTGTCGATGGTCGGGGTATTCGGCGTGTCCCTTATGTCGGCCGCCGGAGCGTTGGTGAAGTCGATCTCGGCGGGAACCACGGTGGTCACGGCCTCCACGTTCGCTGCATAGCCGCCGGCGGAGCGCACGAACGTGTCTTCGCCGATCTCGGTGGGGTGCAGGAACTCCTCGCTCCGGGAACCGCCCATGGCACCTGCCGTGGCTGCCACCGGAACAACCTCGAGGCCAAGGCGCTCGAAGATCTTCAGGTAGGCGCCGCGGTGCGCGTTGTAGCTCGCGTCCAGGCCGGCGTCGTCGACGTCGAAGGAGTACGAATCCTTCATGATGAACTCGCGGCCGCGCAGCAGGCCGGCACGGGGACGTGCTTCGTCGCGGTACTTGTTCTGGATCTGGTAGATGCTCAGCGGAAGGTCCTTGTACGAGGAGTACAAATCCTTGACCAGCAGGGTGAACATCTCCTCATGGGTGGGAGCCAGCAGGTAGTCCCCGCCCTTGCGGTCCTTGAGCCGGAAGATGCCCTCGCCGTACTCGGTCCAGCGGTTCGTGGCCTCGTAGGGTTCCTTGGGGAGCAGGGCCGGGAAGTGGACTTCCTGGGCGCCGATGGCGGTCATCTCCTCGCGGATTACCTGTTCCACCCTGCGCAGCACGCTCAGCCCCAGGGGCAGCCACGTGTAGATACCCGGCGCGGCACGGCGGATGTATCCGGCGCGCACGAGCAGCCTGTGGCTGGCCACCTCGGCGTCGGCGGGATCTTCACGCAGCGTGCGCAGGAATAGCTTGGAGAGTCTAAGGACCACGGGTCAGTATCCGTTTCTGGGGGAAAGTGCTGATTGTCTGGGTACTAATCTACCGGCAAGGCGGCGCCGGGGCTTCCGCGCGCTCCGGCAACAGACGCTTCCCGGCGGGGGCTGCCGCAGAAGAGCCACGCCCCACAGCGGAAGCCCCTGGCCGTCTCCGGCTGGTCATCCCTGTGGCGGCGTGGCTCCGCGGCCGGTCATGCCGCCAATTCTCTGAGACCATCCGCGCCCGAAGGCACGGTCAGTTAGAACCTATGTGATGGCAGTCACCCATTTCAAGCCCGGGCTCAGAAAAAGCACCGGCCTCGGAAAAGCACCGGGCTCAGAAATGCACTGGCCTTAGAAAAGCACCGTGGCAAAAGTCCCGACCTGGCGGAAGCCTACTCGCTCGTAGGTGGCGCGGGCGCGGGAGTTGTAGTCGTTGACATAGAGGCTGGTGACCGGCGCCATTTTCTGGGCGAGCAGCACCACGGCAGCCATGTAGCCGGCGCTCAGGCCCAGTCCGCGGTAGCTGGGGTTCATCCACACGCCCTGCACCTGCGTCACTTCGGTGGTCACGGCGCCAAGCTCGGCTTTGAACACCACTTCGCCGTCGCTGAGGTGAACCAGGGAGTGCCCCTGTCGGATCAGTCCCGCGACCCGGCGGCTATAGAAGTCCCGGCCGCCCAGATACGGCGAATAGCCCACTTCCTCCTCGAACATCGCCGCGCAGGCCGGGAGAATGGTGTCGAAGTCAGCGTATTGGCCGAACCCCAGCTGCCAGTTGGGTTCTACGGCTGGCGGACCGGCAATGGTCATGAGGGGCTGGTCCGGGCGCACTTCGTGCGCCACATGTCCCAATTGCTCCAGGTGATTGTGCAAGGCAAGCACTGTGTGCGCCGGACCGAAGATGGACGCAAACCTCCGGCCGGAGCGGTGCGCCGCGGCAGCCACCGCCCCGGTGAGCGCGGGCGCGAGCTGGACCGGCACCAGGTTGGCGCCCGCCCAGCAGGCACCAACCAGCAAACCGTCGTCGAAAACGCCCAGAACACTGGCGCCCCCTGGAGTCGGGGCGGCCGTGCCCGTAGATTCCAGGTGCGCCAGGATGAAGACATTCGCCACGGGATCAGCAGCGGCCAACTCGCGCAGCCCGGCCGTATCCGCAGCACCCAGTGCCCGCACGGTCACACGGTCCGGAGCGGCTCCGTCTTTATGAGACGCTAACCACGGGGCCACCCTTGACAGCATCTTCGCCATCGGCCTCCCCCATCTCTTCCGCGATACGCATGGCCTCTTCGATCAGTGTCTCAACAATCTGGCTCTCAGGGACAGTCTTGATGACCTCACCCTTCACAAAAATCTGGCCCTTGCCGTTGCCGGACGCAACTCCCAGGTCAGCTTCGCGTGCTTCGCCCGGTCCGTTGACCACGCAGCCCATGACAGCTACGCGCAGCGGGATTTCCATGCCTTCAAGTCCGGCGGTCACCTGTTCGGCCAGGGTGTAGACGTCCACCTGGGCACGGCCGCAGGACGGGCATGACACAATTTCCAGCTTGCGCGGACGCAGGTTCAAGGACTGCAGAATCTGGTTGCCCACCTTGATCTCCTCGACCGGCGGGGCGGACAGGGAGACACGGATGGTGTCGCCGATGCCGCGCGAGAGCAGGGCCCCAAAGGCCGTGGCCGACTTGATGGTGCCCTGGAACGCGGGGCCCGCCTCGGTCACGCCAAGGTGCAGCGGCCAGTCCCCCTTCTCGGCGAGCATCTCGTACGCCGCCACCATGATGACCGGGTCGTTGTGCTTGACCGAGATCTTGAAGTCGTGGAAACCGTGCTCCTCGAACAGGGACGCTTCCCAGACCGCGGACTCAACCAGGGCTTCCGGGGTGGCTTTGCCGTACTTCTTCAGGATGCCCGGCTCCAGGGATCCGGCGTTGACACCGATGCGGATGGAAGTGCCGTGATCCTTGGCTGCCTTGGCGATTTCCTTGATCTGGTCATCGAACTTCCGGATGTTGCCGGGGTTGACGCGCACGGCGGCGCAGCCGGCTTCGATGGCCGCAAAGACGTACTTCGGCTGGAAGTGGATGTCGGCGATGACCGGTATCTGGGACTTCCTGGCGATGATCGGGAGGGCCTCGGCGTCATCCGCGGAGGGACAGGCGACCCGGACGATGTCGCAGCCGGACGCCGTCAGCTCGGCGATCTGCTGCAGGGTGGCGTTGATGTCCGTGGTGGGCGTGGTGGTCATCGACTGCACACTGACGGGCGAATCGGACCCGACGCCCACCGAGCCGACTTTGATCTGCCGTGTCTTGCGGCGGGGAGCAAGGACGGGGGGCGGTGCGGATGGCATTCCCAGGCTGACCGAGGTCACGTGGACTCCTTGTATCGAAGAAAATTAGCGGGAAGGGCTAGGCGTGGTCGGCCAGGAGGCCGGTCACCGGAGCCCATTCCGTGGTGCGTGTGCCGGAGATGACGCCGGCGGCGGCGAAGGGGTCCTGCTTGAGGATGTCGTTCAGCGCGTTCTCGTCGGCGGCTTTGAAGATGAGCAGGGCACCGGCGCCGTCACCGTAAGGGCCGCTCGCGAGGAGCACGCCCTCCTCGGCCAGCCCTGCGGTCCATTCGCGGTGCGACGGGCGGGTGGCGGCACGGACATCCGCGGACTCGGCATCGTATACGTACTCAACAGCGAAAACAGTCATACAGATACCCTATCCCGCGGCCGCCCTACCCGAGGAGCACCACCTTCGTAAAGGCCGCGACACCCGCTGCCCAGAGCATGGAGGTGAGGGTCCCGATGATGAAGCGCTCCGCGGCCACGGGGGTCTCCTTGAGTTCAGCGAAGCGCCCCAGGCCCTTGATGGCCACCACGTAGGCAATGGCCACGGGCTGACCCGTCAGGATGGCCAGGCAGACGGCCAGCCGCTCAAGCACTCCGATGATGGCTCCGCCGCGCAGGATCCGCGTTGCGGGCGGCTCCGGCGATGTTTCCCGGGTGACCGTAATGTCGCCGTCCACCGTGTTGCCGGCGCCCGTGCCTTTGGAATCTGCCGTGCTTTTGGAATCCACCGTGCTCTTGGAATCCGCGGCGTCCTGGGGATCCCCGGTGGTCCCGGAGTCCACGGTGACATCGGCCGAAGGATCGTCGGCGTTCTCTGCCGTGCCGGCGGTGGCATCCGCCTTGTCGTCGATAGTCCGGGCGAGCCTGAACACCAGTGCAGTCACAGGCCAGCCCACGAACCCTGCGGCCACCAGGGCCAGTGTGATCCAGAGTGCGTTCACCGTTCTCCTCGGTTGGGTGCTTCCGGGCCGGACGCGTCAAGGATCAGCCCATGGGCGGTGGCCAGCAGCATTTCAACCGCCGGTCTCGCCGCCCATTCTTCCTGCCATCCGGACCTGATGATGGCCCGGCTCACCGACTGTTCGCTGATTCCCAGTTCCTGGGCAACCTGCTTTTGCTGTCCGTGGCGACCGGGATCGCGTCCGTTTCTGGCCCGGAGCGCGTCTACCACCCGCCACTGGGCCTCAGTCCGTTCCCTGATGAGCCTCCCCACGAGGCGCAAAACAGCTTCTGCATTGGCGCACGCCCTGACTCCGTCTTCCGCATCGCCCGCGGCCGCCGTACCGCGCCGGACACCGCCCGACACCACCGCCACCGGAACGTGGCTGGCGGCAGCCTTGGCACGGTCCACGGCCTGTCGTGCCGCCACGAAGGCGGCCCCCGATCCCTCCCGGGGACTGACCGGCTGCGGCTCATTCACTGGGCCGATGCCGATCCCCACATACCAGCGGCCGCTGCGGAGCGCGTGGATGGCCACCTCCACCACGTCGGCCGGCATGTCGAGGACGCCCTGGATCTCATCCCCCACTGAACGTTCAAAGCGGCCCCGGGAAAGCCGCCGCAGTCCGTCCAGCAGCTCGGGCACCCGGTCAATATCGGTGCGGCTGCCCCGCTGGTCGATTGTCATGACGTACATTGCTCAACCGTAAGCGGCATATCGCTCAATATCAATCACTTCAGACTGATTATGATAAATCATCCAAAATCGGCTGATTACTCGATATCAGCTGTTTGGGGTTATCCGAAGAGATTTACCGGTTTCACGATGTCCGCATAAATCAGCAGCGCACCCATCCCCATCAGCAGGGCTGCCACGACGTAGGTCACGGGAAGCAGCTTGGCAATGTCGAAGGCACCCGGGTCGGGCTTGCCGAAGAGCTTTGCAACGCGCCGCCGGGCCGCTTCATACAGAGCCCCAGCCACATGGCCGCCGTCGAGCGGCAGCAACGGCACCAAGTTGAACACCGCAAGCGCGAAGTTCAGGCCCGCCAGCAGGCCCACCAGGGCGGCGAGCCTGGACTGCACCGGCACGTCTTCCATTGCGGCAACTTCGCCGGCCACCCGGCCCACACCAACCACACTGATGGGACCGTTCGGGTCCCGCGGCTCTTCGCTGAAGGCGGCTTTCGCCACTCCGGCAACACGGGCAGGAAGATTGAGGATGACGCCGGCAACCTGCCGGATGTTCTCCCCCGCCATGGGCAGGACGGACGACGCCGGTTGGGCAACGAGCGCTGTCTGCGCACCAATGCCGAGGAAGCCGACGTCCTGGTACCGGAGTTTGCCCTGGGAGTCCTTCGCCTGCCGGCCGTCTTCGCCGATGACCGGCCGCGCCGACAGCACGGGCGTGACGGTCGTGGTCACCGGTGCGCCGTTCCGCTCCACGGTGATGCTGACTTTGCGTCCCGCGGACGCGCGGATCCAGCCGGTGAGCTCATCCCAGCCGGTGACGGCTTTGCCGTCAAAGGACGTGATGACGTCGTTCGGCTTGATACCGGCGGAGGCGGCAGGCGTCAGCTTGCAGGCGGCGGAGTTCGGATCGACGGTCTCCCCCGCCTTGACCTGGCACTTCGAGACGTCGGCGATGGTCGTCGTCGGCGTGGCGACACCAAACCCCATGAGCAGCACGGCGGTGAGCACGACGCCGATCAGCAGGTTCATCGCGGGTCCGCCCAGCATCACGATGATCTTTTTCCACACCGGAAGCCGGTAGAACACGCGGTTTTCGTCCCCGGGCCCCACCTCTTCGTGGGCCATGGACCGGGCTTCGGTGGCGAGCGTCTGGAACATCCCGGTGCTGGAGGGACGCACCGAGCCGTCGACCTTGTTGGGCGGGTACATGCCGATCATCGACACATAGCCGCCCAGCGGAAGGGCCTTGAAACCGTATTCCGTCTCGCCCTTTTTGGTGGACCAGACAGTGGGGCCAAAGCCGATCATGTACTTGGTGACGCGCACCTTGAACAGCTTGGCGGGAAGCAGGTGCCCCACCTCGTGCAGGGCAATGGACACCGCGATGCCGACGGCAACGAAGACGACACCGAGGATGAAGAGGATAACGGGACTCATGCTTTCGATCTGCTGCTTCCTAGAGACTGCTCACTGCTAAACGTTCGTGGGCGCGGGCTCGTGCCCACTTTTCAGCATCCAGCACGGACTCGACCGTTAACCGGGAGGAACCCGGGTGTTCGCTGAGGACCGCTTCGATGGTATCCACAATGTCCGTGAACCGGATGCGGCCCTCATGGAAGGCCACCACAGCCTCCTCGTTGGCTGCGTTGAATACAGCCGGATAAGTGCTCCCCTGCTTGGCGGCGTCCTTGGCAAGCCCGACGGCCGGGAAGGCGCTCACATCGAGCGGCTCGAAGGTCCAGCTGGTGGCCTGCGTCCAGTCGCAGGGCGTGGCCGCCTGCGGAACACGGTCAGGCCAACCCAGACCGAGCGCGATGGGCAGGCGCATGTCCGGCGGCGAGGCCTGGGCGATGATGGAGCCGTCCACGAACTGCACCATGGAATGGACCACTGACTGCGGGTGGACCACGACGTCGATCCGGTCCAGCGGGATGTCGAACAGCAGGTGCGCCTCGATCACTTCCAATCCCTTGTTGACCAGGCTGGCGGAGTTGGTGGTGACCATCAGGCCCATGTCCCAGGTGGGGTGGGCCAAAGCTTCTTCCGGGGTGACGTCCGCCAGCTGCTCACGGGTGCGGCCGCGGAACGGGCCGCCGGACGCCGTCAGGATGAGCTTGTCCACCTCGGCGGCAGAGCCGGAGCGCAGGCACTGGGCAATGGCGGAGTGTTCGGAGTCCACCGGCACGATCTGGCCCTCCCCGGCGGCGGCTTTGACGAGGGAGCCGCCCACAATCAGCGACTCCTTGTTGGCCAGCGCGAGTGTTGCTCCGGCCTCGAGGGCGGCAAGCGTGGGCGCCAGGCCGATGGAGCCGGTGATGCCGTTGAGCACCACATCCGCTTCCACGGCGGCGATCCTTGTGGAGGCGTCCGGGCCGGCGATGATCTCCGGACGGTACCGCGCGAGCCCGGCCGCCCGGGCGGCGTCATCGATCAGGTCCTGCAGGCGGCGGGGATCGCCGGAGGCGACGCCCACCGCGCGCGCCCTCGTATGCACGGCCTGCCGTGCGAGGAGTTCCAGGTTGCCGCCGCCGGCGCTGAGCGCCACGACCTCGAAAAGGTGCGGGGCGCCGTCGACGACGTCAATTGCCTGGGTGCCGATCGAACCGGTGGATCCGAGAAGGACGATTCTGCGCGGCTGGCCCGTTGCTGGTCGGCTGGCTGAACGGCTGGCGCCCGAAGTCTGCATGACTTAAGTATCCCGCACAGCGGACGCCTGCCGCATGCCGCGACGTGGCAGGAGGCTAGCCCAATGCCATCTCCACCACGCCCTTGGCCATCGTGGACACAGCTCCGGCGTAGGCGATCGCCACAACAATCCTGCGGACGACCCCGGGCCGGACTCTGCCGGAGAGGAGGTCGCCGGCCACGATCCCCAAGACCATTGCGGCCAGGATGCCCAGCCAGTGCCAGCCTTCCAGGGCCGGAAGGTGGCCCCCGGAAAACAGGTATTTGCTCAGCAGCGAGGACAGCCCGGTCGTCACAAAGTACGGCTGCAGGGTGGCTCCGAAGCTCTTCTGCTCCCAGCGCGTCACGATGGCGTAGGCCGTAATGGCCGGGCCTCCCACTCCCGCCGCCGCGTTCATGAGTCCGCTGGTAAATCCCAGCGAGACCATCGGAACCGGGCCCGAGACCCGCCAGTCGCTGCGGTTCAGCCGCTGAGAAGCCAACAGCCCCAGGATCAACAGGGCTCCGATGCAGACCTCCAGCGGCGCCTCCGGGGCGTGGCTGGCCAGCCAGGCGCCGGGCACTACGCCGGTCAGCGCCGAAGCCGCGAGGCCAAGGTAGCGCCGCCAGCTGACGTGCCGCCACACCCTGGACAGGATCAGCAGTGACGAGGCCGCGCCGCAGAGGTTGATGATCATCACGCCGTCGAACGGACCCAGGAGCACCACGAGGACCGGCGAGACCAGGAGCCCGAAGCCCAGGCCGGCAAGCCGTTGCGCCAAGGCCCCCGCAACGACCGCGATGAGCACCAGTGCAAACATGTTCCGATCCTAATGCCGCGACTGGTTGTCCCCGTCGGGCACTCCTCAACGATCGAGAGTGCCGCCGCCCGGAAGTGCCTTGACGCCCTCCGCGGCGGGCGTAACGTGGAAGGGTGGACTGGGCCTCCTGGTTCGACGCGCGGGACTTCGAATTCGCCCGGCAGGTGCTGCAGCGTGGCATCGCCGCGCTCTACTTCGTTGCGTTCCTTTCGTCCCTAAACCAGTTCCCTGCGTTGCTCGGCGAGCGCGGACTCCTGCCCGTACCCGACTATCTGGAGGGGTTCAGCAGGCTGCGGAGGCCCACGCTGTTCCGCTGGCGCTACTCCGACCGGCTGCTGCGTTCGGTGTGCTGCACGGGACTGGCCGTTGCAGCCACCCTGGTTGCCGGGCTTCCGCAGCTGGGGCCGCCGTGGCTGCCGCTGATCGCCTTCCTTGCGCTGTGGCTGCTGTACATGTCGATCGTCAACGTGGGACAAACGTTTTACGGCTTCGGCTGGGAGATGCTGCTCCTTGAGGCCGGGTTCACGGTGGCCTTTCTCGGCTCCGACCAGACGGATCCGCCCCGGACCATCCTGATCCTCGTGGCCTGGCTGGTGTTCCGGCTGGAATTCGGCGCGGGCATGATCAAGATCCGCGGCGGCCGGGAGTGGCGCGACCTCACGGCGCTGTACTACCACCATGAGACGCAGCCCATGCCGGGACCGCTTAGCCGGCAGGCGCATCTCCTGCCCCGGCCGTTCCACCGGCTGGAGGTGGTGGGCAACCACTTCGCCCAGCTTGTGGTGCCTTTCTTCCTCTTCGCCCCGCAGCCGGTCGCGAGTATCGCGGCCGGCATCATCATCTTTACGCAGCTGTGGCTCGTGGCCAGCGGCAACTTCGCGTGGCTGAACTGGATCGCCATAGTGCTGGCCTTCGCGGCAGTCAGCGATCCCGTGGCGCATGCGGTGCTGCCGGTGATTCCGCTGGACCGGCACACGGCTGGTGACGGCCGGCAAACGCCGCTGTGGTGGCTCGTCATCACCCTCGCACTGACACTATTGCTCGCGGCCCTCAGCTACTGGCCCGTCCGCAACCTGTTTTCGCGCCACCAGCTGATGAACGCCAGTTTCAACCGCTGGCAGCTGGTGAACACCTACGGCGCGTTCGGCACGGTGACGAAGCAACGGATTGAGGTGGCTGTCGAGGGCACCATGGAGGAGGAGCCCGACTCGGAGGACTGGCGGGAGTACGGCTTCAAGGGCAAACCCGGCGATGTCCGCAGGTTGCCGCGCCAGTGGGCCCCTTACCACCTGCGGCTCGACTGGCTCATGTGGTTCCTTCCCCTGCGCACCGTGCACGAGGAATGGTTCTACACCTTCCTGGCCAAGCTGCTGGAGGCCGACCATGCGGTGCTGCGCCTGCTGCGCAATGATCCGTTCGACGGCGAACGCCCGCGCTGGGTGCGCGCCCGCACCTACCTGTACCGCTTCTCCAACCGGGCCGAGTTCCGCGAGACCGGCCAGCGCTGGATCCGGACTCCGCTGTATGAAGCCATCCCGCCGCTCTCCCTAAGGCACGCTCCGGGACGGCGGCAGTAAGGAACGGCTCCTGCTGGGGCTCCCGCTAGGCAGAGACCCCGGCCCGCCGAATCGTGGACTGGGCGTGCTTGAGGATGGGCCCGTCGATCATCTTGCCCTTGAACTGGAACACCCCGGTTCCTGCCGTACGTGCAGCCTCCAGCAGCTCCCGGGCGGCGGCGACGTCCTCGTCGGCCGGTGCGTAGGCCGCTCGGACCGCAGCGACCTGGTTCGGATGGATGCAGGCCTTTGAGCTGAAGCCGGACGCCGCGGCGTCCCGGGCCTCCTCGGTCAGCCCCTCGAGATCCGGGATGTTGACGTAGACCGCGTCCACTGTTTCCTTGCCGAAGGCCCCTGCCGCGAGCAGCACCGATGACCGGGCATGCAGCGCAACGGCGCGGTAGCCGCCGTCGTCCTTCCTGCTGGACGTCCCGCCGAGGGACGCGAGGAGGTCCTCTGCCCCCCACATCAGCGCCACCACGTTGGGTGCGGCGGCAATGGCCGGCGCGTTCACGATCCCGGCGGCCGTTTCGCACAGCGCGATTACGTGGAAGCCCTCGAGGGCCCGCAGCTGCTCCGCGCTTTCGGTCTTGGCCATCATCACCGTCCGGTATGGCGTGTGCGCCAGGCAATGGAGGTCCTTCTCGAAGTCCTCCGTGCCGGCCGGGTTGATCCGGATGATGGTCCGGCTGGGGTCGAGCTCCGGCCCTTCGCCGGAACTGCCGAGCTGGGCCAGGATCGCCCCCCGGGCCCGTTGCTTGTCCGGCGCCGCCACCGCGTCCTCGAGGTCAATGATGACGGCATCGGAGCGCTCGGCGGCCTTCTGGAAGCGTTCGGGGCGGTCAGCAGGGCAGAACAGCAGGGCGGGGCCCATCACGAAAGTCATACAGTCATTGTCCGATTATTTTTCCTTCTGCGCTTCCGTCTCCGCCTTCAGGTGTGCCTCCCGGGTCCACATCAGGCAGCTGCGTGTCGCCAAGGCAACCACCGCGCCGTCCTGGTTGCGGCCGGTGTGCTTCATGGTGACGATCCCCTGGCCCGGGCGCGATCCGGAGAGCCGCTTTCCGGTGATGACGGTCTCGGTGTACAAAGTGTCGCCGTGGTAGAGCGGGCCGGGGAAGGACACATCGGTCAGGCCAAGCTGCGCGATGATGGTCCCCTGCGTGAGTTGGGTGACGGACTGCCCAACGACGGTAGCCAGGGTGAACATCGAGTTCACCAGCCGCTGGCCGAACGGCTGCCCCGCGCTCCACGCCGCGTCAAGGTGCAGTCCCTGCGTGTTCATGGTCATGGTGGTGAACAGGACGTTGTCGGTCTCGGTGACCGTCCGGCCCGGCCGGTGGGCGTAGACCACTCCTTCTTCCAATTCGTCGAAGTAGAGGCCCCGCTGTTCAACAACGCGGGGGCTGACGCTGGTGGAGCCGGTCGAATCCCCGTCGGCCTTCTGTTCCTGGCGGCCCGCCGTCATACAGTCAGTTCCTGGTCTTCTTCGAACAGCTCGGCGCCGGTGGCCGCAGCCACATCGTCCACAGACACGTTGGGAGCCAGCTCGCGCAGGACCAGCCTGGATGACCTGCCGTCGGCGACCACGTCAATCACGGCGAGGTCCGTGATGATCCGGTCCACGCAGGCCTGGCCCGTGAGCGGCAGCGTGCACCGCTCCACGATCTTGGGTTTGCCGTTGCGGTCCAGGTGCTCCATCATCACGATCACCTTTTTGGCGCCGAAGACCAGGTCCATGGCGCCGCCCATGCCCTTGACCATCTTGCCCGGGATCATCCAGTTGGCCAGATCGCCGTTGGCGGCGACCTCCATGGCGCCGAGCACTGCCACGTCCACGTGCCCACCGCGGATCATGCCGAACGACAGCGAGGAGTCAAAGAAGGCTGCCCCCTTGTTGACGGTGACGGTTTCCTTGCCGGCATTGATCAGGTCGGGGTCGACCTCGTCCTCGCCTGGATAGGGGCCGACGCCCAGGATGCCGTTCTCCGAATGCAGGACCACCTCCACACCGGCGGGGATGTAGTTGGGGATCAGCGTGGGCATCCCGATGCCAAGGTTGACGTACTGCCCATTCGTGAGCTCCTGCGCCACCCGCGCAGCGAGCTCGTTCCGTGTCCAGCCCTTGCCTTCCGGGTGCGACGTTGCGGCACGCCGGTATTCGTGGCGGACGGCCTCGGGACGGGGCGGCGCCCCCTGTGAGCTGATCGACTCCATGGCTACGCTCCTGCCTGGTCGGTGGTACCGGCTGCGGAAGGTGCCGAGAGTGCCACCGTCCGCTTTTCGATGCGCTTTTCGCCCTGCGACGCCACGACGACCCGTTGGACGAAGATGCCGGGGAGGTGGACGTGTTCGGGGTCCAGCTCCCCCGGTTCCACCAGCTCTTCAACCTCGGCAATGGTGGTCCGGCCGGCCATGGCGCACAGCGGGTTGAAGTTCATGGCCGTGGCGTGGAAGACGAGATTCCCGTGCCGGTCGCCCTTCCAGGCGTGGACCAGGCCGAAGTCAGGGGCGAGGGACTCTTCCAGGACGTAGTCCACGCCGTTGAAGGTCCGCACCTCCTTCGGTTCGGAGGCGATCGCGATGCCGCCGTCGGCGTCGTACTTTTGTGGCAGCCCGCCTTCGGACACTTGGGTGCCCACGCCTGCTTTCGTGTAGAACGCGGGGATGCCGGCACCGCCGGCGCGCAGCTTCTCGGCGAGCGTGCCCTGCGGTGTCAGCACAACCTCAAGTTCCCCGGAAAGGTACTGCCGGGCGAACTCCTTGTTCTCCCCGACGTACGAGCTGATGGTCCGGCGGATGCGCCCGTCCCTGAGCAGGATCCCGAGACCCCAGTCGTCGACGCCGCAGTTGTTGCTCACCGTCTCCAGATCCTTGGTGCCGTGCTCATGCAGGGCATCTATCAGGGCCACCGGGATCCCGCAGAGACCGAACCCCCCGACGGCGAGCGACGCGCCGTCGGGAATATCCGCAACGGCCTCCGCAGCGCTGGCAACAACCTTGTCAATCATCGTTGATCCTTTCAGGTGTCTCGTCAGGCTCGGCCCCCGGGCCGTTCAGAGCCCGAGTTCGCGGGCGATCAGCATCAGCTGGACCTCCGTGGTGCCTTCCCCGACCTCAAGGATCTTGGAGTCGCGGTAGTGGCGTGCCACGGTGAATTCGTTGATGAAGCCATAGCCGCCGAACACCTGGGTGGCATCCCGCGCGTTGTCCATGGCCGCCTCGCCTGCGACCATCTTAGCGATGGCCGCCTGGGTCTTGAACGGCTTGCCGGCGAGCATCCTGGCGGCCGCGTCGTAGTACGCCAGCCGGGCTGTGTGGGCGCGTGCCTGCATGCGGGCAATCTTGAAGGAGATGGCCTGGTACTTGCCGATGTTGTTGCCGAACGCCCTGCGGTCCTTGGCATACCTGACCGAGAGATCCACGCACCCCTGGGCCGCCCCGGTGGCCAGTGCCGCGATGGCGATGCGGCCTTCGTCGAGGATGGACAGGAAGTTCGCGTAGCCACGGCCCCGTTCGCCGAGCAGGTTGGCCTCCGGAACACGGACGTCCTTCAGCGTCAGCGGATGGGTGTCCGAGGCATTCCAGCCCACTTTGTTGTAGGCCTTCTCCGCCTTGAACCCCGGCGTGTTGGTGGGCACCAGGATGGTGGAGATCTCCTTCTTGATGCTGCCGTCCTTGCGCTCATGCTGCCCGGTCACGGCGGTGACGGTCACCAGCCTGGTGATGTCCGTGCCGGAGTTGGTGATGAATTCCTTGTTGCCGTTGATGACCCACTGCCCGTCCTCCAGCCTCGCGGAGGTCTTCGTGCCGCCGGCGTCGGAGCCGGCCTCCGGTTCGGTCAGCCCGAACCCTGCGAGCGCCTTTCCGGAGGCGAGCAGCGGCAGCCACTCCTGCTTCTGGGCTTCGGTCCCGAAGCGGTGGACGGGCATTGCGCCGAGTGAAACGCCTGCTTCAAGGGTGATGGCCACGGACTGGTCCACGCGGCCCAGCTGTTCCAGCGCGAGGGCCAGCGCGAAGTAGTCTCCGCCCATGCCCCCGGACTCTTCCGGAAACGGCAAACCGAACAGCCCCATGTCCGCCATTTGCGAGACAATCTCGTACGGGAAGCTGTGTTCTTCGTCGTGCTTGGCCGAGACCGGCGCCACTACCTCATCGGCAAACTCGCGGACGGTGTTGCTGAGGTCCTGGTATTCCTCGCTGAGCTCAAAATCGGCCATAGCTAGGCTCCCTTACGTTCATGTGTTGGATCTTGAATTGTTGGTTCTGATTTGTCGGCGGCAGGGTCCTGGGCATTGTCGGCCGCCGGGTCCGCGTGGATCGTGGCGAGCACCTGGTCGGCCTTCACCAGGTCCCCGGTCCTGACCGTGATGTGCACCGTCCCGGCGACTTCTGCCACGAGCTGGTGTTCCATCTTCATGGCCTCCACCGAGAGCAGCACCTCACCGGCTTCCACCGTGTCGCCGTCGTGCACGGACACCGAAACGACGGTCCCGGGCATGGGAGAGCGGACTTCCGGGTCCGCCGCGCCCACTTCACGCTCGATGGCGGCCAGCACCCTCGCAAGCCGAGACTCGCGGTTGAGCACTTCGAGTCCGCAGGACCAGCCGCCGCTGCCCACGTAGACGTTCTGCGGGCGCCCTTCCCGGGGGTAGTCCTCCCAGAACGATCCCAGCGCGAACGTGAACTCCTGCCCGTCAACGTCCAAGTCGATGGAACTGCTGGCCAGCCCCAGGACCATGACCTTGTACTCAGGGCCGTCATTGACCCGGACCAGGGCGTGTCCCAGGTCCAGGTTGCTCTGCCAGGTGACGGCCACCGTGGCAAGGTCACCGCCGGGAAGGCCAAAGCTCATCCTCCAGGGCGCGGGGCGGCCCAGCCGCCAGCCGCGGACGGTGTCCCACGGGGATGCGACGCCGTCAGGACCTTCGTCCATGACCCAGAACTGCAAGGCTGCTGCCATGAGCTCCGCGTCCCCTGCGCTCCGGAACGTCAGGCTCGGCATCTTGCGGTCAATCAGCGTGGTGTCCAGGCGGCCGGCGCGGACGTCGTCATCGTTGATCAGGAGCCGCAGGTATTCCACATTGGTCCCGACACCGAGAACGGTGTACCGCCCCAAGGCCGTGTCCAGCTTGTCCAGCGCCGACTGGCGGTCGGGGCCCCAGGCGATGACCTTGGCCAGCATGGGGTCGTAGTCGCTGGAAATCTCCAGCCCGGTCTGCAGGGAGGAGTCGATGCGGATGTGCGGGTCCGCTGACGCCGGGCTCGCGGAGTCAAGGTCTGCCAGGGCGGTAAAGATGATCCCGCGTTCATCGAGCAGCACCACTTCGCCGGAGGACGGCAGGAAGTTCCGCTCAGGAACCTCCGCGTACACGCGCCCCTCAACGGCGTGGCCTTCAAGCACGACGTCGTCCTGTGCCACCGTGAGCACCTCACCGGCGGCGATGCGCACCTGCCACTCCACGAGGTCCACGCCCGTGACCATTTCGGTGACCGGGTGCTCCACCTGCAGGCGGGTGTTCATCTCCATGAAGAAGAACTCGTCCGGGGCGTTGTCCGAGACGAGGAACTCCACGGTTCCTGCTCCGCTGTAGTGCACGCTGCGGGCCGCCTGGCAGGCGGCCTCCCCGATGCGCGCGCGGGTCACGCCGCCGTCGTTCATGGATTCCAGCAGCGGCGACGGCGCTTCCTCGATCACCTTCTGGTGCCGGCGCTGCAGGGAGCACTCGCGCTCCCCCAGATGGATCACGTTGCCGTGGCCGTCGGCCAGCACCTGCACTTCAATGTGCCGCGGAGCCATGACCAGCCGCTCCAGGAACAGGGTGTCGTCGCCGAATGCGCTCGCGGCAACGCGGCGGGCTGTGGCCAGGGTGGCAGGAAGGTCCTCCGGGCGTTCAACAACATGCATGCCCTTGCCGCCGCCGCCCGCGGACGGCTTGATGAGCAACGGATATCCCACGGCCGCGGCGGCGCTGATCAGATCCTCGTCCGTCAGGCCGGGCTCGGCGATGCCGGGAACCACCGGAACGCCATAACCGGCCACATGATTCTTGGAACGGATCTTGTCCCCCATGACCTCCAGGGATTCGATGCCGGGGCCAATAAAGGCGATGCCGGCCGCCGCGAGTGCCCGCGCAAACTCGACGTTCTCGCTGAGGAAGCCGTACCCCGGGTGCACCGCCTGCGCGCCGGTGTCCTTGCACGCCCGGATGATCGCCTCGATCTTGAGGTAACTTTCGGCCGCGGCAGCGGGCCCGATCCGCACGGCAGTGTCCGCTTCCCGCACGTGGCGGGCGCCGTCGTCGGCATCGCTGTAGACGGCCACCGACCGGATACCCATGGCATGCAGCGTCCGGATCACCCGGCAGGCGATCTCGCCGCGGTTGGCGACCAGGACAGTATGGAACATGGCCGGTTCGGTCCCCGCATCGGAGGCGGATACCGCCGGACGGGTCACTGCTGTCACTGCTGGATTAGTTACTGCTGGATTCGTCACTGCTTGCTCACATCCGGAAGAGGCCGAAGGATGTCTCCGGCAGCGGGGCGCGGGAGACGACGTCAAGGGCAAGGCCCAGTACGGTGCGCGTTTCCGCGGGGTCGATCACGCCGTCGTCCCAGATGCGCGCGGTGGAGTAGTAGGGGCTGCCCTGGTCCTCGTACTGCTGCCTGATGGGGGCTTTGAAGGCTTCCTCGTCCTCGGCCGACCATTCGCGCCCGGCGGCCTCATACTGGTCGCGCTTGACGGTGGCCAGCACGCTCGAGGCCTGGTTGCCGCCCATCACGGAGATGCGGCTCGCAGGCCACATCCAGAGGAAACGCGGGGAATAGGCCCGGCCGCACATCGAGTAGTTGCCGGCGCCGAAGGATCCGCCGATCACCACTGTCAGCTTAGGCACGCGGGCGGTGGCCACGGCGGTGACCATTTTGGCGCCGTTCTTGGCGATGCCGCCCTGTTCATAGTCCTTGCCCACCATGAAGCCTGAGAGGTTCTGCAGGAAGACCAGCGGGATGCCGCGCTGGTCGCACAGCTCGATGAAGTGCGCGCCCTTGAGCGATGACTCGCTGAAGAGCACGCCGTTGTTGGCCACGATCCCGACGGGGTGGCCGTGCAGCTTCGCGAAGCCGGTCACGAGGGTGGTGCCGTAATTCTTCTTGAACTCATGGAACCTGCTGCCGTCCACCAGCCGGGCGATGACCTCGCGGACGTCATACTGCGCGTTGACGTCCGTGGGGACAGCGCCGTAGAGCTCGGCAGTGTCCGCTACAGGCTCGACGGCGGTGTCCACGTCCCAGGCGGGCGCGGCCGGCCGCGGCAGGGTGGAGACGATGTCCCGGACGATCTGCAGGGCGTGCTCATCGTTTTCGGCCAAGTGGTCCGTGACGCCGGAGATCCTGGAGTGGACGTCTCCGCCGCCGAGTTCCTCGGCCGTGACGATCTCGCCGATGGCGGCCTTTACCAGGGGCGGGCCGCCCAGGAAGATCGTTCCCTGGTTGCGGACGATGACCGTTTCGTCGCTCATGGCAGGAACGTAGGCGCCCCCGGCGGTGCAGGAGCCCATCACGCTGGCAATCTGCGGGATCTTGGCCGCGGACATCCGGGCCTGGTTGTAGAAGATCCGCCCGAAGTGCTCCTTGTCCGGGAAGACCTCGTCCTGCTTCGGCAGGAAGGCGCCGCCGGAGTCCACGAGGTAGATGCAGGGCAGCTTGTTTTCCAGCGCGATTTCCTGGGCCCGGAGGTGCTTTTTGACCGTCATCGGGTAGTACGTGCCGCCCTTGACGGTGGCGTCGTTGGAGATGACCAGGACCTGGCGGCCATGGACCAGCCCGATGCCGGCGATCACCCCGGCACCCGGCGAATCGTCGTTGTACATGCCGTTTGCTGCGAGCGGGGCAATCTCCAGGAAGGGGCTGCCGTCGTCGAGGAGCTGGTCGATCCGTTCGCGCGGAAGGAGTTTTCCGCGGGCCATGTGGCGCTCGCGGGATTTCTCCGGACCGCCCATGGCTGCCGTGGCGAGCCGCTTGCGCAGCTCGCCTGCGAGCGCCTGCTGCGCAAGGCTGTTGGCCGCGAAGGCCTCGCTGGTGGGATCCAGCCGGCTGGCGAGTGTCTCCATTGACTACTTCCATTCCTTGACCGGCCCGACTGCCCGGCCTGGCTGCTTTCGGTTAGTGCCGTGTAACTGAGATTTAGGTTAGTCTCTATTAACTGTGATGTCCAACACGGCCGCGGGTTGCTAGTGTTTGCAGTTGCGAGGAGGAAATGTGCCGATCACGGAGCAGGGCCGGCTTGCCGGCAGCGGGCACGGCTCACAGCCGGACGCCCTGGCCGAGGGTGCCCAGCCGACCCGTGCCACCCAGCGCAGCCGAGCCAAGGAAACCCGCCGGCAGGCTCTGCTGTCCGCCGCCGCGTCGCTCTTCGCCGTCAACGGCTTCAACCGCGTCTCCCTGGAGGACCTCGGGGCCGCCGCCGGCGTCAGCGGGCCGGCCGTCTACCGCCACTTTCCGGGGAAACAGGCCGTGCTGGGTGCCCTGCTGCTGAGCGTCAGCCAGGACCTGCTCGACGGCGGACAGCGCGTGGTGGCCGATGCCGGGGACCCTGCAGCGGCCCTGGGCAGGCTAGTGCAGTTCCATGTGGACTTCGCGCTGAGCAACCCCGATGTGATCCGTGTCCAGGACCGGGACTTCAGCAACCTTTCCGACGAGGACCAGGCGGAGGTCCGGGCACTGCAGCGCAGCTACGTGGAGCTCTGGGTTGACGTGCTGGCGGGAATCCACACCGAGACGGAAACGGCAGACCTCCGGATGCGTGCCCATGCGACCTTCGGGCTGATCAACTCCACTCCCCACTCGGTGAGGAACCATGGCCGGCGAATGGCCATCAAGTCGGCCAGGCCTCTGCTGGAGAACATGGCACTCGCGGCACTGACT
>NZ_CAKKLY010000057.1 GCF_918698095.1 Arthrobacter sp. Bi83
GGCACGGATGGGTGCTGCGGGAGTTGGGTCACCACAACATTTTGCCTCACATGATCCCCTTCGGACGCGAAACCGCGGGAAAGTAGCGGCGGCGCCAGGCGGGATGCGGGTCAACCAACCGGCTCTACCCACGGCTGGGCTTAAGTGATGTAGTGACTGTAGGCAGCGGAAATCCTTCAGGTAGGCGGTGCACCATGCAGGAATTGCTCATCATTCTTCAGGACGGCTTCAATGCGGACGAAGTCGCCATCACCGTCAACGGCAAGGAAGCCCGGTACGACCGCGACGTCACCACCCGGGAGCTGTTGGGCATGGCCGAGGAAGTTTCCGTGGAGCTCCCCGCGAAGGGCGCGACGGTGGGCGTGGAAGTGACAAGCCGGAACCTCAGCGCCGAGAAGAAGCTGCACGGACGGCCGCGGAGCCTCCTCGTATCCATCGAGGACGGCCAACTGGTGCTGAGCGAAGGGACCGGCCGCGAGGCATTTCTCTAAGCCGTCCCCTTGTGCGGTTCTCAGCTGCCTAGCCCGGACTGCCGGGACTGCCGCGGGTCAGCGTGTCTTCGGCGCTGGAGTCTCCGACGAGTCCAGCGCCTCCGAGAGTGCCAGCGCCTCGTCCAGCACCTTGCCGAAGTTCGCGGCGTCGTGGGCGAACCGCCCGAGGAAGAGGCCGGAGACTCCATCAAGTGTGGGCAGCAGCCCGGGCTTCGCGGAACCGCCGTAGATTATTGGAATGTCGCTCAGCGTCCTGCCGCTTTGCTGCCGGTGGCCGGCAAGGAGAGTGCGAAGCGAACGCACGACGGCGGTCACGTACTCCGCGCCTGCAGGCTCGGCAGCGCCGATGGCCCAGACGGGTTCGTAGGCGATGACGAGGCGAGAGGCAAGATCCCAGTCTCCGCCGGCCGCGGCCTGGATCTGCCGGTACACGAACGCGGCGGCGGATTCGGAGGCAGAGGCGGATCCGGGCTCGTCGTCGGAGACGGATCCCAGGCCGCCGGGACCTCCGTTCGTCCCCGAAGCAGGCCCCTCCGCCCCCTCGCCGACGCACAGCAGCGGCGTGATGCCGGCGTCGTCCGCTGCCCTGACTTTGAGCGCAACCATGGCGTTGTCCTCACCGAAATACCGGCGTCGTTCGGCATGGCCGATCTCCACGAGGCTTACGCCGAGCTCGGCAAGGAGCGACGGCGAGACCTCGCCTGTCCACGGACCGTCCGCCCAGCCGCAGTCCTGTGCGCCGAGCAAGGCCGGCGAGCCGGCCAGGATGTCGGCGGCCGCGGGGAGCAAGGGAAAGGACGGGATCACAAACGGGACCACCCGTCCGGCCGCGAGGGCCGGACGGGCGTCCACTTCCTGGCGCAGCTCGCCCAGCCAGCGCAGGCTGTCCCGGTACCCCAGGTACATCTTGGTGCTGACACCTACGAAGATGGTGTCAGACCCGGTTCGGTCTGCGGGGCCGGCTGGGCTGGGCTGCGTCATTCTGGTTGCTGCTTTCCTTGGATGATTGCCGAGTTGCTTCTCTGGTTACTCCAGCAGTTACTTCTCGAGCAGGTCGTCAGCCTTGCTCTGGAACTTGCGCGTACCGTACATCATCACCGCGGCGAGGAACGGCAACACACCCAGCGCGTAGACGCCCATGGTTCCCGTGTCTGAGGCGGTGATCTGGTTGACCGACGTGCGCAGGATCGGGGCCACGAAGCCGCCGAGGTTGCCCAGCGAGTTGATCAGACCGATGCCGGCCGCGGCGGCGGTTCCGGTGAGGAACGCCGTCGGGTAAGACCATGCGATGGGGCCGATCGACAGGAAGCTGCAGACCGCCAGGCAAATGAACATGATGCCAAGCACCGGAAGGTGGTTGCTTCCGGCCCAGGCCGAACCGAAGATGCAGAGCCCGGTGGAGATGAAAAGCCCGGTGCCCCAGACACGTCGGCGGACCACCGTGTTGGCCGCCTTGCCAATGAAGTAGCAGGCGAAGATGCCGAAGAACCACGGGATGGCAGCCATCATTCCGACGGCGAAGCCCACCTTCTGGCCGGTCAGCTGCGCCACCTGCTGCGGCAGGTAGAACGTCACGCCGTACACGGCGATCTGCAGGCAGAAGTAAATGACGGTGAAGTACCAGACGCGGCCGTTGCGCATGGCAGCCAGCACGCCGCGTGGTCCGGATTCTTCCTTGACGTTGTCCTCAAGGGCCATGACGTCCAGAAGCGCCTTCTTTTCGCCGGTGTTGAGGAACTTGGCGTCCTGCGGGCTGTTGATCAGGAAGAAGTAGGCGGCAATACCGGCCAAAACGGCGAGCGTGCCCTCGACGAAGAACATGACCTGCCAGCCCTGGACGCCGGGAACCTGGTCGCCGATGTTGATCAGCCAGCCGGAGAGCGGTGCGCCCATCATCTGGGAGAACGGCTGGGCCAGGTAGAAGATGGCGAACATCTTGACACGGACCTTGTTGGGGAACCACGCCGCGAGGAACATGATGACGCCGGGGAAGAGCCCGGCTTCGGTGACACCCAGCAGGAACCGCAGGATGATGAACGACGTCTCGCCCTGGACGAAGGCGAAGCAGGCGGAGACGATGCCCCACGTGATGGCGATGCGGGCCAGCCAGACCTTGGCGCCGAATTTCGTCAGCAGCAGGTTGGACGGAATCTCGAACAGGGCGTAGCCGATGAAGAAGATGCCGGCCCCGAGCGCGTACGCACCGGCGGTAACGCCCTTGTCCGCACCCAGCGCTGCTTCGGCGAAGCCCACGTTGGTGCGGTCCAGGAAGGCCACAACGTAGAGAATCACCAGCATCGGCATGAGCCGGAAGGACGCCTTGGAGATGGCCGATTTCAGGACCGGCGAATCCAGCAGCTCCTTCGTAGCGGATGTTGTTGGTGTGACAGTCATTCAAACTCCTCGTTGAGTAAGTCAGTGAGCAAATCAGACGGGCAAAAACTGGTGGTGCCTTTGAGGGTGGTGCCTTATAGCTGTAAGTGCTTAGAGCGAGAACGCGATGAGCGCTACCCCGATGAGGCAGGCGAGGACGCCCACGGCGAGGTAGATCTTGCGCTCTTTGGTCCACGATGCGAACCCGGTAGGGGCGGCCACGACGGCGGCTGCAGACCGGCGGGTGGACTGGCCGCGCTGGGTGTACTGGCTGGTGCGGGTGGAACGGCTGTTCTGGGCCATGGAGGTCCTTCCTAGTGCATGTAGAGTCCGCCATCCACATTCAGCGTCTGGCCGGAGATGTATCCGGCGTCCTCGCTGATGAGGAAGGCGATGGCTGCTGCGATGTCGCGGGTGGATCCGACGCGGTTGACCACGAGGTCCTTGGTGAGTTCGTCCTTGCGTTCCTGGCTGAGCGTGCCGCCCATGATGTCGGTGTCGATGGGGCCCGGGGAGATGGCGTTGACGGTGATGTCGTACTCCCCCAGTTCGCGGGCGGTGGCGCGGGTCAGGCCGATGACGCCGGCCTTGGCCACGGAGTAGGGCGTCTTGGAGAACGTGCCGCCGCCGCGCTGGGCGGAGACGGAGGAGATGTTCACGATGCGCCCGATGCGGTTCTTGGCCATGGACTCGGCGACGCGGCGCGTGGCGTAGTGGACTCCGTTGAGGTTGATGTTCAGGACGCGGTCCCATTCGGCAGCGTCGAGTTCCAGGTACGGGACGGGCGAGCTGACCCCGGCCACGTTGGCGAGAGCCACGATCTGCGGCAGCTCGGCCTCGATCGAGTCGATCGCCGCACGGACCGACTCTTCGCTGGCTACGTTGGCACCGACGCCGTGGGCCTTCACACCGTAGTTGCCGGCGATCTCCTTGGCGGTGGACTGGCACAGGGCGTCATCGAGGTCGATGATGCCGATGTTCCAGCCCTGCTCCGCCAGGTAGTTGGCAGTGGCGCGGCCGATGCCGCGCTCCGAGACCGCGCCGGTGACAATGGCAGTGCGCGCTGACGGAAAAGTACTCATGGGTGTGCTCCTAAGAAGTTCAAGTAAGAGGGCGCGGCTCAGCCGGACCGGGCCCGCAAGTTGGGGGCCCGGTCCTATAAAAAACCGGAGGAACTAGTTGATCGGGGCCGGGCCCAGGTCTTCGATGAGCTTCTGCATGGCGACGTACGCCTTGTTGCGGTAGGCGATCAGCTCGGGGGTGCGCTCGGCCGGGACGTTGAGGAAGCCCGCCCCGGTCTTGGTGCCGAGCTTTCCTGCTTCCACGAGGTCCGTGAGGATCTTCGGTGTGGCAAAGCGCTCCGGGAAATCGGTCTGCAGGGACTTGTAGCAGAAGTTGTAGACGTCCAGGCCAGCCATGTCGGCGATGGCGAACGGTCCGAAGAACGGCAGACGGAAGCCAAAGGTGGTGCGGACCAAAGTGTCCACGTCTTCCGCCGTCGCAATTCCCTGTTCCACGAGCTGCGCGGCTTCGTGGAACAGCGCGTACTGGAGACGGTTGAGCACGAAGCCGGTGACGTCCTTGACCACGGCGGTCTGCTTGTTGGCTGCGTGCACCAGGTCGCGGACAGCGCCCACGGTCTCGGCCGACGTTCCGGCGTGGGGGATGATCTCCACGCCCGGGATGAACGGCGACGGGTTGGAGAAGTGCACGCCCAGGAAGCGCTCCGGGTGGGCGACCGGCTCGGAGAGGTCCGCGATGGAAATCGTGGACGTGTTGGAGCCAATGATCGCGTCCGGACGGGCTGCGGCGCTGATCCGGGCGAGGGTCTGGTGCTTGATCTCGATGACCTCGGGCACGGCCTCCTCGATGAAGTCGGCGTCGGCCACGGCCTCTTCGATGTCCTTCGCAGCCCAGAGGTTCTGCTTCAGGATTTCGGTGGAACCTTCCGGAAACAGGCCGTCGGCCACAAACTGGTCGGACTCCGTGAGCAGGCGTTCGTAGTTCTTCTGCGCCACCTCGGCGGACACATCGGCCAGGGCAACGCGCGCCCCGCCCAGCGCCAGGACCTGGGCAATGCCGCCGCCCATGTACCCGGAGCCGACGACGGCGATCTTGCGTGAGCTGTTGGTTACTTCAGTCATGGTCAGTCAGCCTTCGTGTAGTCGGGTTCGTAAGAGCAGATGGCGTCCACCTTGGCCGCCGAGGATGAGTTCTCATCGAAGCGGTGTTCGAGCCACTCGCCAACGAGCTTCTTGGCGAGTTCAAGTCCGATCACACGCTGGCCCATGGTGAGGACCTGCGCGTTGTTGCTCAGCACCGAGCGTTCCACCGAGTAGCTGTCGTGCGCGGTGACGGCCCGGATTCCGGGAACCTTGTTGGCCGCAATGGCCACGCCCAGACCTGTTCCGCAGATGAGGAGTGCGCGGTCGGCTTCGCCGTCGGCCACTTTGCGAGCGGCGTTGACGGCGACGTGCGGGTACGCGGTGGAGTCGTTCGGCCCCACGCCGATGTCCAGCACGGATGCCACGCGGCTGTCGGCCTCGAGCAGCGCCTTCAGTGCTTCCTTGTATTCGACGCCAGCCTCATCGTTGCCGATGACAATGCGCCAGCCTGCGGTGTTAGTCATTTTTGTGCCCCATTTCCGGCCGCGGCGGCCATGTCGGACGTGGCCGCTTCGGAACCGGCCAGTTCAGATTGGATGTAGGTGGCGATCCGTTCGGCGATCAGTGCGAAGGACACGGCACCGGGATCGGGATGGCCCAGGCTCTTTTCAGCCAGCGGGCGGGCACGGCCCTTGAGCGGGCGGAGGTCCGCCGTCAGCCGGGCGGCTTCGGTAGCCGCGGAAGCAGCGGTGGCGAGGGCACTGCCCACGGAGGCGCCGCCGTCGGACGCTTCCCGGAACGCGTCCCGGAACGGCAGGAGGGCATCCACCATGGTCTTGTCCCCCAGTTCGGCCTTGCCGAGTTCCGTGATCGCATCGGTGAAGGCGGTCACCGCGGCAGCGGCGTCCCCGGCCGGGTAGGAGTCGCGGTTGCCCAGCGCAAGGCCGGCGGCGATCACCGCCGACCCCCACAGCGCGCCCGAGGTTCCGCCGGCGCGTTCACTCCACGCTTCCCCGGCCTGGGTGAGCACCCGCTCAACAGACGCCCCGGCTGTCGCGTTCTGCTCACCTGCAGCCAGAGCCGCGTCGACGCCGCGGCGCATGCCGATGCCGTGGTCGCCGTCGCCGGCGATGGCGTCCAGGTTGCCAAGTTCCTCTTCATGTTCGACGACGACGTCCCGCACCTGCGCGAGCACGGCGGCTGCCAGCCGGCCGAGGTCAGCGGACGCCGCGGTAGCTTTTTCCGATTCTTCAGCCATCGTGTCTTCCGCGTCCGCCAGCTCGCGGCGGGCCCGCGGTGCGAGGTTGCCCTTACGGTATGCCGGGGTGTCGGCCGGAGCCGCCCAGTACTGCTCGATCTCATCGTCCAGCCAGAGCAGGGTCAGGGACAGGCCGGACATGTCCAGGCTGGTAACCAGCTCGCCGCACTCGGGCTCCACTACGGTGAGGCCGGCGGCGTTGAGAAGCTTCTCGATCTTGCCGAACAGCAGGAACAGTTCGTCGTACTTGACGGTGCCAAGGCCGTTGACAATGGCCACCACGCGGTCGCCGGCGTCGTCGGGCTTGTCCGCCAGGAGCCGTGAGACCAGCAGTTGGGCCAGTTCGGAGGCCGTGGGCATGGGGTGCTCAGAGATGCCAGGCTCGCCGTGGATTCCCAGGCCCAGCGACATCTGGCCGGCGGGCACATGGAAGAGCGGTTCGCTGGCACCGGGCAGGGTGCAGCCGTCGAAGGCGACGCCCAGAGAGCGCGTCCGGTGGTTGGTCTTGATGGCCAGCCGTTCCACCTCGTCCAGGTTCAAGCCCGCTTCGGCAGCCGCGCCGGCCACCTTGAACACCGTGAGGTCACCGGCGATGCCGCGGCGCTTCTCGATCTGGTCCACGGGGGCGCTGGCGATGTCGTCAGTCACCAGCACGGTGCGGGTTTCGATGCCCTCAGCGTTGAGCCGCAGCTGGGCCTGGCCGAAGTGCAGGACGTCGCCTGCGTAGTTGCCGTAGCTGAGGAGCACTCCCCCGCCGGCGTTCGCGGCTTTGGCCACGCGGTAGACCTGCCCGGCGGCGGGCGAGGCGAACATGTTGCCGCAGGCCGAAGCCGCTGCCAGGCCCGGTCCCACGAGTCCGGCGAAGGCGGGGTAGTGGCCGGAGCCGCCGCCGATCACGAGGGCCACCTGGCCGGTGGGCACTTCGGTTGAGCGGACGACGCCGCCGTCCACGCGGGCAACATACCCGCGGTTGGCAGCCACAAAGCCGTCCAGCGCCTCATCCGCGAAATCAGCGGGATTGTCGAAGATCTGGGTCATGGTTCCTCATTGAATCCGAGTTGGGTTGATCAGTTCTGATGCGATCCGGCGGAGGGTGCCCACCGGAGGGCCCCGGGAAGGCAGCCGTCCGAGCGGGGCCCGACGGCCGCCGTCGGAAGTTCGGTCCCGGTGGGAACCGGGCCTCCGGGGACTTTAGGAAGTGGCGAGTTCGACGGCGGCCGGCTGCAGCTGGCCCTGCGCCACCTGGCTGGTGCCAAGCGCGTAGCCGTCCTTCTTGGGGAGGACGTGGCGGCGCAGGTAGTCCTGGTTGCTGGCCGTGACGGACAGGCCGTCGCCGCCGTAGTGCTCGGTGCAGATGATGCCCTGATAGCCAGCCGCAATGGCAACTTTGAACGCCTCGCGGTAGTTGATGAGGCCGCTTTCCATCGGAGCCGGCATGGCGACGTAGCTGTCGCGGGCCACATCCTCGTCACGGATGTAGTTCTTCATGTGCCAGTAGTTCGAATACGGCATGGTCTTGGCCACCAATTCGCGCCAGTCCTCGATGGGACGGTGCAGGCGGATCAGGTTTCCGATGTCCGGGTTGAGCCCGACGTTGGTCAGGCCGATGTCCTGCACCAGCTGCACGGAGGAGTCCGCGGTGCCGAGGTAGGTGTCCTCGTACATCTCGAGCGAGAGGAGAACGCCTACCTCTGCCGCGTGGCGGCCCAGTTCGCGGAACCGCGTGACGGCGTTGCTCCAGGCTTCCTTGTCCCCTACCGGATCCTTATAGCCTTCAACGGTCCAGAACCACAGCTGCTTCTGCTGCTCCGGGGTGATTGCCTGGTGCAGGCCGAAGGAAACCACTTCGCAGCCGAGCTCGGCGGCGGCGTCGATGGTGCGGTGGCTGTACTCAAGGTTGGCTGCCCAGTTGCCCTCCTCGATGACGCTGCGGCGGATGGCGGAGATGACGGGCATGCCGATCCCCACACTCTCAGCGGTCTGCTTGAACTCCGCGAGGCGTTCCTTGCTGAGATCGCCGGGACGGACCCAGCTGTCGGTGAGGTCGGCGTTGGCGAAGCCTGCTTCCTTGACTTCGGTAAGAACCTCGGCCCAGGCGGCGGCGTCGGCGTCATTGATGTGGGTTCCCTGGGCGTCAGTGCCGGGGAACTGCAGCAGGGCTGCGGTGATGGGCCAGTTCTCAGCTGTATATGCCACGTTGTGCACTCCTTCGTGAATCCTGTTTCCTATAGGATCTACTATCCAGAGCAAGGTTGTCAAGATCACATTTACCTACGCGGGGAACAATCGAAGATCCTATAGTGAGTACCGCGGCTTGTGAAGAGGGCCACTTCCGGGCAGCCCCATGCTTTCAGAACCCCCCATCCGGCTAGCGCCCAGTGTGTCGTGTTGAGGGCCGAAACGACACCTACTGCGAGCACTGCGAGCTACACGGGATTAGTCTGCCGGGGCGTCGGCGATCGCCCGCGCGCGGACTTTCTGCACATGATCAGCCATGGCGGCTTCGGCCTTTTCGGGATCACCGGTTGAGAGTGCGTCCAGCACTGACTGGTGCTCGGCGATGGCGTTCTCCGCGTCGGTAATGCCGACGCCGCCGAAAAGCCGAAACCGCTGGACCTGCCCGCCCAGGGCCGCATAGGCGGCAACCATGAATTGGTTCCCGGTCTGTTTCGCGATCAGCTGGTGAAAGCGCTCGTCGGCTTCCAGGTAGTCCTTGTAGTCAGCAAACGACGGGCCGCGCGGGGCGGATTTCAGGTCGGCCACGGCTTCTTCGAGCTCCGCGAGCCTTTCGGGTGTGAGGCGGCTGCACGCTAGACGGGCATTGACGGGTTCGATCGCAAGCCGGGCCTCCATGAGCTCCGCGAAGTCCTCCCGCGTGAAGACGGGGGCAACGCGATAGCCTTTCAACGCCACTCTCCGGACCATCCCCGTGTGCTCCAGCCGTGCCAGGGCTTCACGGACAGGAGTAGGGGAAACGTCGAGTTCGCGCGCGGTTCCGTCGATGCTTACGGCGGCGCCGGGTTCCAGCCGTCCGTCCATGAGGGATGCCAGGAGTTCCTCGTAAACATGGTCGGCCAAAACCTGACGGTTGACGGTCCGTCCCCCTCGGCGGTCGCCGGTCTGATCGTCGGACCGGCTGCCGGCGCGGGGGCCGTTGGACGCTTTTTGCATGCTCAAATCCTATAGGGATGCATCTGCGACCGTGAGCGGCCCTTCGCTTGCCGGGTTTAGAGCGATGAAAACAGGAGAACCGCCCGGGTATCCGGGCGGTTTTCCTGTTTGCTAGCAGGTTGTTAGGCGGGCTGGTACACCGGGTAATCGGTGTACCCCTCTGCACCTTCGCCGTAGAACGTGCTCTGGTCGGGCTCGTTCACTGGCAGGCCTTCGCGCCAGCGGCGGGCGAGGTCCGGGTTGGCGATGGCCGGCCGGCCAACCACCACGGCGTCGGCATGGCCGTCTGCGACCAGGGAAACTGCTTCCTCACGGGTGGTGACGACGCCGAAGCCGGTGTTGACCAGGAAGGTGCCGTTGAAGCGGGCGCGCAGGTCCTGGACCAGCTCCCCCGCGGGTTCGTCGTGCAGGATGCTCAGGTATGCGAGGTTCAGCGGTGCGATCGTGTCGACCAGGACTTCGTAGGTTGCGCGGACGTCATCAGCGTCAGTTTCAGCGATTCCCTGGACGTTGTGCTGGGGCGAAATCCGGATTCCCACGCGGTTCGCTCCGAGCGCTTCGACAACGGCGTTCACCGTCTCTATGACGAATCGCGCCCGGTTTTCAGGAGAGCCGCCGTAGCTGTCCGTGCGCACGTTGCTGTTCGGGGCGAGGAATTCATGCAGAAGGTAACCGTTGGCAGAGTGCAGCTCCACGCCGTCGAACCCTGCTTCGATTGCGTTGAGCGACGCCGTCACGATTTCCTGCATCACCACCGGGAGCTCATCCGTGGAAAGCTCGTGCGGCACGGGGTAGGCCTGCTTGCCGGTGTAGGTGCGGGTCTCGCCCTCGATTGCAACAGCGCTGGGAGCGACAATCTGGTGGCCGCCGGTGATGTCCTCGTGGGAGACACGGCCGCCGTGCATGATCTGGGCGAACATCCGGCCGCCCTCAGCGTGGACGGCGTTCGTGACCTTTTTCCATCCGGCGATTTGCTCAGGAGTGACGATCCCTGGCTGCCCCGGGTAGGAGCGTCCTGCCGGGCTGGGGTACGTGCCTTCGCTGATGATCAGGCCAAGGGAAGCCCGCTGGCGGTAATGTTCCACCACGAGCGGTCCGGGTACGCCTTCCTTGCCGGAGCGAAGTCGGGTGAGGGGCGCCATCACGAGACGGTTGGAGAGTTCAAGTTCGCCGAGGCTCAGAGGGGAAAACAGCATGCGTGGTTCCTTTCACAATGCATTGGGTTCACCCGATGCAACTGCCAAGCGTGTGCAAGTATTCCTCATGAGGGCAGCATCACAGGAGTCGGTCACCTGAGGCACGCCGGACACACCGAACGGCGGCCCGGCCGCGGGGGTGCCGCCGTCGTCGCCGGAGCCTCTTTCTTCCCAAGCCCTACTTGTTGCCGGCGGCAGCGCCCGGACAGCCCTGGCCGCTGGGGTTGGTGATGCAATCGTCGGCATAGTTGCGCGTCACTGAACGCCAGACGCTCACTGTTTGCGGGGCTGCACTGAACTGGCCTTGGTTGGGAATGGGGAGCGCCGGACCACCATTCACGGAGTACGTGCCCTGGAAGTAAGTAGTCAGCACGACACTGAAGTCGCCCGTTTCCGCATAGGCGTGACTCGTGCGGGTCTTCTCACCCCAGCGGTCCTGCGGCAATGGTCCGCCCATTGTGGTCATTGGGCCAAGTGAGGTCCCGTCTCCGTAGTCCCAGCGGTATTGGACAGGTTTGGCGACAATATGAATCTTCTGCGCCAATATCGTTATGTCGAACTGCTGCTCGTCGGCACGCGCATAAAAGTTGGTCTCGGCCCCTCGAAGAGTGTGCGGGCTGGGCTGGGCCGTCGATTTTCCAGGTGTCACAGGCAGCTTGTCGAATTCTCGCTGAATGAGCGCCGCAATTCGGGGAAGCAGGTCTTCCGGGTTCTTGTCGTAGAGGCAGGTTGGGCCCCCTCCGTTGCCCGCCCACTGCGTCCACGTCGGATTCGCGATTGACCTTGGAGCCACTTTCCAGATCACAGGTACGCCCGGCTTTCCGTCGGCTCGTGGAGGGCAAGGACGTTGTCCGGCCAGGCACTTGATGGCCAAATTGCCGTCGTCCACCTGGCACTGGGGGAACGCGTTGTACTGATTTGGATCCTCACTGACGAATCCCGGAGGCGCCGGCACTATCTCGCCCGTGTCCTTGTCGAGTACCCAATTCACCGCGCCTACGTCTATGCCTTTGTCCTCGTATCCAACGACAATGGGTGGCTCGTCAGCGCTGGCTCCCGTTGGCAACAATACAGCCGCCACCACTGTGCACAATGCAGCGAGTACTCCCCGGCAAATTCCGCCCATGGTTTAGCGAATTAGGCCAAGGTCGGTCATAGCCCAACCAGTAGAATCAAACTGGAACACAGCCTGACTCGCAGTATTGGACGCCTTGGTCACGGCTTGATAGAGGGTCCCCTTGGCCTTATAGATCGCAATTTCCTCTTGAATAACTTGGACAGTTGCCTGCTGGGACAATTCTCTTGGGCTGAATTTTGTCTTCACCGCCGGTGTCTGGATTTTACCTCCGACAATCCATTTCTTCCCTCCCCAGGCAGTCTTCAAGCCATCTTGCAGCCCACTGCAAAAGCGACAATTCGGACCGCTGGCGGACTCGATCAGGGCCGTGTCGCCGGTTTCGTAGGCATATGAGAGCGCTTGAAACCAGTACTTCGCAAACGCCTCCAGCCCTTCCTTGGAGTTCTTGTCCGCCAACGGGGGTTTGACTGGCACCGGCACGTTCTGCGCCCGGCCTTTTGCGTCGGCTGGCTTATAGACGGGAGTGGGCTTCGGCGTTGGCGAGGCACTCGGGGTGACTGACGCAGACTGAGGGGCCGAAGAAGCGGGCCCGGCGCTCGGGTCGCCGCTCTTGGGACCATCGGCGTTGCTGCAGCCGCTGAAAGCCAGCGCCGAGACGGCTAGTAAGGAAATAGCGGACAGGCGCAGGCGCCCCGAAATGGATGTACGAGAAGTCATGCGCAGCTAATCCCCCCGGATAGGTTTCAAGACGACTGTGTCCGAACAATAGTTAAAGGGTAGCCGAGGCTACCCTTTCAGGCTCAAAGTTATCCACAGCCTGCGATCCCTCTGGTTTTACCACCCGCAACCCTCGGCAAAAAGTCACGAACCCGGAAAGCACATGAAAACGGGCGGGGCGCACGCTGGCGCTCCGCCCGTTTTCCCTCAGTCGAGCCCTCAAGTCCCGCTACTGCTGTGCCGGCAGCACCAGCTCCCCTGTCTTGTCAGTCGACAAGGCGAGCGAAGAAACATACTGGGGTTCGCCGTCGGGCCCGTCCAGGGCAGAGCGGACCATGTCAGGCCGCTCAAACTCCAGGCCGGTCACGTGGCAGAGGAGCCTGGCATCGCTGGGGTTCCCATCGGCATCGAACATTGGCAGGTCGATTCCATCGTCACGCCGGCGAAGGTAGTACCTCCCCTTGGTCAGCACGGCGATGACGGGCGGCAGCACCAGCGCCAAGCCCACGGCGAAGATCGGCGAGTACGGCTGGATGGCGGCGCCAAATGCTCCGAAAAACACTGCAATCGAAACACCGGCCGAGACCATCATGGACACGAAGCCCACCGGGTTTACGGCGTAAAGCATCCCGCGGCGGAACTCCGGAAGCTTGGGCGAGATCTTTAGCAGGTACTTGTTGACGGCAATGTCCGATGCGACCGTGACCACCCAGGCCATGGCGCAGTTGGCGTAGAAGCCGAGGATCGTGTTGAGGAAGTCGAACATGTTCGCCTCCATCAGGACCAGGGCGATGAGCAGGTTCACCGCCACAAAGACCATGCGGCCGGGGTACGTCTTGGTGACACGGGTAAAACTATTGGTCCAAGCCAGCGACCCGGAATACGCGTTGGTAACGTTGATCTTGATCTGGGAAATGACCACCAGCACCACAGCAAGAGTCATGGCCAGCCACCCGGGCATCATCTCCTGGTAGACGCCGAGGAACTGGTGGACCGGCTCGTTCGCGGTGGCGGAGGCGGCCGGATCGAGCTTGGCGATCAGGTAGATGGCGATAAACATGCCAACAATCTGCTTGATGGCTCCGAACATGACCCAGCCCGGCCCGGCCAGGATCACCGCGCGCCACCAGGCGCCATTGTTTTCAGCTGTCTTTGGCGGCATGAAACGCAGGTAATCGATCTGCTCGGCGATCTGGGCCATCAGCGACAAACAGACACCGGCCGCCAGCATGACTGACGCCAGGTTGGTGCCCGCTCCCCCGGATTCGCCGCTGAACGCAATGAATTCCTCCACGCTTCCCGGGTGGGAAATGAGCAGATACCCCACCGGGACCACCATGAGCAGCAGCCATAGAGGGGTGGTCCACACCTGAAGCTTGGCCAAGGTATTCATGCCATAGATGACCAGCGGAATGATGATGAGGGTGGACGCCGCATAGCCGAGCCACTGCGGAATACCCAGCCCCAATTCCAGGCCCTGGGCCATAATGGATCCCTCGAGAGCGAAGAAGATGAATGTGAACGTCGCAAAGATCACGTTGGTGACCACGGAGCCGTAATATCCAAATCCTGAGCCGCGCGTAATGAGGTCCAGGTCGATGTTGTACCGCGCCGCGTAATAAGCCAGCGGATTCCGAAGATTGCGTTTACCGTGCCGTAGGCAATCCCGATGTTCGCCCCAATGGAAAAGTCAGCCAGGTACGCAATTCCGCCGAGGGCGCTCGTCGCCACCACTCCCGCGCTCCACTTGCGGTAGGAACGGGGCGCGAACCTCAGGGTGTAGTCCTCCAAACTCTCCTTGGTGGCGCTCATCGCGTCAGCGTTGCCCGCCGTCGTGGTCCCGCTGAGGCCGTGCCCGACGGCGGTGCCAGCCGCCGCGGGATCGAGCAGTTCTGTGTCCCTCAGGTCATTTGTCATCAGTTATCGCTTTCGTCTGCGGTTCGTCTTTGTTGACGCTAGTCACGACGAGCGACGGTTCGGTCACGGGTCTATTTCGACGATGTTAAGGATTGGCAAGGTTCAGTGAAGCCTCCGAACAGGGCCAGAAACCTCTCGCCACGCAATCACCGCGGCCGGACATTGGTAGGACTATGGCGGATCCACGCGGACAACTGGGAAAATTGCCCCACACCCCTATCGCTTTTCTACATGGCGTAGAAGAATGGAGCCATGATGTTTACCCACGCCGACGGCGACCCCATCCTTAACCTCGACGACGAGCAGTGCTGGCAACTCCTGGAGGGTACGAGTCACGGCCGGCTGGTCGTCACCGTGGCCGGCGAGCCGGATATCTTTCCCGTCAACTATGTAACCAGCCGCAGGAAGCTCTACTTCCGCACAGCCCCCGGAAACAAGCTGGCCGAGCTGACCATCAATGACCGGGTCCTCTTCGAAACGGATGGCATCCTGTCAGACCAGGCCTGGTCTGTGGTCCTCCGAGGCACCGCGCGCGTACTGAACAAGTCCGCCGAAATTGCCGAAGCGGAGGCTCTGGGACTGGCGTCCTGGGTCCCTACGCTCAAGGACTTCTACGTCGAGATCGATCCTGGCTCCGTGAGCGGGCGGCATTTTCAGTTCGGCGAACAGCCGGAGCGGGAAATTTAGCAAGCGGCAGCAAGCCTAGACTTGAATCATGGCGGACCGGCTGACTCCTGAGCAGCGCAGCTGGAACATGTCCCGGATCAGGGGCAAGAACACCAAACCTGAGTTGCTGGTGCGCAGCCTCCTGCACGCCAAGGGCTACCGGTACCGCCTGCACGGGGCCTCCGGCAGCACCAAGCTCCCGGGAAATCCCGACCTGGTCTTCGCTGCCCGACGGAAAGTCATCTTCATCAACGGATGCTTCTGGCACTTCCACGACTGCAGGGTTGGCCAGCATGCGCCCAAGGCCAATGCCGACTTTTGGGAGACCAAAAGAACCAAGACGAGGAACCGCGACGCCGATCAGCGCCGGCTGCTCGAAAGCGCGGGTTGGGAGGTGCTCACAGTATGGGAGTGCGAACTGAAAGACCGGCCGGCCCTGGAGGAGCAGCTGGAGCAGTTCCTGGCCGGCCATTCATGATGCCTGCAGAGCGCCGCCTCAGCTTCGTTCGGGAGCCAGTCTGTAGCCCACGCCGCGGACCGTCTGGAGCCACCGCGGGTCCTGGGCGGAGTCGCCGAGTTTCTTGCGGAGGTTTCCCATGTGCACTTCTACGGACCGCTCATCAGCCTCGCTGATGTAACTTCCGACGTCGTAGGGTTCGTCCCGCAGGCGGCGCACCAGATCCGCTTTGGTGCGGACCATGCGGCCAGCCTCGAGCAGGGCATGCAGCAGATCGAATTCAGTCCGGGTCAGGCTTAGTTCCTGGCCATCCACGTCCACGGTCCGCGAGTCATAGCTCATGTTCAGCCCGTTGTGGCGGTAGCTGTTGGCGTCGTCGCCGGCCCCACCTAAAGGCGCGTTGAGATCGTCGGTGACTTCCGACGTCGAACGCGGGCGGCGCATCATGGCGGCGACGCGGGCGCGCAGCTCTCTGGGCCGGAAAGGCTTGGTGAGGTAGTCGTCGGCACCCGATTCCAAACCGATCAGGGTGTCCAGCTCCTCCGCCCGGGCAGTGAGCATCACGATGTAGGCGTCGGAAAACTGACGGATCTGCCGGGCCACTTCGAATCCGTCGATGTCGGGCAGGCCTAGGTCCAGGGTGATGACCGCCGGATCCAGCTCCTTTGCGGCGAGAACGCCTTCGGCTCCGCTGCTCGCGGCCGTCACCTCGAAGCCTGCCTGCGTCAGTACGACCCGCACCAGTTCGCGAATGTCGTGATCATCTTCAATGACCAACCCCACGCGTGTATCACCCATCGCAGCCCCCTCAGCCCGCTACATCCCGTCTGAAGTATAGCTCCCCCGATATCCTGCATGTATGCGTCTCTCTTGCCACGTCCCGATGGTCCAACGCTCATGAGCAGCCCAACCTGGAAGGATTCGTCCGGCAGGATGCTGCTCTTCAAGCGACCCTTCCATGAATACTCCCTGCGGGGCCGGGTGACCTTGAGCCAGATGCCTCTTTCTGTCACGGCGGGGCTCACGGCCTTCCTCATTCTGACGTTCTTCCCGGAAACACTCATGAACCCGCTTTTCATCAGTTTCCTGTTGTCCCAAGGCGCCATCCTGATTCTCTGCTACGCCGTTCCGTGGGACCGATTGCCGTATCCGAGCTTCCTGGTCCTTCCGTTGTTGGACCTGGTCTCGATTGCGCTCGGCAGGGAGGGTGGCCAGGACAGCCTGACGGGAATCAGCCTGATGGCCGTCTTCCCAGTGATCTGGTTGTGCGCCTCCGGTGTGTTTCCCAAGACGGCGGTGGCCATTTCCTTCTTCGGCCCGCTGGCGATCATCTGGCTGCCGCTGGTCATCAGGGGTGATCTGTCCGGGCAGGATCTGGCCCGCTCGCTCCTGCTCCCGGTCATGATGCTGGGGATTGGCGTTTCCGTGACCGTATTGACTCTCAGCATGATCCGGCAGCAACGCGATCTGGAGGCAAAGGATAGCCAGTTGCGCGGCGTGCTGGATGGCAGCAAGCGCCAGGAACGGCTGCTCAACACCGTGCTGGATACGGTGCATCTGGGCGTGCTGGCCGTGGACGCCGACGGGCACGACATCCTGATGAACCGGAAGCAGCGCGCCCATCATCTGCTGGCCGCTCCCCCCAGCAACGACGATCCCAACGAATCACAGCTACTGGTGTTTGGCCCTGATCGGACCACTCCGGTTCCGGTGGAGCAGCGGCCCGTCCGGCGGGCCGTGCTCGGCGAGGAATTCACCGACTATCTGGTCTGGCTCGGAGCAGGCAGCGAGCAGCGGGCGATCACGACCAGCGCGCGTCCGATGAAGGACCAGGAGGGGAACTTCGCCGGTTCCGTCATCGTGTTCAGCGACGTCACCGAACTGGTCAACGCTCTGGCGGCCAAAGACGACTTCGTCGCCAACGTCTCGCACGAGTTCCGCACGCCGCTGACGTCGATCCTGGGGTACGTGGAACTGATGCTGGATGACGACGACGGCGCTCTGCCGGACTTCCAGCGCGGCCCCCTGGAGATCATCCGTCGGAACTCCGAACGGCTCCTCACACTGGTTTCGGACCTCCTTTCCAGCAGAAACGGGCAACTGATCGTCCGCCCTCAGGCCGTGGACGTGGCCGACCTTGTACGGGCGAGCGTCACCGCCGCCCTGCCGCGGGCCACGGACTCCGGCATCCAACTGCTGGCCGACGCCCCCAAGCGGCTGGAGGCGCACGTCGACTCCGCCCGGATCTCACAGGTATTGGACAACCTGGTCTCCAACGCCATCAAGTACTCGCCGGACGGGGGCGAAGTCATTGTCTCGCTGCGCTCCGAGGACGGGCGCGTGGTGTGCAGCGTCAGCGATACCGGGATGGGGATGAGCGAACAGGACCAGGAAGAGGTCTTCGCCAAGTTCTTCCGTGCGGAAGCAGTCCGCAACTCCGCAATCCCCGGTGTGGGGCTGGGGCTCTCCATCAGCAAGGCCATCGTGGAGGCCCACGGCGGCAGCGTCTCGCTGAGCAGCGAGGTGGGGGCAGGCACCACGTTTACGTTTGCTCTCCCGGCCTGACACTCAGGCCTGACGCTCAAGCCCGGTGGTGATCGATCAGCCATCCGGCGAGCTGGCGTGCGCGCTGGCCTGCTTCAAGGTCGCCTTCAGCGGCGGAAATGATGGACCCCTTCATCAGGATGTGCCACGACCTGGAGAAGTCCTCGGTGCGCTGCAGGCCGGCTTCGTCCGCAAGCTGCTTTACGTGCCCGCGGATCTTTGCGAGGTAGTCAATGCTCGCGCGGCCCAACGGATGGGTGGAACCCATCTCGAGCAGCACGTTGATGAAGGAGCACGCCTCGAAGTCCGTGCGGCGGAACCAGTCGGAGAAGACGTCGAAGATGGCGAGGAGCTGCTGTTCGGGCGTGTCTGCCCGGCGCCGCGCTTCGCCCACGATGGCATTGACCGTCCACATGCGGTCACGCTGCTCAAGGAAGGCCAGCACAACATCGTCTTTCGAGGCGAAGTGGCGGTAGAAAGTGGCCTTGGCAACACCCGAGCGGCTGATGAGTTCGTTGATGCCCACGTCCCTGATCCCTCTGTGGGCGAAGAGATCGTAGGCCGCATCCACGATCCGTTCCCGGATCCCGACAGCAGTCTTAAGGGCCTGCGGTGGCGTGCCTGGTTCCTCGGCATGCAGGGCGGGCTGAAGCCCTCCGGAAGGAGTAATCCCGGCGCTCGATGAAGCGGAGCTGGATGAATCTTCCATTTGTTAATATCCTAGCCCAAGTGGGAGACAGACTTGTCTGTCTTGAGCTAGAGTTTCTACATGCTGTTCAATCCGTTGGGCGAGGAGCCCCGGGGGTTGGCGTAGGATCCAATGTCAGAGCATTGAGCTTTGCGGACAAGAAGTTTGACTCCTTCAAGTACCAGAACGTGAACCACCAGACGGCCCGGGAGAGCGAAATGTCTCAGCGATTGATGCCGGCAGGACCGCGGTCCTACACCGAGCAGCTCACCGAATGGCCGCAGTTCAACCAGCCGACAAAAGACCCGGAGCTCGGCCCCTTGCGCCGCCAGTCCATGGCCATCATCTCGTCAATTCTGGAAGATCCGTCCCCGGAGGGCGCCGGTATCAGAACCCGTTTGCGGGGGCTTTTGGCGCAGAACGTTGGTTGCCCCGAAAAGGCCCTGCTCGAGCACCTGCAGTCCCTGTTCGGCGACCTCGAAGACCCGGAAGCAGACCCGGCGTAGCTGAACCGGGCTCCAGACGGCGCCCGGGGGCCGGTCGACGCAGCTACATGCCCGTCCTCGCCTGCCGTACAACTTCTCCCCAGGACTGCTCGGCGAGATCGGTCACCGCGGCCAGGATTTCCGACGGCGGCCGCGACAGATCCAGCGGAAACTCCACGATGTCGATGTCGGTGTTGAGGATCCGCCTCAGCTTTACCTCCCCCGCACCGGCATAGATCAGCCACGCAGTGGGCACCTGCAACGCCGTGCAGTACGCCAGCATTTGGAAATGGTCGGCAGTCAGTGATGCCCCGCGATCCGTGCGCGCCCTGTATTGCGCGTCGTAGACCACCACGGGCCGTCCGCCCAGCAGGTGCACGGCGTCGGGCCTGACAGTCAGCCGGTCTGAATCCCGGACGGCCTCGTTGAGCATCGCGTTGTACTGCAGCCGCATTTCACCGGGAAAGGCAGCCATGGCCTGCCGGAGGGCGGCACCCACAAAGTCCTCAAAGACCCGGTCCATGTCCACCACGAACGACGCCGTCTGCTCCTGTCCCTCCCCTGCTTCGGCGGAGGCGTTGCGCAGGATCACCTCGGAGAGGCGGAGCACCGTGTGGTACCGGGCATTCATCCTGTTGGGCTGCCACGGCGGCAGCGGAGCGCCGGACTGAAGGCGAGTGGCGGCGTCGAGCTTTCCCTTGAGCTGCCGCAGGCGGCTCAGCACGTCCGGCCGCACGCCGGGAACGCGGGACATGCGCTCGAGGGCGGCACGGAGGATCCGGTTCTCCGCGATGTCCTCGGTGAACTCGTCGTAGGACACTTCCAGCGGCACAAGCATGCCCGGCCGGCGCGAGATCTGGTCCGAGATGCGGATCCGGCCCTTGACCGTCCGGAGGGACTCGTCGACTGTGAGGTAGCCCTGGAGCACGCCGCGCTGCAGGGCACGCTCGGCCAGCTGTGCCAGGGACGCTGCCAGCGCACTCCACAGCTCGGTGTGCTCGTCAGCGGTCACGGGATCGTCGCGGAAACCCTGGTCACCGGCGTAACTGAGCAGAAACAGCAGCCGGCTCAGCCCCAGCCGGTCCTTCGGCCGTACGTCGAGCTGGACCAGCGGCGTCCGCACGGATCCCACCATGCCCATGGGCTCGATCCGGTACAGGCTCATCCCCATGGGTGAGGCCTTTGCCAGTCCGCTGGCGTTCAGGAAGGCCGCGCTGGCTGGGTCCAGCTTCTCCACCACGCCGCCGGACAGTTCGTCAAGCACGATGTGCCGGAAATCCGGTCCGGAATGTCCGGGCTTGGTGCGTGCGGCTGGGCTGACACCCGCGGGGCCGGGGCCGCCGCTTGGCCTGGCGCGGTATCCGGCCGAGCTAGCGAGCCGCAAGGCGTCCCAGCAGCTGGTCCAGCCCGAATCGTTCCTCCAGCTGCGCGCGGTTCAGCTGCCCGTGGTAGTGCTCCTCGAGCAACGGCATGAGCTCGTATTTCCAGATCCGGCGCAGACCGGAGGGGGTCTGGGCCGTCTTCTTCATGAAGTACGAGGGGCCGATCATGAGGTCGCGGTCCCACTCGTCGATGGCGCCGTTCAGTGCGTCCAGCAAACGCGCAGGGGTGGTGTCCAGCTGCCGCGCCTCCAGGAACCGCAGCAGCGACCCCCTCACCGGCTCGGTGTTCGGGTGCAGTTCGATGAAGGCGAAACGGCGGCGGATGGCGGCATCCATCATGGCGATGGAACGGTCCGCGGTGTTCATGGTGCCGATGATGTACAGGTTGTCCGGGAGCGTGAACGGCTCGTTGGGGCTGTACTGCAGGTAGATGCGGTCGTCGCGGTACTCCAGCAGGAAGTACAGCTCGCCGAACACTTTGGCCAGGTTGGCGCGGTTCATCTCGTCGATGATCAGGAAGTACGGCTTCGACTCGTTGCCGGGTTTGGCCGCTTCTTCGGCGAGCCGGCGCAGTGGCCCGGCTACGAGCTTGAAGGACACCTGCCCCTCGTCCGTCTTGTCCGGCCGGTAGCCCTCGAAGAAATCCTCGTAGGCGTAGGAAGGGTGGAACTGCACCAGCTTCACGCGCTCGTCGGTGCTGTCCTGCGCGAGCTCGGCCGCGAGGTGCTTCGCGAGGTACGTCTTGCCCGTTCCCGGCGGGCCGTAGAGCACCAGCTGCCGGTTCTCCTCCAGCAGTTCGGCGATCTCCTGCAGCGGTTCCAGATCCATGTGGAGCGAGTCCGCGAACTCGCGCGTCAGCGGACGGAACCCCTCCTGGACGGGGACGACGACGGCGGCAGGTTCCGTATCGCCGTCGGGCTCTGCTTCCGCTTCAGCAGGCACAAGCGCCTGCAGCGCCTGCACCACGCGGGTGACATCGACGACGATGCCCGGCGTGGCGAGCTGGCGCTGGACGTGGCGCGGCAGGTCGGCCGTGGCGTGGGCTTCGTCGAACCAGCGGACCTTGCGGCGCATCCGCCGGTTGTCCCCGTTGTGGTCCGGCTCCCCCAGCACGACGCCGATCCGGACGGCACCGGCGTTCTGGTAGAGCGCCAGGTCCCCCGGCTTCATCACGGTCAGGAAGGCGAAAACCGCCGTCTTGGTGTCCTCCCGCTCCACGTAGCCGAGGTGCTTGTAATCCTCGTCCACAGCATGTTGGACCAGCCCGGCGGTGACGCCGGCGTCCAGCAGGCGGAGGTGCTCGACGTCGAGGGTCACTTTTTCCTCGCCCCGCCAGGCTGCGAGCAGTTCGGCGTTGTCGGAGTGGGTCCGCAGCAGCCAGGCACGGCGGCCCGGATCGCCGACCTTGCGCCACTGGCTCACGAGCTGGCGGGAATACCAGTCGATGCGCTGGCCTGCCTGCTCATCGAGGTGCAGGCGGATGCGGCGGATGTCTGCGGTGATCTCCTCGTCGCTGTCGCCCTTGGCCCCGCCCACCAGGGAGGCGAAGGCGTCGCGGATCTCCCGGCGCTCAACATCCGCCACAACGGGTTCGAAGTAGCCGGGCCAGGTGAGGTATTCAACGCTGCGGCGGATGGCCGGCTGATCCTCCGGCGTGCCCGCTGCCAGCAGGTGGAAGGCCAAGGGGTCCTTCAGCGCCCTGCTGATGGCTGAAGTGGACTGCTGGTCGACGTGCTGCACGAACCGGCAAAGCCACTTCAGGTGGTCCCAGATGGTCCAGTTGAACTCCGCGGTCCGGTCCCGGATGACGCCGTGGTCGGTCATGCCCCGGTACAGCTCGTCGGGAAGCTCGAGCGGGGGTTCGAGCCAGGACGCGGCTTCGGCCACGCGGGCCCGCTTGACCTTGAGGGACTTGACCTCGTGCGCCAGGGGCAGCGACTGCAGGAACAGCAGCTCCACGGCAAGCTGCTTCGCAGCCCGGGAGGCATCCGCGAGGCTGTGCCGCAGATTGGTCATCATGGGCGCCTTGGCGTCCACGACGCCCCGTTCCAGTCGCTCCAGCAGTTCCGCGGCGGCGTCGGAAGTCCACGTCTGGGTGCGCCGGTCCAGCGCAGACGGCCTGCCCTGGAGTCCGGCCCCAAGAACAAACCACGCTGCGTCTTCGATCTCTTTGGAGATGCCGAGGGCACGGTGCATGGCAGGCTTCGGGTTGGGGGTCATGCCTTCAAATTTACAGGCTAAAGCTGAACGCCAGCACCACGCCGTCCGGCGAACCTACTTGCCGGTAGGCAGCGGCAGCCTCTTCCGGCCAAATGCAAAGTAGCTTCCCGGGCCGATGAAATTGACCAGGGTGACCACCCGCCAGAGCGTCTTTGAGCCGCGGATCTGGTCGGCCGGACGGCGGGAGATATCGCGCTGGGCGGCGGCGAGGAATGCCAGCTGCGCGGCACCCAGGATGACCGTTGCAATGCGTGCGGCGGGCGGCAGGTCCTTCCAGGCCTTCTTCTTCTTTTTCACGTTATGCCTCCTTGCGTTCGGTGAAGGGCTCCAGCCGCTGCTTCTGCTCCGGAGTCAGCCGCAGGACCCGTCCGGTGGCTTCGTCGACGAAGGCGAGGTGGCTTGACGCCTTCACACAATCCTCGCGAGTAACGGGGTCCTGCACAAGGTAGTGGATGTCGAAACTGGCGCCTTTGACGGCACCAATCCACAGCTGGACGACGGCGGGAACGTTGCGGTACTCGAGGGTCCTCACGTACCTGATGCGGTGGTCCACCACGAGCGCCATGGTGCCCTCAGCGACATCGTTGAACAGGGAGACGTGCGGTTCCACCCCTGGCAGACCGGCGCCCCGCGGCGGGCCGAAGGCGGCGATGCGGGCCTCCTCCAGCATGCGGACGACCTGCACGTTGTTGATGTGCCCGTAGGCGTCCATGTCACCCCAGCGCATCGGCACGAGCACCTCGATGCGCCGGGGATCGGTATGGCCTGCCGACCCGTGCGCGGTCAGCTGTGCACCGCCGTCGAATCATCCACGGGGGTTTCCTCGACATCGGCGCCCGCGAACTGCGACATGTACAGCCGGTAGTACGCTCCTTCGGCAGCCAGCAGGGTCTGGTGGTTGCCCTGCTCCACAATCGTGCCGTTCTCCATCACCAGAATGGTGTCGGCGTCGCGGATGGTGGAGAGGCGGTGGGCGATCACGAAGCTGGTCCGGTCCGTCCGCAGCGCGGCCATCGCCTTCTGGACAAGGAGTTCGGTGCGGGTATCAACCGAGCTCGTGGCCTCGTCCAGGATCAGCAGCGACGGGTTGGCGACGAATGCCCGGGCAATGGTAATCAGCTGCTTTTCGCCGGCGCTGACGTTGTTGCCTTCCTCGTCGATAACCGTGTCATAGCCGTCCGGAAGCGCACGCACGAACCGGTCCACGAACGTGGCCTTGGCCGCTGCCATGATCTGATCCTCGGTGGCGTCCAGCTTGCCGTACTTGATGTTGTCGTAAATGGAGCCGCCGAACAGCCAGGCATCCTGCAGCACCATCCCCACCTTGGAACGGAGCTCGGCCCGGCTCAGCTGCGTGACGTCCACACCGTCCAGTGTGATGGAGCCGGCGTTGAGCTCGTAGAAGCGCATCACGAGGTTGACCAGGGTGGTCTTGCCCGCTCCGGTGGGTCCGACGATGGCCACGGTGTGTCCCGGCTCGGCCGTAAAGGACAGGTTTTCGATGAGCGGCTTGTCCTCCGTGTAGCTGAAGGTGACGTCGCGGAATTCCACATGGCCGTCCGTCTTGGCAGGCAGGTGCCGGGTGGCCGTCTCGGCATCCTGCTCGTCCGCGTCCAGGAACTCGAACACGCGCTCGGCCGATGCCACGCCGGACTGCAGCATGTTGGCCATGCCCGCCATCTGGCCCAGCGGCTGGGTGAACTCGCGCGAGTACTGGATAAACGCCGTCGCGTCGCCAAGGCTCATGCTGCCGGAGGCCACGCGGAGACCACCCACGACGGCGATGCCCACGTAGCTGAGGTAGGAGACGAACTGCATGACGGGGAAGATGATCCCCGAGACGAACTGCGCGCCGAAGCTGGCCTTGTACAGGGCCTCGTTGCGTTCCTCGAAACGCTCCAGCATGTCGGCGTCACGGCCAAAGACCCGCACCAGGTCGTGGCCGGAGAACGACTCCTCGATCTGGCCGTTCAGTTCGCCGGTGTTCTTCCACTGCGCGGCGAACAGCTTTTGGCTGCGCGCGCCGATCACACCGGCCGCCACGCCGGACAGCGGCAGCGCGATCAGGGCGATCAGGGCCAGTTGCCAGGAGACGATGAACATCATGATGACGATGCCAACGACGGTCAGGACCGAGCTGATCAGCTGCGCGAACGCCTGTTGGAGCGCCTGCTGGACGTTGTCGACGTCGTTCGTTACGCGGGAAAGGACGTCGCCGCGCTGGCGGGTGTCAAAGTAGTTCAGCGGCAGCCGGTTGAGCTTCTTCTCGGTGTCGTCGCGCAGCTGGCGGATGACCTTCATGACGATGCGGTTCAGCACATAGCCCTGAAGCCACAGGAAGATGTTGGCCACGAAGTACATGAGCAGCACTGCGGAGATCAGGACCGTCAGTTTCTGGAAGTCGATGCCCGTGCCGGGAACCAGCTCCATCTTCGCGATCATGTCCGCGAAGTTGTCCTGGCCCTGCGCCCGCAGGCCGCTGACGAACTGCTCCTTGCTTACGCTCGCCGGGAGTTGCTTGCCCACCACGCCGCCGAAGATAACGTCCATGGCCTGGCCGAGAATTTTGGGCGCGATGACGTTGAGAACCACTGACACGATGACCATGGCCACCACGATGTAGATGCCCGCGGCCTCGGGCTTGAGCAGCCCCAGGAGCCGCTTGGCAGAGGGCCAGAAGTTCTGGGCTTTCTTCGCCGGCATGGCGCCGAACATGCCGCCGTCCGCCTCCGAAGGCTTGTACTCCTCCTCGACGAAGTCGTCGTCTGCGAGCGCTGCGGGATCGGCCGCCGTCTCCTCCGTCAGTGTCCCTGCCGGTTTTTTGCGGTCGCGCAGGGTCTTCTTGTCGGCGCTCATGCGACTTCCTCCACGCTCAGCTGGGACTCAACAATTTCCTGGTACGTGGGCGAGGTTTCCAGCAGTTCCTCATGCGTTCCGCGGTCCACGATCCTGCCGTTGTCCAGCACCAGAATCTGGTCGGCGTCGGTAATGGTGGAGATCCGCTGCGCCACGATGATGACCGTGGCGTCGGCGGTGGTCCGCTTCAGGGCTGCGCGCAGCCGCGCATCCGTCGCAACGTCCAAGGCCGAGAAGGAGTCGTCGAAAAGGTACACCTTGGGTTTCGTCACCAGCGCCCTGGCGATGCAGAGGCGCTGCCGCTGTCCACCCGAGACGTTGGTGCCGCCCTGGGAGATCCGGGATCCAAGCCCGTTCTTCTTTTCGCGGACGAAGCCGTCGCCCTGCGCCACGCGCAGCGCGTCCCACAGTTCCTCATCGGTTGCCTCGGTCTTGCCGAAGCGCAGGTTGTGCTCGATGGTTCCGGAGAACAGGTAGGGGCGCTGGGGCACGAGGGCCACGCGTTTGGTGATTTCCGCCCGGTCCAGGTTGCTGACGTGGACGCCGTCGAGCAGCACTTCCCCGTCGGCCACGTCATAGAGCCGGGGCAGCAGCGACAGCAGGGACGACTTGCCGGCGCCGGTGGAGCCGATGATGGCAAGGGTCTCCCCCGGCCGCGCGGTGAAGCTGATGTTGCTGAGAACGGGGGCTTCCGCTCCCGGGTAGGCGAAGGTGACGTTGCGGTATTCCACCACGCCTTCGAGCTTCGCCGGTGTCTGCGGGCTCTCGGGGTCGTGGATGGAAGGCTCGACGTCGAGAACCTCGCCAATGCGGTCCGCGCAGACCGAGGCCCGCGGAATCATCATGGCCATGAACGTGCCCATCATGACCGCCATGAGGATCTGGAGCAGGTACTGCAGGAAGGCCGTCAAGGAGCCAACCTGCATGTCCCCGGAGTCCACACGCTGGCCGCCGAACCAGAGCACCGCGGCAGTGGACAGGTGCAGGATCATGCCGATCGCCGGGAACATCAGGACGAACAGGGCACCGATCTTCAGTGAAACGTCCGTGAGTTCCTTGTTAGCCTGGCCGAATCGCTCAGTCTCATACGGCTCACGGACGAAGGCCCGCACCACACGGATGCCGATGATCTGCTCGCGGAGTACGCCGTTGATGCGGTCGATCTTCGTCTGCATGGAGCGGAAAAGCGGCATCAGGCGGACCACGATGTAGCCCACCACCACGATGAGAACCGGCACGGAGACCCAGACGAGCCAGGACAGGTTGATGTCCTCTCGCAGCGCCATGACGATGCCGCCGATGCACATAATCGGGGTGGACACCATGAAGTTCAGGCCCATCAGCACCAGCATCTGCACCTGCTGGACGTCGTTGGTTCCCCGGGTGATCAGTGTGGGTGCCCCGAACGTGTTGACGTCCTTGGCTGAAAAGCTCGTCACTTTGCGGAACACGCCACGGCGCAGGTCACGGCCAATCGCCATGGCCGTCTTGGAGCCGAAGTACACGGCGGCGATGGCGGCGCCTACCTGGACGAACGCGACGAGGAGCATCATGCCGCCGGTGCGCCAGATGAAGTCGGTGTCGCCGCGCGAAACACCCTCGTCGATGATCCGGGCGTTCAGGCTCGGCAGGTAAAGGGCGGCGATGGTGGACGCAAGCTGAAAGGCGATGACAGCCACGATGTACGGCAGATACGGCTTGGAAAAGCGCCGTATGAGGGTGACGAGCATGCTCACGGATCCTTAGGGAGAGAGCGCGAATTGTTTAAGAGAAGTAATAGCAGCCGGGGCTGACATCCTTAGCCTTCCCACTCTACGAAATCCGTTGCCCCAGCGAAACATCGACGGTCAAGATCATCCCTGCGGAGTACATTCCCCAGCGAACTCCAGCGCGAACGAACACCTGAGGCCCCAGTGAACCAGGCTTGGGTTCTAGCGGTCGTTGCAACACCCCGACTTTTGGGAGTTGCAACGACCGTGGTTCGTTTAAGCGGTGATTCATCAGGATCCGGGTGGTACTCGCAGGATCAGAAGGATGCATTTTTCGCGGT
>NZ_CAKKLY010000058.1 GCF_918698095.1 Arthrobacter sp. Bi83
CGCATGTTCGGCGCCCCCTACACCGGCTACCTCTCCCTCCTCTTCCTCCTCGGCGTCCTCATCATGGTCTTCATCGACTCCCCCCTCACCCTCCTGGTCACCCTCGTCGCCTGCGCCCTCATGGTCGTCGGCTGGTACGCCTGCCGCAAACAAATCCACGAAATCGCCGAAGCCCGCGACGGCTTCACCGGCATGTCCCCCGTCATCGCCAACCGGACTCCCATCCGCTAGCAGGTCCAGCCATGAAGCCACAAAATTCCCTGAGCCCCCAAACGCACCGGCCGCCGACGGAAAGCCAGACGACGGACAGCTGTGAGGACGGCTGCTTCTTCTGCACCGGACCGGAAACCGACTAGGCGCCACCCTCTGTTCCGCTGCATCCAGCGGAAATTCCCAGGCACCCTCACCCACCACACGTAAACCAACCAAGAAGACAAGAAGTGATGACAACGGAGTCCGCAGCAACCATGACCGCAACCGACACGCAGCCGTCCGAAGGCGACACCATCAACCAAGGCCCCCTACAGCCCACCCCCGCCACTGTCCGGGAGAACCTGAACGGCGGCAAGGCCCTAAAGTCCGCCGGGCACGTGATTGTTGACTCCCTCGCGGCCCACGGCGTCGAACGAACCTTCGTTGTTCCCGGCGAGAGTTTCCTGGACGTCCTCGACGGGCTGCACGGTTCTGACATCGAGACCGTGGTCTGCCGCCATGAGGGCGGCGCCGCCTACATGGCCGAGGCCGACGGCAAGATGAACCAGCGTCCAGGCGTCGCCATGGTCACCCGCGGACCCGGCGCCGCCAACGCCCATGTTGGCCTGCACACCGCGTGGCAGGACTCCACGCCTATGCTGCTGTTCGTAGGACTGATCCCGTTCGCCCACCGGGACCGCGAGGCATTCCAGGAATTTGATATCAAGGCCTGGTTCGACACGGGTGCCAAGCGCGTGATGGTCCTCGACCATGCCGAACGGGCGTCCGAGATTGTCGCGGAAGCCATGTTCGCCGCAATGAGCGGACGGCCGGGCCCGGTGGTGGTGGGCCTGCCGGAAGACATCATCCGCCAGCAGGTGGATCCGGCCCTGCACCCCACCATTCCGGTGGCTGCAGGCGGAATGAGCACCACGGATGCCGAAGCACTCGCCGGCGCCCTTGCACTTTCCAAGAAGCCGCTGTTTGTCACCGGCGGCAACGACTGGACCCAGGCAGCGGCAGACCAGCTCACCGAATGGCTTGAAAAGCAGCACATCCCGGCCGCCGCGGAATGGCGTACGCAGGGAACTGTCTCCTTCGACTCACCGTCCTACGTTGGTCCGATCGGCTACGGCCGGCCCCGCCCCACATACGACCTCCTGCAGGAAACCGACCTGCTCGTCTTCGTCGGGACAGTCCCCGGGGATGTCATCACGGATGGTTTTGTCTGCAGGCAGGACTGGAACAAGCAAAACTTCCTGGTGACCATAGACCCTTCGCTGCGCGGACGCTCCGGTCCCGTCTCGCGGCAGATCCTGGCAAAACCGGACGCCTTCGTCCGCGATCTGGTTCAGATCGACTTGCCGCCGAAGGAGGAGTGGAAAGCGTGGACTGCCAGGATGCGCAGCGAGCAGACGTCCTTCGCCGATCTGCCCCCGGCCACGCCGGGCGACGGGCCGGCAAAGATGGACACCCTGATGGCCAACCTGGTTCCGCGGCTCCCCGAGGACGCCATGGTTACTTTCGGGGCGGGCGAGCACACTAACTGGGCGCACCGGTACTTCCCCACGCGGCGCTACGCCTCAATGATCAGCGCCAGAAACGGCTCAATGGGCTACTCCATCCCGTCGGCCATCGCGGCCTCGCTGGCCAGCCCGCGGCGACGGGTGGTCACGATCGCGGGAGACGGGGAGTTCCTGATGAACGGCCAGGAGCTGGCCACCGCCGCTCAGTACGGTGCCACGCCGCTCATCATCGTGATGGACAACCAGGAATACGGCACCATCCGCACCCACCAGGAACGGCACTACCCGTCCCGGGTTTCGGGCACGCAGCTGAAAAACCCGGACTTCGGCCTCATGGGCCAGGCTTTCGGCGGCTTCGGAATCACGGTCACCCGTGACGAGGACGTGCCAGCAGCCCTCGACGCCGCCCTCCAGGCCATCGACCAGGATGGGGTGTTTGCCCTCATCCATCTCATTGTCGAACAGCGGGTTAGGGCCTACTGAAACGTCCGGAACATCGTGGCGGGCCGACGTATTTAATGAAACTAGGCCCACGTGGCACCGCCGGGAACTGAGTACCACGCGTAACGGAAGCGGACGACGGCGGGACCTCCCGCCGTCGTCCGCTTGCGGTGGGTGCCGCTCCCCGACATTGCCGGCCAGCCAAGCTTCTCGTAGAACGCAGCAGAAGCCGCGGTTTCGTTGACAGTGAGGCTGAGCGAAGCGCCGAGTTGCAGGCGGTACTCCTCCTCGGCACGGAACCCGTCTGGGCAGCCATCATCGGAATCACCATCGCCCACGACAGCGTAGGGATCGCGGGGTGCTGCGGCATCGCACTCATACTCACCGGCGCCGTCTGGGGCCGCTCCGTCGAACGAAACCATCGCTCCGCAAGGCAGGAGTCACCGGTGTTGGGGTTCCGGAGCTACCAGGTGGTGGCTTCGGAGCGCGAGGCGAGCCATCGGTAGTCGAACTGCCCGGCGCGCAGCTGGGCCCGGTAATTCTTCAGGATCTCCGCCCGGTCCTGTTCGTCTGCGTCGGTGGTCATGGCATGCCGTTACCCGCCAGACGCTGAACGGGTGCGCTGGCCGTGCGTGGCAGGTAGTTTGATGGCATGACGGCAAGCTACAGATACGACGTGGAGATCCTGCATCTGCTCGTGTCGCCGGCACACGCCTACTTCGGCCGCGCACGCGAGGGTGCGGCCGACGTCCCCACCACCGATGCCGACCAAGTCGAGCTGGTGACGGGCAAGGGCATCGTGGGTGACCGGTTCTTCGGCAAGGCCGCGCATATGGATGCCGCCGTCACCGTGTTCGCCGTCGAGGCTCTCGAAGCCATCGCCGCGGAGCTGGGGGCCGAGCGCTTTGACCCGCTGCTGACACGGCGCAATGTTGTCCTCAGAGGTGCCCACTTGGCTCCGCTGCTGGGCGGGGAGTTCGCGCTGGAATCGCGCGGGGAACTGGTGCGGTTCAGAGCCGGGCGGCCGGCCCACCCTTGTGCCTGGATGGATCAGATGCTCGCTCCGGGCGCCCACAAGGCCATGCGCGGGAGGGGAGGCGTGCGCTGCCAGCCGCTCTCCGACGGCACTCTGCACCGCGGGCCGGCTGTGCTGATCAGCCCTGTGCCGCTGGACCCGGGGAGTGCCGGCGTCCCCACCCTGCTGCGACCATCGCGGCTGCCATAGCAGTCGGCAAGGGTAGCCTCTAACGGAAGTACCGCCGTCGTCCTCTAACGTTCCGCGGTGACCGCCGGGACGGCGGCTGTGCCAGTGTCCTCCTCAGACTGCTCGGGTGGCTCCGGCTTGTAGACCCACGCCACGAGCACCACCGAGATGATCACCAGCAGGAACCATGCGCCCAGCTTGTCGAGCGAGACCATGTGCCAACCGTTCAGCTGGCTCGGGTACAGCCACGCGCCGGACCAGGTGGCGATGTTCTCGGCTATCCAAATGAACAGTGCCACGAGCAGAAAAGCGGCGACCAGGGGCATCCGGAACTTCCTGCGGAACACGCGGAAGTGCATGACGCACCGTCCGAAGATGACAACGACGGCGGCCAGCAGGACCCAGCGGACATCGAAGATGTAGTGGTGCGTAAAGAAGTTCAGGTATATCGCGGCCGCCACGATCGCGGTGACCCACCGCCGCGGATACCGCGCGAAGCGCAGGTCGAAGAGCCTGTAGACACGCACCATGTAGGAACCGACGGCGGCGTACATGAAGCCGCTGAACAGCGGGACCGCTCCGATACGCAGAAATCCCTCGGCCTCATACGTCCACGACCCGACGTCGGTCTTGAACAGCTCCATGACCGTTCCGACCAGGTGAAAGAGAACGATCACCCTAAGCTCCCGTACGGTCTCCAGCCGCGTAACGACCATCAGAATCTGGATGACGACGGCGGCGAGGGTCAGGAAATCGTTCCTGGCAAGTGCGGCCTCGTCCGGATACCAAAGGCGCCCCGCCAGGATGACTGCGAGGAGCGCCGCGCCAAAGATGCACGCCCAGGCCTGCTTGAGGCCGAAGACCGCAAACTCGATGAGCCTGGAACGGATGCCGCTGGCGGGGGCATCATCCAGGTATCGATGTGCACGTTCATCGATACGGTGTTCTACGGACGTGAAGCTGCGCATTGGTACCCCGTTCCCCCGCCACGAGTGGCAATGTGTGTGACCTGAATCGCCGCAGGCGAGCGCATAATGCAGTCGAGTGGCGGTGACGCGCATTCCACGGTAGCCGAAGCCTGGACGACGGCGGGACCTCCCGCCGTCGTCTGCCTGCTTGAGCGTTGCGCCGGACACTTTTGCTCCGGGGCTTCGTAATATTCGAACGGCCCAGCGCCGGCGCAGCTGGATCATAGACAGACTGGTCTGTCTCTAATATGCTGACGCTCCCGATGGCGTGCACTCGCTTAGCCATCACCGGAAGAAAAGAGCCGCGATGTCAGAAGTGGTTGCGCTGGGAGCCAAGAGTGCATGGCAACGCCCCGCTAACAGAACACCTGGCTGCACATGCCCGGACTGGCGGTACACGCCCAGGCAGGCCAGGCCGACCGACCCCGGCTGTTCGCAGCACGGAGAACTTCACGCCGCCTGAAGGCACCATTTAGCATCCTCGACCCCGGGCATGGGCGGTCGGGCATGCGACGACTGGTCCTGCCCTCAGGCTGCACCGCTCCGCCGGGGTCCGGCTGCGGCCCGGCGGAGTGCCCGGCCAAGGGTGCGGAGCTCGCCTGCCGGTAACGGCCGGGATTCCTGCTCCCGCGCCGACGCCGAACGCCCTGCCGCAGGTTTCGACCGGCTGCCCGGGCAAAGGTCGGCGATGTGTCCCATGCCGGCGTACTCTCGCACCGCGGCTATGCCGGCAACAGCCGCCGGCTTGTCGTCAAAGGCCTTGGACACAGCCATGACCGTTCCATCGGGTGCTGTGAGCCGGAATCTGACGTGCGATTGTGCGTCAATGAACAGTTCAAACAAACCGGCCATAGGTGTCCTCCCGTTCTGCGGGCTCCTGCCCGGGCGGCGACCCCGCCGCGAAAGGGTCCGACGGCATCCTTGCCGCCGGACCCCTTGAGGCGACGAAGCCCCAATTGATCGATTCATCAAGTGATCAACAGCTTGCCTTAGGCAACCAGCCGCGCGCAAGAGCCGACGGGCAACCCCGAGGAAAGACCCAGCCAATTCACAGCTGCGCCCTGCAACCGGACGGAGCCATGGGCAGCGATGTCAGTGATTCCGGTCGAGCGCCTCGAGGAGTCGCTTGACCGAGCCGCCGAGGTTCCATTCGGTGGCCAGCCGCTCGAGTTCGGCGCGAGAATCGCCGACGACAGGGCGCAGCTGCGCGCCCGCCTCCTCGAGCGTCGGCAGCTCGAGGTCACGGACGATGTTCACGACGGCGGGCGCAACCGTGAGGTAGTCGGTGGCCGCGGCGAGCTTCGACCGCACGGATGCGGACAGACCGCCTTCCGCGTCCGCCGCAGCCGCGAGCAGCCCGTCGAGCGTTCCGTACTCCAAGAGCAGAGACGCTGCGGTCTTCTCGCCGATGCCGGCGACGCCCGGTAGCCCGTCCGAGGCGTCGCCGCGGAGCGTTGCATAGTCGGCGTACTGCTCGGGCAGCACGCGGTACTTGCCGACGACGACCGCGTCGGTCATGATCTCGAGGTTTCTCATGCCGCGCGCGGTGTAGATCACCCGTACCTGACGGGCGTCGTCGACGACTTGGAAGAGATCGCGGTCGCCCGTCACCACATCGACCGGAAACTCGGCGTGGCTGGCGTAGGTGCCGACGACGTCGTCGGCCTCATGTTCGGCGGCCCCCACGACGGCGATGCCGGCGAGCTCGAGCACCCGGCGGATCATCGGAATCTGCGCCTGGAGCGCGTCCGGCACGATCTCCACGTCGGGGGATCCCTCAATCACCTCTGCGACTCGGTGCGACTTGTAGGTAGGAATGAGGTCTACGCGCCACTGAGGACGCCAATCGTCGTCCCAGCAAGCAACGAGGTGCGTCGCACCGTAGTCGGTGGTGAGCCGCGCGATCATGTCGAGCAGGCCTCGAACGGCGTTCACCGGCGTGCCGTCGGCGCGGCGGATCGTGTCGGGCAAGCCGTAGAAGGCGCGGAAGTACAACGACGCAGTGTCTAGCAGCATTAGGCGGTGGGGCATAACCGATCCTGACACGGATGCGCCCGGTCGCGCTGGACCGGCGCAGTTTAAAGTGCGGGCCACCTGAACCATTGGTATGACTCCGGGGAGCCATGCGCCCAACACGGCCAGCGCACTGGCCCAGGTTGTTCTCTGCCGTTTCCGGCCCGCACCGTCGGGATGACAGGACTTGAACCTGCGCCCCTGCCCCAATCAGGTGCTGCCAAACCGCGATACATCCCACTGACCCGGCGGAAGCCGCCGTGCCGGTCTAATTATTATGCGGACCCATCGCCGGGTTCCGCAGGGGCAGGCACATCCACGGACCCCCGTGCCGCCTTTTTACGTTATGGGGCAGGGACAGCAGGGAGAGCGGCTTCATCCCAGGTGCTTCCGACGCGTCGGGCTTTGTTAATGTCCGCTGGCGGCTGCATCCTTGGAGCATGGATGCCGTCCGGATGCTTGGCGGGCGGGGCCTGCCCCGGCCCCGCTGGGGTGTGCGAAAGCGCGCCACGGCCACTGCCGTCTTTGTCGTGGCCGTGGCGCTCCTCATTGGCGGCCTTACCCTGCTGGTGGCGCTGCAGACGTCGCTGGTCGCCGCTGCCGAGGCCGCCGCCCGGGGGGAGGCCGAGGAGGTCGCCGCCCAAATCTCCGGCCAGGGCCTGGACGAAGGGCGCCGCTTCATTGAGTCTGCCGCGCACTTTGGGCAATATGTCCAGATTCTGGATCCGGAGGGGTCGGTCCTTGCATCCTCGGTGCCTGCCGCGGCGGCAGCTCCGCTGACCGGTTTGCGCCCGGACGATGGGAAAACGCTGATTGAGGACGTACCCGAGCTGCCCAGCCTCGGTGACGACGACGACTTCCTGGTCGTGGCGACCGGAGTCCGGAGCGACGGCGTCCTCCGCACAGTGGTGGTGGCAGCCACAGTCCAGGTTGAGGCCAACACCCTTGCCACGGTGTCTTGGTTTGTGCTCGGCGCCACGCCGCTGTTGTTGACGCTGGTGGGGATCGCCGTCTGGGTGCTGGTGGGCCGGTCCCTTCGTCAGGTCGAGAGAATCCGTGACCAGGTGGCCATGATCAGCGCCCGCCGCCTGGACGGACGGGTGGAAGTCCCGCCCACCGCCGATGAGATGCAGGCTCTGGCGCAGACAATGAACTCAATGCTGGACCGGCTTGAGGCAGCCGACCTGGAACAGCGGCGCTTCGTCTCGGACGCCAGCCATGAGCTGCGCAGCCCCCTCGCCACCCTCAGCGCCGGCGTGGAAATCGCAGCGGCCGATCCTTCCGGACGTACATGGGAGGAGATGAAGTCGGTCCTTGCCGGCGAAACAGCCCGGATGCGGTATCTCGTTGAGGATCTGCTCACGCTGGCCAAGACCAACGACGGAGGGCTGCGCCTGGAGCAGGCCGATGTTGATCTGGACGACGTCCTTAACGGCGAAATCGGCCGCCTGCGTTCCACGAGCCTGCACCGGATCGAGGCACGCCTGGAACCGGCACGGATTACCGGCGATGCCCGCAGGCTTGCCCAGGTGATCAGGAACGTCCTGGACAATGCTGACCGGTACGCCAAGTCCGTGATTGCCGTCGACGTTCACAGTGCCGAGACTCAAGTCGTGATAACCATCGATAACGACGGGCCGCCCGTGCCTGCCCCAGACCGGGAGCGGATCTTCGAGAGGTTTGTCCGGCTTGATGACAGCCGGTCCCGGGAACGAGGCGGAAGCGGCCTGGGACTTGCCATCGCCGCCGCAGTAATGGCCGCCCACCACGGCTCGATCGGGGCGTCGGAAGCGCCAGGGGGCGGATGCCGCTTTGAAATGGTCTTCTCCCACGCCGCGCCGGCCAGCGAGAGCCGCACCGGCAAGAAAGTCTCGCGCTAACTCCACCCAGACCCGTAGTCTCACAGGGCTATTCCATAGCGGTCCTGTCGGCGGTGAGCAGATATCCCATGCCCCGCACGGTCGTCAGGGTCTGCACACCGAACGGGACATCGATTTTCCGTCGGAGGTAGCCAATGTAGACCTCCACGACGTTCTCGCCGCCTTCAAATGCCGTATCCCACACGTTGTCCAGAATCTCGCCCTTGGAAACCACTTGGCCAGGCCGTCGCATCAGGTATTGCAGCAGCGCGTACTCCTTGGCGGTCAGCACAATCGCTGCCTCGCCGCGTTGCACTTGGCGACTTGCCGTGTCGAGGCTCAGGGATCCCAGCTCCAGGACAACGGGCCGCTCGGGCGCTCCGCGGCGCATCAGAGCCCTTATCCTGGCGACCAGGACGAGGAAGCTGAACGGCTTGGTCAGGTAGTCGTCCGCTCCCAGGTCAAAAGCGTCTGTCTCGTCATACTCGCCGTCTTTGGCCGTCAGCATCAAAACGGGCGTCCAGATTCTGCGGCCGCGGATTTCTTTCAGCACGTCGTAGCCATTCTTCAATGGCAGCATCAGATCAAGCAGAATCACGTCGTAGGGCTTCTCCGTCGCAGCCCATACCCCACTGACCCCGTCGTGGACCACGTCCACCACGAATCCTTCGTTGGACAGCCCGCGGCGGACGGTATCGGCCAGCTGCTTTTCGTCCTCGACCATGAGAATCCTCACGCCTGCACCGTCCACTCATTCTCGAAATTTTCCTGACAGAGAGTTTGCCCTGCCCTTGCGACAAGGTTTCTCAGCTTGCTCTCATGTTCGGTGCACGATGCTGATCATGAGACCGGTAACCCTGTACAGGAAAGAATGCCACCCATGTACCAGATCATGCGTCAGGCCGCCGGACCGAGAAGGACCAACTAGAGGAAGAGAACGTCTGTGGCAAACATACGATGGCTTCTGGTTCCCAACCCCGAATGGGTCCTGATGTACCGGCGCGGCCTCACCCGCGGGCAAATCTCCGAGCAGACGGGGGCGCCGATATCGACAGTGGGTTACCACCTGGCCGCCGCAAGGACCGACGATCCGACGCTCCGTGAGGAGCACTATGCCGCCGCCAACGGCAACCCTGCCAGAGCAACCCGACGAAGTGTCCAACGCATGAACGACCTCGTCAGCATGGTTCAGCAAACAGGCCGGTACCCCGCCAGCAACGCGTCCGAAGTCTCCGAACGCAGCCTCGCTGCATGGCTCCGCCGCCGCCGCCGCGACGCTGCCGCGGGATCCCTTACCCGCATGCTCGATGACGGCCTCAGCGTCCTGCCGGACTGGAAGAACTCCCCCAGGGCGTAGGCCGAGGCGGCGTATCCGCAGGACGCCCCGGGGGCGTTCCTGCTACCTGCATGCTTTGTGAATGCCTATTGTCACGCATTCAGATAATTAGTATTGTGCGCCCAACTGGACTTTCGTCTGCATCAGGCGGCGCCGGAATTGGCGCTGCCGTCAGGGGCTCCGCCCCGTCCATTAAGGCGTCTAATCACCGCACTCGCCGCCAATACGGAACACAGGACGCCACGCATCCATTCAAGGGAGAACCTGATGCTAGGCACCAGAAGCCGCCTCGCCGCCGTCGCTCTTACCGTCGCTCTCATGGCCATAGCCGCCCCCGCGCAGGCAGCCCCCGCCACACTCGTCAGCACGGGGCCGGGAATCCTCGTCGCCGACGGCGCCGCTGTCGATGTTCCCGTCACCTTCGTGTGCGACACCGACCCCGCCCTGCTCATCGCAGTACCCGTGGTCCAACTCACCCAAAGGGTCAGCGACGGCCGGATAGCCGGTGGCGGCGGAAACGAACAGATCAACTGCACCAGGAAGGCCCAAACCGTCACCATAAGGATCGTTCCCAATGTTATGGCGTTCAACGAAGGCCCCGCCGCAGCTTCGGTCTTTCTGCAGACCTGCAGCGCGCAGTTCCAGTGTTCCACCGTCATTAGTTACACCGAAATTACACTCGCCAAACAAGCCGACGCCGGGCTGCGCCAACGATAAAAATGCCAAGGACAGCCGGGCTCAGCCTTCCGTTGCGGACCCAAAGCTCAGGAGCACCTTGCCGGACTCAGCCGAGTTGCGGGCCACAGCGAATGCCTCCAACGCCCGGCTGACCGGGAACTCGTGGGTGATGACCGGTTCGATGTGAAGAGTGCCGTCAGCCAGTGCGGCGATGACGCCGTCGATCTCGTCGTTGAAGCGGAAGGAGCCGCGCAGTTCGAGTTCCCGCGTGATGGCCAGGGAGATCAGGACCGGCTGGGGACCTGTGGGCAACAGGCCGACCATCACCACCGTGCCACCGCGCGCGGCGCCCTGGATGGCGGACGCCAGTCCGTGGTGGTTACCGGAGGACTCAATCACCACATCGGCCTCGACGGCGGCGATCGCCTCCGCGTCGGAGGCGGCCAGGACCTCGTCGGCACCCACGGCCGTGGCGATCTCGAGCGGTTTCTCATGCATGTCGACGGCGACGATCCGGGCTGCGCCGGCCCGTTTGAGGACCGCCACAGCCAGCGCGCCGATGGGCCCGCTGCCGATCACGAGCGCCGTCTTGCCCGCGACGTTCCCGGCCCGGGCCACCGCATGCCATGCCACGGACGCCGGTTCGATCAGCGCAGCGGTACGCAGGTCCAGGCCTCCCGGGAGCGCACGGAGCATCCGCACCGGCAGGTTCACGTAGCGGCTGAACGCGCCGTCGGTGTGAGGGTAGCGGGCTGCGCTTCCCAGGTAGGTGCAGCCGGGCGAGAGGTTGGGCCGGTCGGCCGGATACCGCGCCGCACCGGCACGGGGCGTGGCCGGATGCACCGCGACCGGCGTTCCCGCCCCGGGGCCGGTTCCGTCCGCCGCGGCGCGGACCACGGTCCCGGAAATCTCATGGCCGAGCACCAGCGGGGCCTTCAGGATGGATTCACCGGCTGCGCCGTGCAGCCAGTAATGCAGGTCGGAGCCGCAGATGCCGCCGTAGTGGACTTCGACGACGGCCTCATCCGCGGCGGGCGCCGCAAGCGGAACGTCGTCGATCCGCAGGTCGCCCTTGGCGTGGGCAACGACCGCCGGTCCAGAGACAGGGAGGGCCGCGTTGGTGGGGACCGTTGGCGGTCCCATCAGACCACCACCGTCATTCCGCCGTCGATGAAGATCGTCTGGCCGTTCACGAAATCCGAGCCGCTGGAAGCCAGCCAGACAGCCGGCCCCGCCAGGTCCTCGACTGTGCCCCAGCGGTGCGCCGGGGTCCGGCCCAGGATCCAGGCGTTGAATTTCTCGTCGTCCACCAGATTCTGGGTCATCTCGGTGTGGATATAGCCCGGCGCAATCCCGTTGATCTGCAGCCCCGAACCCGCCCACTCCGCGGTCATCGCCCGGGTCAGGTTCCGCAAACCGCCCTTCGCCGCAACGTACGGCGCGATCGTGGGGCGGGCCAGGTCCGTCTGCACCGAACAGATGTTGATGATCTTCCCGCGCCCGCGGGGAATCATGTGGCGGGCTGCTTCCCGGCCCACCAGGAACGCACTGGTCAGATCCGTGGAAATCACCCGCTCCCAGTCCTTCACATCCAACTCCAGCAGCGGCACCCGATGCTGGATCCCGGCATTGTTGACCAGTATCTCAAGGGGACCCACGTGCTCCTCCACCCACGTGATGCCCCGCGCGGCCTCGGCGTCGCTGGTGACATCAAACGCGATGCTGTGCACCCGGCCGGGCGCATAATCGGCGGCCATCGCCGCCTCCGCGGCCTTGAGCCGTTCCGGATTGATGCCGTTCAGGACCACGGTGGCACCGGCGTCAGCCAGTGCCCGCGCCAGCGCGTTGCCGATGCCCCGGCTGGAACCGGTCACCAGGGCCACCCGCCCGGTCAGGTCAAAAAGTGAATTCATGAAAAGAGCAGCTCCTTCGCCGCGGTCTGCGCGGTAGTCGCGGTTGGTGGTTCCTATGTATCGCGAACGTACACTTGTGGCCCTCGCGGCCAGGGCCGCAAGTGCCCGTTCGCACTGTTGTCTAGAAGGGCCCGCGTTGCACCAGATTCGCCGGAGTCTGCCCGGCGGCGAGGGCTTCGAGCTGCTGCCGTAGGAGCTTCAGGATCCGTGGCTGGAAGGCGGACGCGTTGCCGCCGATGTGCGGGGTGATCAGGGCGTTCGGTGTTGACCACAGCGGGTGGTCCTGCGGAAGCGGCTCTGGATCAACGACGTCGAGCGCGCATTGCAGCCGCCCGGAAAGGACTTCCTTGGTCAGCGCAGCAGTGTCCACCACCGGACCGCGCCCCACGTTCACCACCAGGGCTCCGTCCGGCAGGGCAGCCAGAACCTCTTCGCCGATCAGCTGATGGGTCTGCTCGCTCAGGGGCAGCACGGTGACCAGAATGTCGTGCGTAGCGGCGAGCGCGGGCAGCTCCGACGATGCGTGCACCTCGCCCTGCTCGTCAGTCCGGGCCGCACTCCCCACCCGGGTGACCGTGACCTCGAAGGGCTCCAGACGGCGGGCGATCTCATGCCCGATCCCGCCGACGCCTACCAGCAGCACACGCCTGTCAGCAAGGGACTGGCGCCGCTCCGGCCGCCAGAGGCCGTACTGCTGGTCGCGGACAGCCTGGTCGATGCCGCGCAGCTTAGCCAGGATCAACCCCACGGCCAGCTCCGCCGTCGCCGCCGCATGGACGCCGGAGGCACTGGCCACACCGGCCGCCGGACCGGCCGCTTCGATAACTCCGTCATATCCGGTCGACTGCGTCTGGACGAACTTCAGGTCTTCAACCTTGGCGAGGGATCCCAGAACAGCAGAGGCGTCGATGTAAGGGAGGATGACGCCGTCGATCTCGCTCAGCGTCCCGCCGTCGGGATCCGACTTCAGGTCCCAGACCACCCCTCTCAGGCCCTCGGGAAGGGGTGAGAGATCGGCGAGAAGCTGCGGGTCGGGAAAGCTGACGGTGCGGACTGTTTGCATCGGAAAAACCTCTCGGGTCTATGGGTCTGGGGTGTGCTGGGCGGCCGGGGCGGTGCTTGCCGGGGCCGACGCGGCTAGCGCCGGTCGAACGTGAGCCCGCCGGGGACCTGGAATGTGGGCATGATTTCCAGCATGCCCACATTCACGTGCCGGGGCGTTTCGATGGCGTAGTCCATGGCGTTGACGATGTCGTCGGTGGTCAGGGACTCGTAGCCTTCGTAGTACGTCTTCCACGCCTCTTCCATGGCTTCCGGCGTGCCTCCCATGTTGCGTCCGAAGATCTCCGTTTCGACGCGTCCGGGGCAGATCTCCGTGACGCGGATGCGCTTGCCCACGGTGTCGTTGCGCAGTTGCCGGGAGATCTGGTGCACCGCCGCCTTGGTGGCGTGATAAACCGTGTGGCCGTAGAAGTTATAGACACCGGCGATGGAGCTGATGTTGATGACGTGCCCGCGGTCGCGTTCCACCATGCCCGGCAGCACCAGCCTTGTCAGCTGGAGCAGGCCGCGCAGGTTGACGTCAATGAGTTCGTCGATGTCGCTCTCGCTGGAGTCCAGGAGGTTTCCCGGCCGGGACACTCCGGCACAGTTCACCAGGACATCCACCTCAAGATCGCCGACGGCGGCAGCCAGCGCCGCCGTGTCGGTCAGGTCGACGACGTGGGGAATCGCCCCGGTCTTGTCGGCAAGGTCGTTCAGGCGTTCCTCGTTGCGGGCCACGGCGTGGACGGTGAGTCCCCGCTTGGCCAGGCGTTCGACGATCGCGGCACCCATCCCGGTGGAGGCACCGGTGACGAGGGCTGTTGAATAATCTGAAAAGGGCATCGAAGTCTCCTGGTTGGTTTGCAATGCTGTGCTTGCCGCTGCGTAGTGGTGCAAGCACGGGGGTGGTCCGTGGTTAGGCGTCCCGGAGCGGCAGGTGCGCCCGGTCCTTGACCGTGCTGACGGCGGCAAGGGTGCCCAGCGCGGTGATGACGGCGTAGAAGGCAGGCATGTAGATGTTGCCGGTGGATGAGATCAGCCAGGTCATCAGCAGCGGTGCCGTGCCTCCGAACAGTGCGGAAGAGATGTTGTAGCCCAGGCCGTAGGCGGAGTAGCGCACCCGGGTGGGGAACAGTTCCACGATCAGGATGTGGATCACCGCGGTGTGGCCGGCGAACACGACGGCCATGATGCAGGTGCCGAGGATCGCCAGTGCCATGTTGCCGGTGGCGATCAGGGCGTAGGAGGGAATGCCAAGGACTGCCATGGCGATTGCAGACCCGGCGATGACCTTCTTGCGTCCGATCCGGTCGGAGAGGGCGCCCATGAAAGGAATGGCGATGCAGATGACCACCAGGCTGCAGGCGGTGACCAGCAGGGCCTGACCGATGGTGAAGTTAAGCTGCTTGCCCTTGAGGAAGGTGGGCATGTAGGAGAAGAGGACGTAGTAGCCGGAACCGTTCATGAGCGGGATGAACAGGGCCAGCAGCATAGCGCGCCGATGTTCGGCGGAGGCGAAGGCTTCCTTCAGCGGGTTCTTGGACAGCCCGCCTTCTTCCTTCAGCTTCACGAAGTTGGGGGTGTCGCTGATGGCCTTGCGGATGTACCAGCCGATGACGCCCATGGGGATGGCGATGAGGAACGGGATGCGCCAGGCGAAGGCGCCGAAGCCGCCGCCGTCGATCGCAGCTGCGGTGAGCCACGGGGACATGGAGAACGCTACGAGCGTACCGGTGAGGAGGGCCGCAAAGGATGCGATCTGTGCGTAGGAGGTGATGATGCCGCGCTTGCCTTCCGGGGCGTGCTCAGCGAGGAAGGTCATGGCGCCGGCGGCTTCACCGCCCACGGAGAAGCCCTGCAGCATGCGCAACAACACGACCAGCACCGGTGCTGCGATGCCGATGGCCGAGTACGCGGGCAGGAGCCCTATACCGGCGGTGGCGGCGCTGATCAGCAGGATGACGAAGACCAGTAGTTTCTGCCGCCCGATCCTGTCGCCCAGGAAGCCGCAGACAACGGCTCCGAGGGGGCGGACGAAGAAGGACACGGCGTAGCCGGCGAAGACAAACAGCAGGGCGTTGTCCGGGTTGCCGGGCGCCAGGAAGACGAGGGCAAGCGTTCCGGCCATGAAGGCGAAGATGCCGTTGTCGTAGAGTTCCACGAAAATGCCGACGCAGCCGGCAGTGACAACTTTGCGGGTCTGCTTGCCGCTGAGCCGTTCTTTGTGCGGCTGGGCCGCGTGCGTAGAAGTTGACATGGCTTTCCTTACTAAGGGGAATGGTAACAAGGCTTTTGATCTGATGGGAGGGCGCTTAGCTTCCGGCTGCCGGTGCCAGTTTTGGCCAGCCGGGCTGGTTGCCGATGCCGAGGAGGGAGAAGACCGTGCCGACCGTGGAACGGAGGTTCTCCAGATCCCGCAGAGCCGCCCGGTACTTCGCTGTAGCTTCGGGAACGGTGGTCTTGCGGAAGGTTATGGTGTGGCCCGGGCGGGCCTGGGCGAGCACGTCGAGCGAGCGGCTGGTAACCACTGCAAGGACGGGGTAGCCGGCGGTGACACCGCGGCCCCGGTGCAGCACCAGGAGTTCCTCCCGGGACGGCACTTCGATGGCTCCCACCGGGACGCCGCGGGACAGCACTTCGGCTGTGGACTGGCGTTCGGGAAGGGCGCCGCCGAGGCGAAGACCGATGTGGTTGCTCCGGGCACTGACGGTGTATTCGGTGTTGAAGAGCAGTTCGGCGGTATCGCCGAACTCGTCAACGTCGGGGCCGTCCGTGACATCAATGACGGCGTGGCTGCTGAACTCCGGCCGGGACAGTCCCAGCCGGAACAGCGGCAGGTCGAAGTACGGCTGCCGTATCGGGCCGACGCTCCGCGAGGTCTTGAGTTCGGTGCCCTGGGAGAGCCGCAGGCCGAAGCCGATGACGGTGTCGGGGGCGCAGCTTCCCAGCAGGATCGGCGCTTCCACCGAGCCATGGACGGCAACGTAGGCTCTGAGGCCTCCGGTGATCTGGCGCAGTGCAACGGTTTCCCCGGCGCGGACGGACACCGGTTCCCATTGCGGGCATTCGCGGCCGCCGACCGTGAGGGTAAGGGGCGCGCCGGTGACGGCAATGAGAATGTCCGTAGTGGCGCGCATCCGGAAGTCCAGGGCGGTTACTTCCAGCAGCGGAGCGTTCTCCTCATTGGCGGTGAGGATGTTCGCCGCGCGTGCCGAGAACTGGTCCAGCGCGCCGTTCACGGGCAGCCCGAACCGGGGTCCCCGGAAGCGGCCCAGGTCCGTGACCACCGAGTGGCCGGGCTGCTGGATGATCAATGAGCCGGTCATCGTGCCGCCTCCATTTTCCGGCCTGCGTAGCTGGCGAACTCCTCGGGCTGGATCTGGCGGAACCTCAAGATGTCGCCGGGGACGTAGGGAACAAGGGGTTCGCTCGTGGCGTCAAGAACGGTCAGGGGCGTCTGGCCTATGACGCACCATCCGCCGGGCGCCACGGCCGGCGCAATGACTGCCTGCCGGCCCGCGACGGCCACAGCTCCTGCCGGAACGGACAGGCGGGGGTCCTTCAGCCGCGGGACCGGGAGCGGAAAGTCGGGTCCGTCCATCATGGGTGAGCCGGCGGGCGCACCCAGGCAGCGGATGACGTAGGACTTGGCCGTGTGAAGCTCGATGATCTCCTCGACGGAGAGCTGCTCATGTTCGGCCACGCGCTCCAGGTCCGGGCCGTACTCGCCGCCGTAGACAACCGGGACGCTGAACTCGCGGGGAGTCCGGGCGGGCGCACCGATGAAGTCGAGCTGGCGCAGGCCGAGCAGGACGAAGGCCCGGACCTGGCGCGCCGAGGTGACGCCGGGGTCGAATTCCACGAGCAGTGAATCGTACGTCGGCACGGCCCCGTGGACGCCGTCGGCCCCTGCGGCCTCCAGCCATCCGGCAAGGGAATGTACGGTGCTCCAGTTGGCCTCACTGTCCGGGGAAGACGCGACGACCCGAAGGGCGGCGTCACCGGACTCGAAGATCTCGACCGGAGTTGGGGTTGGGGTGGGGGCCATGTCAGGCAACCTTCAGCTTGGCGGCCAGAACCTGGGCGAGCGGGGCAATGGTCACGCCGGCGTTCTCCAGTTCAGCTCGGACCTGCCGGGCCAGCAGAACGGCGCCGTGGGTGTCTCCGTGCAGGAGTACCGTGTCGGCGACGATGGGCAGATCGGTGCCGGCAACGGTTTCGATGAGCCCTTCGCACACCATCCGGACGGTGCGGTCCACGATGGTCGAAGGATCGTGGATGGCGGCGCCGGGGCGGCCGCGCGGCACCAGGGTGCCGTCAGCCTCGTAGGCCCGGTCGGCGATGCCCACGATCCCCACCGGGAGCCGGCGCGCAGTGGCTGCGGTGGCCAGTTCGCCGTCCTGGGCCAGGACGATCAGGCCGGCGTTGATGCGGGCGGCGGCGTCAGCCACGGCTTCGGCGTAGTCGGCGCGGGTGGCAACGAGGTTTCCCAGCCGGCCGTGCGGGGCAATGTGGGCCACGCTGGCGCCGTGATAGGCGGCGAAGGCAGTCAGCGCGCCGAACTGGTAGAGGACGTCGTTGCGGACCTCATCCGCCGTCAGGTCCATGGCGCGCCGGCCGAAGCCGCGGAGGTCCGGGAAGCTCGGGTGTGCTCCGATGCTGACCCCGAGCCGAACGCATTCGGCGACGGTCGCGTTCATGATGTCCGGGTCACCGGCGTGGAAGCCGCAGGCGATGTTGGCGCTGGAAACCACCTCGAGGAGGGCAGCGTCGTCGCCCATCGAGTAGGCGCCGAAGCCTTCTCCGAGATCTGCTACGAGATCAACTGAGAGTCCCATGTGAGCCTTCCTGGAGTGTGAGCTGCAACGTTGCCCCGCAGGGCGACGTGGTCAGCTGCCGGTAGTGAAGTGATTGTCCCGATCCGGCCCTGAAGGGGGCTTCCGACGGGACGGCCCGAACTGCCGGGCTTCCATAAAAAAGTCTGGCACCGCGAGTTTGATCACACAAAGACGTAATCCATGTCACGGGATAGGTGCCGGTTATGACGGGTTTGCCGCCGGCACGCCTGCAGGGGTGACCGCAGCACGGCGAGGCAGCGCCTCCAGGGCCGCCCAGGGTGGCGGATCTCCCGTTGGTTAGTGCTCTCATTTGTCACCTCTTTCTCCAACGTAGGCTCCGCACTTGCGTTGCGGGACGGCGAATTCATTCAAGGTACGGAGCGCATATTTCGGAAATGTAAAAAAGCGATATCCATTTCCACGAGACCGCTTCTATGCGAAATGCATCTGATGTCATCATGGAATTGCATGTCACCGGAGGGGATAGAATGTACGATTAGTGAAATAGCGTTCTGGGTTCAACCTAGTGTCAGCGATGTGGATCACACAAAGACGTATTGCGTATCCCTCCACAGCATCCGGTTATGACCGTCCCTGGGTTCAGGACGCCGCAGAGAGAGAAGGCGGCCATGGATACGCGGAAGCTTGCGTACTTCGTCCAGATCGTGGATTCGGGAAGCATCACCAAGGCTGCGGCGGCGCTGCACGTTGCCCAGCCAGCCCTGAGCCAGCAGGTTTCGGCTTTGGAGACTGACCTCAAGCAGCGCCTGCTGATCCGCAGCAAGCAGGGGGTCCAGCCCACAGCCGCCGGGCACACCCTATACCGGCATGCGCAGTCAATCCTGCGGCTGGTGGCGCAGGCGCGGCAGGACGTCGCCAAGTCGGGGGCCGCGCCATCGGGTCGCGTGTCCATTGCCATCGCGCCCTACAGCATGGCGTCGAGCCTGACGCCGCAGATCATCAGCGAGGTGGGCCGCCGGTACCCCGACATCATCCTGCATGTCACGGAGATTTACGGCGGCGTCCTGAGCGAAGCCATCAAGAACGGCCGGCTCGATATGGCCCTCATCTACGAGCCGGGCCCTATCCGCGGCGTCCAGTTCACCACGATGATCGTCGAAGATCTGCACCTGGTGGTCAACGCCAAGCGGCTGGAGTCCGGGTCCGCGATCGGCGAGATAACGCTGGAGGAGGTGGCACACTTCGGGCTCTTCCTCCCCGAGAAGATCCACACGCTGCGGCAGGCTGTCGAGGCAGGTTTCGACAGCAAGGGGCTCAAACTCCAGCTGGTGGGCGAGGTGGAGTCGGTGCCGTCCCTGACGCGGCTCCTCCGGGCCGATCTGGGGGCCACGATCCTGCCCAAGTCAGCCGCGGACGCGCTGTTCCATGAAGAAGACTTCTATGTCTTGCGGATCGTGGATCCGGCACTGCAGTGCAAGATCGCGCTTTGCACGCCGGACCACGACCCCCTCTCGGAGGCGGCGTCGGCGGTGCTGCTTGTGCTGAAGGAAATGCTCCAGGAAATGCTCAGCGATAAGTATGGCCGCCCATAGCTTTGGCTTATTAGGGCACGCATCATTTGTCTTAGTAACTGGGCGCCGGGGATTCTAATATTGGTGGCAAGCCAAGAAATTGCAGCGAATCAATTTTCCGCAAACAATCAACCGGGAGCCTGCCATGAAAAAGATCAGCACCACCAGGAGAATTTCAGACCCGAGACTGGGACTGATGGCTAAAACCGGGTCCCATTGCCCGACCAATGGCTTCTGGCGCCCCCAGGACCGATCCGCTGACCCGGTCTTTGTTTTCGAGGGCAGCATCATGCCGGTCAGCGGCGGCGGTTCGACGGTCTGGTACCTGGACGATGCCGTCTTCGGCGCCCCTGCTTATTCGGTGCCCCACGGGGGTCTGATTAGCGGCTGACTGCACCGTCAGCTGCAAAGCACGCTCAACTGCGGGCGCCGCCGCACAGTTATCCGTACGACGGCGGAGCTGCCGCGGCTTGGGCGGCCACCCCGCCCGCGCTGAGGGACCCTCGCGGAGCCGGCGGCACGCGGCCGTTCCGCCGGCCGATGTGCTGCAAATTCTCTTTTATCAGCGGAGGTTCAACGAGGGCCCGCGCAGCGGCGACATCGGGTGCGGGGAGGACTCTGGGCAGGGTGCAGCTTTCGATGCTTGGCTCCGCCGGCTCTACACCGCCCCCGGGACCGGCAACCTCATCGCCATGGATTCGAGGGCACGCCTGTTCCCGGCACACCATCGAACTCCACACCCCCACCGGCCACAGGCACTACTCCACCGCGCCGCCGCTGCCCGGAATTGTGCTGCGCGAAGCAGGGTAACCCGAAGCAGGGTAACCCGCACGGCCACGCCCACCACCGCAGCCGTCGAAGCACGGCAGGAGGACCGCCGCCGCAGAATACGAGCCTCAGGCGGGGCAGAAGACTGCCCCGCCTGAGCCAATGCCGGCACCTCCCGGGCACCGCTGCCGCGATGTGACTATGTGTGCTCTACGAGCAGCCCCTTGGCCCTCAGAACCTCGGTGAGGTTGCACAGATCGATGGTGGTCCCGCCAGCCTGGTAGAGGCGGATGAGGTCGCGCTCGGCGTCGTCGCGTTCCTGCGAGAGGCGGATGACTTCCTCGATCTCGTCCTTCCTGACGACCACCACACCGTCCGCGTCGCCGCGGAGGACGTCACCGGGATAGATGATTTCGTCGCCGAAGACCACAGGGTGGTTGATCGGGCCGATCGTTTCCTTGACGGTGCCTTTGATGGAGACGCTGCCGGAGAAGACGGGCAGCCCCAGTTCGATGAGGTCCTGCGTGTCGCGGACGCCGGAGTCCGTCACCAGGCCGGCGAGGCCCTTGGCCTTCATGGCGTTGCCGAGGACGTCGCCGAACGTTCCGGCCTCCTCGTACTCCCCTGCCGCGGCCAGGATGACGTCCCCGGCCTCGGCGTAGTGGATGGCCACCTGCAGCATGAGGTTGTCCCGAGGAGCGCAGCGCACAGTAGTGGCCGGACCGCAGAAGGACATGCTCCGGTCGATCGGCTTGATCTTGGAGCTGAGGGCGCCCTTGCGGCCCTGTGCCTCGTGGATGGTGGCGGACGAGAACTTGGCCAGGCGGCTTACGGCGTCGGCGTCGGGTCGTTCGATGGTGGTCTTGACGTGAATCACGGCGTTTTTCCTTCGGTGGGTGTGGATCAGTTGAGGGCCTGGACGGCCTTGTCGATGGCGGCGATGGACTCTTCGATGATGTCGAGGCTGGTCGCGTAGGAGATGCGGAAGTAGGGGCCCAACCCGTAGGCCGATCCCTGGATGACTGCCACGGAAGCGGCCTCAAGAAGGTAGAGGGTGAAGTCCTCATCGTTGCCGATGACTTTTCCCTCGGCGGTCGTCTTCCCGATGACCCCCGCACAGTTGACGTACGCGTAAAAGGCGCCTTCCGGCGTCGTGCATGACAGCCCGCCGACGGCGTTCAGTGCGGTGACTGCCACATCGCGCCGGCCGCGGTAAACCTCGACGCTGTCATGCACGAAGCTCTGGTCGCCCGTGAGGGCGGCGGCGCTGGCGGCCTGGCTTACCGAGGACGGGCAGGATGAGATTTGGGACTGGAGCTTATTGATTGCGGCGATCACCGGGGCCGGTCCTGCCGCGTATCCCAGCCGCCAACCGGTCATGGCGTACGCCTTGGACACGCCGTTGACCACGAGGATGCGGTCCCTCAGTTCCGGGGCCACCTCCACCAGGCTGGAGATCCGGCCGGTGCCGAAGTAGATCTGGTCATAGATTTCATCGGTCAGGACGTAGATGTGCGGAAAGTCCGCGAGGACGTCGGCGAGTGCGCGCAGTTCCGCCCGGGAGTAGACGGCGCCTGTGGGGTTGGACGGCGCATTCAGGATGATCCACTTGGTCCGCTCGTTGAGGGCGCCGCTTAGGGCTTCCGGTGTGAGCTTGAATCCCACGTCCTCGCCGCAGGGAACCACTACAGGCGTGCCTTCGTTGGCGAGCACCATGTCCGGGTAGGAGACCCAGTAGGGGGCGGGTACAACCACTTCGTCGCCCGCGTCCAGGGTAGCCATGAAGGCCGTGAAGATGACCTGCTTGGCGCCGCCGCCAACGGTGATCTCGGCCGGGGTGTAGTGGATGCCGGTGCGCATCTCGAGAGTCTGGAGGATCGCCGTCTGCAGGGCGGGCGTTCCGGTGACGGAGGTGTACTTGGTCTCGCCCCGGCTGATGGCCTCAACGGCTGCCGCCTTGATGTGCTCCGGGGTGTCGAAGTCCGGCTCACCGACCGTCAGGTCCAGGATCCGGCGCCCTTCTGACTTCAGCTCACGCACGCGGGCGGCGGCGGCCACGCTGGCGGATTGCTTGATGCGGGACACTCGCGATGCAGGTACAAATTCAGACATGGTCTCTTCCTAGGGATTCAGGAGGGAGCGATATTTGCTTCCTTCGACCCTAGGGAATCCGGGCGGCTATGGATAAGACCTAAACTGCGTGGACGGATAAGCGTCTCTTATGGCCTGCGGCAGTCATGGCGTCGGTCCTCGGCTGTGTACAGCGCGAGACCTCTGCTTTTGGCCCCTAGCCAAGGCCGAACCCAAACTTTTTGATTATGGCTCCACGCACTATTGGTATTTCCGCGGGGTGGCCATCCCGTCTAGCCTTCTACGTAACCGGCCCCGACTGGCGCGGCCGTTTTCCGGGTCGGCTCGCGTGCCGACGCGGACCGACTCCAATCCGAACCGAGGAGTGCTCTTGGCCGTTCTGCACCGCTCCGACCGCCCGGAGGTTGCTCCGACACCGGAATCACGTCGGCGGCGTGCCCGTACCGGCTCGTACCGCTACCAGGGAACACCAAAACCCGACCCAACTGCTGTCCAGGCTGACAGGATACGGAAGTTGCTCAGGGAGGACCGGCAACGGATTTCTTTCAACGCCAGCAGCATGCGCGCGCTCTCCGTCCGCCTAAACCAACAGATTGCCCAGGCGCTCTGTGACGGCATGAGGATCACGGGCCTGGCAGAAGCCTCAGAACTCTCCCGCTGGACAATCCGGACAATCGGCCTGTCGTCCGAGGACCTGCTCCCGTCCGGACTGCCGGCCGGGCAGCACCTTGCGGTGATCAGCCAGTTGACGTCCGAGTTGGCCGAGCTTGAGGAGTCGAAGGCAATCCTTGAGGAAAGTCGACTGACCCTCATGGCTGCGGCACGCCGGCTTGGCGTCATGGATGACTACGAGCTCGCGGCTCTGAGCGGACTCCAGCGCGATACCGTCCAGAAAATGACAGGGTGCCGTCGGCCGGAAACCGGTGTCCTCCCGGCGTAGGCGGGCCCTGATCCGCTATGCGGCGGAGTCCGGGTTCCATCCTGGTCCGCCCTCGCGGACCAGGATGGAACTGCCCTATCGCAAAATCACAGTGCGGTTGCCGAGCAGCAGGATTCTGCCCTCGCAATGCCAGCGGACGGCGTTGCGGAGGGCCGTGCATTCGGCGTCCCGGCCGACCGCGACAAGGTCGTCGGCGGTGTACGTGTGGTCCACGTCGATGACCTGCTGCGAAATGATGGGGCCCTCATCGAGTTCGGCGTTGACGTAGTGCGCCGTGGCGCCCACGGTCTTAACGCCCCGGTCGTAGGCCTGGTGGTAGGGCTTCGCACCCTTGAAGCTGGGCAGGAACGAGTGGTGGATGTTGATGGTCCGTCCTGCGAGCTTGGCCGAAAGCCCGTCACTCAGGACCTGCATGTAGCGGGCCAGCACCACGAGCTCCACATCGAGGCCGTCGACGAGTTCCAGAAGCCGGGCTTCGGCGTCGGGCTTCGTGTCCTTGGTGACCGGCAGGTGGAAGAACGGGATACCGTGCCACTGGACCAGCCCCTCCTGCTCGCGGTGGTTGGAAACCACGGCGACGATCTCCACCGGGATGTCGCCCGTGCGTGCCCTGAACAGCAGATCATTGAGGCAGTGGCCCATTTTGGACACCATCACCAGGACGCGGCGCTTGCGGCCGTGCGGCTCCAGCTGCCAGTTCATCTTCCACTTCTCCGCCACAGCCGTGAAGTCCCGGCGCAGCTCCTCCGTGCTGAAGGACTCCTGCGCCGCGGGATCCTGCGCCCCGGGCTCCTGCGGAGAGGAGAAGTGGACGCGCATGAAGAAGTGACCTTCCCCCTTGTCCCCGTACTGCTTGATGTCGATGATGTCGCAGCCGTGGCTGAGCAGGAATCCTGAGACCGCGTGGACGATGCCAGGCGACTCGGCACAGTCGACGGTCAGGACATGCTCGACCGTTGCGGCACGTACCTCAGCTTTCGGTATGGGACTGTTCAGGGTTTGGGCAGTGGTCATTTGTACAGTGCTCATTTCTTCACGTTCCCAAGTTCCCGCCCGGTGGCCTCGTGCGCCAAATCCTGGGTGAGTTCGGCCTGGAACGTTGCATAACGCGCCAGATGGGCGGGGCGACGGCGCAGCACCAACCAAGCGGCGCCGAGCACGATGAACCAGACAGGCGTGACCAGGAGTGCCGTGAGGGTGTCCGGCTGCGTGGTCAGCGTCCAGAGCACAAAGGCGAAGAACGCGAAGACCACCCAGACCATGGGGACGCCGCCAGGCATCCGGTACTTGGACGCCTCGTGCAGGTGCGGGCGGCGCCTGCGGAAGGCCAGGTAGCTGGCCAGGATGATGGACCATACGAAAACGAAGCAGACAGCCGACACGGTGGTCACCATGTCGAAGGCTTTGCCGATGTCCTGACCCGCGTACATCAGCACCACGCCGGAGAGAAGCAGAACGCAGGAGAGAAACAGGGCATTCTGCGGAACCTTGCGGCGCGAGAGGGCACCGAAGACGGACGGAGCGTCGCCTTCCTGGGCCAGCCCGTACACCATCCGCGAAGTGGAGTAGATGCCGGAGTTGGCCGAGGACATGGCCGAGCTGAGCACCACCAGGTTCACCACGGTGGCGGCGGCGCCCAGGCCCGCAAGGGAGAACATGGCGATGAACGGGCTGTGGCCGGCCTGGAACTGGGTCCAGGGGGTGACGGACATCAGGATGATGAGGGCGCCCACGTAGAAGAGCAGCACACGGATGGGGATGGAGTTGATGGCCTTGGGCAGGTTCTTCTCCGGGTCCTTGGCCTCTGCGGCGGTGGTGCCCACGAGCTCAATGCCCACGAAGGCGAAGACTGCGATCTGGAAACCGGCCACGAATCCCATGAACTCGTTCGGGAAGAAACCGCCGTGGCTCCACAGGTTCGTGAAGGTGGCAGGGCCGGCGTCGGACTGGAACCCGCTGAAGATCATGAACAGGCCCACCACGATCAGCGCTGCGATGGCGATGATCTTGATCAGTGCAAACCAGAACTCCGTCTCGCCGAACGCCTTCACCGTGGTGAGGTTCAGGAGCAGGAGGATGGCCACGGTTGCCAGGCCCGGGATCCACAGCGGCACCGAGGGCCAGAGTTCCTTCGAATAGCCCGCTATGGCGATGACGTCCGCGATGCCTGTGATCACCCAGCAGAACCAGTAGGTCCAACCCGTGAAGAAACCGGCCCAGGGACCGAGGAGGTCCGCCGCGAAATCGCTGAAGGATTTGTAGTTCAGGTTGCTCAGCAGCAGTTCGCCCATGGCCCGCATGACGAAGAACAGCATGAAGCCGATGATCATGTAGACGAAGATGACGGAGGGCCCTGCCGCGGAGATGGTTTTGCCCGAGCCCATGAAGAGGCCTGTGCCGATTGCGCCGCCAATGGCGATCAGCTGGATGTGCCGGTTGCTGAGCTGCCGCTCAAGATGCGGCGTTTGCTGGGAAGTTACGGTTTCAGTTGTCACGTGCTGCTCCTCGAATCAATGCTGGATGGAGTGCTGCTGAGGTTGACGCCTGGTCTGGCCCTCCGGGAACCGAATCAAGGCTGTTGAAGCTGTAGAGATGGATGCCCGCGATGTTGCCGGGGTCCCTTTCCAGCCCGGTCACCAGGCTTTGTGGCGAGTAGCTGTCACCACTCAGGAGTTTGCGGGCCAGCGGGCCCTTGCGGCTAAGGAACTTCAGGGAACTCCCGACGCCGATCTGCGTCGCCAGCGAGACCAGCTTGGTCCGCGGAACAGACCCTGCCACGCCGGCCCAGACGGGAAGCCGCACGCCTTCGCGGCGCAGGAGCGCCGCGTAATCAAGGATTTTCGGCGCGGAGAAGCACATCTGCGTGACAACGTGCGAAGCCAGGTGCTGTTTGGCCAGCAGCGCGTCCAGCACGTCCACGGGACCAGCAGAAGGGTGGCCCTCCGGGTAGCCCGCAACGCCTGCCCGCATCGCGCCGCCGGAGTACTGCGCGATGTCCTCCAGAAGCGGAAGGGCGGACTCGTACGGGCCAGCTGGACTCTTCCGGTCTCCGCCGATCACGAACACCTCGCCGATGCCGGCAACGCCGCAGTCGCGCAGGATTCCGGTGAGGTCAGCGCGGCTATGCAGGCTACGCCCCGCGAGATGCGGGATCACTTTGTAGCCGAGCACGCTCAGCTGTACCGCCGTGCGCATGGTCCGCTCGATGCCGTGATGGGGCAGGCATGTCACGGTGAGCGTTGTGGTCAAGGGCACTTGGGCCTTGACCCGCTCAACGATTCCCTCTGAAGGGATGATTTCTATTCTGATGGGGAACATCTTTGGTCCTCTCTGAACATCAGGGTGGTGGGTCCGGAAGGTCAGGCCGTGCCTGCGAGCAGCGAGCTGGCTTCCTGGCGGGTGCTGCCGGAGCTTTCGATGTGTGCCAGTTCGGCGGGGATTTCCCAGCCTTTCTTGCGCATCGCGGTGGCCCAGAGCCGGCCGGCACGGTAGGAGGA
>NZ_CAKKLY010000059.1 GCF_918698095.1 Arthrobacter sp. Bi83
GCCCAGCTGCGATCCTTCCTCGCCGTTGCCGAAACGCTGAGTTTCACCAAGGCCGCCGACCGGCTGGGGCTGGCCCAGCCGACCGTCAGCCAACACGTGCGCAAACTCGAGACGGCCGCGAAGCGGGTGCTGATCACCCGGGACACCCGCGACGTTCGGCTGACGGACAACGGTGATGCCATGGCCGGGTTCGCCCGCAGCATCCTCGCGGCCCATGATGCCGCCGCCCGCTACTTCTCCGGCTCAGCGATGCGGGGGCGGCTCCGGTTCGGCACGGCCGACGACCTCGCCATCACCGGACTGCCGCGCATCCTCAGGGAGTTCCGGCAAATCTATCCACAGATCAACCTTGAGCTGACCGTCGGCCAGAGCGACCAACTCTACAAGCGGCTCAACTCGGGGCAGCTGGACCTTGTTTTCGTGAAGTGGGTGGCGGGCGCGAAGGACGGCACCGTGGTCCAGCACGACTCCTTTTCCTGGGTCGGCCTGGAACAGACCACGCTGCAGCCGGGAGACACGGTGCCACTGATCGCCTATCCGTCTCCGAGCCTGAGCCGCAAACTCGCCATCGACGCCCTTGAGTCCGCGGGCCGGACCTGGCGCATCACCTGCACCACCAGGCAGATCAGCGGCGTGCTGGCGGCCGTGCGCGCAGGAATCGGCGTGGCGGTCATGCCCTCGTCGCTGGTGCCGGAGGACTTGAAAATCATCACGCGCCGCTTCGAGCTGCCGCCGGTGGGCGACGTCGATTTCACCCTGATTCGCAACCCGCTGGCCAACGCCGAAGTCATTGACGCACTGACCCAGGCAATCATGGGACGGACTCTGAAGAAGCAGGTTTGAGCCCGGGGCGCCCTGGATATGGAAGCAAAACGATTGATAATCGTTATACTGCGGGCTTATGCTGTGACTGTTGCCGGTCATGCAGCGGCCGATGACACCGATTCGATGACGAACTAATCCTGCAACGAGGCAGGCATTGTTCGGGATAGGCACGCCGTGACCACAACCGCTAACCGCCACTTCCCCCGCCACTCTACGACAGTAGACACCGAATACGTTGGCAAGCCCAACTGCGACAAATGCGGAACAGACGAGTTCATCTACCTTGAATCTTTCGTTCCGCCAACGTACCGCCAAGACGGCACCGTCAGGACGCTGGGCGAAGTCGCCTACACCTGCACACGATGCGAAGAATTTTCCGCCCACAGTGTTCCATCGTCCTGGGCGCCGCCCGGCTGGTATCTGGGCTGAGCGCACTGGACTCGGCGCGTTGGGCCGGCGCGCGCGGGCCTTCAAAGCGCTGGGGGTCAAGGCTCAGCGTCACCGCAAACACCCTGGAATGTGAAACGGGCGGGCACCTGATGGTGCCCGCCCGTTTTTGTTCTGCCTGTGCGTGTGCCGGCCCGTTCCCGAACCGGCGCGCGCCAACCTGGTTTGTTAGATCAGCGCATCGGACAGGTGGTTAAGCGTCCCGAACCGGTGTGCCGTGATGCTGACGGCCTGCTCGTGCAGGAACGGCAGCATTTCGACGCGGCCCGCTTCGGTCACGTCGTGCGCGTAGATTGCCACGTCCGGTCGGCCACCCGTTGCCTCTGCCAGCGCGGCCGCCGAGCCGCCGATCAGGCGGATGCGTGCGCCCGACAGTTTGCCGGCGCCAGCGAGCCGGCCCGCGGAGGCCAGCCACGCGGCGTCGTCCTCCACCGTGACGGGGATGTCCAGTCCGGTCAGCACGGAACGCACCTGTGCCGGAAGTTCAACGCCGGTGGAGACCGTCAGCTTCGACCCGGCAAGCACGCCGGCGGCTACTGTGCGGAGCAGCGCGTGGACGGTTTCGCCGTCGGACAGCCGGACGCTGACCGGCAGCGCACGGTACCGGAAGATGTTGCGCTCGGCGCTCAGTCCGGAGACATCCTTGGCGGTGCCGAATTCGTCTGCCCAGGCCAAGGCGTCGGAGCCCAGTGCCCGCTGCAGCGACTCCAGCTCCGCAGCGTCGAGCTCGGCCTTCGCCGCGTTGACGAGCCGGCGCACACCCGGGTGGGTGATGCGTGCGGCGGAACCGTGCGAGCTTTCCTTGCTGGTCCAGTCGCCCAGGCCTGCGAGGTAGTTGGGTCCGCCGGCCTTGGTTCCGGCCCCGACGGCGGATTTCTTCCAGCCGCCGAACGGCTGGCGCTGGACGATCGCACCGGTGATGCCGCGGTTCACGTACAGGTTGCCGGCCTGGATGGTGTCCAGCCACAGGCCCAGTTCGTCGGTGCTGAGGGAGTGCAGGCCTGCCGTGAGGCCGTATTCGATCTGGTTCTGGATGGCGATGGCCTCTTCCAGGGTCTCCGCGGTCATCACGCCGAGGACCGGGCCGAAGAACTCGGTCAGGTGGAAGTAGGATCCGCGCCGCACGCCGTAGCGGACACCGGGGCTCCACAGCCGGCCCGTGCCGTCCAGCTTCCGCGGCTCAACGGCCCAGTTTTCGCCTTCACCCAGCGTGGTGAGGGCGTTGAGCAGCTTGCCGCCGGCAGGCTCGATGATCGGACCCATCTGGCTCGTCGGATCCTCCGGGTAGCCCACCTTGAGGGAGGTCACGGCGTCGATCAGCTGGTTGTGGAAGCGCCTGGACTTGGCCACGGAGCCCACGAGGATCACCAGGGACGCAGCCGAACACTTCTGCCCGGCGTGCCCGAACGCGGAGTACGCCACGTCCTTGGCGGCAAGGTCCAGGTCGGCGCTGGGGGTCACGATGATGGCGTTCTTGCCGCTGGTCTCGGCGAGCAGCGGCAGGTCCTTCCGGAAGGACCGGAACAGCTCGGCCGTCTCGTAGCCGCCGGTGAGGATCACGCGGTCAACCGCGGGGTGCGAAATCAGCTGCTGGCCGAGCTCACGCTCGCCGAGCTGCACCATGGTCAGCACGTCGCGGGGAACGCCGGCTTCCCAGAGGGCCTCGATCATCACGGCGCCGCTGCGGCGCGCCTGCTTGGCGGGCTTGATGACGACGGCGGAGCCGGCGGCGAGAGCCGCGAGGGTGGAACCGGCGGGGATGGCCACCGGGAAGTTCCACGGCGGTGTCACTACGGTGAGTTTCGCCGGAACGAACGTGGCGCCGTCGACGTCGTCAAGCTTGCGTGCCGACTCGGCGTAGTAGTGGGCGAAGTCGACGGCCTCGCTGACCTCGGGGTCGCCCTGGTCGATGGTCTTTCCGGTCTCGCTTGCCATGACCTCGAGCAGGTCCGCGCGGCGGGCCTCGAGGGTTTCGCCGGCGCGGTGCAGGATCTCGGCGCGTTCGGCGCCGGAGAGCGCTCCCCAGGCCTTGCCCTTTTCGACCGCGGTTTCGATCACCCTGTTGAGGGTGCCCGCGTCCATGATGGTCGCGGCCGCCACGGAAGCGTTACCGAGGGTCGAGGACGGAATACGGCCCAGGATGGCGCGGCCCCAGTCGCGGTTGGCTGGCAGGGACGGGTCGGTGTCCGGGGTGTTCTCGAAGTGGTCGTGCGGCCTGGTTTCGGCCGGAAGGCTGCGGTTCTGCACGCGGTTCGGCGGCGGCACTTCGCCGTCGAGACTTTCCAGAGACCGCATGAAACGCTGCTTCTCGCGCTCGAAAAGGGATTCGTTTTCGCTGAGTTCGAAGACGGCGGACATGAAGTTGTCCTGACTGGCACCCTCTTCGAGGCGGCGGATCAGGTAGGCGATCGCCACGTCGAACTCGGCAGGGTGCACCACCGGGGTGTAGAGCAGCAGCGAGCCGACGTCCTTCTTCACGGCCTCGGCCTGGCCCTGGGCCATGCCCAGGAGCATCTCGAACTCGATGCCGGATTCCACGCCGCGCTTCTTGGCCAGCAGCCACGCGAAGGCGATGTCAAAGAGGTTGTGACCGGCCACGCCGATCCGGATGTTGCTGATGCGGTCCGGGTGCAGGGCGTAGTTGATGACGCGCTTGTAGTTGGTGTCGGAGTCCTGCTTGGTGCCCCAGGTTGCCAGCGGCCAGTCGTGGAGGGAGGACTCCACCTGTTCCATGGGCAGATTGGCGCCCTTGACGACGCGGACCTTGATGCCTGCACCGCCGTCCGCGCGGCGTGCGGCGGCCCAGTCCTGCAATCGGATCATGGCGGCGAGCGCGTCCGGGAGGTAGGCCTGAAGCACGATGCCGGCTTCGAGGTTCTTGAATTCGGGCCTGTCCAGGATCCGGGTGAAGACCGCGATGGTCATGTCCAGGTCCTTGTACTCCTCCATGTCCAGGTTGATGAACTTGGCGTTCTGTCCGCCGCTGGCGAAGGACGCGGCTTTGGCGAACAGCGGGGTGAGCATTTCGACGACGTGCTCCACGGCTTCGTCGAAGGCCCAGGCGGAGTGCGGAGCCACAGTGGAGGACACCTTGATGGAGACGTAGTCCACATCAGGCCGGGCCAGCAGCGTGTGGGTGCCCTCGAGCCGGCGGGCTGCTTCGTGCTCGCCCAGGACGGCCTCGCCGAGCAGGTTCACGTTGAGTTTGATGCCGTCCTTGCGGATCTTGGCGATGGCCGGGCCGAGCTTTGCATCGGTGGCGTCGACGATGAGGTGGCCCACCATTGCACGCAGCACGCGGCGGGCAATGGGAATGACCACCTGAGGCAGGACGGGGGCCATGGTGCCGCCGAGGCGGACAGCGCTGCGCATGTGCCAGGGCAGGAAGGCGGGAACCTTTGGCGCCAGGGCGGCCAGGTTCCGAGCGGCGACGTGCAGGTCTTCGGGACGGACCACGCCGTCCACGAAACCGACGGTGAAGTCAAGGCCGTTCGGGTCCTTCAGGACGCCGGCGAGCTGTTCCGCGGAAGCGTCCACGGGTACCTTGGCGGCTTCGGTCAGCCAGTGGCGGACCAGGACAATGGTTTCCTCGGCCAGGGCTGCGGCCTCGGCGACGCCGGAGCCGGACGGGGCGGTGGCGACGGCGCCGGTTTCAGCGGCGTCCTTGCCTGCATTCACTCGGTGATCCGTTGCGGTGTTGGTCATGGCTGTCTCGCTCTTTCAGTGGGTGGGGACCGTCTCACTCATCAGTATGAGCCTGCATTCACATAAGATAAAGCGATCTTTTCTGAGCAATACAAGTTAGAAAAACCGAAGGCTCGCGGACCCGTCCGAACGTTCGGAAATGCGGCGGATTTGCCCACCTTTTTGGACAATATTCGGCAACCTCCCCCGGACGCTCTCTCACTTCCGGTCGCCTCCCCGCCGGACGCTCTCGCACTTCCTGCAGAAAGACAACGAACCCTCTCTCACTGGGTGAGAGAGGGTTCGTCAATATTCCGCAATATGTGAGAGAGCGTCCTGTGATTTGCGACAGGAAGTGAGAGAGCGTTCGCGTTGCTAGTTCACCGGGGTGTGCATCTCCACGGCCTCGTTGTGACGCGGGCTGTTCGGGTTCATTAGGGAGTGCTTCCGTCCGTAGCCGAAGTAGATGGTCAGGCCGATGATGAGCCAGATGACGAACCGCACCCAGGTGGCGAAGGGAAGTTGCGTCATGAGGAAGCCGGAGGACAGGATGCCGAAGGCTGGCACCAAGGGCATCAGCGGGAGCCGAAAGGTACGCGGGGCGTCGGGCCTCTTGTAGCGGAAGATGATGACCGAGAGACAGACGACGACGAAGGCGGCCAGAATGCCGATGTTGGTCAGATCCGCGACCTCCTTGATGGGGAAAACTCCCGCCAGGAACGCTGATGTGATGCCGGCGATCCAGGTGACGCGCTGCGGAGTGCCGTGCCGGTCCGTCTTGGCGAACCAGCCCGGGAGCAGTCCGTCGCGGCTCATTGAGAACCAGACGCGGGTGACACCCAGGAGGAAGGTCAGCATCACCGTGAGGATGGAAAGGACGGCGAAAACGGAAATGATGGTGGCGATCACCGGCAGCCCCACCGAGGAGAAGGCAGACGCGAACCCAGCCTTTGGGTCGATCTCTTGGTAATTCTGCATCCCGGTCAGTACCAAAGTGGCGGCAACATAAAGGAGCATGGCCACGATGAGGGAGAGGATGATGGCCTTGGGCATGTGCTTCTTGCCGTCGGTAGCCTCCTCCGCCGCGGTACTCATGGCGTCGTAGCCGAACACGGCGAAGAACACGGTGGCCGAACCTGCCACCACTGGGCCGAAGCCACTCGGCATGAACGGATTGTAGTTGTTGGTGTCGACGTAGAAGATGCCCAATCCGATGATGAATATGATCAGGACCACCTTGATGGCCACGGCCACGAGTTCAAACCGGCCGAACGCCTTGGTGCCACGGGACAGGATCCAGGTCACGATGAGGCAGACCACGATCGCGGGAATGTTGACGATGCCGCCCTTGCCCTCATCCGCTGTCGACGTCATCCAGACGGGCATATGGATCCCGATACCGGACAGGAAGGCATCGAAGTAGCCGGAGATGCCGATGGCCACCACCGCCACGATGGCAATGTACTCCAGCAGCAGGTCCCAGCCGATGAACCAGCCGATGACCTCCCCAAGGGCCACGTATCCGTATGTATAGGCGGAGCCAGCGCGCGGGATCATGCCGGCAAATTCGGCATAGGAGAGCGCCGCGGCCGCTGATGCCAGGCCCGCGATCAGAAAGGAAAACAGGACGGCCGGGCCGACGCCGGGGGTGTCCTCGCTACCATGGGCCACGAGGCCGGCGAGCGAAAAGATGCCAACGCCGATAATGCCGCCGACGCCGATGGCCGTGAGCTGCCACAGCCCAAGGGACTTGAACAGGCCGCTGTGCTTGTTCTCTACTTCGATGTCATCGATGGGCTTGCGCCGCATCACAGACTGGGTGGGATCTTTAATGGTCATCAAGGACTCCTGCGTAGGTGCGGCCCCATCATCCGCCCTGTGATGGGGGTAACTCTGATCAGTATGCAAGCAACGTTGCATTAGATAAAGTGAATACTTCTAAACAGTATTCATTAGTTCATCCACTCATTTACTCAACCCAAAGGAACAGTCAGTGCTCGACGTCCGCCGCCTGAGACTGCTCCGCGAGCTGAAGATCCGGGGCACCCTCGCCGAGGTGGCCGCCGCCCTGCAGTACAGTCCGTCCTCAGTGTCCCAGCAACTGGCCCTGCTTGAGAAGGAAGTAGGGGTGGAATTGCTCAGGAAAACCGGCCGGAGAGTCCAGCTCACTCCCCAGGCGGAAGTCCTGGTGGCCCACACGGCACAGCTCCTCGAGACGCTGGAGCAGGCCGAGGCCGACCTCGCCGCGTCGCTCACCACCGTCTCCGGCACTGTCCGGATCGCCGTCTTCCAGTCGGCGGCGCTGGCGCTCATGCCGGACACCTTGACCCGCATGACCGCCAGCTACCCGGAGGTGCGGATCGAAATGACGCAGCGGGAGCCGGAAACGGCCCTGCATGAAACGTGGGCCCGGGACTTCGACCTCGTCATTGCCGAGCAGTATCCCGGGCACGCCGCACCCCGGTATCCGGAACTGGACCGGGTACGGCTGACCAGTGATGCCATCAGGCTTGCCGTGCCGCCCCCGGCCGCGGACAGGAAGGTCATCACGTCGCTCGCGGACACGGAGGAGCTGCCGTGGGTCATGGAGCCGCGCGGCGCCGCCTCGCGTCACTGGGCCGAGCAGGCCTGCAGAAGCGCGGGCTTCGAACCCGACGTGCGCTTTGAAACCGCAGACCTCCAGGCCCAGATCCGGTTGATTGAATCGGGCAACGCCGTCGCCCTCATGCCGGATTTGGTCTGGACCGGCCGCGGCACCACAGCCCAGCTGATGGAACTGCCCGGGAAACCGCGCAGGACGGTCTTCACATCAGCGCGCCGCTCAAGCGCCCAGCGCCCAGCCATTCTCGCCGCCCGTGAGATCCTGGCGGCCACCGCTGCCTCGATCGCGGCGGCCAAAGATCATGAAATGGAAGCATCGCCATAGTGTCTCCTGCGTCACAGCGATACGGCTTGCCCGGCGTTAGACTGTTGAAGTTATGAATCGCACAATGTTTAAGTCCAAGATCCACCGCGCCACTGTCACGCACGCGGACCTGCACTACGTGGGCTCCGTCACCGTAGACCTGGACCTGCTGGATGCTGCCGACATCCTGCCCGGCGAGCTCGTGGCCATTGTGGACGTCACCAACGGCGCCCGCCTTGAGACCTACACCATCGCCGGCGAGCGCGGTTCCGGTGTCATCGGGATCAACGGCGCGGCCGCGCACCTGATGCACGAAAACGACCTCGTCATTCTGATCACCTACGCCCAGATGACCACGGAAGAGGCCAGGGCCTACACTCCCAAGGTGGTCCACGTTGACAAGGACAACAAGATTGTCCGGATCGGCAACGATCCTGCCGAGGGCCACACCGCCGGGCTCATGCGCCCGCCGTTTGCGTTGAACAACGCCACGTGCAGCTGACTGCGCCCCGCATCTGACCCAGGGCAACTCTCACTGCCCGAATAGCGAGATCCCTGCCACAAGCCCGTCCTTCGCCGAATAAATCTGATTAGGCTGGGACGGTGGACGCCACCCCCTGCACTTACGAGCCTTCTGCGACAACCGGATGCTAGGCGTTCTTGCGGGCTTTTTCGTTGTCTGGACCATCATCCTGGTGGGCATGTTCGTCGGTAGGCAGGGCATCCTGGGCGAAAATGCCCGTCAGGTCCTCAGCGGGCTGACCTTCTTCGTGGCCAGTCCCGCCCTGCTCTTCGAGACCCTCAGCAAGGCACGGCTTCACGACGTTTTCGCCGCCCCGTTGCTGGTCACTGCCGTGGGCGCCATGGCCACCGCTGCCATCTTCTTCGTCATCGTCAGGTTCCTGCTCAAGCGCAGCATTCCGGAGGCACTCATGTCATCCATGAGTGCCTCCCTGGCAAACTCGGCCAACCTCGGCATCCCCATCGCCGTGTACGTCCTGGGCGACGCCAGCTATGTGGCTCCCCTGCTGATCTTTCAGCTCGCGTTCTTCACGCCGCTGTTCCTCATGGCCCTTGATTCGACCACCAGCGCCCACCGCACCACGCCGCTCCGCTTCGTCCTGATGATCGTGAAGAACCCGATGATCGTCGGCTCCGCCCTGGGGCTGGTGGTGGCCGGGACTGGCTGGCAGGTTCCGCCGCTTGTCCTGCAGCCCATCCACCTGATCGGCGGTGCCGCCATTCCGGCCATGCTGATGGCCTTCGGCATGAGCCTGAACGGTTCCCGGCCGCTGCAGGCCGCCATGGGACGCCGGATTGACACCCTGCTGGCGAGCGCCTTCAAGCTCTTCGTCCACCCGGCGATCGCCTATGCCTTTGCCCGCTTCGCGCTGGGCATGGACGGCCAGGCGCTCTTCGCCGTCGTGGTGACGTCCGCCCTGCCCACGGCCCAGAACGTCTTCGTGGCCGCCAGCCGCTACAAGACCGGCCTCACCGTTGCCAAGGACACGGTGCTGATCACCACCGTGGTGGCCGTGCCGGCCATGATCGGCGTGGCCGTGCTGCTGACGTGAACGCCCTTCGACCGAACGTGGAGGAACCTTGAACACATCCTTGGACACCGTCGTCATCGGAGGCGGGGCCATGGGCTCCGCTGCCGCCTGGGCTTTGGCCAAGCGAGGGCGCGACGTGACCCTGCTGGAACAGTTCGGGCCTGGGCACCGCGTCGGCGCATCGCACGGCTCCACCCGGAACCTCAGCCTGGCGTACTCCGAGCCGGACTACGTCGCCATGCTGGCGGAGGCACTCCGGCTCTGGGCTGAACTCGAAGACGAGAGCGGCGAGCGGCTGCTGGCGCGCACCGGCGTCGTAAACCACGGTCCGGATCCGCAGCTTGGCACCATGCATGCCGCACTGAACAGTGCCGGCCTCAGGGCCGACTTCCTGCCCCTGGCTGAAGCCGCCGAGCGCTGGCGCGGCATCCGCTTCGATCAGCAGGTCCTGCACATGCCGGACGGCGGCCAGCTGAATCCGGACGCGGCGCTGCCGGCCTTTCAAAGGCTGGCGGTCCGGAACGGCGCGGCGGTCCGCCACCATGTAAAGGTCCTGGACCTGAGGATTATTCTCGACGACGATGTCCTACTCACCGTGGACGACGGCGGCCGCACCGAGGTGCTTACCGCCCGCCAGGCGGTGGTCACCGCCGGCGGCTGGACATCGAAGCTGCTCACCGGTGTGGCGGGAATGCCGCGGCTGACCGTAACCCAGGAGCAGCCCGCCCATTTCGGCATCGCGGATGATGGCGCCGACTGGCCCGGCTTCAACCATTTCCCTGGCCCCGGTGGCGAGTACGACGACTGGTACTCTCCCGTGTACGGCATGCACACCCCCGGCGAAGGCATCAAGGCCGGATGGCACGGAGTGGGTCCGGTGGTGGACCCGGACCACAGATCGTTCCAGCCTGAGCCGCTGCAGCGGGCCGCCCTGCAGCGCTACGCCAGGCACTGGCTGCCGGGCGTTGATGCCGGTTCCATGGCCGACATCAGCTGCACCTACACCACCGCCGCTGACCACAACTTCGTCCTGGACCGCATCGGCCCGGTGGTCATCGGGGCCGGCTTTGCCGGCCATGGCTTCAAGTTCACGCCAGTGGTGGGCAGGATCCTGGCCGACCTGGCCACCGGGGAAGGCGCCGCACCGGCCATCTTCTCGGCCGCCCGCACCGGTATTCGCTAGGAGCGCGGACACGGCCGCTCTGGCCTAGCTTCGCTGATGCTGGTCCAGGAGCCGGGCACAGCGGATGAAGCCGAGGTGCGAGTACGCCTGCGGGTGGTTTCCCAGATGGGTCTCGGTGCCCGGATCGTACTCCTCCGGCAGCAGCCCGGTGGGCCCGAACAGGTTGACCAGCTGATCGAACAGATCCCAGGCCTCCGCGATGCGGCCCACCGCCACATACGCTTCAATGAGCCAGGTGGTGCAGATGTGGAAGCCGCCCTCCAGGCCCGGCAGGCCGTCATCGTACCTGTACCGGAAGACGGTGGGCCCGACGCGGAGCTCCCGCTCCACGGCGGTGACGGTGTCCAGGAAGCGCTGGTCGGTCACCTCCAGCAGGCCCGACAGTCCGATGTGCAGGACGGCGGCATCAAGGTCCGGACTGTCGTAAGCGACGGTGTAGGAGGCAGCAGACTCGTCCCAGCCCTCCCGGAGCACCTCGTCCCTGATGGTGGCTGCTGTGGAAGCCCAGGAGGGCCCGGGCTCGCGGCCGTGGCGGGCTGCGGTGCGGAGGGCGCGGTCCAGGGTCACCCAGCACATGACCTTGGTATAGACGTGGTGCCGCGCGGCGCGCCTGGCCTCCCAGATGCCGTGGTCCGCCTCATGCCACCGGGCCAGCACCGCGCGCGTCATCTGCACCATCAGCTCCCAGTGCGAGTCGGCCAGCGAACCCTGCGCTTCGCTCAGCCCGTGGATCAGCTCCGCAATGGGCCCAAACACGTCCAGCTGGACCTGGTGGTCGGCGGCGTTGCCGATCCGCACGGGCCGCGATCCCGCATACCCGGGCAGGCTTTCGATGATGGCTTCGGTGGACAGCGGCGCCCCGGTGACCGAGTAGAGCGGATGCAGCCACTCCGGGCCGGGGGCGTTGGCAAGAATCCCGCCAAGCCACCTCAGGAAGCCCTCGGCCTCCGCCGTCGACCCCAGGTCCACGAGCGCGTTCACGGTCATGGAACCGTCCCTGAGCCAGCAGTAACGGTAATCCCAGTTGCGGGTGCCGCCGATCCCTTCCGGCAACGACGTGGTGGGTGCCGCCAGCACGGCGCCGGTGGGTTCATGGACCAGCGCGCGCAGGACCAGGGCCGAGCGCCGCACCAGCGACGGCTTCACAGCGGGCAGCACCAGGCCCTGCACCCAGCGGCGGGAATGATGCGCGACGGCGGAGCGGCGGGCGGTTTCGTCTGTCCCGTTCGGGTGTTGCATCCCGGTGTCACCGCAGCGGAGATTGAGGACCACGGGACCGTGCTGCAGGTTGATCTCGGCTGTTGCCGTCGCGTGCCGGCCGTCCGAGGCGACGGCGAAGCTGACGCCGGGAGCGAGCAAAACGATGGGGTCTGACGTGCCGACGACGTGCAGTTCGCCGCCGCGCGCTTCCATGCTGAACGGCGCGTTGGCGTAGTCCGGCCGGGGCGCAAAGACGATCCGCGCCGCACCCGTACCGGACAGCACCCGGACCAGGCTGGTGATCCCGTCCGGGGCCGGTTCGAGATAGTCGGTCACGGTGACGTCCGCCCAGCGGGTCTCAACGATCATGGTGCTGTCCACGTAGCGCTGGCCCAGCACCTGTGAGGCTTTGACCGGCTCCACCGAGAAATGGCCGGCCGCATCGCCGCCCAGAATATGCGCAAAGAGCGAGCCGGAGTCCGGCAGGGGGTGGCTCATCCAGCAGATCTTGGCCTCGGGCGTGAGCAGTGCCGTGGAGGAGCCATTGCCGATCATGGAATGCCGTTCCAGGCCCACCGCATCCTCGCCGAACAGCCACGCACGCCGCAGTTCGAAGAGGATGGCCAGCACGCGCGCGAACGATTCCGGGTCCCTCAGCCGGTGCTTCGCCGAGGTGGGCAGGCCTCCCACCCACAGTCCCATGTCGGGGCCGCGGAGCGTGGCCATCGCCAATTCGTCGCTCGCGGCATCCCCCGCGTACAGCGCCGCGCTCACGCCGAGGCGGGCGCGCAGGTGTTCCAGCGCCTCGGCTTTGGAGGGCGCAGTCACGGACAGATCCAGCACGGAACCGTCCACAACGAAGAACAGGCCGTGCGCCCGGGCCACCTCCTCGGCCTTCTGTGCTGCCTCGGATGCGACCTCGGGAGCCGCCGGGCGGGTATGCACCGAGACGGCCACCGGTTTCCGTTCGATGCTGATGCCCTTGTACGCGCCGATCGATTCAAGCAGGGCCTGGTTGGCCTGCTGCAGGACGGATTCGGTGGCCAGGGACAGCCCGTGGGCGAAGCCCATATCGAACTCGGCCCCGTGCGACCCCACGAGGTGCACCTCCGCGGGAAGCCGCGACACCGCCGCGAGGTCCCGCAAGGACCGGCCGGAGATGACGGCGGCATGCGTGTTGGGCAGCGCAGCCAGGGCGCGGAGGGCAATCGCCGCGCCGCCCAGGGGCAACGTTTCGGTGGAGATGCCCTCCGCGGCGCACAGCGTTCCGCCGTAATTGCAGGCCACGAGCAGCCCCGGAGTGCGGGCCAGGATCTTCAGCTCGCCGAGCAGTTTGGGGGTGAGTCCGTCGTCCGCGGCTTCCGACTGGACAAAGGCCCTCAGCAGGTCCAGCGGCAAAGATTTTGTCAGCAGTGCGGAAGCGGCCACCGTCTGGTTGAGCGGAGTTGGCATGCGCGAAAATCCTTCGGATCATCCCCAAGCGGTTTTGGACACCTTCAGTTTCCGCTGCTGCCGTTTCCCCTGAATATCCCGGTCATTGCGGTCATGTAACTTCGTCGCAGAATGCAAAAAGTCCGCCCGGGCCACATTGCGGTGTGGCCCAGGCGGACTCAGGTGCTGGCGCTAGCCGATCGGGGGGCTACCGGCTGCCCGACTCAGCAGTTCGGCGAATCGTACTCATAGGCGCCGGAGTCCGCGGCCGCCGTTCCCGCGCAGTCGCCGTTCTGGGTGGAAGGAGCTCCGGCCAGGTCCAGGGTGTAGGCGCTGGCCCCGGCCCGGTCGATGGCTGGACTGATGCTGGTGAGGCGGAGGTCAGTCGGGGCGCTCACGAAACGCGCTGACGCGGTGGTGGAGGTGCTGTTCGGTGTGACGTTCACAGGCCCGTTGAGAACGTTCTGCTTCTCGGTCCAGCCTGAACCGTTGATCCACAGCGAGTTCTTGACACCCACGAGGATGTTGGCTCGGATCACCGTGGAGGACGGGCAGGTTGCGTGGCAAACGATCGCCTGGGACTGCGTACCCGTGAGGTAGACCGTGTTGAACTCGAAAACAGTTCCGTTGGTGGGCCCGAAGGACGTGCCGTTTCCTCGGGCGATCAGGCCCTTGGCTTCGGAGCAGTTTGCTCCACAGGTGGAGCGGACCAGGTTATAGCGGAACGTGTTGGCGTCCGCCGTCCCCGAGGACCTTCCGAGTTCGGAGAAGTTGTTGTTATCCAGGGACACATTGTGGTGAATGTTGTTGCGGTTGCCGTTGTAGATTTCAAAAGCGCCGCCGTCCTGGTTGTAGTCGTAGGACTTCCCTGTCGAACCGCTGACGGTATTGCCGGAAAACTCATTGTCGTTACCGTTGATCAGCACGCCAAAGGCGCCGGAGTCGTCATTGCAGTTCACGGCAGAAGGTGTTCCGCAATTCGTACCGAGGGTATTCACGTTCATCACGTTGTTGTTCGTCAGTGAATTGCCCGTGTACTTGCCGAAATCGGAGCCGGTACCGATTTTGAGGCCAACTGCATTGGTGGAGGCGCTGGAGTTCTGCACGATATTGCGGTCCCCGGTAAGGCTGAAACCCGCGTAGCCGCAGGAAACGGCCCGCAGTCCGTCGACGGTGGTGTAGTTGCCGTTGATCCTGACGCAGTTGCCGGACTTGCCGCCGGTGACTGTCGGCGCGTTGCCGGTGCCGTAACTGTTCAGGGTGATCGGCGCTGTGGACGTGCCGCTCTGGGCAGTCACAATGCCGCCGGTCCAGGTGTCGCCCTTGCGGAGGCTGACGGTGTCTCCCGGCTTGAGAACGGCCTGATTGAGTTTTGTCAGGGTCTTCCAGGGGGCAGCGCTGGACGTGCCCGCATTGCTGTCGCTGCCGGCAGCGCTGACGTAGTATGTCGTGCCCGCAGCTGAGGCCGGGGCCGAGAATCCCGCAACCAGGCCGCTGACCATGAGGAAGGTCATGAGTAGGGCTGCGCCGGTGGATTTGATCTTCATGTTTTCACCTGGGTCTGTTTGTGAACGGAGCTGATCGCATTCCATCCGTGGATTTGAAATCAGGCAGCGCCGAACTGGCCCCTCAACGCCTTTTGGGCGTGCGGGGATCACGTGTAGTGACTATGCGAGACCGCTACTTTCGACTGACTTGCCACGCTCTGCGCGTGCAGAAGCTAATGCGTCCGGCGGCCTGGGAGTCCCCGCCACCACCGGAGTAAATGGAGACCTTGCGCACATAACGTTAAGTTGTGGTCGGCGTCGAAGTCAAAAGATATCGGTTGAATAACGGTCCATTAAACCCTCAATGAAACGCGGGGCATGGGGCAGAAATTACGCTGACCTGCGGATCCGTTCCTTGGATGGCTTTCACACACCGCAGATAAATATTATTTAAACGTTTGTCACACGCGGGCCAGGCCGGCTGCTTCCGCCAGCAGTTCCACTGAATGCAGCCGCGCAGCGGTGCCGGTGCTTTGGTGCGCGACGATGAGTTCGTCGGCGTCGGCATGCTTCGCGAATCCGTCCAGGTACTCCATGACGACGTCCGGCGTGCCCACAGCGGAGTACTTCATCATCTGCGAGACATGCTGGCCCTGCGGGGAGTCCAGGACCATGTCCGCTTCGTCGTCCGTGAACTCCCGCCCGCCGCCGAAGAACAGCGAGACGCGGGCGCGCAGGGTGTCCTTAAAGGTCGACTGCGCGTCCGACGCCGACTCGGCCGCAATCACATTGACTCCGGCGATGACGTGCGGTGCCGCGAGCTGCTCAGACGGCTTGAATTCCCGGCGGTAGATGGCCACCGCGTCCTGAAGCGCGTTCGGAGCAAAGTGGGAAGCGAAGGCATAGGGCAGTCCCAGCTGTGCGGCGAGCCGGGCCCCGAACAGGGACGAGCCCAGGATGTACAGGGGAACATTGGTTCCCTTGCCCGGGGTAGCTTCAACGCCTTGGATGCGCGTGGGTCCGCTCAGGTAACCCTGCAGTTCCAGGACGTCCTGGGGAAAGGTGTCGGCCGAACCGGGGTCGCGGCGGAGCGCCCGCATGGTGTTCTGGTCGCTGCCGGGTGCACGGCCCAGTCCCAGGTCGATGCGCCCCGGGTGCAGCGTCTCAAGTGTCCCGAACTGCTCGGCGATGGTGAGCGGCGAGTGGTTGGGCAGCATCACTCCACCAGCCCCCAGCCGGATGCTCTCGGTGTGCGCGGCAACGTGCGCGATCAGGACGCTCGTGGCCGAAGATGCAATCGAGGACATGTTGTGGTGCTCGGCGTACCAGACGCGCCGGTAGCCCAGCCGCTCCGCGCTCTGCGCCATGGCAACGCTCCCGGCGAAGCTCTCCGCCGCCGTCTGGCCCTTGCCGATGGTCGCAAGGTCAAGGATGGAGAGGGGAACAGTCACGGTGGAGCCGGCCTTTCGTTGCGTTTCGCTGGCGTGCCGGGACGGATGGTTGCACGGCACACCTTCCACAACGACGGCGGCACGGGGGTTATTTCTGCCGGGCCGGGTGACGCTGTCCACAGTTTTGTCCGCCAAGGCTGGCCGCCGGGCGGTGGTCCGCCACTAAGCTAGCCGCATGGCCAACAAATCAACAGCAGACAAAGTCGCCACCATCCAAAAAGGCTATGCGCTTGAGGGTGCCACGATCGAGCTGGGGGCCGCCATCGTCGACGGCGAACTTCACAAAGATGCGCCGGTCCGGCTGCCGCTGTCCATGATGAACCGGCACGGGCTCGTCGCCGGCGCCACCGGCACCGGCAAGACCGTTACGCTGCACATGATGGCCGAGCAGCTCTCCACCGCCGGCGTGCCCGTTTTCCTGGCGGACATCAAGGGCGATCTGTCCGGCCTCGCCACTGCTGCAACCGGGAGTGAAAAGCTGGCGGCGCGGACCGAAAGCATCGGGCAGCCGTGGGCCGGCAAAACGTTTCCGGTGGAGTTCCTGGCCCTCGGCGGGGACGGCAACGGCATTCCTGTCCGCGCCACCATCACCTCTTTCGGGCCCATTCTGCTTTCCCGCGTCATGGAGCTCAACGACACGCAGGAATCCAGCCTCCAGCTCGTCTTCCACTTCGCGGACAAGAACAACCTCGAACTGATCGACCTCAAAGACCTCCGTGCCGTCATCCAGTTCCTCACGTCGGACGAGGGCAAGGCGGCCCTGCAGGACCTGGGCGGCCTGTCCAAGGCAACGGCAGGGGTCATCCTCCGCGAGCTGGTGACACTGGAAGCGCAGGGCATGGAGCGTTTCTTCGGCGAGCCCGAGTTCGACACCGCCGAACTTCTCCGTACCGCCCCTGACGGCCGCGGAGTCATCACCTGCCTCGAGCTGCCCACCCTGCAGACCAAGCCCATGGTGTTCTCCACCTTCCTGATGTGGCTCCTGGCGGACCTGTTCGAGGACCTGCCCGAGGCCGGCGACCTCGACAAACCCAAGCTGGTCTTTTTCCTCGATGAGGCCCACCTCCTGTTCAATGACGCTTCCAAGGCGTTCCTTGAAGCCATCACCACCACTGTCCGGCTGATCCGGTCCAAGGGCGTGGGCATCTTCTTTGTAACGCAGACGCCGAAGGACGTCCCGGCAGACGTGCTCGGCCAGCTGGCCAACCGCGTCCAGCACGCCCTCCGGGCCTTCACGCCGGAGGATGCCAAGGCACTCAAGGCCACCGTCTCCACCTTCCCTGTCAGTGATTACGACCTCGAGGAAACGCTCACCTCGGCAGGCATTGGCGAAGCCGTCATCACGGTCATGAACGAGAAGGGCGCGCCCACGCCGGTGGCCCTCACCCGTCTCCGGGCCCCCGAGTCTGTCATGGGCCCCAGCACGGAAGAACTGGTCAAGAGCACAGTGGCCGGTTCGGTGCTGCTCGCCAAGTACGGGACTGCCGTGGACAACGTTTCCGCCTATGAAAAACTGTCCGGAAAGGCCGCCGCGCCTACGGGTGCCGCGGCACCGGGCCTGCCGCCGGTTCCGTCCCCCGGGGTGTTCGTCCCCGGCAGCCTGGATCCCAACGCAGTGGACGCCGACGCCCGCCGCATCGAGGAGGAAATCCTTGGACGCCCCAGCAGCAGGCCGGCCCCCGAAACCCGTCAGGCGCCTGCACCGCGCCCGGCTCCCCCTGCCGGCGGCATGATGGAGGACATCACGGGCGCGCTCGGCGGGGCCCTCGGCGGAGGCCTGAAAAGCATGGTCCGCTCGATGGGAACACAGCTGGGCCGCGAGCTATTACGCGGCGTTTTCGGCACGTCGTCCCGGCGGCGCCGCTAGCGCCAGAAGGCGCCACCGGCACCGGCGACGCCCCGCCGTCGGACGTTTTTCTGTGGCTGCCCCGCGTCATGCACGGCGCCTGTTACTCCTGCGTTCACGTAACTTGCAGGTAACGTAAGGGGCGTGCAGATGAGTCAAGCGTTGGTGAGGATGGCGGCCGGATGGCTACTGGGCCTCATGCTTGCCGTGGCCGGAGCCATCGTTTCGGTCAATCTGGTGAACAATTCCGTGGCCAGCCCGCAGCAGCCCGTGCGCGAATACCTGGACGCCCTGCAGAAGGGCGAGGGTGAGCGGGCGTTGGGCCTGCTCCGCGCCTCCGTGCCCGACGCCGACGCAGCCATGCTCGACGGCACGGCACTGCAGACGTCCGCCTCGCGGATTGCCAACGTGAAGCTTGGCGATGCCGAATCGCGCGGCGGCAAGCGGGTGATGGTGCCCATGGAGTACACGATCGACGGCAGCAGGCTGCGGACCGAGTTCCTGCTTGAGAGCACCGGCACCGAGTGGCTGTTCTTCAACAAATGGGCGTTTGTGCCTGCGGCGCTTCCCACGGTGGACGTGACCGTGGTGAACTCCAGCGATGCCACCCTCAACGGCATCCCGGTGAATATGCCCGGCGGCCGCAACACCTTTGCCGTGTTCTACCCTGGAGAGTACGAGGCCTCGCTCAACGGCCAATTCTTCGCGGCCCCGCCCACACGCGCCACAGTTGCCGGGCGGGACGTCCCCGCTGCACCCCTGAACCTCCTGACACACGCCACGGAGGAGCTGAACCAGGCTGTGGCGTCCCGGGTCAAGGAATTCCTCGACAAATGCGCCGCCGAGGCCGATAAGCAGCAGAGGCTTCAGCCCGACTGCCCGTTCTACCATGCCACCAACAACCGGGTTGTGGACGGCACCATCAAATGGGGCATCACCGAGTACCCGAAGATCAGCATCGAGCCGTTCGACGGCAAATGGGTGGTGGCACCCCTTGACGGCAAGGCCAGAATCACCGCCCAGCAGGTTGACCTCTTCACGGGCGCCGTCTCCGCCCTGAACGTGGTGCACGACTTCAGCTTCACCACGCGCTTGGACATCGACGGCGACACCATCAAGGTCACGCCGCTCCTGAGCTTCTAGTCCCGCCCGGCTGCCGGGTGCCGGCGCAGCGCCGCGGCCCCGACAAAGCTGGCCCGGCTCTCAACCCCTGGGGGTCCAAAGCCGGGCCAGTTCAGCACGCAAGTACGCAAGTACGCCTAGTCCATGCCGCGGAGGTCCAGGACCAATTCGGCGTCACCGTCTGCCTGCAGCACCACCGGGATGCCCCAGTCCTGCTGGTACAGGTGGCACGCGGCGTGGTCCGGGATCTCGCCGTCATCGGTTTCCGGGCCGTCGCAGGCTGCGGCACGTGCGGTAATGTGCAGCACGCCCTCGGGCACGTCGGAGGAAAGCTCCAGGGTACGGAGCAGGCCCACGGACGTCCCGCCCCCGGCCACCAGCAACTCGGGCGGCGTGGACGAGATCTTCAGCTGCGTGGGATCGCCCCAGCGGTCATCAAGCTTCTGGCCGGTGGGCGCGGTGAAGCGGACCGTCAGCTCGAGGAGTCCCGGGGCGACGGGGCTCTTGGGCCGGTGCGTCTGCGCGGCGCCCTCGTCCACCTGCTGGGCCTCCTTGGGGATGGGGACGTACACGAGCTGGTGTTTGTTGGCCTCCACCACCACCAGCAGCGGCTCCTTGCCGGCCACCTGGGTGTGGTCCACGATCACATCGGAGGGCTCGGAAAGCCCCCGTGCGAGGGTGGACACGGTCTTGGTCACAGGGTCGTAGCGCCGCACCGCACCGTTGTACGTGTCGGCTATGGCCACCGAACCGTCCGGAAGCACGGTGACCCCGAGCGGGTGCTGCAGGCGAGCCTCCGCGGCCTCGCCGTCGCGGAAACCGAAATCGAAGAGGCCCTTGCCGACTGCCGATTCAACGGTGACGGTCCCGTCGTCGTCAATCGCGAGCTTCCGGAGGGCGGAGGTCTCAGAGTCCGCCACCCAGATGTTGCCGTCGGCGTCCTCGGCCAGACCGGACGGCTGGGCAAACCACGCTTCATGGGCGGCCCCGTCAAGCAGCCCCTCGAGTCCGTTGCCCGCGATGATGGACACGGCCCCCGACAGGGGGTCAAAGCTGAAGATCTGGTGCACGCCGGCCATGGCGATCACCACGGCGTTCAGCCTGGCTGACCACACCACATCCCACGGAGAGCTGAGGGAGACCTCAAGCGGGTGTTCGCTGAGGCGTCCGGTGAAGCCTGCAGCGTCTTCGTCAACGCGGGCCGGGCCGGTCTCCAGCAGTCGCTGCACGCCGTTTCCAACAAGGGTGGTGACGGTTCCGTCTGCAAGCGACAGCCCCCTCAGTCGGTGGTTGACAGTGTCTGCAATCACGACGTCGTAGCCCGTCTTCGTTGCCACGTCTTCCGGCAGCAGGACAAGTCCCTGCGGTTCGTTGAATTCCGCGATCGGCTCACGGGAGTCCAGTGCTGCCGCGGGGCCGTCGGCGTGCCCTTTGGTGCCGGTCCCGAAGGTTCCGAGCACCGTCCGGAAGTCGGTGCCGAGCTCCAGGAGGCGGTGGTGGCCCGTGTCCGTGACCAGCCAGGTGCCGGCGTCTGTGCCGGCGGCAGCACCGGCGTCGGGCTCTTCGGCGGAAGCGACAGCAGAGGTTCCCCGCCCCGCCGGGAGGTACAGGGCCTTGCCCGGGAACCGCAGGGTGCCCGACGTCGGCTCCGGCGCCACATACGGGCCGTTGCCGCGGTGGAGGGTCCCGCGGGCTTCGTGCTCGGCAATCAGCTCGGGGATGAGCACGGCAAGGCCGTCAGCGTGGCCTTCGCCGGACAGATGGGCCACGATGTAGCCCTCGGGGTCGATGACGACCAGCGTGGGCCAGGCTCGTGCCGTGTAGGCCTTCCAGGTTTCCAGCTCGGGGTCGTCCAGGACCGGGTGGTGGATCTCGTAGCGTTCCACGGCGGCGGCGAGGGCCACAGGATCTGCTTCATGCTCGAATTTCGGCGAGTGCACGCCGACCGTTACCAGGACGTCGGAGTACTTCTCTTCCAGCGGGCGCAGTTCGTCCAGGACATGCAGGCAGTTGATGCAGCAGAAGGTCCAGAAGTCCAGCAGTACAATCTTGCCGCGCAGGGCCTCCAGGTCGAGGGACTTGCCGCCGGTGTTCAGCCAGTTGCGGCCCACCAGTTCGGAGGCGCGTACCCGGTGGTGGGTGCGTACGGTTTCGCTCATCAGCGTCCTTCCAGCTTTGAGTTGCGTTCAGCCAGCTTGGCGTCGCGTTCGGCCAATTTGGCAAACATATCGTTGTAAGCGGTGAGATCGGCGTCGTTATTCCTGTCCGCGGCCCGGTCCGTGCGGCGCGTCTCCCGTTCATCGGACCTGGACCACATGACGGCGACGCCGATCGCCACCAGCAGCGTGGGCACTTCGCCGATGCCCCAGGCCACTGCGCCGCCCAGTTGCTGGTCCAGGAGTGCCGACGGCCCCCAGTTCCGGCCAAGGTTGCCGAAGTAGTCGGCGGCGAGCAGGCCGGTGCCGCCCATGATGGCGACGCCGAAGAATGCGTGGAAGCCCATGGTGGCCAGCAGCAGCACGAGCCGCAGCGGGAAGGGGGCACGCCGCGGAAGCGGGTCGGTGCCGATCATGCTGAGCACGAAGATGTACCCGGTCAGCGCAAAGTGCAGGTTCATCAGCTCGTGGCCCACGTGTTCCCGCATCGCGAAGCCAAAGGCATCGGAGTAGTAGAACAGCACGATCGAACCGGCGAAGTTTGCTGCGGCGAAGAGCGGGTGGGTCACGAGCTGCGAGAACTTTGAGTGGACGAACAGCAGCAGCCACTCGCGCAGGCCCCGGGAGCCGTCGCCCCGGGCAGGCAGTGCCCGCAGCGCAAGCGTCACGGGGGCGCCCAGGACGAGGAAGAGTGGCGCCACCATGGTCAGGGCCATGTGGTCCACCATGTGCGCGGAAAACAGCACACGACCATATACGGCCGGCGGCCCTGAGGTCACATACGTCAGCACCAGCAGGCCGACCACCCAGTTGGCGGACCGGAAGAGCTGCCATTTGTCCCCCCGGGCGCGGACCTTGGCCACGCCCAGGAAGTAGGACACCAGCCCGAAGACGGCCACCGCAACCCAGGTCCAGTCCAGGCGCCACTCGGTGAGCCAGCGTTGCGGGGTCAGCTCCGGCGGCAGGTTGTAACCGGACAGGATGAAAGCCGGCGAAGCATCAGGGGCGTAGGTGGTCGGTTCGGGCGGTGCCGAACGGCCGAGCGCTACGGCGATTCCGGATGTGGCCCCCATAATGAGGAGCTCCATCAGGATCAGCTGCCACAGCACGCGCCGCGAGGACATGACCGAACCCTTGCGGCCCAGCTGCGGGATCACCCACTGCCGGTGCATGAACCCGATGCCGCCGAGCACGATTGTGGCGGCCGTCTTCGCGAGGATCAGCTGGCCATAGGGCGAGCCGAACAGATCGCCCCAGTTGGTCACCCGGACGCTGGCGTTGAGCACGCCGGAGGCGAAGACCAGCGCGAAGGCGAATCCCGCCAGCGACGAGAAACGCCGCAGCGTCGGCTCGGTGATGTCAGCCGGGCCGCCGGGCAAGGACGCCGCGGCCCCACCCACGGAAGTCCGCGAGCCGGCCAGGACGCCCGAGAGCAGCGCCAGCAGGATGATGCCGCCGACCCAGACACTCACGCCCACGAGGTGCAGGCCCAGTGAGCTGATGGCACCGTCGTGGTCATTCGAGCTCGCCGAATGTCCGATGAGCGCGGTGGGCACCAGCCCGGCCAGTGCAAGCACCAGGGTCAGCGCCAGGCCCGTCAGTGACCGGACGCCGAACAGCGCGGTAGTAACCACGGCCGCGATGACCGTTACGGCCAGCCAGGCGCGTCCGGTCGCTATGTCGGTCATGAAGAAGACCAGTGCTTTGGTGAATTCCGCGTCGCCGGAGATCCCCTGCCCTGCCACGTCGGCATAGGTGAGGACCAGCACGGCGATCGCGGAGAGCGTCCACGCCACACCTGCGGCCGCTGCGACGCCCATGGCGCGCGCGAAGGCCGGGTGCTCCGGCGCATCCTCCTGCTTGGAGCGGCCTCTGCCCAGGTTCTTCGGCAGGATGCCTGCGGCGAAGATGAGCCCGCCGATCACGGTGGCCAGCGAGATGTTGTGGACTGCCTTGCTGACGGGAAGGCCCCAGCGGACCATGGCCCCGGGATCGGAGACCTCCCGGGCGGCGGCTGCACCCGAGAACAGCAGTGCTGCCGCGAGTCCCAGGAAAAGTGCAGCCAGTCCCGCCAACCGCCAGGGCCGGGTAATGCCGAGCGCGGCGTCAGCTTGGCTCTGCGCTTCCGGGTTGGGCGCAGGCTGTGGGACACGGGATTCTGCTGCTGAGGGCACCTACCCATTGTCCGCTACCGCCGCCTGCGCAGCGAATCGGAGCCGAGTGGCGCACGCGGCGGGCCGGCGGGAAGGGGGGCTTAAACGCAAGCGGAGCGGCAACCGAGAGGGTTGCCGCTCCGTCAGAGCTGTAAAAGAAGACTACTTCTTGTTGGAGACAGCTGCCTTCAGCTTGGAGCCTGCGGTCAGCTTGACGCTGTGGCCGGCTGCGATCTGGATGGTCTCGCCGGTCTGCGGGTTGCGGCCAGTGCGGGCTGCACGGTCGGTGCGCTCAACTGCGAGCCAGCCCGGGATGGTGATCTTCTCGCCGGAGGCGACGGAAGATTCGAAAACCTCGAACAGTGCATCGAGCACGGAGTTGACGGCTGCCTGGCTGGTGCCGGCCTTGCCTGCTACCTCTGCAACAAGTTCACTACGGTTCTTAGCCATTTATGTCCTCCTGGACGCTTTTGATTTCTGGAGCCTGCACGCGGCATGCGTACAAGCCACTGTTCGAAAACTTACCAGCTTGCACTCGTGAGGGGGACAAATTCCGCGTGTTTCCGCGACTTTTTGACCTAAATCACCGGAAATTCGGGGGTTTTGCTTCGAATTGCGCCCTCAGCGGACTGTCGCCGGCCTATCTCAGCGAACATAAAGTCTCAGCGAACATAAAGCACGACGCCGCGGGGAAAGGGGCGCCACCCTCTCTCACTTCCCGCACGCCCCACTGCGACGCTCTCTCACTTCCTGCGGGAAAGTCACCGACGCTCTCTCACTTCCTGCGGGAAAGTCACCGACGCTCTCTCACTTCCTGCGGGAAAGTCACCGACGCTCCCTCACTTCCTGGGGGAAAGTCACGGACGCTCCCTCACTTCCCGCAGGAAAGTCACCGACGCTTTTTCATGCTGTCGGGTTCGACGGCGGCGTGCTGGCCTGGGTGCCCGGGCCGACCTTGGTGGGGTGAGAGAGCGTTGCCCAGGAAGCTGCAGGAAGTGAGAGGGCGTGGCCGGAGAGGGTGCAGGAAGTGAGTGAGGGTCCCTTTTTCGGTGCAGGTAGTGAGAGAGCGTGCCTATAAATCTCGGCCGGTGCAAAACCCCTGCCGTTGAGTCTGTCGGCACCGCGGCCGGGCAGAGGCGGGGCCGTCCTGGCAGGGCCCGTCGACACCGGGGGGATATTTGGGGTTAAAGAGCGAAGGCCCCGACATTTGCTGTCGGGGCCTTGGCCGTAAATAGTGTCCGGCGGTGACCTACTCTCCCACACCCTCCCGGGTGCAGTACCATCGGCGCTGTGGGTCTTAGCTTCCGGGTTCGGAATGGGACCGGGCGTTTCCCCCACGCTATGACCGCCGTAACCCTTGTA